>NZ_JACBZW010000004.1:0-624451 GCF_013408065.1 Bradyrhizobium sp. IAR9
AGGGCGAACACTAGAGACCTCGCTGGCAATTGCCGTGACCGCGCCCCTCTCTCCTCATGTCCTCAGCCTCCAAGACCGATAACGCAACAGGCCCCCTGTGGGAGAGGGTGGCTCGCCGCGAAGCGGCGAGACGGGTGAGGGGTCTCTTTCCGCGAGTCCAATTCTCATTTGAGTGCGCGGATGCAACCCCTCATCCGGCGCTTCGCGCCACCTTCTCCCGCAAGGGGGGAAGGAAGAAATTACGTCGCCTGCTTCCGCGACGCCACGAACACGCCCGACAGCACCAGCGCGAAGCCGATGAAGTGGAATGCCTGCGGATGTTCGCCCAGGAACGCCATCGCCATGATCGAACCGAACACCGGCACGACGTGGAAGAACGGCGCGGCACGGTTGGCGCCGATCAGGCGGACGCCCCGATTGAAGCAGAGATAGGCCAGCGTCGAGGGAAACACCGCGACGTAGAACAGCGTCAAGAGGTTCGGCCCGTCGAGCTTCATCACGGGCCGCGCGGACAATTCCCAGATCTCCAACGGAATGAGACAGGCTGCGCCGGCCCCGAAGGTGAAGGCGAGGAACGACAGGCCGTGCATCGGCGGCCGTTTCAAGGTCAGCACCGAATACAACGCGAAGATGACGAGCGCGACGATGAAGATGAGGTCGCCTTTGTTGAACTCGATGTTCGACAGCGTGGTGAAATCGCCGTGCAGCAGAATGGTCAGCACGCCGCACATCGACAGCAGCACGCCGAACGCCTGCGCGGCGGTGAGGCGGATGCCGAGGATGGCCAGCGACCACAGCGCCACGATCAGCGGCGCGGCCGACTGCAGCAGCAGCGTATTGAGTGCCTGGGTATGCTCCAGCGCCCAGTATTGCAGCGTGTTGAAGGCGCCGATGCCGGTGACCGAGAGCGTGATCATCAGGCCAAGTCGGCCGCGGATCGCGGGCCAGTCCTGGGCAAGATGTTTCCAGGCGAACGGCAGCACCAGCAGGAAGGCAAAGAACCAGCGCAGGAACGATAGCGTGACCGGCGGGATGTGGCCGGCGGCGAGCCGCCCGACGATGGCGTTGCCGGCCCAGCACAGCGCGGTAATGCTGAGCAGCAGATAAGGCTGGTTGGCGATCCAGCTGTGACCGGATGTCTCCGTGCTGGTGGTCTGGCCGGTGGCGGACATTGGGATTGGCGTGCCCCGCATGCGCCGAGGCTTCCAGCCCGGCGGGATCCGGGCCGGCTGATCGCCCGGCGCTGTCCAAAGACACGGAAATCGGGGCTGCATCAACGGGGGGCGGATGCATCGCGACCATGCAGCGGCGGATTGCGCCTCTCACGCTTTGGTCGAAGCCCCGCGCGCCGCCGCGAAGGTTTCTGGATTTTCCGGGGATATCAAAGGCTTGGAGTGGCCTCGAAGCCCTGAAAATGCCCCGTTCTTGCTTGCCTAGAGAGGCTGCTTCCTTTATCCGGTTGGGCTGCCTCGCGTGCGAACGGCCTCTGGCCGGGAATTGGGCTGGGCGCAGGCATGATTCCGGAAAAGTGGGTACCAATTTTCCGTTCGGATCATGCCACCTACAGAGAAATCTTCGAAGGATTACCCGCGAATGGCCAATGTTGTCGTCGTCGGCGCCCAGTGGGGCGACGAAGGAAAGGGCAAGATCGTCGACTGGTTGTCGGAGCAGGCTGACATCGTCGTCCGCTTCCAGGGCGGTCATAACGCCGGCCACACGCTGGTGATCAACGGCAAGACCTACAAGCTCGCGCTGCTGCCCTCGGGCGTGCTGCGCGAGCAGAAGCTGTCGGTGATCGGCAACGGCGTGGTGTTCGATCCCGCCGCCTTCCTCGACGAGGTCTCCAAGCTGCGGGCGCAGGGCGTTGCGGTCTCGCCGGAGAACCTGCGTATCGCCGAGAACGTCACGCTGATCCTGCCGCTGCACCGCGAGCTCGATGCGCACCGCGAATCCGCCAGCGCCGCGACCGCGATCGGCACCACCCGCCGCGGCATCGGCCCGGCCTATGAGGACAAGGTCGGCCGCCGCGCCATCCGCCTGATGGACCTCGCCGACCTCGACACGCTCCCGCACAAGATCGACCGGCTGCTTGCCCACCACAACGCGCTGCGCCGCGGCCTCGGCCTGCCCGAATTCGACGGCAAGGTGATCCTGAAGGAGTTGAGCGCGCTGGCGCCGGAGCTGCTGCCCTACGCCGAGACGGTGTGGCGGCTGCTCGACATCAAGCGGCGCGAAGGCAAGCGCATGCTGTTCGAAGGCGCGCAGGGCGCGCTGCTCGACGTCGACCACGGCACCTATCCCTACGTCACCTCGTCCAACACGGTGGCGGCGCAGGCCGCGACCGGCGCCGGCCTCGGACCGGGCGCGGTCGGCTATGTGCTCGGCCTCTGCAAGGCCTACACCACCCGCGTCGGCCAGGGCCCGTTCCCGACCGAGCAGGACAACGAGACCGGCCGCCGGATCGGCGAGCGCGGCCGCGAGTTCGGCACCAACACCGGCCGTCCGCGCCGCTGCGGCTGGTTCGACGCCGTGCTGGTCCGCCAGGCGGTCCGGACCTGCGGCATCAACGGCCTGGCGCTGACCAAGCTCGACATCCTCGACGGCTTCGACACGATCGAGGTCTGCACCG
The DNA here is from genome assembly GCF_013408065.1 of Bradyrhizobium sp. IAR9. Lineage (NCBI taxonomy): Bacteria > Pseudomonadati > Pseudomonadota > Alphaproteobacteria > Hyphomicrobiales > Nitrobacteraceae > Bradyrhizobium > Bradyrhizobium sp. IAR9. Next base: position 2,630 of record NZ_JACBZW010000004.1, read on the forward strand.
GCTACAAGCTCGACGGCAAGGAGATCGACCACTTCCCGGCCGGCGAGGGTGCCCAGGCCCGGGTCGAGCCGATTTACGAGACCATCGAGGGCTGGAAGGAGCCGACCGCCAATGCGCGGTCCTGGGCCGACCTGCCGGCCCAGGCCATCAAATATGTCCGGCGGATCGAGGAATTGGTGGGGTGCCCGGTTGCGCTGCTTTCCACCAGCCCCGAACGCGAAGATACTATCCTGGTGCAAAATCCGTTTGAGGCTTAACGATATCTTACCGGGACGCGCGTATAGTTGAGTTGAAATGGCTGATTACTATCCGCTGATCGCCCGCGCTATTGCCGCCCTGGACCCGAACGCTCCCGGCGAAAGCCGTCGCGCGCTCTATGAGCGGGCGCGCACGGCGTTGATCGCACAGCTGCGCAGCGTGCAGCCGCCGCTCTCCGAATCCGAGATCACCCGCGAAAGGTTGTCGCTGGAGGAGGCCGTCCGCAAGGTCGAATCGGAAGCTGCCCAGCGCGCCCGCGAGGCCTCGCGCCCCGGCGGCGGCGCCCGCGGCGGCAGCAGCGGCGATGCCTTTCGCCGCGCCAGCACCCGAGCCGCCGAAGGCAGCCCGGCTGCGCCGGCCCCGCCGCGGACGCGTCCGGCGCCGCCGCCGCCGCGCGCCGACCGTCCATCCATCAATGTCGATGACCAAGGCGAGGCCCCGCGTCCGCCGCGCGCGCCCCGTTTCGACGCCCCGCGCCAACCGGGACCGTCCGCCCCGCCACCGATGCCGGAGCCGGCGGCCGGACGCGATCGCGCCGGTGCGCGCCGTCCTCCCGATGTCGGACCTCCGCCGCCGCTGCCGCCGGCACCGGGCGTGCGCGGCTTCCGCGACATCACCGCCGACGCCAACGATCTCGGCGGCGCTGCCGCACAGGCCAGCCGCGCCGCGCGCCGCACCTATGCCAACGTGCCCTCGCCCTCGCCGGAATTCGACCGGCTCGAGCCGAGCCTGGAAAACCGCGCCGGCGAGCATGACGCGCCTTATTCCTACGACGAGTCGGTCGAGGAGGCCGAGCGCTACGCGCCGCAGCCGCCGTCGCCGCGTCCGCGCATCGCGCCCGAGCGCGACGCCAAGAAACGCGCCCGCACGCGCTCCACCTTCCCGTTCAAGAGTGCGATCGCCGTCGGCATCGTGCTGATCCTGGTCGGTGCCGGCATCCTCTGGGGCAAGCAGCTGGTCCAGATCGCGACCAATTTGCTGAAGTCCTCGCCGACCCAGGTGGTAGAGGCGCCGAAGGATCCGTCCCAGCCGCAGAGCAAGCCGAAGATTCCGGATCGCGTCGGCCAGCCCTCGGCCAGCGACCAGCCGGTCGCGCCGGTGGCGCAGAAGGTCGTGCTCTATGACGAGGATCCGTCCGATCCGAAGGGCAAGCAATATGTCGGCTCGGTGGTGTGGCGGCTCGAGCCGATCAAGGCGTCCGGCAACCAGAAGGCCGACGTCGCCGTGCGCGCGGACATCGAGATCCCCGACCGCAAGTTCAAGATGACGATGTCGTTCCGCCGCAACACCGATTCCTCGCTGCCGGCGAGCCACACCGCGGAGCTGACCTTCATCCTGCCGCCGGATTTTCCGGGCGGCAGCGTCTCCAACGTGCCGGGCATCCTGATGAAGTCGAATGAGCAGGCGCGCGGCACGCCGCTCGCCGGCCTCGCGGTCAAGGTCACCGACGGCTTCTTCCTGGTCGGCCTGTCCAATGTCGACGCCGACCGCTCCCGCAACGTCCAGCTCCTGAAGGAGCGCTCGTGGTTCGACGTGCCGCTGGTCTATGCCAACCAGCGCCGCGCCATCATTGCCATCGAGAAGGGCGCCCCCGGTGAGCGCGCCTTCAACGACGCCTTCGCCCAGTGGGGCGATTAGGGGCTCAAGCTGCGACTGAGTCGATGCGAGCCGGGGGGATACCTCCCCCGCTTGCGGAAGGGCTATCGCGTTTGAGAGCTTTTCCCTGCAGCCATCCTTCGAGACGCCCGCTTAGGCGGGCTCCTCAGGATGAGGGCGGAGTGTGAGGCAGCAGTTTCAAGGGCACTGACGCCAATTAGCCTCATCCTGAGGAGGTGCGTAAGCGCCGTCTCGAAGGACGAGGCGCGCGCGCCGGCCGCCGCCAACAGTCACATGCGAGAACCTTGTCCGGCGGGAAGAGGCGAACCGGGCCTCAACGATCCAGCCGAACTCGACCCGACTACTGCGCCGCCGCTTCCCGCTTGCGCGATGCTGATGCCACGGCTTCGCGGTCCATCACGGCGCGGCAGCCGGGGCTGACCTGGGCCTTGTTCCGCACCATGCAGGCCCTGACCCTGGGAATGTCGGGGATCTCACTGGAGCACAGGCGCATCGCGTCACCCGTGCACATCTGCTGCGCTTCGGATGAGAAGGCGAGACCGGGTGAAGTCTGGAGTGCGATGGCCGTGGTTGCGACGGCGAAGAGCGAAGCGGTGGTCTTAAGCAGCGAAGCGATGGTTTGATAGCGTGTCATGCAGAATGCGTCCCCGAGTTCCGTGGGCTTGAGCCACTTGGTTTTTGGGGCGCCGCACGTGGCTTGATCTGCCGCATGTCACAGCCTTCACGTCGGGAACTTTGGTCCCGCATGTGGTCGCTCGATTTCTTGAAGTTCGAATCGAAAGGTGCTGCGCCGCCCGAGCGAAGTATGCGCCATTGTCACGCGGCTGCAATGGCAGGCGCAAAGGAATTTGCAATTGTTGCGTGGACGTCACGCACAAAGCTTGCGCGCGCGATCAGATCATCCGATCAAAGGATGCGCTCGCTTGTTCCACGTCGCTCGCGCCGAGCGCGGCGGCGTGTTCCTCGACGGCGGTGACGCCCTTGGCGGTCAGCTCGAACAGATCGCCGTCCTTCATCACGTAGCCGTCGGCGATGAGCTCGCCGATCTTGCCGTGGCGGTCGTCGGCGAAGGCAACGGACTGGCTGATGTCCCGCAGGATCGAGAGCTGTTCGTCGCGCAACATGGCTTCACCCTCCGTTCGCTGGGGATGGTCGCGGTCCTCACATGCCGTGGCTCTGAAACACCTTGCTGCAAGAGCGCGACAGCTTGGCCCGGTTGGCCTGCAAGCAACCCTGCACGGCGCCGTCATTGCCGAGGTCCTTGCGACAGAAGCGCGAGGCGTCGCGTGAGCACGCCTGCTGTTCCTGCGGCGAGCCCATGTGGCCCTGCGCAAGAGCGGGTGCGTTCGACAGGCCACTCAGGGCTGCCAGCGTGATCGTCGCCAGGAGAAATTTGCGGGCCATCGGCGGCTCCAATCTGACAGGGATAATTCAGGTCCTGTCTGAACTCGTCGCCTTGCCACTTGTTCCCCCAATGGCCGAGCCCGCCCCGCTATTCAAGGTTCCCGCGGCGCTGCTATAAACATCGGCGAAGTGAAAGGGTGTTTGATGAAACGCTATCTGGTGTTTGCCCTGGTTGGCCCGTTCGTCGGCGGGTTCCTGCTGCTGCTGACGACGACCTATCAGTCCGGCTATTGGGCCCAGACCAGTCTCGGCGAGGTCGGCAAGCTGTTCGCGGTGTTCTTCAAGACCCTGCAATACAGCTACCTGTTCGGCTTCCTGCCCTCGCTGATGATCGGCGCGGTCGATGACATCCTGACCCATGTCAGGCGGATCGGCCCGGGCTTGCGGATGCTCCTGGTCGGCCTGTTCGCCTTCGTGCTGGCCTCGCTCACCTACAGCTCGCGCGGGCCGGATTCGGGTGCGGTGCAGTTCATCCTGTATGGCCTCGTCGGGTTCGTGCCGGCGGTGATTTCGTCCTGGCTCGTACATAAATACATCAAGGAGCCGCAAGCAGTGGCGGCGCCGACCTGAGCGCGCGACGTTCGGGCGCGGCGCAGCAACCTCTGCCGCCCCAGCGCGTTCCCTGAAAGCCATGACCATGTCCGACGACGATATCCTTGCTCCACGCAGATCCCGTACGGGGAGCTCGCGCGCGACCGCTTCCGGCCCGGAGGCACGCGGGCCGATCATCGATCAGGATGGTCGGGAAATCCGCCCTGAAACGCTGGAGCAGGGCTTTCGCGAGTTCGGTTTCGAACTGGGCAAGGATCATCCGTTCGCCGGGAGCCCGTTCGGCAATCTGACGCGCGAGCAGCGGATCGCGCGGATCGAGGCGATCGCAAAGCTGCTCGACGTCGCCTTCATCCTGCCCGGCACCAACATACGCTACGGCATCGACGGGTTGATCGGCCTGATCCCCGTCGTCGGCGACATCATCACCACGGCGATCTCGCTGTGGCTGGTGCGCGAGGCCCGGGCGCTGGGGGCGCCCTGGTACATCACCACCCGCATGCTCGGCAATGTCGCGCTCGACGGCGTGGTCGGCCTGGTCCCGTTCGCGGGCGACGCTTTCGACGTCATGTTCCGCGCCAACATGCGCAACGTGCGCCTCTTGCGCCGCTGGCTCGACAAGCAGCCACGGATCTGAAGCTTCCCCTCTTCGCCTCTCCCCGTAAGAACGGGGAGAGGGAGTAAAAACGCAAAAAGCGCAACAGCCTTTTGGCCATCGCGCTTTCTGCGCACATCGTAAGGCTCAGCGAAAAAACTTATGCCGCGTCGGCGGCGTCGGTCTCGGCCGGCGCCGGCTTGGGACGGCGGGGCAACGGGAAGGCTTCGCTCTCATAGAGCGAGCGGATGCCGTTCTGGTCGAAACGCGCTTCCTCGACCTGGAGATAGGCGCCGTTCAGCGAATCCGTCGGCAATTGCTCCATCGCGAACTGCACGGCTTCGGCCGCGGTGCCGAACCGGCGATAGGTGAAGCCTGCGCGCTTCTTCTTGCGGATCGCGGCGGGGAAGAGTTCGGCAGACGTGTTGAAGTTGAACGGACGCAGTGGACGCATGGTCAAAGACCTCGTGATCTCTCTGGGGCTTTAAGCGCGTGGGGTTTGGGAGGGCAGGGGCCGCAATCGAGCGGGCCCGCCGCACATGCCATTTTCGCCCACTAATATAGGCCGTTTTGACAAAAATGCGACCCCTGCGATGGGAGATGATGAATCCGCGCATGGCAGCTCCGCGGATGAAATTAGCTGAATTATTTCAATGGCTTATATGGCTTACAATTTGCCAAGAAGCAGCAGGACGACGAGCACGACCAAGACGACGCCTCCGATGCCCATGCCGGAATGGCCCATGCCATAGCCGTAGCCGCCGACGCGGCCGGACAGGCCGCCGAGCAGATAGATGATCACCAGGATGATCAGGACGGTCCCGACTGACATGGCATCCTCCCCTGGCGGCCGCCAAATGCGATGATCGGCCGCACCGCCAGAGAAGAAAAGCACATCGCGCGGTCGGGTTCCATGAAGGAACCCGACCGCGGGCAACGTTATTTGGGCTCCAGCTTCAGCGCGGCCGAGTTGATGCAGTAGCGCAGGCCGGTCGGCCCGGGGCCGTCGGGGAAGACGTGGCCGAGATGGCCGCTGCATTTGGAGCAGAGCACCTCGGTGCGGATCATGCCGTGGCTGACGTCCCGCTCCTCGTCGACATGGCTCTCGACGGCCGGCTGGGTGAAGCTCGGCCAGCCGCAGCCCGAATCGAACTTGGCCTCGGATTCGAACAGCACATTGCCGCAGCCGGCGCAGACATAGGTGCCGGCGCGGTGGTCGTGCTCATACTCGCCCGAGAAGGGACGCTCGGTCGCCTTCTCGCGCAGCACCGCGTACTGCATCGGCGACAATTCGCGCCGCCACTGCTCTTCGCTCTTGATGACCTTGTCGTCCGTGGTTTTCATTTTAGTGTCGGGCATGGGTCTCCCGTTCTTGAGATGATCTCGCGATCAGTTGGTGGCCTTGCTGGCGCTCACCAGCGTCGGCTTTTCAATGTAGTTATCCGCGAACAGCTTTTTCAGGTTCTCGACCTTGGGCAGGTCGTTATAGGCGATGTAGGGCTGGTTCGGGTGCAGCGTCAGATAGTCCTGGTGGTAGGCCTCCGCCGGGTAGAACGCCTCCAGCGCGCCGACCTTGGTCACGATCGGCTTGCTGAACACCTTGGCGCCGTTGAGTTGGGCGATATAGGCCTCCACCACCTTCTTCTGCTCTTCGGAGGTGGTGAAGACGGCCGAGCGATATTGCGTGCCGACGTCGGGGCCCTGGCGGTTGAGCTGGGTCGGGTCGTGCGCCACCGAGAAATAGATCTGGAGGATCTTTCCGTAGGAGATCTTCTTCGGGTCGTATTTGATCTCGACCGCCTCGGCATGGCCAGTCCGGCCGCTCGAGACCGTCTGGTAGTCGGCGGTCGCCTTGGTACCGCCGGCATAGCCGGAGACCGCGTTGACGACGCCCGCGGTGTGCTGGAAGACGCCTTGGACGCCCCAGAAGCAGCCGCCGGCGATCACGGCGGTCTGGATCCCGCTCGCAGGTGCCGCATCCATGGCCGGGGCGGGGATCACGACCGCGTCCTCCGCGGCCTGAGACGGCGCGGCAAAGGCCAGTGCGAAGGTTAGCGAAAGGGCGGTGGTTGCGGCGAGCAGGGAGGCGAGGGCAGGTCTGCGCATGGCGGATCCTCTTTCGGAAGGTCTGACAGTCTAGGGCGGTCGGGGCCGGACGAACAGTTGCCCGGCTGCGTTTTCGCACCATCCGAGGTACGGACGCGGCCGCCGGTTGTTACGGCGGGACGGACACGAGTCTGTGAAACGAGCCGCGCGGGATAGAAGGGCGCCGGCGGCTTGGCGAGACCGGGAACTCCGCGCTAGATGAACCGGTGCGATCGATGATCGACTTAAGAAGAATCCGGCTGGAGCAGGCCTGACCCATGCTGCGCGTCGTTTCCCTGAGCCTCGTCATCCTGACCGCCGGCCTGTTCAGCGCGGCGGCCGACCCGCAGGCCGACGATCTCCCCCTCTGCCGTGACCGCCAGGCGGAGGCCCAGGCCCGTGCGAGCGCCTGCGACAATCTGCTGAAGGCCGACAAGCTCACCGGCAAGGACAAGGCCATCGCGCTCTCCGTGCGCGGCAATACGCTGATCAGCAAGCGCGACTACGACCGCGCGATCGAGACCCTGTCCATCGCGATCGATCTCGATCCTGATTACGTCATCGCCCTCAACCTGCGCGGCCTCGCCTATGAGCGCAAGGGCCAGGATGACCTCGCCATGGCGGACTACAACCTCGCCCTCCAGAAGCGCCCCACTTACGGTGTCCCCTACAACAATCGGGGCGTCATCCACGCGCGCCGCGGCGCGTTGCAGAGTGCGCTCGACGATTTCAGCCTGTCGATCAAATACACGCCGAAATTCCTGCTCGGCTGGACCAATCGCGCCCGCGCGCGGACGCTGATGAAGGATTTCGACGGCGCGATCGCCGATTTCGCGGAGGCCGAGAAGATCGACCCGGCCGCGCCGCAGATCGCCAGCAACCGCTGCATCACTTACGGCCTGATGGGCAAGTACGCGCAGGCCCTTGCCGACTGCAACGGCCTGATCGAGCGGCAGCCGAAAAACGTGTTCGCGATCAACAACCGCGCCGACGTCAGCATGATGAAGGGCGACCTCGACGCCGCGCTGAAGGACTACAACACGGCCATCCAGATCAATCCGAACAACATCCGCGCGCATTCCGGCCGCGGCCAGATCTACGAGCGGAAGAAAGATCTCGCGCAGGCGCGCGCCGATTACCGCGCGGCCGCGTATTCGTTGACGAAGTTCGACGAGCCCGACGTCGCTCGCGCCCGTGCCGTCGCGCAGGAGCGGCTCGCCGCGCTGACGCTGCAGGCGCCGGCCGGAGCAACCGGGCGCCGCGTGGCGCTGGTGATCGGCAACGGCTCCTACAAGAACGTCCATGCGTTGCCCAATCCGCCGCGCGATTCCAAACTGATCGCGAGCGTGCTGCGCGACGTCGGCTTCCAGAGCGTGATTTCCGTCAATGACCTCACCCGCGACAAGTTCTTTGACGCGCTGAAGGCCTTTGCGGAGGAAGCGGAGAAGGCCGACTGGGCCGTAGTCTATTACGCCGGCCACGGCTTCGAGATCGGCGGGGTGAACTATCTCGTTCCCGTCGACGCCAAGCTCGCCGCCGACAAGGACGCCGAGACCCAGGCGGTCGCCCTCGAGCAGGTGATCGCCGCGGTCGGTGCCGCGCGGAAAATGCGCCTCGTGGTTCTGGATGCCTGCCGCGACAATCCGTTCGCGCCGAGCATGCAGCGCACGCTGTCGCTGAAGCTGGTCGACAAGGGCTTTTCCAACATCGAGCCCGGCGCCGGCTTCATGGTGGTCTACGCCGCCAAGCACGGCGAGACCGCGATGGACGGCGACGGCAGCGCCAACAGCCCGTTTGCCACCGCGCTGGCCCGCGAGATCAGGCAGCCGCGCATCGAGATCCGAAAACTGTTCGACATCATCCGCGACGACGTCTGGGCTGCGACGAAGCACGAGCAGCAGCCATTCACATATGGGTCACCGCCGGGACGGGAGGATTTTTACTTTGTGGCGGGGAAGTAAGGGGCGCGATTCCGGCGCCCCATTCTCCGTGCCGTAGGGTGGGCAAAGCGACTTGTCCGCCGTAGCTCGAAGAGCGAAGGCGGAAGCGGCCCACGCCTTGTTGCTTATGGAGGGAGATCGTGGGCACGGCGCTACGCGCCTTTGCCCACCCTACGGGAGCGGAGTTTCAGACGACGATGCTCAGCCGTTTCGCTGCGCGCGTAATCCCCGTATACAGCCACCGCGCCCGCGAGTCCTGAAACGCAAAGCTCTCGTCGAACAGCACGACGTCGTCCCATTGCGAGCCCTGCGACTTGTGCACGGTGAGCACGTAGCCGTAATCGAACTCGTCATAGGGCTTGCGCTGCTCCCAGGCGATCTGCTCGACGCCGCCCTCGAAGCAATCGGCGCGCACCGAGACCTTGGTCACCTTGTGGCCGAAATCCTCGTCCGGTGACAGCCGCATCGAAAGGATGCGCGATTTCGAGCGCGAGGTGTTGCGCGACTTCACGCGCCACAGCCCGCCGTTGAACAGGCCCTTCTTGCGGTTGTTGCGCAGGCATACCAGCTTGTCGCCCGCGACCGGGAAGACGTCCTCGATGTTCTGGCGCTGCCGCACCCGCATGTTGTATGCGCGCCGCGTGTTGTTGCGGCCGACCAGCACCTGATCGGCGCCCATCACGCGATCGGGATCGAGCTCCTTGCGCGAGACCACCTCGCTCTCGCCGTAGCGGCCGATGTCGAGCTCGCGTCCCTCGCGCACGTCCATCGACATCCGCACGATCGGATCGTCCTGCGCCTGGCGGTGCACCTCGGTCAGCATCGCGTCGGGCTCGGTGTTGGTGAAGAAGCCGCCGCCCTGGATCGGCGGCAGCTGCGCGGGATCCCCGAGCACGAGCAGTGGGCAGTCGAACGACATCAGGTCGCGGCCCAATTCGGCGTCGACCATCGAGCATTCGTCGATCACGATCAGCTTCGCCTTCGAGGCCGGCGCGTCGTCCCACAATTCGAAGCTCGGCTGCTCCTCGCCGGATTCGCGGGCGCGGTAGATCAGGGAGTGGATGGTGGAGGCGTCGTCGCAACCCTTGTTGCGCATGACGAGGGCGGCCTTGCCGGTGAAGGCCGCGAATTTCACCTCGCCGTCGACGCCTTCGGCGATGTGCCGGGCCAGGGTCGTCTTGCCGGTGCCGGCAAAGCCGAACAGGCGGAAGATCGGCGGCGTGCCATTGCGGCCCGGCCTGGCCTTCAGCCAGTCGCCGACGGCCTTGAGAGCGGCATCCTGATGCGGTGTGAAACTGGCCATATCTGTCTTGAGGAAGGGCGAAACGAGGCGATTCGCCATCCCCCAAAACTAACCATTCGCCCCGCCGGTTCAAGCGGGGCGAAGCCGGTTGCCTTTTGGTCCTACTGCCAGCCGGGAACGCCGCGCATGTCGGGCAGCTGGTGGGCGATGCCCTTGTGGCAGTCGATGCAGGTCTTTTCCTTCGTGAAAAGGAAGCGCTGGTGCGCCACCGAGGCCCGCGGCGACTGCTTGGTGATGTCCATGGAATCGGCACTATGGCAGTTGCGGCATTCCAGTGAATCGTTGGCCTTGAAGCGCGCCCATTCGTGCGCGGCGAGCTCGAGGCGATGATCCTGGAATTTCTCGCGGGTGTCGATCGTGCCAAAAATCTTGCCCCAGACCTCCTTAGAGGCCTGCATCTTGCGCGCGATCTTGTCGGTCCAGTTGTGCGGGACGTGGCAATCCGGGCAGGTCGCGCGCACGCCGGAGCGATTGCTGAAGTGGATGGTGGATTTCAGCTCGGCGTAGACGTTGTCCTTCATCTCGTGGCAGCCGGTGCAGAATTTTTCGGTGTTGGTCAATTCCAGCGCGGTGTTGAAGCCGCCCCAGAAGATAACGCCGGCGACGAAGCCCGCGAGCACCAGCGTGCCGAGCGCGAACACCGAGCTCGGCCGGGTCAGCACACGCCAGAGCTCCAGCGCAAAGTCCCAGCTTCGCGCGATGAAGCCGCGCTTGGTTTTCAGCTCTGCATTGGGCTCGTCAGCAGTCGTCGTCATCGGCGGCCACCCGGGCTTGCACGCGAGAGCAGCGTGTCGATGTCGACGAAGTCGTTGCTCACGGGCGGATTGGCGGTGTTCTGCGGCACGTGGCATTCCGTGCAGAAGAAGCGCCGCGGCGAGATCGAGGCGAGGAACTGGCCGTCGCGGTCCATGAAATGCGTGATCGAGACCATCGGCGCCTGCGATTCCGCCGTGCGTGCCCGCGCATGGCAGGACAGGCATTTGTTGCCGTTGAGGTCGATCTGATAGCCGTCGATCGTGTGCGGGATGACCGGCGGCTGCTCCGGATAATTGCGCACCTCCTTCTCGGACGTGTTGCGGTTCGGCAGCATCGGCGGCGCCGGGCCCTCGTCATTGAGTGGGGCCGGACCGCGCAGGCCTGAGGTGACGGTCTGTGCGGTCAGCGAGCTCGAGGCCGCGGTGATCGCGAAGGCGAGCAAGGCGATTGCAGATCGTTTCATCATGACAGGCTCACCCGCTCGATGCGCACGGCGCATTTCTTGAAGTCGGTCTGCAGCGAAATCGGATCGGTCGCGTCCAGAGTCACCTTGTTGATCAGCTTGGACTCGTCGAACCACGGCACGAAGACGAGGCCCTTCGGCGGCCGGTCGCGACCGCGCGTTTCGATCCGGGCGCGGATGAAGCCGCGGCGGGAGACCACCTTCACCTCGTCCCCGCGACGGAGCTTGGCATCCGCCGCGTCGTCCGGATGCATGAAGCACACGGCTTCGGGGAAGGCCTTGTACAGCTCGGGCACGCGGCGCGTCATGGTGCCGGAATGCCAGTGCTCCAGCACGCGGCCGGTCGAGAGCCAGTAGGGATATTCGTTGTCGGGCGATTCCGCCGGCGGCTCGTAGGGTAGCGCGAAGATGCGCGCCTTGCCGTCGGGATAGCCGTAGAACTGCACGTCGGTGCCCCGCTTGACGTAGGGATCACTGCCCTCGCGGAAACGCCACTTCGTCTCCTGGCCGTTGACGACGGGCCAGCGCAGGCCGCGCTCGCGGTGATAGGTGTCGAACGGCGCGAGGTCATGGCCATGTCCGCGGCCGAACTGGGCGTATTCCTCGAACAGGCCTTTGTGCACATAGAAGCCGAAGGCCTTGGACTCGTCGTTGAGATAGCCCGGCTCGATGTCGGTCACGGGGAATTTGTCGACCTGGCCGTTCTTGTAGAGCACGTCGAACAGCGTCTTGCCGCGAACCTCGGGCTTCTTGGCGATCAGCTCCTCGGGCCAGACCTCCTCGATCTTGAAGCGCTTGGAGAACTCCATGAGCTGCCAGAGATCGGATTTCGACTCGCCGGGCGCGGGGACGAGCTGGTGCCAGAACTGGGTGCGCCGCTCGGCATTGCCGTAGGCGCCTTCCTTCTCCACCCACATCGCGGTCGGCAGGATCAGATCGGCGGCCAGTGCCGTCACCGACGGATAGGCATCCGAGACCACGATGAAATTGTCGGGGTTGCGGAAGCCGGGATAGGTCTCCTCGTTGGCGTTGGGGCCGGCCTGGAGGTTGTTGTTGACCTGCACCCAATAGGCGTTGATCAGGCCGTCCTTCAGCATCCGGCTTTGCAGCACGGCGTGCGCGCCGTTCTTGTCGGGAATGGTGCCTTCGGGCAGCTGCCAGATGTGCTCGGCGTGGTCGCGATGCGCCTTGTTGGTCACGACCATGTCGGCCGGCAGCCGGTGCGAGAAGGTGCCGACCTCGCGCGCGGTGCCGCAGGCCGAGGGCTGGCCGGTCAGCGAGAACGGGCTGTTGCCGGGCGAGGAGATCTTTCCGGTCAGAAGATGGATGTTGTAGACGAGGTTGTTGCACCAGACGCCGCGGGTGTGCTGGTTGAAGCCCATGGTCCAGAACGAGACCACTTTGGTCTTGGGATCGGCGTAGAGCTCGGCGAGCGCCTCCAGCCGGTTCAGCGGCACGCCGGACATCTCGGCTGCCTTTTCCAGCGTGTATTCCGACACGAACTTGACGTACTCGTCATAGCTCATGTCGGTGGAGTCGTTGGCCTTCGCTGCACCCGTTGCCTTTTTCTGAAGCGGATGCTCCGGCCTCAAACCGTAGCCGATATCGGTCTGCCCCCGCCTGAAAATCGTATGCGCGGCGACGAAGTCCTTGTTGACCCGGCCGGTCTTGATGATGTGGTTGGCGATGGCGTTGAGGATGTAGAGGTCGGTCTGCGGCTTGAACACCATGCCGATGTCGGCGAGGTCGAACGAGCGGTGCTCGAAGGTCGAGAGTACGGCGACGCGGACATGCGGCGCGGACAGCCGGCGGTCGGCGAGGCGCGTCCACAGGATGGGGTGCATCTCCGCCATGTTGGAGCCCCACAGCACGAAGGCGTCGGTCGCCTCGATGTCGTCGTAGCAGCCGGGCGGCTCGTCGATGCCGAAAGTGCGCATCATCCCGGCGACGGCGGAAGCCATGCAGTGCCGCGCATTGGGATCGATGTTGTTGGTGCGGAAGCCGGCCTTGAACAGCTTCGAGGCTGCATAGCCTTCCCAGATCGTCCACTGGCCGGAGCCGAACATGGCGACGCCGTTGGGGCCGCGCTTCTTGATCGCCTCCTTCCACTTCACCTCCATGATGTCGAAGGCTTCGGTCCAGGACACGGGCGTGAACTCGCCGTTCTTGTCGTATTTGCCGCCCGTCTTGCGCAGCATCGGCTGGGTCAGGCGGTCATGGCCGTACATGATCTTGGAGAGGAAGTAGCCCTTGACGCAGTTGAGGCCGCGGTTGACCTCGGCCTTGATGTCGCCGTGGGTGGCGACGACGCGATTGTCCTTGGTCGCGACCATCACCGAGCAGCCGGTGCCGCAGAAGCGGCAGGCGGCCTTGTCCCATTTCATTTCGCTGTTGTCGCGCTCGGTGATGAGATTGGCGGCGAGCGCCGGAGCCGGCATGCCTGCTGCGGCGGCCGCAATCGCGGCGGCCTCGAGCTTCAGCATCTGGCGGCGGTCGAGCTTTGGCGATGTCATGATGGCTCTTCCTGACTCAGGCGGTTTCGATGGCGTGGAAGACCAGCGCCGCGGAATAGACGTGTTGCAGCGACTGGATGGTGTTGAGCAGGGTGCCGAGGCTGCCGGCATCGGGCGCTTCGGTCACGACGACGAGTTTGCCGCGTGGGTCGCGGCCATGGATCTCGCAGCCGGGCAGGGCGGTGATCTCAGCTTCGAGTTCGGCGAGGCGCTCGGGGCGCGCCTGCACGATGATGCTGGCGATTTCGGCGCCCGGTGGCGGCACGATGCGGTCGGTGCTGAGCACGCGGCCGGTGATCAATGCGCGGCGGTTGAGTGAAGCTTGGGCCATGATGCCGGTCTTTCGCTTGGAGGAGATCAATGCGGGGAGGGCGGCGGGCCGGGAGGGCCAGCAAACATCTGGTAGATCCAGACGCCGAGCCCATAGGAGCCGACTGTTCCGACCGCGAGGACGGGCATCACGATCGCGGTCAGGAACAGGAAAGCGAAAATCTCCATGCGCTTGCGGCGCACGCGCGAAGTCGTGTCGTCAGGGGCCGACATATTCGGTCTCTTCGGGATGGTATGGGAAGCGGGACGGCATCCGGGCCGTTGCCTTGCAGCCCTTTTGCTGCAATCGGGCCGTGGTGGCGTTGATCTGGATCAACCTGTCGACTTGCGCGGATGTCGCAGCGGCGGCGCCGAGGCGGGTATGCGTCGCCATGCCAGGCTCGGGATCAGTCTCCCGCGCGGCGGAATTGCTGCTCCGTAGACAGCTCCGCCTCACACCTTAAGATGAGCTTAACAACAATAGAGCGGGAGAGCGACGCCATGAAGTTCGGCATCTTCTACGAGCTGCAACTGCCGCGGCCCTGGGTGGCCGGCGACGAGCTCCGGCTCTACCAGAATGCCCTCTCGCAGATGGAACTCGCCGACAAGCTCGGTTACGACCATGCCTGGGTGGTCGAGCATCACTTCCTCGAGGAATATTCGCACTCGCCCTCGCCGGAATCCTTTCTCGCCGCGGCCAGCCAGCGCACGAAGAACATCCGGCTTGGCCACGGCATCCTGCAGCTCACCACCAATCACCCGGCGCGCGTTGCCGAGCGTGTCGCGGTGCTCGATCTGCTCTCGAACGGGCGCTGCGAGTTCGGTATGGGCGAGAGCGCGTCCATCACCGAGCTCACGCCGTTCGGCCGCGACATGGAGACCAAGAAGGAGGTCTTTGAAGAAGCCGTGCAGGCGATCTTCCCGATGTTCAAGGACGCGGGCAGCGAACATCACGGCAAGTATTTCGACATTCCCCTGCGCAATGTCGTGCCAAAGCCGGTGCAGAAGCCGCATCCGCCGCTGTGGATGGCGTGCTCGCAGCTGCCGACCATCGAGCGTGCCGGCCGCCATGGTTTTGGCGCGCTCGGTTTCCAGTTCGTCAGTGCGGATGCCGCGCATGCCTGGGTGCACGCCTATTACAACGCCATGACCAAGCGGCTGCATAAACTGGCGGACTACCAGATCAACCCGAACATGGCGCTGGTCTCGTTCTTCATGTGCGCCAAAACGGATGAGGAGGCGCGCGCCCGCGCCGACGGCGCCACCTTCTTCCAGTTCGCGCTGCGCTTCTACGGTGCCTCGCAGAACCGCCAGCGGCCCGCGCCCTACACCGTCAACATGTGGGACGAGTACAACAAGTGGAAGCGCGACAATCCGGAGGCGCAGGAGGCGGCCTTGCGCGGCGGCCTGATCGGCTCGCCCGAGACGATCCGCAGGAAGCTGAAGCGCTTTCAGTCCTCGCATATCGACCAGGTCATCCTGCTCAACCAGGCCGGCAAAAACAGCCACGAGCACATCTGCGAATCGCTGGAGCTGTTCGGCCGCGAGGTGATGCCGGAGTTCCAGAACGACCCGGCGCAGGCGGCCTGGAAGCGGGGCGTCATGAGCGGCGAGATCAAGCTGGAGGAGATCGACACCGAGGCGTTTACGGACCGCTACGGCAAGCTTGCGGTCAACGTGGCGCCAGCGAAGGCGGCGGGGTAAGGACTCTGCATCCGGCATGGGCCCCGGCTCTGCAGCGCATCACAGGCGTTGCCGGCTTTCGGCGCCCGATCGTTGCTGCTATCCTTCCGCAAAACAGCGTCAGACGGAGGAAACCAATGCGGCCCGACGGAACGGCCACAACTCCAGCGGTTAGTGACATCACGCCCGCGGTGCTCGCCATCGGCCGCTCCGATTTCCCCAAAGTCCTCATCGACACGCTGCGCCGCCACGCCGATGTCGGCCATTGCATGGTGTTCGCGCTGAGCCGTGCCGGTGCCGCGACCTGCCTGCTCGATGCCGGCAATATCCCGATCGGCGGCGATCTCGGCGCCGCCTATGCCGGCCAGTTCCACGAATCCGATCCCAACCGTGATGCGCTGTTCGAAGGCGAGGGCGCTGGGCCGATCATGCTGCCGAGCTTCGCGCCCCGCATGTACGGCGCGCGCTACCGCAAGATCTTCTTCCACGATTCCGGCATCGTCGACAAATGCGCGACCGCGATCTGGACCGGCGACACCTGCTTTTACGTCAACTTCTATCGCATCACGACCCAGGGTCGCTTCAGCGCCGCGCAACGCGAGCGGCTCCAGGCGATCGCGCCCGCGATCGGCGCCAGCGTCGCACGTCATTTCCAGCATGCCGCGACTCCTGATCAGAACCTCGCCACATTGTTCGCGACGCGCGCGCCACTCTCGAACCTGACACCGCGAGAGCAGGAGGTCTGCCGCCGCATCCTGCTTGGCTTCAGCTCCGAAGCGATCTCGCAAGGACTCGGCATCAGCCTGCATTCGACCCTGACCTACCGCAAGCGCGCCTATCAGCGGCTCGGCATCTCCTCGCAGAACGAATTGTTCGGAATCGTGCTGGGCCTGCTGGCAGGGCCACACGGCCTGAACTGAGGGGACTGGGAGCCCGCGATACCTGCTTCCGAAAGCAAAGCGGACACGCGGTCCACCTACGGGGATCGTCGCCTTTTGACCCGAAGCCGACGCCACTCCTCGCCTCCAATGTGCTAGACTGAGACCCGGTCAAATGCTCCCGGGATCCACATGAAGCGGCGCGAGTTCGTCACGCTGATTGCTGGCGCTGCGGCATTGCCGCTCAAAGCCCGCGCACAGCGGGCTGGCCAGCGGTACCGCGTTGCGGCATTGGGGCCGGTACCGCTCAGCTTCTTCGATGAACTGGGCAGAGCCGGCTTTGTCAGGGGCAAAAACCTTGAGATCGACAGCCGTGGCGAAAGGGTGGCTGCCGCGTCTTATGCCAGTGTGGCCATTGAACTGGTCGAGGCAAGTCCACATGTGCTGATGGCAGTCGGGGCCGAAGCAGGGCACGCAGCACAGAAAGCAACGCAGCGTATTCCAATCGTGGTGATCGCGGACGACTTGCTTGGCAGCAAGCTTGTCGCCTCGATGCCGCATCCCGAAGGTAACACCACTGGTGTTGCCATCTTTGCGTTTCAGCTCGACGCCAAGCGATTGGAGCTGCTGCATGAAGCACTGCCAGCTATCCGGCGAATAGCCGCTCTCGCGGACCGCCTGCCGATACCAAACATGAGTACTCTCGAAAGCGCCGCCAAGAGGCTCGGCGTCGAGATCGTTCCGTTTGCCGCACGATCCGAGGAAGATCTCATCCGTGTGATTGACGCTTTGAAGGTCGAAGAGATCGGGGCCGTCAACCTGCTGGCCTCGCCGATCTTGGCATCGAAATTCCAGTACCTGATCCGCGATCGGCTGGCCCTCCGCCGCCTGCCCGCCATTCTGCAGTGGCCCGAGCAGGCGGAAGAAGGCGGACTGATGGGATACGGTCCCCGCCTCAGCGCGGTTTTCCACCAATGCGCGCGTCAGGTCGCAAGACTATTGCGAGGCGCAAAGGTAGCCGAGGTGCCTGTTGAGCAGCCGACAAAGTTCGAACTGGTCATCAATCTCAAGACAGCCAAAATGCTAGGTGTCGAAATGCCGCCGATGCTACTCTCTCGTGCCGACAGGACGGTCGAGTGAGTTCTCGGCTTCCGCTTCTGGCCCCTTAGCTGCCTTCTGTTTCTGGCCTCAGAATGTCGGCTGTCGGGCTGGGAGCAGTCAAGGTCGCAGCGTGTCCGCTCCGCCGGGTTATTCAGAGAAGCGCGTTGTCCGCATCGCCAGCTCACTATCAAGCGGTGCTCCCAATCTTGATATCGTCGAACAAGGGCCCGGCGTTAACCATCCCCGACGGTTCCCGCCTGCGCGGCATCGCTTCGAAGTTTCTTAAATTTTGCTGGGTACCTCTTCAGGGCACAGTGACCTGGGGAAACAGTATGGGTAAGCGGGCGAAACGTGGAAAGGCAGAGGCGCTCGCAATACCCATGGCCGCGAGAGTTGCAATTGGCGCCGTGGCCGTCGCCGCATTGGGCTACGGTTTGCTGTCAGGCCCGGCGAGCGTGCAGCCGGCACGCAAGCCGTCCCCACAGGAAGCCAAGGCATCGTCAAGTCCGGTTTACGTGGCGCCCCCGGTTCATGCATCCGCGCCGGCGGTAGCTCCGGCTCCGATTCCGACCCCGGCGCCTTTGGTCGAACCACCAAAAGCCGACGCTGATGGTCCCGGAGCATTGGTCCGGCAGGTGGTTGACTACGCCAGCCGCCAGACGCCGGGCACCGTGATCATCGATACCAAGAACACATTCCTCTATTTGGTTCTGAACGACACCCAGGCGTTGCGCTACGGCATCGGGGTCGGCCGCGAGGGGTTCACATGGTCCGGTGAGCAGACTGTGGCTCGTAAGGCGGAATGGCCGGATTGGCATCCGCCTGCGGAGATGGTCTCGCGTCAGCCTTATCTGCCGCGGTTCATGGCAGGTGGCCCCGGCAATCCGCTGGGCGCGCGGGCGATGTATCTGGGCGAGACGGAATATCGGATTCACGGCACCAACAAGCCCGATACGATCGGCAAGCGGGTCTCGTCCGGCTGCATCCGGCTGACCAATGACGACGTCACGGATCTCTATGAGCGGGTGAAGGTCGGCGCGAAAGTGATCGTGCTTCCGGCAACCGTTCGTCGTCCATCCCAGGGCGCGCCGGCCGACGCCGCGTTCCGGTTGCCGGACCCTGCATCGCCATCGAAGCGGCCCTTGGCAGCCAACGCTCAGATGCTGCCATCCGGAGCGACGATCGCCGAGGCCCGGTAACTCCAAGGATCTAGCTCCAAAGGTCTGGGCTCCAACGGTGAGCAGAGCGCCGCGCAGCATCGTCCGGCACGCGCTGCTGTGCAGAGCCGGGACCCGCGGTGTCAGCTGCCGCCCTCTGCCAGTTGCCCCGCTCCAATGACGTGCTTTCCTGGTTCGCCGGCAACAGCCGCCTCGATGAGCTGCCGGGCCACGTTGGTCACCGGGCTTACACGCGCAACCCGCGGCAACAGGGGGGACGCGAAGTTTAGGACGTTCCGCACTGCTCGCTGTACCGGCCTGCTTTCGGCACGCTCGCCATCCAGGAAGCCTGGCCGCAGGATCGTCAGGGACGGGAAAGCGAGCGCCCCGATCGCTTCCTCCACCTCGCCCTTCGTCCGTGTGTAGAGAAACAGGGATCGCGGGTCAGCGCCCAAGGACGATACCAGCGCGAAACGGCCGACTCGAGCGTCGCGCAGCCGCCGCGCGATCAGCAGCACAAGTTCGTAATCGACCGCTCGAAATGCTGCTGCCGACCCTGCCGCCGCTCGCGTCGTTCCGAGCGCGCAGATTGCGCCGTCGGCTCGCCATTCCTCACCGCCGGCACCAGCAATCAGATCATCGAGCCGAGGATTGGTTACCCGCTCCTCGGCTGGCAGCGCACGCCGCGTCGGCGCGATGATGCGCGTGATGCGAGGGTCCGCACGAGCAAGCGTCATCGCGCGGCCGCCAACCAGCCCCGTCGCGCCTACGATGAGCAATGTGGTCATGACCATCCCGTCTTGGCTTTGCAGGCCAAGTGTACAGGAACCGGCTGCCACGGCAAATTCGATGCCTGCGTCGCGACAATCTCCAAGTCCGGCACATATCGAAGTTGTGAGCCACGGGGAATTCCTTGCCGTTTTGTCCCGTCAACCGGACTTACACGTAAATGCTCTCCTGCCGTGTGTCCCCATCGCTAGGGACAGACGCCGGCCGCGGAGTTCGCTAGTCTGTCCTCTAGGATACGACATCCGGAGAGGCCGCCTTGAGCACCGCGCCGCGCATCGACATCGACCCGGCCGCATTCTGGGCCGATCCCTATCCGATGCTCGCGAAGATGCGGAAAGAAGCTCCCATCGCGTTCGTGCCGCAACTCGGCTCGACGCTGCTGACCAGCCGCGACGACATCTCGATCTCCGAGAAGCAGATCGACGTGTTCTCCTCGCACCAGCCCGCCGGCCTGATGAACCGGCTAATGGGCCACAACATGATGCGCAAGGACGGCGAGGCGCACCAGGTCGAGCGCCGCGCGATGTTTCCGACGGTGTCGCCAAAGACGGTGAAGGCGCACTGGACCGCGCTGTTCCAGGCCCATGCCGACCGCATCCTCGACGCGATCGCGCCGGGACGGATCGACTTCATGCGCGATTTCGCGCTGCCGTTCTCCGGCGAATGCCTGAAGTCGATCACTGGCCTCACCAATATCGGCTTTGGCGACATGGACGCGTGGTCGCAGGGCATGATCGAGGGCATCGCCAACTATGCCGGCGACCCTGAGGTCGAGGCGCGCTGTCACGCCGCGACCTCGGGCATCGATGCCGCGATCGACGACATCCTGCCGGCGATGCGCAAGCATCCCGACCAGAGCATTTTGGGCGTGCTGCTCACCTCCGGCATGCCGATGGAGAGCGTGCGCGCCAACGTCAAGCTCGCGATCTCGGGCGGCCAGAACGAGCCGCGCAAGGCCATCGCCGGCACGGTGTGGGCGCTGCTGACCCATCCCGAGCAGCTCGATCTGGTGCGCAAGGGCGAGGTGACCTGGCTCGAGGCGTTCGAGGAATATGCCCGCTGGATCTCGCCGATCGGCATGTCGCCGCGGCGTATCGCCAAGCCCTGGAGCATCCGCGATGTCGCCTTCGAGACGGACGAGCGCGTGTTCCTGATGTTCGGCTCGGCCAACCGCGACGAGAGGCATTTTGAGCGCGCCGATCAGTTCGACGTGCGGCGCGATACGACCAAGAGCGTCGCCTTCGGCGCCGGCCCGCATTTCTGCGCCGGCGCGTGGGCCTCCCGCGCCATGATCGCCGACGTCGCGCTGCCGACCGTGTTCGCGCGGGCGAAGCAGCTCGAGATCGCCGCCGACGAGAAGGTGCGGATCGGCGGCTGGGCGTTTCGCGGGCTGCAGAATTTGCCGGTGCGGTGGCATTAGCTTGCAAGCGGTCCTGCGCGAGGCACGCGCCCACCACGGTTTCAGTGTCATCGCCCGGCTTGACCGGGCGATCCAGTACGCCGCGGCCGTCGTGTGAAGCACTGACGCCTCTGGAATACTGGATTCCCCGCCTTCGCTGGGAATGACAGCGGAAGTAGTGGAGGCAGCTTCGCGCCTCAGCAGCCCCACTGCCTGCGCTTCTCACATTCGCGTGCAGAAAAAATCCCTCTGCATCATTGCGGCCGCTTGAAAGATTAATCATGCGCGCTGCCGCACGCGCAGTGCTCGCATCGCTATTTTTCCGCACGTCTCGACACCTCCGACAACCCGCACCATCATTCCCGAACTGGAATGAATGACGGCCGCGTGCGGCCGGGAGCGTGGAATGCAGCGTCGTGACTTTCTCAAGCTCTCCGTTGGAACTGCGGCGGCCGCTGCGTTCGCCTCGCCTGCAATCGCGCAAGGCGCGGTGAAGGAAATTCGCATCGGCTATCAGAAGAACGGCGTGCTGGTCATTACGCGCCAGCAGGCGGCGCTGGAAAAACATTTCGCGACCCTGGGCATCGAGGTGAACTGGGTCGAGTTCTCCTCGGGCCCGCCGATGATGGAAGCGATGAATGTCGGCAGCGTCGATTACGGCGCAGTCGGCGATTCTCCGCCGGTGTTCGCGCAGGCCGCGGGCGCCGCGATCGTCTATGCCGCGGGCCAGCCCATCACCAACGGCCAGGGCATTCTGGTGCCGAAGGATTCGCCGATCCGCGCCATCACTGAGTTGAAAGGCAAGCGCGTCGGTTTCACCAAGGGCTCCAGCGCGCACAACATCGTGGTGCAGACGCTGGAGAAGGCGGGCCTGACCTATGCCGACATCACACCGGTCTATCTGACGCCGCCGGACGCGGGCCCCGCCTTTGCCAATGGCAGCATCGAGGCCTGGGCGATCTGGGATCCGTATTTCGCGATCGGCGAGACCAGGCAGAACGGCCGCATCCTGATCAATGCGCGCGAGGTTACCAAGACCAATTCCTTCTACATCGCCAACCGCGACTTCGCGAAGAACCACGGCGCGATCCTGCAGCAGATCGTCGACGTCACCACCGCGACCGCCAGATGGGCCGAGCAGCATCGCGACGAGGTCGCGAAGTCTCTCGCCGCGGTGACCGGCATTCCGCTGGAGATCCAGACCATCGCGGCGAACCGGTCGTCCTTCGTCGTCGGCCCCGTCACCGACGACATCGTCGCGACCCAGCAGGGCGTCGCCGATCGCTTCTACAAGCTCGGCCTGATCCCGAAGCCGATCGCGATCCGCGACATCGTCTGGCGCAATCCGGCAGCCTGATCGTGCCGACCAGCCTTCCCACACACAGGGGTTTGAACATGAGGCGTATCATCCAGCGTCTGATCGCGGCCGTGGTGCTGTCGATCGGCATCGTCGCCGCCGCCGTCGGCACGTCTTACGGTCAGGACAAGGTGGTCCGCATCGGCTACCAGAAATACGGCAAGCTGGTGCTGCTCAAGAGCAAGGGCACGCTGGAGCCGAAGCTGGCTGCCGATGGCTACAAGGTGGTGTGGACCGAATTCCCCTCCGGACCGCCGCTGCTCGAAGCGCTCAATGTCGGCGCGATCGATTTCGGCAACACCGGCGAAGCCCCGCCGATCTTTGCGCAGGCCGCCGGCGCGCCGATCCAGTATGTCGCCTATGAGCCGCCGGCGCCGAAGGGCGAGGCGATCCTGGTGCCGAAGAACAGCCCTCTGAAATCGGTCGCTGACCTCAAGGGCAAGAAGGTCGCGCTCAACAAGGGCTCCAACGTCCACTATCTCCTGGTCAAGGCGCTGGAGAAGGCCGGCGTGAAATATTCTGAAGTTGAGCCCGTGTTCCTGGCGCCGGCCGATGCGCGCGCCGCCTTCGAGCGCGGTGCGGTCGATGCCTGGGTGATCTGGGATCCGTTCCAGGCCGCCGCGGAAGCGGCCACAGGCGCGCGCACGCTCGCAGACGGCTCCGGCATCGTCGCCAACTACCAGTTCTACTTTGCCTCGAAGAAATTCCTCGACGCCAATCCTGAGATCGTCGACGCCGTGCTCGCCGAGCTCAGCACGGTCGACGATTGGGCCAAAGGCGACATCCATGCGGTGGCTGAGCAGCTTGCTCCGGCAATCGGTCTGTCCGTGCCGGTCGTCGAGGTGGCATTGAAGCGGCAGTCCTACGGCATCAAACCGATCACGGATGCCGTCATCGCCGACCAGCAGCAGGTGGCCGACGCGTTCTTCGCGCTGGGCCTGATCCCCAAATCCATCAAGATTTCTGACGTCGCGCGGAAATCCGGTTCGTGAGCGCAAGTCATGACAAAGCAACCCAACGCCAACATCCTCTGGTTCCTGCCGACCCACGGTGACGGCCGCTATCTCGGCACAGGCATCGGCGGCCGCGAGGTCAATTTCAACTATCTGCGCCAGATCGCGCAGGCCGCCGACCAGCTCGGCTATTTCGGCGTGCTGCTGCCGACCGGGCGATCTTGCGAGGATTCCTGGATCGTCGCCTCGTCAGTTGCGCCGTTCACCGAACGGCTGCGCTATCTCGTCGCCGTCCGGCCCGGCCTGCAATCGCCTGGTGTCGCCGCGCGCATGACGGCGACGCTCGATCGCGTCACGGGCGGCCGGCTGCTCGTCAACGTCGTCACCGGCGGCGATCCCGTCGAGAACAAGGGCGACGGCATCTTCCTCGGCCATGACGAGCGCTACGAGGTCACCCGCGAGTTCCTCAACGTCTATAGCGACCTGCTCGCCGGCAAGACCGTGAATGTCCAGGGCAAGCACATCCACATCGAGGGCGGCAAACTCTTGTTTCCGCCGGCGCAGTCGCCGCGTCCGCCGCTCTATTTCGGCGGCTCGTCCAATGCCGGCATCGATGTCGCCGTCGATGCCGTCGACAAATATCTCACCTGGGGCGAGCCGCCAGCGCTGGTGGCCGAAAAGATCGCGAAGGTGCGGGAGGTCGCTAGCGCGCGCGGCCGCAAGCTGTCCTTCGGCATCCGCCTTCATGTCATTGTTCGCGAGACCAACGAGGAAGCCTGGCGTGCCGCGAACGAGCTGATCCAGCATGTCAGCGACGACACCATCGCGCTGGCGCAGAAGAATTTTGCCCGCATGGACTCCGTCGGCCAGCAGCGCATGGCGCAGCTTCACGGCGGCAAGCGCGACAAGCTCGAGATCGCACCGAACCTGTGGGCCGGCGTCGGCCTCGTGCGCGGCGGTGCCGGGACGGCGCTGGTCGGCGATGCCGAGACCGTCGCGGCCCGCATCAGGGAGTATCAGGACATCGGCATCGATACCTTCATCATGTCGGGCTACCCGCATCTGGAGGAGGCCTATCGCTTTGCCGAGCTGGTATTCCCGCTGCTCTCGCTCGAGCAGCCCTCCAACGTGACCGGGCTGCATTTCAACGGCGGTCCGTTCGGCGAGACGGTCGGCAGCGATTTCCGTCCGCAACATCGGGTGTCGCAGTCATGAGCGTGATCGACAGCGTTTCACTTCCGCGCAGCTTTCGTTTGCCGGGGATCGACGGCCTGATCCAGTGGATCGTGCCGCTTGCCATCATCGCGATCTGGCAGGTCGCCAGCGTGACCGGCTTCGTGCCGACGCGGGTGCTGCCGGCCCCGAGCGACGTCCTGCTCTCCGGCTGGAAGCTGCTGCTCTCCGGCGAGCTCGTTCGCAACATCTGGGTTTCGTTCTGGCGCGCTTCGATCGGCTTTTTGATCGGCGGCAGCATCGGCTTCGCGTTCGGGCTCGCCAACGGCCTGTCGCAGCTCTCGGCAAAGCTCACCGACACCACGTTGCAGATGGTGCGCAACGTGCCGCATCTGGCGCTGATCCCGCTCGTCATCCTCTGGTTCGGCATCGACGAGAGCGCCAAGCTGTTCCTGGTAGCGCTGGGCGTGTTCTTCCCGATCTACCTCAACACGCTGCACGGCATCCGCACCGTCGATCCGCAGCTGATCGAGATGGGCCGCATCTACGGCATGACCGACGGCGAGCTGTTCCGCCGCGTGATCTTCCCGGGTGCGCTGCCGTCGATCTTCGTCGGCATCCGCTTCGCGCTCGGCATCATGTGGCTGACGCTGATCGTCGCCGAGACCATCGCGGCCTCGTCGGGCCTCGGCTACATGGCGATGCAGGCGCGCGAGTTCATGCTGATCGACGTCGTCGTGCTCTCGATCCTGATCTATGCCCTGCTCGGCAAGCTCGCCGACAGCGCATCCCGCGTGCTGGAGCGTTTGACGCTCTCCTGGCACCCCGCCTTCCAAAAACGTTGAGACATACTGGGAATCACATGCAGACAGCCGTTCGTACGTCCCTTCCCGAAACCGAGCTCGCCAGCCGCGCCAATTTTGCGCCTCACGCCCGCGTGGTGCGCCAAGGAGAACGCCAGGCGCAGACCAGCGGCCTGCCGCTCAGCATCCGGGGCTTGCGCAAATCCTTCGGCAGCAACGAGGTGCTGCGCGGTATCGATTTGCACATCCCCGCTGGCCAGTTCGTCGCCATCGTTGGAAAAAGCGGGTGCGGCAAGAGCACGCTGCTGCGCCTCATCGCGGGCCTCGACAAGATCGATGCCGGCAGCATCAGCTTCGGCCAGGACATTCAGCCAAAAGACATCCAGCCTGAGGACATCCGCGTGATGTTCCAGGAGCCGCGGCTGTTACCCTGGGCTCGCGTGCTGGGCAATGTCGAGGTCGGCCTCGGCCGCGATCGCGCTTCAGGCGATGCGCATGCGCGCGCCGAGAAGGCGTTGACCGAGGTTGGTCTCGCCGACAAGCGCGACCAGTGGCCCTCGGTGCTGTCGGGCGGACAGAAGCAGCGCGTCGCGCTCGGCCGCGCGCTGGTCTCTCGTCCCCGCGTGCTGGCCTTCGACGAGCCGCTCGGCGCGCTGGATGCTCTGACCCGGATCTCGATGCAGCGCCTTTTGGAGCGCGTCTGGCGCGATCAGGGCTTTACCGCGATTTTGGTGACCCATGACGTCGCCGAAGCCGTGGCGCTGGCGGACCGGGTGCTGGTGATCGAAGAGGGCCGCATCGCTCATGATGTCGTGGTTCACGCGGGCCGGCCGCGCCAGCGCGGCTCGGCCGAGCTTGCGGGTCTGGAAGGCTCGATCCTGAGCCACCTGTTGTCGGCGGACGATCGTACCTAAATACAAGGGAACCCCACCTCGGGGACCATGCCATGAATGTAGTACCCCGCGATCTCATGACTGAAATCCCCGTCTCGTCCGCCGATTTCCGCGGCGCCATGCGCCATCTCACCGGCGGCGTCAGCGTCATCACGGCTGGGCGGGGCAAGGACGTCACCGGCATGACGGTGACCTCGGTCACCTCGCTGTCGGTCGAGCCGCCGACGCTGCTGGTCAGCATCAACCGCGATGCCTCCTCCTTCCCCTTGATCCGGCGGCACAGCGCCTTCGGGGTGAATATCCTCAGTGCCGACCAGCTAGATGTCGCCGAACGCTTTGCCGGCAAGGGCGGGCTGAAGGGCGCCGATCGTTTCAAAGGTGCCAAATGGGTGACGGCGGTCTCGGGCGTTCCGCTGCTCGTCGGCGCGCTGTCGGCCTTCGATTGCGAGGTTGAGGAGATCGTGGAACGCCATTCGCACGGCATCGTCATCGGCCGTGTCAGGGACATCAGGAGCTCGGCGCGGACTGCGGCGCTGGCCTATTGGCACGGCCAGTACGTGGCGGTCGACCAGGACGAGGACGCCGCGAGGCTCGCGGAAGTGAGCGTTCCCGCGCACGGCCGGCGCGGCCTTTGATCGCGCGGGCAGGCGGGCCGGAAGGCTGGCCTTTTCCCCCTCATCGCTCTAGAAGCGCCTGAGCCTCCCGCCGGGACGGCAATGGAGCGGATCGATGAAGCGCGTCGCGACCTGGGCGTTCTATGCCATCGGCGCGCTGGCGATCGCCTATCTCGCGCTCTATGCCTACGCGATGTTCTCGGGCCAGCCCGTGATCATCCCCGGCGATCCCATCCACATCTTCCGCAAGCCGGACGCGCCGAGTTATTCGTAGGCGAACGCGCGCGGTCCCGTAGGGTGGGCAAAGCGAAGCGTGCCCACGACTTCCATCCAGAGCAGGCAAATCGTGGGCACGGCGCAAGTGCGCCTTTGCCCACCCTACGGCCCCTGCCTTCACCCCCGCAAAATCGCCAGCGCCAGCGCCTGCGCGCGCGGCACGATGCTGTCGATATCGAGATATTCCTCCGGCGTGTGCGCGAGCCCGCCGACCGGGCCCAGGCCGCAGATCGTCGGCGTACCGACCGCGGCGGTGAAGCCGGAATCGGCGCAGCCTCCAGAGAACTCGCCCTGCAGCGTGGTGAGGCCGACCTCTCTTGCTGCGGCCTGATAGTTTTCGAACAGCGCCCTTGAATCCGCGCTCTGCACCACCGGCACGAACTCGCCCTTGATGGTCAGCGTCGCACGCGTGCCCGGCACGTAAGATTTCGCGACGATGGTCTGGATCGCGTCCATCACCCGGGCACGATCGGCCGGATCGACGTAGCGCAGGTCGATCTGGCCCTCGGCGTAAGGCGCCGTGGTGTTGACGGACTGCCCGCCCGAGACCAGGCCGACATTGAGCGTGATGCCCTTGTCGAGATCCGTGAGTGCATGGATCTGCACGATCTTGTGCGCGAGCTCGCCGATCGCGCTGACGCCGGCGGCGAAATTGGCGCCGGAATGCGCGGCTTTGCCGGTGATGCCGAGATGCATGAAGATGCCGCCCTTGCGTCCCGTCACGACGTTGCCGGTGGGGCGGCCCGGCTCGGAATTGAACACGGCGCGGGCGGAGCGGCCTTCGCGCTCGATCACGGGCCGGGAGGAGGGCGAGCCGATCTCCTCGTCCGAGGTGATCAGCAGCTTGATCGGATGCGGATTGCCGCCGAATTTGTGGAAGGCGGTGGCGACGAAGATGTTCATCACGACGCCGGACTTCATGTCGGCGACGCCAGGCCCATAGGCGCGGCCGTCCCTGATCGTGAACGGGCGCCGCTCGGCTTCGCCCTTGCCGAACACGGTGTCGCGATGGCCCATCAACAGCACCGGCTTCTCGTTGCTGCCGGGTTTTGCGACGTCGGCATGGATGGCGTCGCCGAAGGTGTCGTGGCTCTCGCGCCGGAACGGAATGCCGTGCTCGGCAAAATGCCGCTCGAACCGCGCACCGACCGCATCGACGCCTTCCTTGTCATAGGACCCGGAATCGATGTTCACGACATCGCGCAGCAGATCGATCATCGCCTGCCGCTGCAATGCCAGCCAGTCCGTGATTTGAGCTTGAGACATGGAGTTCTCCGCGTTGGTCTTCATGCGGGTTATAGGGCGTTGCGCCGGCGCGACCTAGTCGGAGAATGCGGTGCCGCCATGTCCACCGCCGTCGTCCCTGCGTTCGCAGTGACGATAGCGGGAGCGCGGTGGGTTCGGTGCACAAACAAAATGCCCGGGACCAGCCCGGGCATTCGCGATTATCTCAACCAGAGTGGGCGCCGCCCTACGCCCCTATCATCGGCATCCGCGGATACTCGCCCGGCGTTCCCGCGGGGGTGATCGGGATGCCGCCGTCGGAATATTCGTTGAGCTTGTTGCGCAGCGTGCGGATCGAGATGCCCAGGATGTTGGCGGCATGGGTCCGGTTGCCGAGGCAATGCTTCAGCGTTTCCAGGATCAGGTCGCGCTCGACGTCCGCAACCGTGCGCCCCACCAGCGCCCGCGTCACCTGTTCGGCGGCCATCGTGGCGTGCGCCACGGCCGGCGCGGTCTTGGCGAGGTCGAGGCGGTCGCCGTCCGGGGTGATGATGGCGTCGGGGCCGATCTCGTCGCCCTGCGCCATCAGCACCGCGCGGTGCATGGTGTTCTCGAGCTCGCGGACGTTGCCCTGCCAGCGGTTGGCCGAGAGCACGCGGCGCGCCTCCGCCGAAATCGGGCGCATCGGCACGCCGTTGGCCTCGGCATATTTCTTCACGAAATGCTGGGCGAGCTCCAGAATGTCGGCGGGGCGCTCGCGCAGCGGCGGGATCTTCAGGTTCACGACGTTGAGGCGGAACAGGAGGTCCTCGCGGAACGTGCCTTCACGCACCGCTTCCGCGAGGTTGCGGTTCGAGGTCGCGATGATGCGGATGTCGACCGGCACGGGCTTGGTGCCGCCGACGCGGTCGATCACGCGCTCCTGGATGGCGCGCAAGAGCTTGGATTGCAGGCGGACATCCATCTCGGAGATTTCGTCGAGCAGCAGCGTGCCGCCGGTTGCCTCCTCGAACTTGCCGATGCGGCGCGCGACCGCGCCGGTGAAGGCGCCCTTCTCGTGGCCGAACAGCTCGGATTCCAGCAGATGTTCGGGGATCGCGGCGCAGTTGATCGAGATGAAGGGGCGCTTGGCGCGGGCTGAGCGGGTATGGACGTAGCGGGCCAGCACTTCCTTGCCCGTTCCGGACTCGCCGGTGACCATCACCGAGGCGTCCGAGCCGGCGATCTGCTGTGCCAGCTTGATCACCTTCGCCATCGCCTCGTCGCGATAGACCAGCTCGCGGGAATCGTTGGCGACCGCGGCCAGCACCGCGGCGATCAGCTCCGGCTCCGGCGGCAGCGGGATGTATTCCTTGGCGCCGGCGTGGATCGCGGCGACCGCGGCGCGGGCGTCGTTGGTGATGCCGCAGGCGACGATCGGGGCGTGGATGTGCTCGGCCTCGAGCCGCATCACGAGGTCGCGGATGTCGAGGGCGACGTCGACCAGCAGGAGGTCGGCGCCCTTGCCGCCGCGCAGCACGCGCATGGCCTGCTCGTGGTCCTCGGCATGGGTCACGGTGGCGCCGTTGTCCATCGCGATCTTGGTGGCGGTGGTGAGCTGGCCCTTCAATGTGCCAACGATGAGAAGCCGCATGTCAGTCTCCTGTCCGTCTGGTCGCGCGCGCTATCAGCTGCGTTCGGTCTTGATGATTTCGGTCATGGTCACGCCGAGCTTGTCCTCGACCAGGACGACCTCGCCACGGGCGACCAGCTTGTTGTTGACGTAGATGTCGATGGCCTCGCCGACGCGGCGGTCGAGCTCGAGCACGGTGCCGGGTCCGAGCTTCAACAGCTCACTGACGTCCATCTTCGAGCGGCCCAGCACCGCCGAGACCTGCACGGGAACGTCGAACACGGCCTCGAGGTCGGCGGCGGCACGTGCCGCGTATTCGTCCTCGTTGTAGCCGACGTCCGTGCCGGTGGGCGGCATCGGGCCGTTGAGATCGGGCAGCGGGACCTGTCCGTCGGTGTCGCTCATGGCTTAGCTCCCCCTGCGGGACGCGACATAGCGTCCAACCATTTCGTCGATCTTGGCCGCGATGGCGCCGCGCTCCAGCACGACGCCGCCATCGGCCCATTCGATCCGGCAGTCGCCGGTCGCAATCTCCGGCTCGGCCAGGATCACCAGCCGTCCTTCGAAGCCGCTCTGCTTGGCGAGCCGCTCGATCTTCTCGCGTGCGCTGTCGTAGAGCGCGTCGTTGATGCGGACCACCAGATGCGGCGTCGCGACCAGATGCGAGAAGCAGTCCTTGACCAGTGCGACGATCTCGCCGAGCGGCTCGGCGGCGACCAGGTCGGCGCACAGCTTGCGCGCGACCGCCACCGCGACGTCGACCGCCTCGGTTTCCATCTTGGATTCGATGTTGCCGATGCCGGATGCGATGCCGCGGATGCCGATATTGATCTCTTCCATGGCAAGCGCGACACGGCGGTCGCTCTCGGCCTTGGCCTCCTGCTGGCCGGCGGCAAAGCCGTCCTGATAGGCGCGCGCCTCGGCTTCGGCGACCTTCTGGGCGATCTCCGCGGCGGTCGCGGCCTTCTCGCGCGTCGTCCGCTCAGGCGCCGCGAAGTCGGTATCGAACAGGAATTTTGCCGGAGCGGCCATTAGTACACCAGCTCGTCGTCGGCGCGGTTCTTGGTCAGCATGATCTCGCCCTTGGCGGCGAGATCCTTGGCGAGGTTGACCAGCAGCGCCTGGGCCTCGTCGACGTCGCGCAGCCGGACCGGGCCCATTGCCGCCATGTCGTCCTGGAGCATCTTGGCCGCGCGCGAGGACATGTTGCCGAAGAAGAAGTTGCGGACGTCCTCGTTGGCGCTCTTGAGCGCGACGCCGAGCTTGTCCTTGTCGACGTTGCGCATCAACGTCTGGGCCGAGCCGGAATCCAGCTTCACGAGGTCGTCGAAGGTGAACATCAGCGCCTTGATGCGCTCGGCCGATTCGCGGTTGTCCTCTTCCAGCGAGGTGATGAAGCGGGTCTCGGTCTGGCGGTCGAAATTGTTGAAGATTTCCGCCATCACCTCGTGGGCGTCGCGCCGGCGGGTCTGCGACAGGTTGGACATGAATTCGGTGCGCAGGGTCTTCTCCACGCTCTCGATCACCTCCTTCTGCACCGCCTCCATCTTCAGCATGCGATTGACGACGTCGAGCGCAAGCTCCTCGGGGAAGATGCCGAGCACACGCGCGGCATGCTCCGGCTTCAGCTTCGACAGCACCACCGCGATGGTCTGCGGGTATTCGTTCTTGAGATAGTTGGCGAGCACCTCTTCCTGCACGTTGGAGAGCTTCTCCCACATGTTGCGCCCCGCGGGGCCGCGGATCTCGTCCATGATGCCGTTGACGCGCTCCGGCGGCAGGTATTGCTGCAGCAGCCGTTCGGTGGCGTCGAAATTGCCCATCAGCGCGCCCGATGCCGACATGCGCGAGACGAATTCCAGCAACATGTCCTCGACCGTGTCGACCTCGACGGTGCCGAGCGTCGACATCTCCAGCGAAAGCTGGCGCACCTCGTCGTCGTCGAGCATCGACCAGATCTTGCCGCCATACTGCTCGCCCAGCGCGAGCATCAGGATCGCGGCGCGCTTGGGTCCCGTCACCGCCTCGGTCTGGGCGCCCGCGCGGTTGCCGGCACGCTGGCCGAGCGTGGAGATCACGCTGGTGATGTCGTTCGAGTTGGCGTTTTGCAGACTGGCGGCCATGTCAGATCACTTCTTGATTCACTTGGCTAGGATTACTTGACTGGGATTACTTGGCTGGTTCGGTCAGCCACTGGCGGATGATGGCGACGGTTTCGTTGGGGTTGCGCTCGGCGAGCTCGCCGACGCGATGAACGGACTGGGCGTGGACCTGGCCCTGGATGGTGGCGACGTCGATCGCGCTGGCGGTACCGCTCGGCAGCAGTGCCTGGCCGGCCGGCGCGCTCTCTTCCGAGGCCGCCGGGCCGGCAAGAACGCCGGAGATGGCGGCGGCGACTTCGTCGGAGGCCAGGATGCGCTTGACCAGCGGGCGGATCACCAGGAACAGCACGATCAGGCCGAGCAGCATCATCACGCCGAGCTCGACGAAGTACATGACGTCGTCCTTGGTGAACTGGAGCATGCCGAGGAAGCCGCCGGGCTCGCCGATCGGGGCAGTGGAGGGCGCATCCGCAAAGCGCAGATTAACGACCTCGACCTGGTCGCCGCGCTTCTGGTCGAAGCCGATCGCCGAGCGCACCAGCGTGGCGATGCGATCGAGCTGCTCCTTGGTACGGTCCTGGTAAGCCAGCTCGCCCTTGTCGTTCTTGGAGTAGATGCCGTCGACCAGCACCGCGACCGAGATGCGGTTGACCCGGCCGGCCTCGGTCACTTCGGTCTTGGTGGTGCGGGAAATCTCGTAATTGTTGGTCTCTTCGGACTTCTTGCTCTGGTCCTTGGCCGCGACGCCGTTGTTCTGCTGGTTGCCGGGCAGCTCGTTGTTGACGGTGACCTGGCCGTTGTTGTCGGCGGTCATGCTCTGCTCTTCGCGGGTCTGGCTCGAGCGCAGCACGCGGCCCTCGGGGTCGAACTTGTCCGAGGTCTGGGTGATCTTGTTGAAGTCGAAATCGGCGGAGAGCTGGACGCGGGCGCGGCCCGAGCCGACCACGGAGGAGACGATGTCCTCGACCTGCTTGCGCATCCGCTTCTCGAACGAGATGCGGCGCTCGTCGCCGACCGCCTGCTCCGGATCGGTGGCGGCGCCGTCGGCAAGCAGCTGGCCGGCCTCGTCGACGATCGAGACCCGCTGCGGCTTCAGCCCGTTGACGGCGGAAGCGACGAGGTGGCGGATGGCGCGGATCTGCTGGGCTTCCAGCGAGCCGCGGACGCGGACCACGATCGAGGCCGACGGCTCCGGCGCCTCGCGCGCAAACAGCGGGCGCTCGGGCAGCACCAGATGGACGCGGGCGGCCTGGATGCGGTCGATGGCGCGGATGGTGCGGGCGAGCTCGCCTTCCAGCGCGCGGAGGTGATTGATGTTCTGGACGAAGGAGGTGGTGCCGAGCGCGTCCGACTTGTCGAACACCTCGTAGCCGACGCCGCCGCCCTTGGGCAGGCCGCCCTCGGCGAGCTTCATCCGCAGGCGGGTGACCTTGTCCTTGGGCACCATGATGATGCTGCCCTCGTTGCGGATCTCGAACTGGATGCCCTGGCGCTCCAGGTCCTTGATAATGCCGGAGGAATCCTCGACGCTGAGGTCGGTGAACAGCGTCGTCATCTGCGGCGTGGTGACGCGCATGATGACGAACGCGAAAAAGCCGATGAGCGCGGCGGTGACCGCGATCATCGCCCCGAACCGGGCGGCGCCGATACTCTTCAAAAAGTCCGCAAGACCTTGCAAGCAACCGCCCCAACAGATTCGGCCGCTTTCACCGGAAAGGCCGACTGGGCAATTATTGCCTAGGTGATGGTTTCGATATGGTTAACGAAGGTTAAGAGGTCGGACAAAAGTCGCGCAAAGGGCGGATATGAAAAAAATCGGCCTCGCGGGGCGAGGCCGATTTTCGTCAAAAGCCGCAGATTTCCGGATCGCCTACTGGCGATATTGCTGGATGCGGGTGGTGCGAAGACCCGCCAGACCATGCTGGTCGATGGAAAACTGCCAGGAGAGGAATTCGTCGACCGTCAGGGTATAACGGCTACAGGCCTCCTCGAGCGAGAGAAGTCCACCACGGACGGCGGCGACGACTTCGGCCTTGCGGCGGATGACCCAGCGTTTGGTGCCGGGTGCAGGCAGATCCGCGATCGTCAACGGACTGCCGTCCGGCCCGATGACGTATTTTACCCTCGGGCGATGGGGTTCTGTCATGGCGTACTCACAAACTCTCAACCACTGAACTCACGCCCGTAACCCTACGCCCGGCGGCTTAAAAATCCGCTAAGCCTAAGGCTTCAATACAATTCTCGTTGAAAATGGCTGGAACGGCGCCGTGTCGGCCGGCGGAACGGTGGAATCCGGGCCGGTCGAGGGGGTCTTCGTAAATACTTTACTAACGAATGGAGCCGCAGCGCGGTGTTGCGGAGGCTCTCAATGTCGTCCCTGCGAAAGCACGGACCCATACCGCGTGATCTATCGATGAGACGCGGGCAGCAGTACCAAGAATGACTTCCTAACCCCTGGTCTTCGCCAAACTTCTCCCTGGGGCCATGGATCCCCGCGTTCGCGGGGATGACGTTTGGCGCGCGGCGCGCACCTTAATTGCTGCTGGTGGCGATGATGCTCTTCACCTGGCTCAGGGTGTAGCTGGCGCCGTCGATGGTAAGCAGGGGCGGCGACTGGGTCAGGTCGACAGACGACACGACGCCCTGAACCTGGGCGGCGATGCCGACAGTGTTGTTGGCGACGTCCTTGCCCGTCGCCGTGATCGTGTACTTGCCGTCGGGCCATTGCGTGCCGTCATTGCCCATGCCGTTCCAGGTGAAGGGAATGTCGGTGCCGGCGGCGGCGGTATATTTGCCGGTGAACACGGTCTGGCCGCTGGCATTGGCGACGGTGATGTCGACGGTGGAGTCCGTCGGCACGTTGAGATGCCAGGTGGCTGTCGACTTGGTCATGCTCGCGGTCGAGCCGTCGACCAGGGCGGTCTTGCCGACGAAGCCCAGCGCCTGGGTCGCCTGCGTGGTCTGCTGCAGGGTGACGAGCTGCGACAGCGCATCGTTGGTCTTGAGCTGCTGCTCGACGCCGGCGAACTGCACCAGCTGCTGGGTGAACTGGTTGGTGTCGAGCGGATCCAGCGGGTTCTGGTTCTGCAGCTGCGTCGTCAGCAGCGTCAGGAAGGTCTGGAAATTGCCGGCGAGCGTCGATCCCGTGGTCGAGCTCAGCGAGTTCGACGAGGAGGATTTCGGCAGGTCGGTCGTCCCGGAGACGACAGCAGGAGCGGTAGCGCCAGTCGTGGTGGTCATGTCGATACTCCTTTACACTCTGATGTCGACGCCGCTGCTCGGCCCGTACATGCGGCCATAGCCGCGCCCGACGGGTGCGGCGGCAACAGTGTCGTCCTCGCTGATGATCAGCCGGCGGGCATTGCCGCCATTGTCGTTGTTCTGGCCGGAGTTCTGGCCCGATGAATTCTGGTCGCGCAGGCTGAAGGACAGCCCGTTGCTGCCGGACTTGAGGCCGGCATCGTCGAGCGCGCGCTGCAATTGCGGCGCGTCCTGACGCAGCATCTGCAGCGTCTCCGGCTTCTCCACCGTGAGATGCGAGGTGACGTTGCCGTTGCGGTCGACATTGATGCGGACGTCGATGCGGCCGAGCTCGGCCGGGTCGAGGCTGATGTCGAAGCGGGACTTGCCGGAGCGGATGGCGGCCGCGATCTCGATCGGCACGCCGTTGATCGGCACCGCCGTCGCGCTGGCCGCGGTCGCGGTCAGCGTCGCGGTCGAAGCGGACGCGGTCGAGGTCGTGTTGGTCAGCGGCGCCTGCATCGCGGAGGCGGCCTGCGCGCTGGTGTCGGCGGTGTTGAAGGCGGCGTGCGCATTGGCATGGGCCTGGGCGGCGGGTGCGGCCGGGATCGCGTCGGGCGTACGGTCCGCTGCGCCGGGCTTCGCCTCGGTCGCTGCGCCATCTGCCTGCGGCTTGGCGCTTTGCGCATGCGCGTCGGCATTGGCGGTCGCAGTGCCCGGCGCTTGCGTCACCGCGGCGTTCGCCGCGCCGGTGTCCTGGCCGATATTGGAGACGTCGGACTGTCCTTGCGCGGTGGCGACGGCGGCCTGGAACGAGGTCTTCGGCGTGCCCTGGTTGACGGGGATCAGCCCGCCGGTCGCCTTGGCGTCGGTCGTGGCCGCGTCGGTTGCTCCGGTCGCGGCATCCGCCAGCGTCGCGGTGGTGTCGGCATCGACCTTGGCGCCGGCGGTCTTGGCGCTCTTGTCGGCGGGCGTGGCGGTGTCGGTCTTGGTGCCCGCGATCTGCGCCGCGGTCGAGGCGCTGGCAGCGATGCCGGCGGCGGCGATCGTCAGCGGCGAGGCGGTGGCGGCCTGGTTCGCCGCCGCGTTGGGATCGGCCGGGACAACCGGCGCGGCAACCACGATCGCGTTCGGATCGGGCACGGCCTGCGCCGCGTCGGCCGGTGCCGTTGTCGCGGCATCGATTGCGGCGGTGAGCGTGTCGGTGCCCTCGGTCTGGTCGTCCTTGGTTTTCTCGGATGCATCAGCCGATTTGGCGTCTGACGCCTCGGACTTGTCCTTGACCTTGTCCTTGGCCGTGCCGGCGTCCTTGGCCGCATCGGTGGTCGTGTCGTTCGCCTTGTCGTTCGTCTTGTCGTTCCTGGCGGGCGCGGAGGTGTCGGTGTCGTCGCTCGCCCTGCTCTGCGAGGATTGATCGGTGGAGGAGGTGTCGCGCGGGCCCTTGTCCGCGGAGGACGAATCGTTCCGCCGCGGCGCGCTATCCTGGGCCTGCGAGGCTGCATTGGTGTTGATCGCCTGGGTGTTGCTGTCGACCAGCGACCCGAAGGAGTCGTTCGCGGACGGCTCCCTGGTGCTCTGCGACCGCGCAGGCTTTTGCTGCGCGCTCGACACTTGCACGCTGGCCACGACATCTGACGTACGACTGACCACAGGCGACCCCTTGGAAACATCTTCGGTATCAGGGGAGCAAGGAGCGGGCCACTGCCCTTCCAAGTATATTTGTATAGCAAAATCAATATCTTAATTGTTAAAGCCCGTCGCCGCAGGGCCCATCGCCACCCCGCCATTTCTGCCTCCCCGGCAAGAATTGCCCTAAGCTGGCCGCCCCCGTGATTGCTTCACCGGAATGCCGCCTATATTAAAGAGGTTACTCTCAGCCGCTTTCGACCGGGCAGTCGTGCCTTGCGGGAACTATAGTTCCCGGGGATCGCCGACGTCCCGCGAGAAGCATGAAATCGCGGATCGCCGCACGCCGTCACAACCCTTAAGGCCCATGCTCAACAGTCTGGATCTCGAAGGCCGTCCTGAGGACACCAGGGTCGTTGTCGCCATGTCGGGCGGCGTCGATTCCTCGACGACGGCTGCGCTTCTGAAGGCGGAAGGCTACGACGTCGTCGGCATCACGCTGCAGCTCTACGACCATGGCGCGGCGACCCACCGCAAGGGCGCCTGCTGCGCCGGCCAGGATATCCACGACGCCCGCGACGTCGCGGCAAAACTCGGCATTCCCCATTACGTGCTCGACTACGAGGATCGCTTCCGCGAATCCGTCATCGACAATTTCGCCGACAGCTACGCGCTCGGCGAGACGCCGGTGCCGTGCATCGAGTGCAACCGCAGCGTCAAATTCCGCGACCTCCTGAAGACCGCGCGCGAGCTCGGCGCGCAGGCGCTCGCCACCGGCCATTACGTCGCCTCGCGCCGCCGCGAAGACGGCTCGCGCGCGCTGGTCTGCGCGGCCGACGCCGACCGCGACCAGAGCTATTTCCTGTTTGCGACCACGCAGTCACAGCTCGACTTCCTGCGCTTCCCGCTCGGCGACATGACCAAGCCCGAGACGCGCGAGCTCGCGCGGCGCTTTGGCCTGTCCGTTGCCGACAAGCACGACAGCCAGGACATCTGCTTCGTGCCGACGGGCCGCTACACCGACATCATCACGCGCCTGCGCCCCAACGCGATGGACCCCGGCGATATCGTCGATCTCGATGGACGTGTGCTCGGCCGGCACAACGGCATCGCCAATTTCACCGTCGGCCA
The DNA here is from genome assembly GCF_013408065.1 of Bradyrhizobium sp. IAR9. Lineage (NCBI taxonomy): Bacteria > Pseudomonadati > Pseudomonadota > Alphaproteobacteria > Hyphomicrobiales > Nitrobacteraceae > Bradyrhizobium > Bradyrhizobium sp. IAR9. The sequence goes on from NZ_JACBZW010000004.1 coordinate 40,433, forward strand.
GCGCCGCGGCCTCGGCATCGCCGCCCACGCGCCGCTGTTCGTGGTGCGACTGGAGGCAGCCACCCGCCGCGTCGTCGTCGGCCCGCGCGATGCCTTGAAGATGCACCGCATCGCACTTCGCGACGTCAACTGGATCGGCGGCGGCGACATCGACCGCGCCATCGGCGCCGGCCTCGAATTGTTCGTGCGCGTGCGCTCGACACGCAGCCCCCAGCCGGCATGGCTGCGCGGCAGCGATGGTCATTACGAGGTCGAGCTCGTCGCCGGCGAGGAGGGCGTCTCGCCCGGCCAGGCCTGCGTGTTCTACGACGCGCCCTCAGGGCAGGCGCGCGTGCTCGGCGGCGGCTTTATTCAGAGCGCCGCCGCGAAGGTCGCAAGCAACGCAGCGAGGCCGCTCGCTGAAGCGGTGCGCGGCTAAGGATAATGAATCGCATCCTCGCGGCACCAGCGGTGCGCCCCCTCTCCCGCTTGCGGGTGAGGGTTGGGGAGGGGGCTCTCTCCACACGCGATATCTCGCGAGAGGAAAAAACCCTCACCCGCCACGCTCTTGCGAGCGTGTCGACCTCTCCCGCAAGCGGGAGAGGCGCTAGACCGCGCGCGGGGCTGGATTTGATCTCACCAACAGCTATTACTCTCCAGAGTTTTTGTTAGGGCAGGGGCATGGCAGCAGACATCTCGCGGGCCGGGGTCGAGAAGGCCTATGGCCGCTGGGCGCCGGTCTATGATCTCGTGTTCGGCAAGGTGTTCGACGCCGGACGGCAGTCGACCATCGCGGAGGCCGATCGCATCGGCGGCCGCATCCTCGACGTCGGCGTCGGCACCGGGCTTTCGCTCTCCGACTATTCGCGCACCACGAAAATCTGCGGCGTCGACATCTCCGAGCCGATGCTGCGCAAGGCGCAGGCGCGCGTGCGTGCGCTTCGGCTCTCCAATGTCGAAGTGCTCTCGGTGATGGATGCGAAAAACCTCGCCTTCCCCGAAAACTTCTTCGACGCGGTGGTGGCGCAATATGTCATCACCGCCGTGCCCGATCCCGAAGGCACGCTCGACGAGTTCGTGCGCGTGCTCAAGCCCGGCGGCGAGCTGATCCTGGTCAACCACATCGGCGCCGAGACCGGCCCGCGCAAACTGTTCGAGCTCGCCTTCGCCCCCGTCGCCCGCCGCCTCGGCTGGCGCCCGGAATTCCCGTGGGCCCGCCTCGAGGGCTGGGCCGCCAGGCACGGCGGCGTCACGCTGGCCGAGCGGAGGCCGATGCCGCCGATGGGGCACTTTTCGCTGATCCGCTACCACAAAGCCTGATCGCGGTTTGCCCCGCGTCCTGCCAAGCCGGCAGTGCGCTTCCTCCCCGCAAGCGGGAGAGGTGCACTGTGAACGCGGCGAATAGCCCGATCACATCGCATTCCCACCGGGAACAGGCCGCGCTTCCTGCGCGTTTCCCTCCCATGCGCACGACATCAAACATCATCCTGGCCAGCCTGCTGATCGCCGCCTCCGGCAGCGCGATCGCGCAGGCGCCGCCCGCCCCGGCGACGCCGCCGCAAGCGACCGCGCCGCCATCCCCGCAACATGCGGCCAATTGCACCCCGCAGGACCGCCCGAACCGCCAGGCCGACGGCACCACCACCGGCCAGTCCCGGGAACCGCTCGGCGACAGATTGGCAAAGTCCGACGGCGTGCTGTGCCCGCCCGCGGGTGTCGACCCCGAGATGCACGCCCCGGCCCCCGAAACCGGCGGCAACACCCCGGTGATCCCGCCCCCGGGCAGCCCCGGCGGCGACCCGAACGTGCGGCCGAAATAAGCGATTTCGCGCTTCTCGCGCCCTTCGCCTCTCCCCGCCTGCCGGGAGAGGCCGGAGCCGTCGCAGATGCGATCCGGGTAAAGGGGATTCTCCACGAGTCCGGTCTTCAAACGGGCAAATCCGGCGCCCAAATCGGCCTTTTCTCGCCGACTTGTCCCGCCGAAGCCTTGGCCAAGAAAGCCTTGGCGAAGAAAGCCTTGGCAAAGGCGGAAAGCTTTTAGCGAAGGCGGATTGACTTACGCCCGCCCCCTTCTTTATATGCCGCGCGTTCGCGAGATCGGCCATAGCAGCCGTTCGCGAGCCCTGTGGCGGGGTAGCTCAGCTGGTTAGAGCACGGGAATCATAATCCTGGGGTCGGGGGTTCGAGTCCCTCTCCCGCTACCACCTTTCCCCACACTCCTTTAACGTGGTTGGGATAGGCCTTTTCCCCGAGCAGGGCATTTAGCCGGCTTGCTATCTCCACGGCTACACCACCTGGGCGAGCTGGATCGCGGAACACAGTCACCGTCTCGACCAGGTCTCTGATGGCTTCTGCGGCCTCTCCGTCGCCCCCACTGGCACCTTCTGCTAGTGCTTCTTCAAGCCGACCGAGTTGATCCTCGTATCGTTTGAGGATGGCCGGATGCAGCGCGACTTCCTTCGGGGCGAGCGGTTCACTCTGCAACTCCTCGGATATCCGCTTTCGTTTGGCATCCAGTGCGGTTGATCGCGGTCCGAGAACAGACGGATCGCCATGCCCTTTTGCGATCGCATCCACCAGTCGTTCGATTTCCCGGTTCAATTGCCCAAGCTGCTGCTCAAGGCGCTGCCGTTTTGCGTTTGATGTAGCTGCGAGGCGCTTCCGCTCCTCTAGATATGTGCGCACGTACTCCGAAAGAACGTTCGGCGCACGCAATTCGGCCTTTAGGCCGCTGAGGACTGCGCTCTCGACCGTGTCTAAATAGAACGTCTTGGCGTCAGGACACGTGCCACTTTCGGTGGCCGCCGAGCAGCGAATCCGAACGCGCCCCGATTTGTCCCGTCCATTCGTTGCCATACCCGAGCCGCATGAACCGCAATGGAGTAAGCCAGATAGCATCCGACGGGGCCGACGTTGATGGCTGGGGTGGCCGTGGCTGCGCTCCCCTTTGCGTTGCTGGGCAGCTGTGAACAATTCTGGACCGACAATTGCAAGATGCGGCACTTCAGCAATCTGCCAATCACTCCTCGGATTCGGTCGTGACAGGCGCTTTCCCGAGTCGGGATCTTTCACCATCCTGACCTTGTTCCAAACGAGGCGCCCTACATAAAGCTCGTTCTGCAGAATTCCGGCGCCACGCTGAACGTTGCCATTGATAGTTGAAGCATTCCATGCACGCCCCCGCGGAGGTGATACCCTTTCCTTGTTGAGATCGTGTGCGATCTCGCGAGGCGTTCGACCGTCAACGTATTCCTGAAAGATGCGCCGGATCACTTGTGCCTCGGTCTCGAGGACGACCCGCTCGCCGCTTTTTCCGGCAACCGCGGCGTATCCGTATGTCAGGCCACCTCCAGCCAAACCTTGCTTGACCCGCCCTGCCTGGCCACGACGCACCTTGTGAGCGTTGTCTTCACGATAGAGTTGTCCGACTAAGCCGCGAAGGCCGACCAGCACGGTGTTGACAACACCTTCGTGAACCGCCCGGATCTCGATTCCGAGAAAAGACAGCCGCTTATGGATGCCTGCGAGATCTTCCATGTCGCGAGAAAGACGATCGAGCGCTTCGACGATTACCACGTCAAAGGATCTCTCCCGCGCTTGGTCCAACATCCGAAGAAGGCCTTCGCGTCCCATGACTGAGCCACCCGAACGGGCCCGATCCTCATAGGTGCTGACCACAGTTAAGCATTCGCGCTCGGCATAGCTCTGACAAAGCGAAAGCTGATCATCAATCGATCTCTCGTTCTGTAGATCGGTTGAGAATCGAGCATAGATCGTCGCTCTTTTCCTTATCGTTTCGCTCGATGAGCTGTCTTTCATGATCTTCCCTCGCGGCCACACGGGCAAGTACTCGCGCGAGACGTAAGATCGCCTTGTCTGGATTTGTCTGCAAGGGAAAGTTGCGATCGGCTTCCCGCACGACCGAACCTTTAGGCCATCGCGCAGCTCAACGAGGTGCACGCACCTGCGCTGGGGCCAGTCGACAAGACGTGGGGGGAACTGATCATTTCGAGCATCCTGCTCGGATGAAAACTAGGTGCAACGGCCGCTATGAGCTCGTCGTGCAATCGGATGCCCAGGCGAAGAAAAAGAGAGGAGCCAATGGCTTTGCTTAGGCGGAATTGATGCCGCTGGGAAGCGCACGCCCTCTCCATCTACCGAATACCTGAGTGGAAACTCAAGGCCTCGCCAGAGTAGCGAATCAGATCCGTGCCTACTGTGAACAAGCCAGAAGCTCCTCATGGCCCCTCGCGACAAGCGACGTCAGGCTTGGATTCGGGGACAGGAGTGGTCGGCACAACGACTGGTTTTCACTTCAGTTTCTTCTTGGTAACTAGCTCAACCGACCAAATCTGGCGGGTGCCTTGCGGGACTTCTCTACGATAAAAGGCAGAGCGCCCCGGGCAGTCGCCCAAGGGTGCTAGGTGGCAGCGTTGCAATACCGTGACGCTGGCGAGCGAAGTGGCGCACGTGATAGGGACAGCGCTTTCCAAGGGCCTCTTCGACGAGCGCCGAGTCACATCGTCATTTAACTCCGCTGGCAGCGCGGAGCCGGTAGTTTCAGAGCTTTAAACGGCGCGGAGAGCCGGCCCGCGCTGCCTCCCCCGCTAGACCTTCCGGGCTCGGAATACTTCAAAACATTAACAGGTGAGCCATGCCCGATCCCTGCCCGTCAATTCCTGTCGGCCAGAGCCTTGAGACGCTGAACGGCGGGCAGCCAGTTACGGTGCGGTGCGTCACTCTCGCGATCTGCTGCAAAAGTGGGCGGACGCGTTCCTTGGCAAGCGACATCATGAGCCGAAGCGGCTGCCGAACGATACCTAGCGCCGCTGATCGCTTCTGTCACCAATGGACAATGTCTGATCTTGATCAGCGACGTCGATTTGCGCCCTCTTAGATCGATAGGTCACAGCTTCCTTGACCCCGGCTAAGCTGCAGAGGACGCCGAATTATGCTGGTGCCGCCAAACGCCGCCGATTAATACGCGCCTTTGCGATCCGGCAGGCGAGCGGATCTTTGCAGCACAGACAGATATCACAGATGAGTCGGGATTTTTGGCGAGAGCGAAGAGGCAAACGCGCAAAATAAATAGTCTACCGCAGCATTGCGCAGCTACAAGCTCCTTTCCGATCGTCGTGCCAAGCAAGTCTGCAGATCCTAAGGCCGACGACGGCGGCAGCGCACTTCTCTTCCGCGCCTAGTTCCGCAGCCGATCCCTCACATTCACAATTTGCCATATTCCCAGTTATTCCGCCGAGTCCCGACGAAGCAAAATGGTGGCATAGCGTTGACGAACCGGCAGACGCGACTTTCAAAGCTAGCTGAGCACAGATAACATCAAGACTGATCGCCTCCCAGCCTAACAAGTTGAGGCCGCGCCAATTCTCGCAATCCATCGCGAAAGATCCTGCGGGGCTTCGGAGCCACGCGCTTGCAGTACGCACAAGGCCCGGCTGCATTGCGGCACGCGAAGCCGTCATCGCGTTGCTGGCGTGGCTTCAATTTTGGGAACGAAAGCCGTTTCGGTCGACCGCGAGAGAAGGGATTGACCGATGCTTAGTGATAAGAAGGGCATGCAGAGGCTTGCGCCTCTCTACAGATCAAAGGCTCTGCTTGACAACGAGCTGTTTGCCGCGAACTTCATCGCGCAACTGCGCTCCCTAACGGCAGGAAGCTTGCCGCAGAAGCCAGCTCGAGGGACAAACGCCTCGAAGCCAACGCTCGCCGCCGCAAGCCGTGGTGGCCGTACCTTGGTCTCTCGCAAGCAAAGGGAGCGAGGCGCTGGGGAACGAGCGGTTCGTCAGAATCGCGAACAGCGCCGGGAGCTATATCGGCGCGAGAAAGCCGCGGTGTAGTGGGGGGCTCCAATGCTTCAAAGATGCTCTGCAACGGCGTAACGGAGCGCCTGATACCCCCGAACCCGGCATGAAGCATGCTGCCGTCATGCAAGGTCAGAAGCTCACAGTGGACGGCATGAGCCACATCGCCGCGGTCTCGTTACCGGCCGCGTCTTCGCTGGCGCTCGACGAAGACATTGGTTTATGAACCGACGCGAACTAAGAAGCTTGCTGAGGCGACGACGAGACCCGATGTCGCGACGCAATTGAGACAGCGTCGCGACAGTGTCACGCCCGCACCGATTTTCGACCGGCCAACCTGAGGCTGAGAAATCCTGACGCGCCTGAAAAGTGTGATTTCGTTCTTGGCTGAGCACCCGCTTCGAAGCGAAGCCAGGACCAAAGTCTTGCGTGATGACGCAATTTCCAGTTCCCTGAAAACGAGTTCGCGAGTTTGAGGCGCGAATCATTGTCTTCCGCGAAGACCGAACAATCGGAGCCGCCACTACGGCTATATCGTCGACGCGGCGCTTGGCGAGGGTTACGACCGTGAGCAACTTTCACGAGCGCGATCTCGTCGGCTGTGACGCGACGAGATAGACGCGCCGCATACGCGGGTCAGCTTTGACTGTGGCAGACAAGGTATGGGTCGAAACCCGCGCGCGGAATGTCCGGCTTCCGCCAAATGCCTGAAACGCTCGATGGCGTCGTCAAGATCAAGCCGAACGATCGCGGCTACTATGGCTTCCTGCACGCCGATGGCAAGACGCGCGATTATTATTTCACCGACGGAACCGTGACCAATTACGACGTCCCGCTTGTGGTTGGGGCGCGAGTGCGGTTCTGGTATGACAGGCGGCGCAAAATGGGCGAGCACACCGCGTGGTCGAAGAAGAATAAAAGCCATGGCCCAACATCCTAAGGTCCGCCCGAGCATCCGTTCCTCAAGCCCGTAGCGCCCGGGGAAGGCGCTGCTCTGCATTCATTCAATTATGCCGCGCTGACATAAGCGCGCTGCGATCGCAGCTTGCATCGCTAACAAACGAAGGATGCCGGATAATGGTAAGTTTATACTTAGTCGGAGACCGCGTCATTGGTGCCGAAGAATGTCGACAAGAATTCTATCGCGGCGCCGATCGAAGATGCGCGAACCGTCATCGCTGGTGGCGAGTGATCCAGGGGTGCGCAAGATTGCTCCCATAGGTGGCACTAGGCGGTCGACGCTAAACGCCCTCCGCTTCTCGAGGAGCGGCCTCAAGTCTTGTTACCGTTCCTAACTTGGACCGCTTCACGACGGCAGGACATGCCAGCTCGCGCCATCCGCGTTGTGACGAAATGCTGCGGCTGGCCGATGCTTTAGGGTGCGCTCTTTTTTTACTTACGGCAGCCAAACCGAGAGGTGGCGAAACTGGGGGACCCTGGCGTCGTCTGATCGTTCGGAGGACTGAGCGGCGTTAACTCGCCCGGTCTTCAAGTTTGACCAACAGTTTTTCCATTGCTGTGCATCACTACCAATGCTGGTAGGTCACCCGACGCCGCTCTCTCGCTAAATTCCCACTGCCGTGAGGCGACGGGCCTCACGGGAAAGCCGGGTGGGTTGGCCTTGTGATCCCCGAGGCCGACTACTGAGCCAGCGGCACGTGATAGGGACGGCGCCTTCCTTCTCTCCCATGGAGGGTGCCGAGTCATGTGGCCCCAAGGTTTCCGGCGAAGCGGATGCGGCAAAATAGCGCATTTATCCACCGTCCCCCGGTGGACATAGGCGCCGAGTCGCATCCGCGCTGCTTTTTCTCGAACTCGCCAATTGCGTCTAGTTTTCGCGCCCTACCGGCTGATCGGCGTGATCGAATACTGCACGATCGAAGAGCCGCACGAGCCAGGGGGCGTGAGGTCATAGCGGCGATCAGTCACAAACGTGCTGTGGATTGGCTGAGCGTCAATCCGGCGCGTAGCGCCGGTGCGGCTGCCGCTGATCGCAAGCGCGCCGAATGGCTATTGTCCGAGGCGTAAACGTCGATATTGCTGCCGATGGCAAGCGGGCCACATGGCCCTTCATTTTGTAAACTGCTGCGCAGCTCTGTCAGCTTTCGGTAAGCCAGCCCTGATAAGAAATCGTTGGTTAACGGGGGCGTGGCAGGGACAGCGCATGAGCTGAAGGACCACCATGTGCCGAGTCACGCTTCCGTTAAGCTCATTGCACTGCGGATGCGGCAGGATAGTGCCTCATGATGCCCCCAGACCGTCAGGCGCCGAGCCGCGTCCGCACTGCTTCCAACTCACGGATTAGTTCTCGTTCCGTCGATTTTGCTCGTTTGGCGAGCGATAAGCTCCCGATCAGCTTCTTGCCGTCACTTCAAGCTGAGTTTGGAGCAGTTAGCTGGGTGGCAGGTACAGCGCTGCCTCTGTGTATGCGTGGGGGATAAGCGCTGAGTCAAGTTCTGCTAAGTTCAACTGGCAGTGCGGGCGGGGTAGGGACCAGCGTCTGCTCCAGCGCAACCAAACGACGCCGAGTCGCGTCCGCACTACTTCCGATAATCATCAGCAACGCTCAGGAGGGAAAGGAGATTGCCTGGCTGAATTCCGTCCGCTGTTGTCTTGATGCAATTGTCTCCGCCATGTGTGGCCGATGACGGCGCCGACAGCCTCTCCGATCAAGGCGGTTCTCCCCGTCGCGGCTTTCGAGGTCTCGGATATCTTTCCAACGTCTTCTCCTATCGCGCTTCGTCTGGATTTACTCCGCCAACATTCTTGGGTCTCTCATGTGCGTTTGGCCTATCATTCTTGTTTATGCAACGCGCACGTGTCTGGAAATGCTGGTGTCTCCAGTTTCTTCGAGGCAAAGACCCAGCTTAGAGAGTCGCCGATGAGGACGGGACCGACCGGTTTTGGTAGGTGCCCTTTGTTACTTCTCGAAGATACAGCTTAGTAGCCCTTGAGAATTTGAGCCTCTTGGGAGCAAAAGGGGGCCAGCCCCAGTCTGTGCGACCGGGTTGCACCAACGCTTGCGACACCATGCCCAGGGCAGCTACAGGTCAATAAATGCATACATTCGAGCGGCATATCGCGTCCCTGCGGTCGCAAGCGCTTGCGGTACTTGTAGCCAATCAGGTCCGTGCCGCCGATCAGTCGCTGGGACTATCAGATCGAAAGGTCGCGACATTAAACATCGACGAAGTTCGGGCGATGCTAGCCATACTCGATTGCATGAAGCCTAACCTGCGGCCCAAGGAAGCACGGCAGATCGCTGCGCGCATACGCGCGCTTTTAGAGGAGCCGCCTGGGTGTCAGCCGGTTCGGGTAGGATGTCTGTGAGACCACTAGTGCGAGCTTTCGGTAGGTTGTCCAACCGGTCCTGAACGAGGGAGCGCAGTTGTCAAAGCTTTAGCCCACTCCCGGAGGATCGATGGGCACCCATAAGGATGCGCCTCTGACGCCGAAAGGCTATGGCGCGGAGCGTCATCGTAGATGGCCTGACAAAGGCTGCAGCCGCGCTGCACTTTGTTATTTCGGCGAAGACCGTCGCCAAGTGGGTCAAGCGTTCCGCGAGGCAGGCGTCGATGGACCGTGATCGCTCCACAAGACCTCTTTCATGCCAAGCCAAACCCTGTCTACCACATGCGCCGAAGGTGTGCGACGACAGCGCCACACAAGCAAATAGATCGCAACCGAGGTCGGCTTGACGCCGTAGCCCTATCCAGCGGCCGCTAGGATTGAGCCGATCGCGCACCTTGACCCGGCCCTGCCGGTGCGGCGCTATGAACGTGAACATCCCGGCGATCTGATCCAACGAAATCAAAACAAGCTCTGCAAGTTCAACCGTGTAGGCCATCGATATACATGTGGCGGGACTCGACAGAGCAGCCCGCGGCTCGCCGCGAAGAGCCTGGCGGAGATTATATCAAATGTCTCTCGACGATGCCTCCCGAAATTCCTTGGAAAGGTGATGAGGAGCGAGCGACAGGGCTGCCCCGTGGTCTGCGTTAGCCACAAGCCTCCGCGTCAAGGTCACCGCGTCGTGACCCTGGCTGTTCTCTAATTCCGGGCGTGAGGTCAAGCTCTCCCTGAACATCCTTGCCGGGTCCATGGTTCTCTCCGCGGTAGGGGCGTGCCCTCCGCATGATGGCGTAGGATGACGTTAGCGGATCAATGTGTGAAGCGCGCTTTGCCCTTTCGAGCACCGCAAAGCCAGGGGCGATCTCACCAACGCCAGCGTCCCGGCAGGGACGTTCGCTCCCGCAGTTCGGCGGGAACTCGTTATCCTTTATGCAGGCTGATCAGCAGCATCCTTTGATGACCATTTAAATTCGGTACCATCGATCCACATCCGATGCAGAATGACAGCAAGTTTTCGGGCAACTGCAACCTTGGCTTTGCGTAGCCCGCTTCGTTTCGCAAGCCGAATGCCCCACGCTTTGAGTGCTGACCATTTTGCTACGCGTGTGAGCAGCACATTGGCCGCCTCGTAGAGGTAACTTCGCAGCATCTTATCGCCGCATTTCGAGATTCGGCCCGTCCAGTCAATCTCGCCGGATGCGTATCGGCGGGTCGTTAGCCCTGCGTAGGCTCCCACGCTTCGTGATCTCTTGAAGCGAGCGGGGTCATCGACTGTCGCAAGGTAGCAAAGGGCGGTGACCGGGCCGATGCCAGGAGCCGACATGAACCGTCGCACCTGAAGATTGTTGCGAGCCAGCCGCAGCACCTTGCGGTCAAGGTCCACAATCTGTTGCTCAACGGCCTCGCGTGCCTTCAGCAACGGATCTACCGCGGCAAAAAGCTCTGACCGATCCTCTGCCAACTGCGCGGCACGCACAGCAAACATATTCATCTTTGCTCGTCCGATGACAAGCCCAAGATTCTTGAGGAGCCCCCGGATTTGATTTTCGATATCCCGCTTGATCTTGACGAGCAGAGCTCGACTAACAAGAAGGGCTTTGGTCGCATGGCTATCGAGATCCTTGACGCAAACCTCCTTGTACCAACCACATTGCATGATACGCGCTATACCAGCGGCGTCATTTCGGTCGCTCTTGTTGATCTGCATCTTCAGAACCGCCTTCGCATGCCTGGCGTCAATGCAGATAACGGGTAACCCGATCTTATTCAGCTCGGTCCACAGCCATGTCGACGTTGCTCCGGTCTCGAGTCCAATCCGAACGACGTGTGGCGCGTGCAATTTGATGAACGTCGCGATTGCCTCCGGGTCAGACGTAACCACCCCTTCGCGCTCGACTTTTCCTGTCCGATCGACGATGCAGATCGAAGTCAGTTTCAGTGACACATCTAATCCGACATAGTGCTCCATTGCCTCTCTCCGTCGTTGCAAGGCCCTGAGGTAGGCCTTGTCGAGTCCTGGAGAGCTGATTCCCAGAGCCTGAGTATGGCTCCGAGCCCGGAATTACCCCATGTGTGAAAAGCTCGAGTCGGCTCGGATTCTTCCGTTTCCTGATGGGGGATACGGATGGGACGCTTCAGGCGCGGACAGATCCCAGCTGACGCTCTTGCCGGAATGTCTGGAGGATTGGGTAAGCGAGGAGACAACGCGGTCAATGTAATCGATGTTTGTCGAGGCGCTCGATCAGGGCCGGCGGCAAGAGAATCGAGATGGTGCGTGCCCTCGTGGATTGCGAGATTCCTGTGACGGGTCATCTCGGTCTAATGCCCCAGAGCGTCAATGCCATGGGGGGTTCAAAGTGCAGGGTCGAAAAGCGGATGAGGCGCTGCGTTTGCTCGATGATGCTCACCGTCTGCAGGAGGCCGGCTGTTTCGCTTTGGTATTTGGAGGGCATTCCGGCCGATCCTTCTGCTCGAGCAATCAATTCCTTGACAATACCGACGATCGAAATCGGCGCCGGCCCGGACTTGTTCAGGCCAGGTGCTCGTGTTTCACGACGTGCTGGGCGGAAGGTCATCGCCCCAAATTCGTTCGCGCCTATGCAGAAGGCTTTCAGCAGTTGCGTGATGCGCTTTCGCGCTGGGCCGCGGACGTCCGCGGTGGTGCATTCCCGAGGTCGCAAGAGTCCTATAGGCTTCCCGAAGGCGTCGGCGAGGCAATTACCAACTGGGCGCCGTCCAACCCAACTTGATGTAGAGCTCGTCATGCAAACGATCACAAGGGTCGCTGGCCGTACTCTCGCAAAATCCCGCGGTGCCGATCAACGGGTCGGATTGGTGCCAACAATGGGCTATCTCCACGATGGCCACATGGCCCTGATCGCGGCGAGCCGGGCGCAGTGCCACGTCACGGTAGTTAGCATCTTCGTCAACCCCACTCAGTTCGGACCAAACGAGGATCACAACACCTATCCGCGCGACTTCAATGCGCGGTCGTGCGTCGGATGGTTATTGATCTCAATCTCCCGATCGAGATCGTCACTACCAACCGTTCGCGAACAGGATGGGCTCGTAATGATCAGTCGCAACCGCTATCTCAGCTAAGAAGAGCGTCAGCGGGCCCTTGCGATCAATCGTGGACTATCCGCAGCGCTCGACGAATTTCGCTCGGGAGAGTGCAACGTAGAGAAAGCTGATTGCGGTCGCCAAGGAGCATTCAGAGGCAATTGACCGCCTGCAGTATCTTGAACCTGTCGAAGGTGACACGCTCAAACCCGCCGACAGTCCACTGCGGCGCCCGCGGCGCTTTGTGCGGCAGCCTACGTCGGCTCAACGCGGCTGGTCGACAACGTAATACTGGGGTTGCGAACTCGGTAGCGCTATGCGTGGCTAAACCGCGCGCAGCATATTGGCCGGCAAGAAATGCTCAAGGCACTGCTCGGAAAAGGGGCGTCGAGCTCGTAGCCAAGGGCCAACTCCGAGGCGACTTTGTTTAGCGACTTAGCGAAGCGATAGCGCGTGCGTACGGAATATTGTGGGAACGAGAACTTTGCGCCTGGTAACGTCAGAAGTTTCGCGCGGCTGCGACCAGCGCTCATTTCGACAAACCTTGGTATAGGGTTTTGCAGCCCATGCTATATTACCGACTTACCTTTGTAGAGTTGAGCACCGGTTTGGTCGTTTGTACTTTCGATGTCGAACTTGGATCCTTCGATCGACGGGGCGGCGCAAAAAATCGTTGCGTTCCAATCAGGTGCGAAGACGAGAGGCAGGGGGCTTTATCTTTAGAAGGTGCCGACTATTCGAGATCGTGATCGGCATCAGAACAGCGGAGTCAACATTCATTCGAGCGACGAAGATGGAGAAGCGGACGATTGGGCGCGTTATGCTCAGGAACGCGTCAGCCATTAGAGTAGCCGATAACGCTTCCCTCATACCACAGGCTTAGCGCAGTCGCCGCATTGATGATCGTTGCCGTGCGCGAGTTGCTGGCGAATTTGCATCCCCCTTGAAATGCGAGTCGAGATGGCATTTACTGAGCTTTTCATCAGACGTCCGGTATTGTCTATTGTCATCAGTTCCTTGATTTTGCTGATCGGCTTGCGCGCGGCCACCGTACTGCCGATCCGGCAATATCCCAAGCTATCCAATACGGTCGTCACTATCACGACTTCCTATCCTGGCGCCTCCGCCGACCTGATCCAGGGGTTCATCACCACTCCCCTGGAGCAGGCAGTCGCCTCCGCCGAGGGCGTCGACTACATCAGTTCCTCATCGGTGCTCGGTACCTCCACGATCCAAGTCTACATCAAGCTCAATTTCGATCCCAACGAAGCACTCACCGAGGTGCTCTCCAAAGTTAATTCAGTCAAATACTTAATCCCGAAGGAATCAAACGATCCGGTCGTCACTAAGTCGACCGGTCAGACCACCGCTGTCATGTATATCGCCTTCTCCAGCGAGGAACTGGCGGCCAGCGCGATCTCCGACTACCTCACGCGCGTCGTGCAACCCGTTATGTCAACCGTCGACGGCGTCGCAGCGGCAGACATCCTGGGGGGCCAGAGTTTTGCGATGCGGCTATGGCTCGATCCTGGGAAAATGGCAGGCTACGGCGTGTCGCCAGCCGAAGTTTCGGCTGCAATCGCGGCTAACAACTTCCAGGCCGCGGCCGGTCAGACCAAGAGCTACTTCACAATCTCCGATGTCACGGCAAACACGGATCTGCGGAGTGTCGATGATTTCAAGCGCATGATCGTCAAAGCCAATGACGGTGGCTTTGTGCGCATGGAGGACATTGCGGTAATCGAGCTTGCCGCACAGACCGCAGACACTAGCGTCGCAATGAACGGCGAGCACGCGGTCTTTATCGGCGTTCAGGCGAGCCCGCAAGGCAATCCGCTAAACATAGTGCGAGGCGTTCGGGCGCTGTTTCCAGAAATGGAGCGTAACCTGCCGCCGTCACTGAAGATGAAAGTGGCATACGACTCCACCAAATTCATTCAATCGTCGATCGATGAAGTGGAGAAGACGCTCATCGAAGCCGTCGTACTCGTGGTGGTGGTAATCTTCTTATTCCTGGCCTCGCTGCGGTCGGTCATTATTCCTGTGGTCACTATTCCGTTGTCGCTCGTTGGTGTCTGCAGCATGATGCTGGCGCTGGGGTTCTCATTCAATCTCCTGACTCTCCTTGCGATGGTTCTCGCGATCGGTCTCGTGGTCGATGACGCGATCGTGGTGGTGGAGAACATTCATCGCCATTTAGACGAAGGTGCGCCGCCCCTACAGGCTGCTATAAGGGGCGCGCGCGAGATCGTCGGCCCCGTTGTATCCATGACGATTACCTTGGCTGCGGTGTATGCCCCAATCGGATTTCTCGGCGGTCTCACTGGTGCGCTGTTCCGCGAGTTCGCGTTTACGCTAGCGGGAGCGGTGATCGTGTCGGGCGTGATCGCTTTGACGCTGTCGCCGATGATGTGCTCCCTCTTCCTGAGGCGCGCTGACGGGGGGCGGTTTGCAAGATTTGTGAACCGCGGGCTCAGCGCCATGACACGATGGTACGGCCACAAGCTCGACCGCTCGCTCGACTATCGTCCGATTACCGCCCTGTTTGCGCTGACTATGCTGGGCCTCGTCGGGTTTCTCTATATGCATACTTCCAAGGAACTCGCACCCGAGGAGGATCAAGGTATCGTATTCGCTCTAACCAAAGCGCCGAAATACGCCAATATCGACTACCTCGACTATTACGGGGCCAAGCTCGAACACGCGTTCCAGAAATTTCCAGAGACTGACTTGAGCTTTGTGATCAATGGCGTTAGCGGCCAGCAGACTGGCATGGCCGGCATGCTGCTCAAGCCCTGGGACGAGGGCAAGCGATCATCGATTGCGCTAAAGTCCCTTGTCCAGGCTGAGCTGTCCAAAATCGAAGGCATTAACGCGTTTGCCTTTAGCTTGCCGCCGCTTCCTGGCGGTTCGGGTGGCCTACCAGTGCAGATGGTGATCAATTCGACGCTTGGCTTCCAATCCGTCTACGAGGAGATGTCGAAGCTGAAGGCTGCCGCGCGGAACAGCGGTCTGTTCATGGTGAGCGACTCCGACCTCGAGTTCAACCAGCCGGTGGTACGAATCAAGGTTGATCGATCTAAGGCCAACGAGCTTGGCATCACCATGCAGACAGTCGGTAACGCGCTCGCCACCTTACTTGGCGGAAACTACGTCAACCGCTTCAATTTACAGGGCCGCTCCTACCAGGTGATCCCGCAGGTGCCACGCGAGGTACGCCTGGCGCCGCAAGCAATCGGGAGCTATTATGTGAAGGCTGCGACGGGCTCGATGGTCCCGTTGTCTACCGTAGTCTCCATTGAGGCTGCGACCGATCCGAACGCGCTCACCCACTACAACCAGCTCAACTGCGCGACCTTTCAGGCCGTCCCGATGCCCGGCGTCACGATCGGGCAGGCCGTGGACTTCCTGGAAGCCGAGGCGAAGAAACTACCCGTAGGCTTCAGCCACGACTTCCTCGCCGACGCCCGCCAATATGTGCACGAGGGTAACCAACTGGCCATTCCCTTTGCATTTGCACTCATAATCATATTCTTGGTGCTTGCGGCACAGTTCGAAAGTCTGCGGGATCCCCTCATCATCCTGATCAGCGTGCCGATGGCAATCGTCGGCGCGTTGATCCCGCTATTCTTTGGCTGGGCGACGATGAACATCTACACCCAGGTGGGACTGTTGACCCTGGTCGGGTTGATTTCCAAGCACGGCATCCTGATGGTTGCGTTCGCCAATGAGCTGCAGCTCAAGGAGAGACTTGACCGTCGCTCGGCTATAGAGATGGCGGCGCGCGTCCGACTGCGTCCAATCTTGATGACAACTGCGGCAATGGTCACGGGCTTCATACCCTTGATGACCGTAACGGGAGCTGGCGCTGCGAGCCGCTTCTCGATCGGGCTCGTGCTCGTCGCAGGCATGTCCGTAGGCACGCTGTTCACGCTCTTCGTGCTGCCGGCGGTCTATGTCGCGATCGCGTCCGATCATCGTGCCGATGCGAGCTCCGGCCGCGCGAAGATCGCCGCCGAGCTCGACCTCACCGGCGCTGCTGATGCCCAGATGGTCAAGCAATGACGATAAAATCAATCAAGGACGCTCAGTGTAGTGAGCGAAGCAGCCTGTGACCGCTTCACGCTCCCTTACGCATCGAGATCTTCACGCCCGTGGTGCCGAGCTTGGCGACCATCAGGTGCTCGGTGAAGAACACGTGGGTGATCCGCGCCTGCTCCGCTAAGGTGAATTGCACCGGACTTAACGGCAGCGGGATGCTAAAACTCGACCTCGCCGGGGAGAAGAGAATTCATGCTCTCCTGTAAGAGATGGCGTTGCCATTATGCCAAGGGCTCTTGAACGACAACTACTTGCTTCCGTCTGATCGCGTTGCGTTGCTGGCTGAAAAAGATGACGCTGGTTTGAGCGCCTTTAGGACTAATTGACGCGAGTTCAATTCCCTGGACGAACGGGTCAAGAACGGTCGCCGTCAGGAGCCCCGTATACATGACCGACGCAGGTCATCATTGAGGTCTTCGTCAGCGTCTACGTCCTTCTCGTCGATCTGAAGGGCGTGCCGGCGTTGAGACGAGTGTTTCCCATCTTGCTTCTCTTGCCGGGCGTTGCGCTCGGCGGCCATGCCTTGACCTCGCTCCAGCCGGGCTGGATGAAATTCGCCTACACGATCATTTTGTCCCTGATCGTGCTGCAAGCTGCGGGTTGACGCCGCCCCATCGAGCCAAGCTGGCGGATCGGCCTGCCATTCGGGTGGATGCTGGGTATCCTCTCGTTCGGTGACGACTATCTCCGGCCCTCCCTTAGCGATGTTGTTTAACAATCAGGGCTGGCTAAACACGAATTTCGCGCCGGCCTAGCCCTTGGTTCGCGTGGTGGATCGAGCGTGCCCCCCTTCGTCTACTATCACCTCGGCTCGTTCCCGAGAGCGGCAGCTTGCTCTATTTTTTATACCCAGTGTCATGCCTGACATCCTGCTGGGCTCCTACCTCATGCGCCGGCTTGATCCGGAGATATTTCGACGCATCTGCATGAGCTTTGATGCGGGCGTCGGTTTGTCACTGGTGATGATCGAGCTCGATCTAGTGCAGCGCGCCTGGGCTTATAACGTGAGGGGCGGCGATACTGATGGATCCTGCTACACTTGCTCCTTACCACCCACAGTCCAATTTGGTCGGAGCGAGGCGAACTGCGGATATCAGCGCTTGAACGATGCCGGCTGGCATCTCGGTATCGAATGCGCGCGCGTCGTGGACCTGAGCGACGCCGACCTCTTCCGCGGCGCGAATGATGTCATGGAAACTACCTGGCCGCCTGAAACCAGGAATAATCGAATTTCAAAAGTACGGGGCCGACATTGACGGCTTCCGTGTGATAGCGGTCTTGTATTGGTCCCCCGAGTCAGCGCCACTCGTGATGAGAGCTCCCGATTTGCAAGAGCTGTCGGAAAACCTACGGCGGTGTTCGCGCCAAGTACACAGTGGCGTCCGGCACCGTTGGCTTTGCGGGGTTTGTAGCATTTGCGACAAAGCCTCAGTCGTTGCGCCTCCGGCCGTTGTCGCAGATCAGCAAAAACTGTCACCCTCTTATGGCCAACTTAACCGGGAAGGGATAGCCGAAACACCGTATCCACGGCCTCGACGATCACCGCCCGCTCGCCTAGTGACGTAGTCCCAGTTGTTTTTGTGACGGCATTGCATTTGCAGGGATAAAGAATGCCGGCTTGAGGCCATCATTGTCGATAGCGTCGTTTTAGGCGATGCGCGCAGGGTGAGGGGCGTCGCGCTCGCGAGCCCGTTCTCTCAGGAGCGCCCGTGATACTTCCTGGTAATTGGTCAGCCGGCCTGCTTGGGACACGGCTCGCATTTTTTGTGGCCGGAGTCGGCCTCGCGGCTTGGGCGCCTTTGGTGCCACTCGCCAAGGAGCGGCTCGCGGTCGATGACCGCATGCTTGGTCTTCTGCTGCTCTGTCTCGGAACGGGATCCGTCATCGCGATGCTTTCGACCAGCGTATTGAATGCGCGGTACGGCAGCAAGCCAATTATCCTCGCGGGTGGACTTGGACTCGCGATCATGTTGCCGTGCCTTGCAATTGCCGACACACCTGTCAGACTCGGTGCTACGCTGTTTGCTTTCGGCGTTTCACTCGGCTCGATCGATGTAGCAATGAACATTCATGCGATTGAACTGGAGCGCGACTCAGGCCGTCCATTGATGTCTGGCTTCCACGCTCAGTATAGCATTGGGGAATTCACCGGCTCTGCCGCCGTGACCTCGTTAATGTCGCTGCAGCTTGGCCCGCTTTTTTCGACGTTGGTCTGTTCGGCGTTAATGACGATCGCGCTTGTATCGGCCTGGCCGGGGTTGCTCGCGGTGGGGTCGGGGCAGCAGGGGCCATCGTTTGTTTTGCCCCATCGCAGTGTGTTGCTAATAGCTGTGCTCGCGGCTATCACCTTTCTTGTCGAAGGTGCAATGCTCGATTGGAGCGCTTTGCTTCTCGTCGAACGAGATCTTCTCGCGGAAGCGCACGGGGGCATTGGTTGTATGCTCTTCTCAATCGCAATGGCCGGAGGGCGTCTCAGCGGAGATGCCGTGGTGGCGCGAATCGGAGACCGTGCCACATTGATGCTCGGGACTCTGCCGATCGTAACAGGCTTCTTGGCTGTGGTGGCGGCGCCCGTTGCGTTGATTGCTATGGCGGGGTTCCTGCTTATTGGATTGGGTATTTCAAATGTTGTACCTGTGCTTTGTCGACGCGCCGGCAAACAGAAAATGATGCCAGCGGGCGTTGCGATCGCGGTCATCACGACAGTCGGCTATGCGGGTATACTCGTTGGGCCCGCCGGCGTTGGGCTCGTCGCACACATGTTTGGCTTGCGCTTGGCGTTTGGGGTGTTGGGCGCGCTCATGTCCATCGTTACGCTGTCGGCGAGGATGATGATGACAGACCATCGCTAAGGCGTTGGCCGAGAGGAAAGGGACACCAGTACGCTTCCGGCTAATGACCGTCCAGCGGTCGGCGCTTTAGCGGCTTAGAGACGATGAGCTCTCAACCTCATGGCAGCAGGTCTCGGTCATGGCCATTCTCCTTTTCCTGCAAGTCGTTGGCTGCGTCGTACGTAGGATACACCGCGTCACTTGGGTTTTGGCGTCCGACCGAGGCCGGTCGTTGACAATGAACGACTTGTCAATTGCGAAGCAAAGTTGGTCGTTACGTGGGCGGCAAGTCCGCTATGCTAGACATTGACCGCCGATTGCGACCTAGGATTGTCCCGTTATTCCGGAACAGGCAGATCACTCTGGTGCCGTCCATCGCTGTCGGCGCGATATGCCCGGTATGCCAGCTGAATGCCGTCCTCAAGCGAGGTCGTGGCACGCCAGCCGAGCCCGGACAGCCGCCCGACGTCGAGCAGTTTGCGCGGCGTGCCGTCCGGGCGCGACATATCAAAGCTGATCTCACCGCGAAAACCGATAGCGGCCGCGACCATGAGTGCTAACTCGGCGATGCTGATGTCCTCGCCGGTACCGATATTGACAAGTTCCGGTGAGGAATAGGTCTTCATCAGGTGAATGCAGGCGTCGGCGAGATCGTCAACGTAGAGCAATTCGCGGCGCGGCGTGCCGGTGCCCCAGACCACCACGCTTCTCGAGCCTGCGAGCTTCGCCTCGTGGAAGCGGCGGACCAGGGCGGCAACTACGTGGCTGTACTCGGGATGATAATTGTCACCGGGACCGTAGAGATTGGTCGGCATCACGCTGATGAAGTCGCTGCCATACTGCCTGCGATAGGCCTCCGCCATCTTGATGCCGGCGATCTTGGCGATCGCGTAGGGCTCGTTGGTCGGCTCCAGCGGGCCTGTCAGCACCGAGTCCTCGCGCAGGGGCTGCGGCGCGAGCTTCGGATAGATGCAGGACGAGCCGAGGAACATCAGCTTCTCGGCGCCAGCTTGCTGCGCGGCCTGAATCACGTTCGCCGCGATCGCGATGTTGTCGTAGATAAACTCGGCGCGCAGCGTGTCGTTGGCGACGATGCCACCCACCTTCGCGGCGGCGAGGAATACGACCTGCGGCCGAACCCGCGCGAACCAGTCGAACACGGCGGCCTGGTTGCAGAGGTCGACCTCACGCCGGTCCACCGTGACGATCTTGACGTCCTCGCGCGCCAGCCGGCGCACTAGCGCGCTGCCAACCATGCCACGATGGCCGGCGACATAGACGCTCTTGCCGGTCAGCTCAAACGCTGCGCTTGCCATGGACCGCGTCCCGTTTCGCCTCGGCAAGGTCGCTCGCCATCATCTCCTCGACGAGCTGGGCAAAGGTCCGCTTCGGCTTCCAGCCGAGCTTCTCGCGCGCCTTGCTGGCATCGCCGACCAGGAGATCGACCTCGGTCGGCCGGAAATAGGTCGGATCGATCTTCACCACGGTCTTGCCGCTCTTAGCGTCGACCCCGGTCTCATCGACGCCCGTGCCGCGCCATTCAACGCGGCGGCCGACCTGCGCGAAGGCAAGCTCGACCATCTCGCGCACCGATCGGGTCTCGCCGGTGGCGAGCACGAAATCGTCCGGCTTGTCGGCCTGGAGGATCATATGCATGCCTTCGACATAGTCTTTCGCGTGGCCCCAATCGCGCTTGGCCTCGAGATTGCCGAGATAGAGCGTCTGTTCGAGACCCACCTCGATGCGGGCGACACCACGGGTGATCTTGCGGGTCACGAAGGTCTCGCCGCGAATCGGACTCTCGTGATTGAACAAGATGCCGTTGGAGGCGAACATGCCATAGGCTTCGCGGTAGTTCACCGTGATCCAATAACCGTAGAGCTTGGCGACGCCGTAAGGCGAGCGCGGATAGAACGGCGTCGTCTCCTTCTGCGGGATCTCCTGCACGAGGCCGTAGAGCTCTGAGGTCGAGGCCTGGTAGAACAGCGTCTCCTTCTCCATGCCCAGGATGCGGATCGCTTCTAGGAGGCGCAGCACGCCGATCGCGTCGGCATTGGCGGTGTATTCGGGGCTCTCAAAGCTGACGGCGACGTGGCTTTGAGCTGCGAGATTGTAGATCTCGGTGGGGCGGATCTGCTGCATCAGGCGGATCAAATTGGTCGAATCCGTCATGTCGCCATAGTGCATCAGGAACCGCACGTTGCCGGCATGCGGATCCTGGTAAAGATGATCGACGCGCGCGGTGTTGAACGAGGAAGACCGGCGCTTGATCCCATGCACGGTGTAGCCGAGACCGAGCAAATACTCGGCGAGATATGCGCCGTCCTGCCCGGTGACGCCCGTAATTAGCGCAACGCGCCGCTTTGAGTCCTGAGCCACCATGGTCTCTCTTAGTTGCGCCGCAAAGAGCCTCGCTGTGAAACACCATGCGAAGCCGTTTCTCGAAAAATCTAGATGTGCACGCGCGCTCCACCCGCAATTAAAGGAAAGCGATCGTTAGCTCCAGTCATACACACCATGCAGGAATGCACACCATATACATTGATTTATATTTGGACTGAAGGGTGCCAACACATTGAGCGTCAAAAATGAAGCCCAGTAACCCTAGCAGCGCGATAGTCCTAAGGCGAGATGGATGGCAAAACGCCCTTACGTGCGCCCGGGGCGCGCTTGCCCCTGGGCGGTATTTCAATGAGATAGAAGCGTTGGTCCGTGCTCCTTATCATCCTCAGGCGCATGTGTGCATTCGCGTGGGCTCATCATGGCGTGGGAGAGCGACGAGCTGAGGTCGTATTCGTCAATGCATTTGTCGGAATGACGGCATGCAAGGCAGCACGCGGCCATCCTGCTCATAGAGCCGCAGTCTACAAAGCGCTATTAGCGTCGGAACATAACACGCAGTCTTGTAGGTCGACTCATCAACCACGATCAGCGCCGTTGCCAATATCCAACTCGCGGCAGGCAGTGGACGGTTGACGCGAGACAAGGTGAGAAAGAGTAGCAAACGTTGGTATAGATCGTCGAACGTTTCGATATCGAGAGCTTACTTTCGTACAATGGAGCTTCGACGGCAATCCTTTAACCTTGACCGAGCGTAAGTTGCCTCGGTTCGAGTATGATAAGTCTCTTTAACCCGCGCCGGAAAATGTCTCCAGTAAGACAGGAAAATTCAAGCTAGAGCTGCTGTGCCGTTTGTACTCGATCGGCAGCCAAAAGCGGAATGTAGCCGGGCGAAGCGATGATGGCTGAAAGAACTCACGCTTGTGAATGCGGCGGCGATACAGGCGGCCGCGAAAACCGAACTAGACACCCGTTACCATCAGGCAAGCGGACTTCATGACCGGGTTCCTGTAGGCGGACGCCGGACTCCTTAAACTTGGGCTGCATTGATCGATATGTGTGGAATTGTAGGCATTTTGGGGCGTGGTCCGGTCGTTGGGCAGTTGGTCGCGTCGCTCAAGAGATTGGAATATCGTGGCTACGACTCCGCAGGCCTCGCGACTCTCGAAGGTCTCCGTATCGAGCGCCGCCGCGCTGAAGGTAAGCTGAGAAACCTTGAGGAGCAGCTGCGCTGCTATCCGCCGTCGGGTCATACCGGCATCGGTCATACCCGCTGGGCGACTCATGGAAAGCCGACCGAGAGCAATGCTCACCCGCACGCGACGGAAAATGTCGCGGTCGTTCATAACGGGATCATTGAGAATTTCCGCGAGCTGCGAGCTGAACTGGAGCGGAATGGAGCCCATTTTAGCTCGGAGACAGACACGGAGGCGGTGGCGCATCTCGTCGAATCTTATCTCAAGAAGGGTTACTCGCCGCAGGATGCGGTACAAGCGTCGCTGCCGCGGCTGCGCGGTGCCTTCGCGCTGGCATTCCTTTTCAAGGCCCACGATGATCTTTTGATCGGTGCGCGTAAGGGGTCGCCCCTTGCGATCGGACATGGCAAGGGCGAAGTGTATCTAGGATCGGACGCGATCGCGCTCGCGCCGTTGACCGACACCATCACCTATCTTGAAGACGGCGACTGGGCCGTGCTTACGCGCACGACGTGCGT
Source organism: Bradyrhizobium sp. IAR9 (assembly GCF_013408065.1). NCBI lineage: Bacteria > Pseudomonadati > Pseudomonadota > Alphaproteobacteria > Hyphomicrobiales > Nitrobacteraceae > Bradyrhizobium > Bradyrhizobium sp. IAR9. The sequence continues at coordinate 63,631 of NZ_JACBZW010000004.1, forward strand.
GATTTATAGCGCAGACGGATCTGTCGTCGAGCGGGAAACATCAAAGTCTGGCGTATCGTCACTCCTTGTAGACAAAGCGAATTATCGCCACTTCATGGCCAAGGAAATCCACGAACAGCCGACAGTGGCCGGCAAGACATTGGCGCATTATCTCGACATGGCGGCCAAGCGCGTCGTCCTGCCCCTCGCATTGCCGTTCGACTTTAAATCCATTCAGCGCGTCTCAATTACCGCGTGCGGCACTGCAAGCTATGCCGGGCACATCGCCAAATACTGGTTCGAGCGGCTGGCGCGCTTGCCTGTCGAGATCGATGTAGCCTCCGAGTTCCGCTACAGAGAGGCGCCTTTGCGCCGGGGCGATCTCGCGATCGTCATCTCGCAGTCGGGCGAAACCGCTGACACGCTGGCTGCGTTGCGATACGCCAAGGACCAGGGCATGCACACGATATCTGTAGTCAATGTCCCGACGTCGACGATTGCGCGGGAGAGCGAATCCGTTCTGCCGACGCTGGCGGGACCAGAAATCGGCGTCGCCTCGACCAAGGCATTCATCTGCCAGCTGATGGTATTGGCGGCGCTTGCCGTCGCAGCAGGCAAAGAGCGCGATAAACTATCTGAAATCGATGAATCGAAGCTTGTGCGTGAGCTTATCGAAGTGCCGCGGTTGATTGCTGCGGCGCTGTTGATTGAGCCGCAGATCGAGAAGCTCGCGCGTTATATCGCCGAGACAAGGGACGTGCTCTATCTCGGTCGTGGCACATCGGCCCCCCTGGCGCTTGAGGGCGCACTCAAGCTGAAGGAAATTGCCTATATCCACTCAGAAGGTTATGCGGCCGGCGAACTCAAGCACGGACCGATCGCATTGATAGATGAGGCTGTGCCTGTGGTGGTGATCGCCCCTTATGACGGGGTCTTCGAGAAGACCGTCTCGAATATGCAAGAAGTTGCGGCTCGGGGCGGCAAGATCATCCTGATCACCGATTCGAAGGGTGCTTTAGAAGCGACGATGGACACACTCATGACCATTGTGCTGCCGGAGATGGTCGCAAGCTTTACGCCGATGGTCTATGCCATTCCGGTTCAGCTCTTGGCTTACCATACCGCGCTCGTAAGGGGCGCGGACGTGGATCAGCCGCGTAATCTAGCAAAATCGGTGACTGTGGAATGAGGCGGCAGTTTGAAGCATCGAGGCCACTAATGGAGTGGGCGAGCTCAAGGAGAGCGATCCCAGTATCGATAGGTCAATCATAGACCGGTCCAGCTCGATGAGCAGAGTCCTGCTTGCGTCATCATCGTCAACCGACTAACGCCAATGGAGGCCATCGTTACCTTCCTGTCGTTCGAGAGGAACGGTCGATAACAAGTGGGAATTACTGACCATTGGGAGATCCAAGTCGGCTCTCGGTTACCCAGCCTGCCATCTGCTTTGCAGGGCCAAATCACCTGAAGCTCGGTACACAAAAGATACCCTCTAACTTATCCTCCCACCTTAGCGAAGCCGACGAGCAAGTCGGTGCACACACCAGCTTCGGGCCGCTCCGTCGCGGCTTATTCACTGGCAGCGCATACGCGCGACAACTTACGTTCATCTGCCCTATGTCGGGCACGTTGAGCATGCACTTCCACCGCGGGGACGATTCCTTAGGATGCAGTGCAGTTTGTCGCTTAGATCGCGCGTAGCAGCGGCTCACGCAATCCGGTTGGATCATACGCCGCCGCGGCGGCCCTCCCAGCTGCTACGTGTCATCAAATGGATTGTTAGAAACCGGACATTCCCGCGCAAGGTTTAGGGCCTAAAACCAAGTGCAGGGGCGCCGCACCGGAAGGACGCCGCACCCCCCTTGCAGCGACGCGGGATTTAGCACGACTGGCAAATCCTGTTGGTGGGCCGGCGATCGCATCGGGTTCCTACGGGGAGCCGCAGATTTGGTTGACCAGAAGAACCGCTCCTTATTCTGGGCACGGGATTTGCTGTCCCGCTCCTCGACCGACTGCTGTCAACGCATGTCTGGGAGGGCGGCGCCTTGGGGCAGCCTCTCCATTTCTATCGTTTTGAAGCCTCGCACCGAGAGTACGGGTGCAGCCGCAAATCTCTGGGCGACAAGCTCAACAACACAATCGTGGTGAGGTGGCTTACCTGGCCAGGTCTCCGTTCGCCACACTCAAGGAGGAACGCGATGAATGATCCCAGTGTGGCCGAAGTCGATCTTCAGAACCTACAGGTCTCGGATCCACTGATTGGGCAATGCCAGCAGCTGGTCAGGGAAGTGGCAATTCCCTACCAATGGGAGGTGCTAAACGATCGCGATCCCGAGGTGATACCGAGTCACGCGGTAGAGAACTTCCGCTGCCGGACGTGCGAGGGGCGAGTTCCATGGCACGGTTTTTCAGGACAGTGACGTCGCAAAATGGCTTGAGGCGGCTGCATGGTCGCTATGCCAGGCACCAAATCCAAAGCTGGAGAATGCCGTCGATGAGCTGATTGAATTGATCGCGGCCGCCCAATGCGGCGACGGTTATCTCAACACTTATTTCATACTGAACGCGCCTCAGGAGCGCTGGACCAACCTAACGGAGTGCCACGAGCTTTATTGCGCTGGCCACTTGATTGAAGCAGGTGTCGCATTCTTTCATGGGACTGGCAAACGGCGATTGCTGGAGGTCGTTTGCAGGCTTGCTGACCACCTCTGCACAGGTTTTCGGCCCAGAGCGCGATCAGTTGCGCGGCTATGATGGCCATCCGGAAATCGAACTTGCGTTGGCACGCCTCTACGAAGCGACAAAGGAGCAGCGATATCTCACGCTAGCCAATTATTTCGTGGAGCAACGCGGCAGGGAGCCACACTTCTACGACATTGAGTACGAGAAGCGCCAGCAATCCTGCGTCCTCAAATCCGACGGCACGCCTTGGATGATAAAAAGCAAAGCGTATAGCCAAGCGCACTTGCCGCTTTCGGAGCAGCGGACTGCAACTGGTCATGCGGTTCGTTTTGTATACCTCATGACGGCAGTAGCTCATCTCGCGCGTCTGCGCCAGAACGAGCAGCAGCGCCAAACTTGCCTGCGGCTATGGCAAAACATGGTCCAGCGCCAGATCTATATTACCGGAGCCATCGGCTCGCAAGGCGCCGGCGAAGCGTTCAGCAGCGATTACGATTTGCCAAATGATACGGCGTACGCGGAAAGTTGCGCGTCGATTGGCCTGATGATGTTCGCGCGCCGTATGCTGGAGATGGAACTGGACGGCCGCTATGCCGACGTTATGGAGCGCGCGCTCTACAATACCGTTCTCGGCAGTATCGCGTTCGACGGGCGTCACTATTTCTATGTTAACCCGCTCGAAGTGCATCCCAAAACGCTGAGGTATAATGGCATCTACAATCACGTCTCGCCGGTGCGACGACGCTGGTTTGGCTGCGCGTGCTGTCCACCGAACATCGCACGCCTTTTCACATCGATTGGTCATTACATCTACACGCCCAGCACCGACGCGCTCTATGTAAATCTCTACGTTGGTAATAGGGTGGCAATATCCGTGGACGGACATGCGCTGCGGTTGCTCATAAGCGGCAGCTATCCATGGAGAGACCAGGTGGAGATCGCCGTCGAATCTGCGCCGCCAATTGCCCACACGCTCGCCCTGCGCCTGCCGGAATGGTGCAGCGCGCCGCAGGCGAGCGTGAACGGCGAGCCTGTGAATTGGGAGCCGCGCAAGGGCTATTTGCACATTCGCCGAACGTGGCGGCAGGGAGATCGCGTCAAACTATCGCTGCCAATGCAAGTGCGTCGCGTATACGGCCATCCACAACTTCGCAATTTGGCCGGCAAGGTGGCCATCCAGCGCGGCCCCTTAATTTATTGTCTGGAGGAAGCCGACAACGGGACCGAGTTACACAACATTTGGCTTAATGCAGACAGTCGGTTTTCCCTTATCGAAGGAACTGGTCTCTTTAATGGCAACATCTTGCTGCACGCCGGCGGGGCGCGGTTGCAACACCCGCATTCTGAAGAAGCAGCGCTTTATCAATACGACAAAGTGCCTGGACAGCTAGAACCGCAGCGGCTGACATTCATTCCGTGGTTCAGCTGGGCTAACCGCGGCGAAGGCGAAATGCGGATTTGGATAAATGAGCGTTGACGCCGAACGCGCGGTCGCGCTTCCACGAGTTGACATTAGACTAAGTCTCTGGGGCAGGCGATGGCGTTGCTCAAAGTCTGGAAATCGGCCAGTCTATGGAAGGCGGTCCGGGAGCTCCGCTGGGGCGTTCAAAAGAAAACTTGGACATAAGGCGGCGCGGCGGAACTCCGAAAAGAGTACGGTCCGATTGGCGTCGGCAGGTCAATCAGCGATCAACCAAATTCCCTAATCAAGGAGCTTCTTCGGAGCTGTTCGCGGCCTCTCATCAAACCTGATGAATGCCGATGGCACGAGCGTGCCGCCGTGTCGTTTAGAAGGAAGCCCTATGACAAGCCAACGTGAGGGCGGCCGCGTCAGGTTTTGGTAAGCCAGCCTCCCTATCAGCACCGCTGGGCCTACCAAGCCTAAACTAGATGCGGAAATGTATGTGCGACGGGAGCACCAATCGCGATATATAATCGGATCAATGGCTCGTCCTACTTCCAATCCTCTCACTTTGCAGAAACTGATGAGCAAATGGACGCAGCCAACTTTGCGGATGCGTTCGCCAATATGCAGTTAGCCGAATCCGGCTCGAGTGGCAGTTCATCTTCGGCAACAAGACCGTATTCGCTCGTTTCAACCCCTCCCATCATAGAGTTCAAGGATCGTCACTCATTCCGAGAAGCCGCGAAGGCCTATCATGGCGACGAAATCGAGTACATCGCCGACAACCCCCATGAGTACTCCGACTTCGTCTCCGCTCCGGCTCCTCTCTGTTTATAGCGTTTGCGGCTGAGAGTTCCTCTGAGTTGGCTCAGAAGACTACCCCCAGAGTGCTCCTTGGCCTAGCGGTTGCTGAGTTGTGTGAGCGTTGGAAGTAGGAGCTCACTGCGCAAGGCAATTGCGGCAATGCTCGCCGCGGCGAGGACCTGCATGGGGTGCCGCCAGAGTGCGTCCGGCCGCCGAGGGGCCGGGCGTGTTGCGCCGAGCACGTTGGACGGCTTGGAGGCAGAAGTCTTCTACAGATCGCGGCCTACGAAGTAGTAACGGCGTGGGCGCCTGCCGTGTGTCGGTGGGCAAAGAAATGTACAGCGAAGCGGCGCTCGATAGACAAGACGGCCGGCATTCGTCAACCGATATAACGACGCCGTGAGCACGAGGATCGTGCAGAGCTCTTTCACCAGAAAAGCCTCAACACACACGCGAGGCGGTTGTCCTGGGCGAAGCTCCGTTATCATCGTCACTGCAGTCGGGCTGCGAACTGCCAATCTCTTGCTTTGTCGAGCGCTCTCGCGCCAGCTCCGCTCTGCAATGGAGTATATAACCTCGATCTAGACGAGTTAAGAAGTGCTTAGGGTCGTCGATTGCTTTGGGTCAGCATTATCTTTAACGTCGACCTACAGAATGAGTCGAGCTAGCCTGCCCTTCCGGCCCTCGCAGCGATAAGGTTGTTCTGCACCAATGTAGCCGCCCGGCGATAGTCGGTGAAGCATGGACAAGGCAACAATTGGCCTCTCGCTCGCGTTTTAAAGCAAGTAGCATGTTTGACCGCGAAGGGGTTGATCGGTGGCGAGATCGACCCGTGGACCGTTTGATCGGACATCATTTCAAGCCGCAGGTTGATTGCATCAGATGCCGCCTCGGCCGTCATACGCGTTCAGTGCGTTGTCGAGGCACTCGATTAACGCTTGTCCGGTAAAGGGTTTGGCGAGGAAGCCAATCGCTCCGGCGCCCAGCGCTGACGCGCGTACGCGGTCGTCGGGGAAAGCCGTAATGAAAATGAATGGTGCGTCGTAACCGCGTGTCCGCATCTCTGCCAATAGCTCCAGGCCGCTCATAGCCGACATCTGTACATCGGTAATCACACAGGATGTCTCGTCCAATTGCGGGGACCTCAGGAGTTCCTCGGCCGACGCAAATATTTGGGCGATGTAGCCACGCGATTTCAAAAGATTCTCTGTCGCCGCACGGACTGAGGCGTCGTCGTCAACGACGGAAATCAAAGACGTGGACAAGACGAGCACTCCTGAACGGGGAATAGCGGCTGCAAGCATCAGCCACCTTCGGCGAAAAGTGGGCTCGACTGATGAAATTGTAAAATCATACTTGGGTTTGTTCAGGACGATTGGCGCGAATTCCCAACGTCTCAGTCATTCTAATCAAGTCGGCCAGCGACCGTGCACGCATCTTCTTCATTACGTGTCCCCGGTAGATCTTGACCGTAATCTCGGCCAGCCCAAGCTCGGCGGCTACCTGCTTGTTCATCAGGCCGGCAGCGACCAGTTTCATCACCCCCTGCTCGCGTGGGCTTAAGGTCTCAAATCGAGACTGCAGGTTCGCGACGATCTGCTGAGCGTCCCGTCTTTTGCGATCGCGTTCGGTCGCCGCAACCACGGCATCAAGCAGTTCCTGATCGCGAAACGGTTTGCTGAGAAAATCGACCGCTCCTTCCTTCATGGCCCTGACGGTCATGGGAATGTCGCCATGGCCGGTAATGAAAATGATCGGAATATGTATGTTCAACCTTGCTAGCTCGGTCTGGTAGTCAAGGCCGCTCAAGCCTGGCAGCCGGACATCAAGAACTAGACAGCTAATAGCGTCCGGAATTGTGCTCTGCAGCATTTCGCGAGCCGATCCGAATGCAATGACATCCATCCCTACCGATAGAAAAAGGTTCGTAAGCGAGCGACGCATGGAGATGTCATCCTCGACGAGGAAGACGATCGCCTTTGTCGAGGCCTTGGCGTTGCTGCCTTCACGTGGCGAGTCAAATCGTCCTGTCACGAGACGGCCTCCTTATGCAGCGGCAGAGCAAACTGGAACGTCGCGCCCGGTCCATTTTTGTGGGCCATTGACAGTCGTCCTCCATGAGCTTCCACGATCGACCGGCAGATCGAAAGACCCATTCCAAGGCCAGTCGATTTGGTGGTGAAGAAGGGATCCAAGACGCGGTCGGCGTCGTTCTCGGCGATGCCGACGCCGCAATCGGTCACGGCAAGTTGGACGTGCCCCACATCGTCCTTCGATGATTGAATCAGCAGTTCGCGCGTCCGGTCTGTAACTGCGTCCATGGCTTCGATTCCGTTCATCACGAGATTGATGATCACTTGTTGCAGCTGAATCCGATCGCCGAGGATCGTAGGCAGCCCTGCCGTCAACTCGGTTCGTAACATCACTCGGTGGCTCACCAGCTCTCGTGTTACCAGTGCAATGACGTCCTTGACGACCTCATTGATATCGAGCGGCACCATCTCAATCTCGCCTTTCTTCGCGAGCGCGCGAACACGACGGATCACCTCGCTTGCCCGGATTGCGTCTTCGATAATCCACTCCACCGAAGAGCGCGCGGCGGGAAGATTAGGAGCTTCTCGCCCCATCCATCCCAGGCACGCATCGGCGTTGCTGATAATAGCGGCGAGGGGCTGGTTTATTTCGTGGGCGATGGAAGTTGTCAGCTCTCCTAACGTCGTTACACGCGTCACGTGCGCAAGCTCCGCCTGTGCCTTTCGTAGTTCTTGTTCGGCTTGATCGGCGCGAATGGTAGCGGTGATGTCAGTGCTGACGCCACGGTAGCCGAGAAAATTGCCCTTTCCATCGAAAAAAGGCTTGCCACTCGTGCGGACGTAGATCGGAGAACCTGTCCGATTCACGGTGCGGTAGACGAGATCCCGAAATGGAAGATGGGCCTCCAACGTCGCCCGATGCCGCGCCCACTTCTCGGGTTCGTCTTCGACGTCGCACGCAATCTCCCAGCGAGGCAGGCCCATCAATCCTGTCGCCAAAATTCCCGCAGCGCTGGTGTGCTCGGATAAGTGAGTGACCTGATGATCCGGCCCGGTCTCCCAGAGCCAGTCGGAAGCTGTTTCGGCGTAGTCGCGAAAGCGCTGTTCGCTTTCGCGCAGCGCGGCAAGTGTGTTTTCCAGGCGTTCCCTAGCTGCGTGTTGCTCGGTCACATCCATATGTGTTCCGATCAGCTCGCTGACATTACCATCGCTGCCGACCACCACGTGCGCAACGGAGTGTATGCGTCTTATCCCGCCATCTGGTAGAAGGATACGAAAATCATATTCGAACCGCCCCTCCTTGTGTTCAATCGCCTGACGCTGCACCTCCTGTAGCCCCGGCAAGTCGTCCGGATGGATGCGCGATCGAATGGTCTCGATCGATACCGGCTCTTGGGGGCTAAAGCCAAACAGACGATCGACCTCGGCGGAGCGATACACGAAATCTAGACCGTAGACGTCCCAGGACCAGCTGCCCGTGTGACTGAGATGCTGGGCTTCGGCCAGATAGGCCTCGCTGCGGCGCAGTTGCTGTTCTGCTCGCCTCGCCGCCGTAATATCCGTAGCTGCCCCAACAAACTCGATGTCACCAGAGGCTGTCCTCGTCGCTCGTGCCTGCGCATGAATGTGCTTTACCGAGCCGTCCGGTAGCAGAAGCCGGTATTCGTGCTCGAAATCGCTCGGGTCTCGCATCGCGCGATCGATAATTTCTCTAACCGAAGCCCTATCATCTGGATGCGTGCGCTGAACGACGAGCTGCGGCCCCGGTGGCACTGTCTGAGGGTCTAATTGGAAGATTCGAAATGTTTCCTTTGACCAGAAGGCCTCGCCCGTAGTGACGTTCCAGCTGAAGCTGCCTGTGTGACTCAACTCCTGCGCCTGGGCTAGATGTGCTTCGCTCCGCTGCAGGGCAAGTTCGGTCCGCCTCCGCTCCGTGATATCTTCGCAGGCGATAAGGACAATGGGCTGCTCATCGGCCCGGAGCATGGCTTTGGCGTTTTCACGTACCCACAACACCGAGCCGTCCTTCTTGACTTTTTGGACGTCCCACGTGCGCGTTTGTCCGACATCTTCAAGGCATGTCCGAACGCATTCGCAAACGAACGCGCGATCCTCCTCAAGAAATACGTCCAGCACGGATTGACCGATCAGTTCAGCACGAGCATAGCCAAGTTGTGTCGCGCCCAATGTATTCACGTTGAGCACAGTGCCGGCTTCATCGACCATGAAGTACATGGCCGGATTGTGCTCGAAGATGGCGCCCCACCGTTTTTCGCGATCCTCCAAATCGGCCGCGCTCCGCTGAAGCTTGGCCGCAACCACACGCGCAGCCTCTCTTTCCTGGCGGAGCTTTGCGATCAGGTGCGCTCCGACAATCGAGGCAATAAAGAATGCAACAACCACCGGCAGGTCTTGGGGGTCATCGATTCGCAGGCTGAATGCCGGCGGCGCAAAGTAGTAAGCGAGAGCAGCGATGGCTACGATGCAAAGCGCGGACGACGCGATGAAGCTGCCTATCAGGGAAAACAGCAATACCATTAACAAATATGCGAACGCCGTCGCGGCGAAATGCGCGCGAAGGTACAAGCAAGCCAGTGTTACCACGGCCAGCATTATGCTGCCGAAGGTAAACTGAAGGGCTGAACGTTCTAAACTGCTGATCTGGCTACGCATTTTGATACCGTCCGGCCTGTTCTCCGGCGGGAGAGCTATAACATTTTAGGCGAAAATAGGGCAATACTCGGCACCAGCACCCGCTGGCGAGCGCTTCCGAGATCGATTGCTTGATGCCGAACTGAGCACGCGCCGAGAAAAATTGCATCACAGACGTACGTATAGTTGTCCTAAACCTTTCAATATGGCGCGCTGACACGCCTGCAATCGATGCTTAGATGTCTGCTTTCCTCCGCTGCCGATATCCCCGGGCAGGCGCTCGAGGCTGCAGCCGAGGACAACTCGCTTACGCCAGCCGCACGAGGACAGCGGCTGAAGTTCAGTCAAGACGTTGGCCGGAACAATCAGGCGCGCCTCGCCGAACCGGAAAGAACAAAGACAAGCTACCGGACCACTCATCTCGCCGGTACGACCGGTCATGCGGAAGAAACCGCAATGGTCATGTGCCGAGATACGAAGGCGAAGTTACGCGACTGCTTTGTTTGCCCTAGGCCATCACGCCTAGGTGCGGAGGACTTGTCTCCGTGTGGTTGGCCGGAATCGAGCGCGCGCAGCGACGCCGAGCCGACACTAGCCGTGTGCGAGCCGCCACGGCTCTGTCGAGGTGCCATCTAATCCGTGCTGATCACACCCATCATGATCTAATGCGGCAGCGCGGACCGTAACAAGGGATGATGAGTTGCGTCAGCAAGATCGCTACCACGTCGTTGGTCCGACGAGGCAAGCGCAGTGACCGCGCACATGGGCAATTGTAGGCGGAGCAACATCAAGGTCCGTCAAGCCGGACACGTTGTGTCGCAGTCCTGTTATCTGGCACGGCAAAATGTCGCAAAAGTGTTCAGATGGCCGGGAGCTTGACGGCGAAAGACGCGCTTGAAAATGACTGTTAGAAAAGTCCCTACTCTTTTGCTCGGCTGGCATCTTTTCAGGGCGGCTGCCGGGGGGGCGACGCGGTGTAAGGGCTGCGCTGAGATGGTGCGCGAAAGGGTCCGGCTCGTGTCAAGTCGGCAGTGTCGATTCGAACTACGAGAAATGTGGCTGCGCTTGCATTCGACGCGTCTTCGAATGGCGGCGGTTAAGATCCGGAACCTATCTCATCGTGGGTCGATAGTGGTGGAAACGTTGGGCTGGTTGAGCCGAGCCTGCAGCGTTGCGTGCTCGAGCTCGCCCTCCCACCAGGATACGAACACGGCGGCGATGCCATTGCCGGTGATGTTAGTAAGGGCACGCACCTCGCTCATGAACTTGTCGATCGAAAATACGATTGCCATGCCCGGCACCAGCGCTGGGTTGACCACCGACAACGTCGCAGCGAGCGTGATGAAGCCCGCGCCGGTGACCCCGCTTGCTCCCTTCGACGTTAGCATTGCCACGAGCAGGATCGTGAGCTGCTGGCCAAAGGTGAGATCGACCCCAAGTGCCTGGGCAATGAACAATGTCGCAAGTGTCATATAGATATTGGTGCCGTCGAGGTTGAAGGAGTAGCCAGTTGGCACCACCAGGCCGACCACAGGCTTGGAGCAGCCCAGCCGTTCGAGCTTCTCCATTAATTGCGGCAGCGCGCTTTCAGAGGACGATGTGCCGAGCACGATCAGAATCTCGTCCTTGATATAGACAATGAACTTGAAGATTGAAAAGCCCACGAGGCGCGCGATCAAACCGAGCACCACCACGACAAATAACGCCGCCGTCGCGTAAAACAGCGCGATCAGACCGATCAAATTGCCGAGTGCTGCCGGCCCGAACTTGCCGATAGTGAAGGCCATCGCGCCGAAGGCGCCGATCGGGGCCGCTTTCATAATGATAGCGATCACGCCGAACACCGCGTGCGCGACGTCGTCAATCATGCCTCGCAGCCGCTCCCCACGGCTTCCCAACGCCATCAGCGAAAAGCCGAATAGGATCGCGAACAGGAGAACCTGCAGAACATCGCCGCGGGCGAAGGCGCCGACCACGGTATCGGGAATGATGTTGAGAAAGAAATCGACGGTCTTCGAGCCTTCCGCCTGCTTGACGTAATTGGCGACCGCCGCAGCATCCGGCTTGACCGCAAGACCATGACCGATTTGGACCAGATTGCCCATAAGAAGGCCCAACACCAAGGCAAAGCTGGAGACGATCTCGAAATAGACCAGCGCCTTGACGCCGACTCGCCCGACTTTCTTCGCATCCTGAATATGTGCAATACCAGATGTGACGGTGCAGAAAATAATCGGCGCGATCACCATCTTGATGAGCTTGATAAACCCGTCACCGAGCGCCTTGACCCAGTCATTGGTCGCGACAGACGGCCATAGGCAACCGACCACGGCGCCAAGCAAGATCGCGATCAGCACCTGCACGTAGAGAATCTTATACCAAGCTTGCGACGCGCGTGCGGGCGCCGCTGTTGCCATGGTGGTCATGACGCTTCCTTCCCGAATATACTCGAATGTGAGCCGCCGCGTCGTTGAGAGACGACGGCGTCATACGAGACTCATCATTTTAGCCGTGTCCGATTGAAGGACGGTTCCGAGAGCGGGCGCGTCGTTCCAAAGGCAGGCGTTTAGTTGCGTTATCCCTTCTCGTTAAGCAAGATATGCACCAGATGCCCAAAGTGCGCCCGATTGGGCAGTCTCGGACAAACCGTCTGTCTCCTGGCGGCATCGGCTTGAGTGCTCGGCCCGCGTTCGCAAGCTCGAACAAAAAGTTGCAACGAGACGCGTATCTTGATCGGCTGGGCGCATTAGCGGAGTCCCGTCTCGGGATGGAAGCCCGAGCGTGATCGATATGCGCCGACTGCTGAGATGGATGCAAGAGTAGATGACATTGGTAAAATTGATAGTTTGGATAGCACTCATCCACGCGATGGAAGCCTGTTTAGGAGCTCGATTGCGCGCCAATAATCTTGAATCGATGCACTGCGTTGTCGCGAGCGGCAAGGCTCGTTCGTGCACGGGGCATTTATCTCCAAGCCTGTGCTAGCGATGCGCATTAGGCAGGATACCTTCGCTCTCGGCCCCTCGCGCCTTTTGCCGCGTCGCAGAAGCAGCGTTAAGATGATTACTCAGCTAGATCGTTCGCGAGCTGCCAAAGGGCAGGCTTCCTGCGATCCGTTCCATTACCGGCGCGGCGAGTGCGGCGCTTGAGCTACCGACAGAACCAAATAGGCATCTCTGGCGGCATCAAATTCTGCCGTTTCGTTGCGCGGCTATCGCTGTCTGCTCGGCAACAAAGCTGCCAGAAATCCGACATAGCGTTAGGTCCACGCCACAGCGACGTCGACGTCTATGCGAATTGCTCCCACCTTGCGCATAGAGCGCTCCACAGTTCGCCCGCGGCACAGGAATTGCTGATTTCGAACGAGGAGGTGCCGCCGTCAGATGGATGGAAGCGGCCCTGTCACAGGAGTTGCCGATGAAACTTGCGATGCTGCTCTTGCTCGTAGAAACGACGCGCGTGAATGTGGCGGCCGCCACGAAGTGCTGCGCGACTAGAGGGCGATCCGCGCCACATACCTGCGCGAGCCGGACGTGCAGGCGGTTACTGGGCCCATAAGACGATCCGCTTTCACTTTTGGGCTGACGCACATGGATGTCTTTTCGGCAGAGATTGCGCAATCCGTTGCGCTCACGATTGAGCTCGCCAGCGTAACGACCGTGATCCTCCTCGTGATTGGTGTGCCACTCGCTTGGTGGCAAGCGCGCTCAAAGACTCTTTTGAGCGAGGCGGTGGCGACGCTGATCGCCCTGCCGCTAGTGCTACCGCCGACGGCTCTCGGTTTTTGCGTACTCGTGTTGCTCGGCCCCAACGGACCGGGTGGCGTTCTCGCCTCTTTGTGGGGCGAGCGCACGCTCGCTTTTACCTTCGCAGGAATCGTGATCGGATCGGTCCTCTCGGCACTGCCGTTGGTGGTGCAGCCGATCCGTAACGCCTTTGTCGGGATAGGGGATCGCTCGTTGGAAACTACGGGGCGCGTTTCGTCGCTGTATGCCTTCATTACCATCAGAGGGCCACTGGCGCGATTGGAGTTTGTTAAGGCCGCCATCGTTGGCTTTTGTCATACGATCGGCACATTCGGCGTCGTGATGATGATCGGCGGTAACATTCCTGGGCGCACCAAGGTGTTGTCAGCCTACGTCGTAGACTACGTCCAAGCATCGCGCTGGCGCGAGGCGAGTGTGCTTGCCGGCGGTATGGTGATGTTCGCCTTTGCGGCCATCTTCACCTTATCCCTCATCGACAGACACCGTGCCAGGAGAGGCACCGAACCGTCTTAGGCTTGCCGGCCGGACATATCCGATCTCGACCGAGCAGCAGTATTGCAAGCCGGATCCATCAATCCTTGCGAGGCTACAATGAACAAGCTTGTTATGACCGCGGCGGCTGCTGTAATTGGCTTCAATTCAGTGCACTCAGTGCACTCCGCGCCTCTGCCCGAAGCGACGGCCGATGACGTCGGCGTTTCTCAGCGTCGCCTCGCTAGGCTAGACGAGTTCTTCGCTCGCGAAATCGCAAGTCAACGCGTGCCGGGTGCAGTGATTGCAATCGCCAGAGACGGCAAGCTGATTCACTACAAGGCGTACGGGCAACTCGATCCTGCAAAAGGAAAGTCGATGCGGCTCGACGCGATGTTCGCGCTTGCGTCTATGACCAAGCCGATGGTGGCCGTTGCCGGGCTTATCCTCATGGAGCAGGGTCGGCTGCCTCTACAGGCCAGGCTCACGGATTACTACCCGGAATTCGCAAACATGAAGGTGGGAGTGCCACAGCATGACGGTTCATTAGAATTTCAAGCGCAGAGTTCTCCGATCTACATCCATGATCTATATCGCCACACATCCGGGCTCACCTATGGTGTGCCCCTCGACAGCTCAGACCAAGTTTCGCGTCTCTATCCCCATTTCGCCGCTCCGCCACTGAGGGGCGATAAGCAGGAGTTCATCGAAGCCATCACCAAGCTGCCGCTAGCGCACCAACCGGGGACGGAATTCGAATACGGCTTCTCGACCGATGTGCTGGGAGCTGTCCTGGAACAGGTCAGCCAACAGCGATTGGGCGACTATCTTGCCAGCAATCTGTGGAAGCCCATCGAAATGCAGGATGCCACTTTCCATTTGTCGGAATCGCAACGCGAGCGCCTCGCGCATCCATTTCCAGGCGACCCGCTGACGGGAAAGCCACAGGATATCGAGCTCCTCGAAAGTCCGACGAAGTTTGACTGTGGGGGAGCCTGCGCATTTGCGACAGTCGGTGACTACGTGCGCTTCGGACAAATGCTGCTCAACGGTGGGGAGCTCGATGGGCAGCGCATTCTCGGTCCTAAGACGGTGCGCCACATGATTTCCGACCACCTCGGGGCAGAGATCAAAAATAAGGTCGCCAACGTGGAGGCGCACCGTGCCGGCTTCGGCTTCGGGCTCGGAGTAGCTGTACGCATAAACGAGGGTCTCTCGGCGGTTCCGGGCAATCCAGGTGAGTTTAGCTGGACTGGCGCCTACGGCACACAATTTTTCTGCGACCCTAAGGAGCGTCTCGTCGTGGTGGTCGGAACGGCAGCGCCCGGAGAAATCCGGAAGTATTACCGCGAACAAGTCCAATATATCGTCTATGCTGCAATAATTCGATAGTCCGCTTTCCGCCGAAAGGCTCGGCCAACCGTTTTGGGTAGTCGACAGACAGTGCTGCTACTACGGATCGATGTCGACTGAAAGTCGGGGCCGCTACCTGCTAGCCGCGTTGGCGCGGATCGCGCTAGTGCTTCAACAACGAGATCGCCTCCGCTATGGCGAAGAAACTCTTGGAAGCGGATTTGGTGTCGCGATGCGCCAAGACGATCGCACATGGCTATCGGTCGGCTTGCGCGATGAACCCTCCTGTGATGGCTGTGAACGTCCAGGCTCTCGCCCACGATCTTGCAGCGATGCCGTAGAGAGAGGCGCTTTGAATCAAAGGTAGATCGGATTGACCAGACCTAAAAAGCGAAGGCAGTGTGCGCATCCCGGCTCACATTGCGGCTTCTCTTCGTCGCTCGACAGCCGCTTTCGTGCGGGCTGCTTGCGCAGTTGCGACTATGACCGGCTTTAACGCCCCATTGGACAGCAATCGGCAATTCTGATTAAGACTGGAGGGCAGTCCGGTGCCCGTCAACTGCACCAATTCTATTCAACAACCGGCATGACACGTGAGTGTCGCGGTCGTGCAAGAGCGAGCATGACGTAGCCGCCATGCAGTGGTGAACCATCGTGCTGCTCTGTCGAAGTGCTCACATGAACGTCCAAAACCGGACACCATTAGCATGACAGATCAATGGCGCAGCTTGTGGCTCGTTGGCTCGTTTCGCCAGTCCGCAACTCCCGAAGCGCTTGCTTGGTATCTGTTAAGTGTTTCGCTTCGGTGGCTTGTTTCTTGCTGAACGTCAGTAATTCGTTACGGCCGACGACAACTCACGTGGAAGGCGTCATGGGTGGTGCAACGGAAACGTTCTACAGCGTGATCAGACGTCAGGGTATGACGCGTCGTAGTTTCCACAAATTCTGTAGTTTGACTGCCGCGAGCTTGGGGCTTGGTCCTCTCGCCGCAAGCAGTATTGCCAACGCCCTGGAGACCAAACCGCGTGTGCCCGTCATCTGGCTGCACGGGCTCGAGTGTACCTGCTGCTCGGAAAGCTTTATCCGCTCGGCCCATCCCTTGATCAAGGACGCGCTGCTGTCGATGATTTCGCTCGACTATGACGATACGATCATGGCGGCGGCAGGACATCAGGCCGAAGCCATCCTGGAGGAAACTCGCGCCAAGTACAAAGGTATGTATGTGCTCGCCGTCGAAGGCAATCCACCGCTGAACGAGGGTGGCATGTTCTGCATTGACGGCGGCAAGCCGTTCGTCGAAAAGCTAAGGTCCATGGCGGAAGAGTCCATGGCGATCATCGCATGGGGCACGTGTGCGTCATGGGGATGCGTGCAATCGGCCAAGCCCAATCCGACTGGCGCGGTACCGATCGATAAGGTGATCACCAACAAGCTGATCATCAAGGTGCCCGGGTGCCCGCCTATCGCAGAGGTCATGAGCGGCCTTGTGACTTTCATCACCACGTTCGGAAAGCTTCCGGAGCTCGATAGCCAAGGGCGTCCAAGTATGTTCTATTCCGAGCGCATTCACGACAAGTGCTATCGGCGTTCCCATTTCGACGCTGGTCAATTCGTCGAAGAGTGGGACGATAAGTACGCACGCAAGGGCTATTGCCTGTACAAGATGGGCTGCAAGGGGCCAACCACCTACAATGCCTGTTCGGCCCTGCGGTGGAACGGCGGCGTTTCATTTCCGATTCAATCCGGCCACGGCTGCTTCGGTTGCTCGGAAGACGGCTTCTGGGATAAGGGGTCATTTTACGACCGACTCACAACCATCAGGCAATTCGGCATCGAGGAGAACGCCGACCAGATCGGCATGGCCGCTGCCGGCGTAGTTGGGCTAACCGTCGCTGCCCATGCGGCGGTCACCGCCGTGAAGCGGTTGACCCACAAGCCGGATCGCCCAGCCCAAGAAAGCAAACCGAGTTGAGGAGGGGCGACGGTGGCCGTCCAGACACCGAACGGGTTCAATCTCGATCGTTCAGGCAGGCGAATCGTCATCGATCCGCTGACGCGGGTCGAAGGCCACCTGCGTGTCGAAGCCAATCTCGATTCCGGCAATGTGATCCGCAATGCGGTCTCAAGCGGGACGATGTGGCGTGGCATCGAAGTCATCTTGCGCGGGCGCGATCCGCGCGACGCCTGGGCGTTCACCGAGCGGATTTGCGGGGTCTGCACCGGCACGCATGCGCTCACCTCCGTGCGCGCGGTTGAAAATGCACTAGGAATTGCCATTCCGGAGAATGCCAATTCGATCCGCAACATCATGCAGCTGTGCCTGCTCGTGCATGATCACCTCGTACATTTCTATCACCTGCACGCGCTGGATTGGGTCGACGTGGTCTCCGCGCTCAAGGCCGAT
This sequence comes from Bradyrhizobium sp. IAR9, assembly GCF_013408065.1. Lineage (NCBI taxonomy): Bacteria > Pseudomonadati > Pseudomonadota > Alphaproteobacteria > Hyphomicrobiales > Nitrobacteraceae > Bradyrhizobium > Bradyrhizobium sp. IAR9. The sequence goes on from NZ_JACBZW010000004.1 coordinate 81,181, forward strand.
CCCAAGTCGACCTCTGCGCTCGCGCAGTCTATCTCGCCCTGGCCGCTGTCGTCCCCTGGCTATTTTAAGGATTTGCAGATCCGGCTCACCAAATTCTTCGGATCAGGACAACTCGGTCCGTTCAAGAATGGCTATTGGGGGCATCCGGCCTACAAGCTGCCACCGGAAGCGAACCTGATGGCTGTAGCGCATTATCTGGAAGCGCTGGACTTCCAGAAGGAGATCGTCAAGATCCAAGCTATCTATGGTGGTAAGAACCCGCATCCGAACTGGCTGGTCGGCGGCGTGCCCTGTGCGATCAACATCGAGGGAACTGGTGCGGTGGGTGCGATCAATATGGAGCGTCTGAACATCGCGTCCTCGATCATCGACCGTTCGATCGAATTTGTCGAGCAGGTCTACCTGCCCGACATTGCCGCGATCTGCTCGTTCTATAAGGACTGGCTTCATGGCGGCGGACTTTCGAGCAAGAGCGTGATGTCCTATGGCGACATCCCCGAAATCGCAAATGACTGTTCCGCCAAAAGTTTGAAGCTGCCGCGTGGGGTCATTCTCGGTGGCAATCTCAAGGAGATACTGCCGATCGACCATGGTGATCCCGAGCAGATCCAGGAATTCGTCACGCATTCATGGTATAAATACCCTAGCGATTGCTGTGGACTGCATCCCTGGGACGGTATCACCGAGCCGCGTTTTGAACTTGGGCCAAAACTTAAAGGCAACAAGACAGATATCAAGGAACTCGACGAAGGCGGCAAGTATTCCTGGATCAAAGCGCCGCGCTGGCGCGGCCACGCCGTGGAGGTCGGGCCATTGGCGCGATACATCATCGGTTATGCACAAGGCAAAGCCGAGTTCAAGGAGCCGGCCGAGAGACTGCTCAACGGGCTCAATCTTCCCCTGACTGCGCTGTTCTCGACGCTTGGCCGTACTGCAGCTCGGGCGCTCGAATGCCAGTGGGCGGCGCATCAGATGCGTTATTTTCAAGATAAGCTGGTAATCCACATCAAGGCAGGCAATACGGCAACTGCCGATGTCAGTAGGTGGAAGCCGGAAAGCTGGCACAAGGAGGCCAAGGGCTTCGGGTTCAGTGAGGCCCCGCGCGGTGCACTTGGGCACTGGATCAAGATCAAGGGCGCCAAGATCGACAATTATCAATGTGTCGTGCCGACGACGTGGAACGGATCTCCTCGCGATCACAAGGGCAATATTGGCGCTTTTGAAGCCTCCCTGATCGGTACCCCGATGGCCGATCCGCAGCGGCCCCTGGAGATCTTGCGCACGATCCATTCCTTTGATCCGTGCTTGGCTTGCTCGACCCACGTGATGAGTCCTGACGGCCAGGAAATGGCCTCAATCAGGGTTCGTTAACGACATGCTGGACAGAGCTCGAAAGCTCCTTGCCGCCGTCGATGCGGAACCCACTGAACGGAGCATCGGCGCTGGTATCGCTTACGCGCCGGTGCGACTGTGGCATTGGGTTAATGCGGCGGCCATTCTGATGCTGAGTTTAACCGGCTATGTCATTGGATCCGGGATACCGGCGATGTCGGGAGAGGAAAGCGGCAATTTCCTGTTCGGCTATATCCGCTTTGCTCATTTCTCGGCGGGATATGTGCTCAGTATCGGCTTTCTTCTGCGGATCTACTGGGCGTTAATCGGAAACGCGCATGCCATGCAGATCTTTTGGGTGCCGCTCTGGCGCAGGTGCTTTTGGCGTGAGGTGTACCACGAGATTCGCTTGTATGCGTTCCTTACAGTTGAGCCCGAGAGGCGCGTCGGGCACAACCGTCTTGCTCAGCTCGCGATGTTCTTCATGTTTACGCAGACGATCACGTTCATGGTCGTCACAGGCTTTGCACTTTATGGGCAAGGTACCGGTACTGACAGCTGGCAGCACAAGCTGTTCGGCTGGGTATTTTCAATTTGGCCGAACAGTCAGGACGTCCATACTTGGCATCATCTCGGCCTGTGGGTGATCGTGACCTTCGCGCTGGTCCACATCTACGCGGTGGTCCGGGAAGACTCATGTCGCGCCGGAGCATCTCTTCTGTGATATCGGGTCAGCGCGGGCTCCGCGATTGGCTGGCAAGCGAATGCTGAATCATAAGAAAAGGATCCTGGTGCTCGGCATCGGCAATATCCTGTGGGCCGATGAGGGATTCGGCGTGCGGGTGGTCGAGGAGTTTCATCGCCGCTACGCCATCGATGACAACGTAACCGTCCTCGATGGCGGCACACAGGGTCTCTACCTCGTCAGTTTTCTTGAGCAGGCTGATTGCCTGATCGTGTTCGATGCCATCGACTATGGATTGCTGCCCGGGCAGTTGAAGCTTGTGCGAGATGAGGAAGTGCCAACATTTACCGCCGCCAAGAAGGTGAGCCTGCATCAGACCGGCTTTCAGGAGGTCTTGAGTGCGGCCGACCTGCTTGGCCGCCGCCCGCGAGAGCTCGCTCTCATCGGTTGTCAGCCGCTGGACCTGGAGCATTGGGGCGGTCCGCTGACCGCCCCGGTACGCCTTCAGATTGCGCCTGCGATTGAGCTGGCTTGCAAACTCCTGGCGCAATGGGACTCGCCGGCAAAGCCGCGGACCGCGCCGCTGCCTGCTTCAGAACGGCTGTTGGCGAACAATATCGACCATGCAAACTATGAGATGGGGGCGCAGCCGATCTAGCGGCCTGCGATTGACCATGTGCCTTGGCTTGCCAATGACGATTGTCGAGACCGACGGCATCACGGCGCTGTGCGAGTATGGCAATGAACAGCGCCGCGTCTCGGTCATGCTGCTCTCCGACGCCTCGGCCGGCGCCAAGGTGCTCGTTCATATCGACAGCGCGGTGCGGCTTTTGGACGAAAATGAAGCAAGGCTGATCTCGGAAGCACTTGCCGGGCTTGAGGCAAGCCTCAACGGCCAGGACTGCGATCGCTTCTTTGCGGATTTGATCGGTCATGAGCCGCAATTGCCGGAGCACCTACGCTAGCAGTTCCGCTCGCCGGTTGCGCCGACCAGGCTTGCGCACAAATCGTATCGCAGTCGGACGTAACCTTGCATCGAAGTGTCATGCTTTTCGAGCCCGTTGGTTCGAGCGCGAGTCGCGGCCAGGCGGTGATTGGCATGCGCCTTGCTAATGCCCTGCTAGCAGAACCGAACATGATCAGGAAGGCGTGTGATGAAGTTGCAGCCGACGCGGCATGGTCTGACGCGGCCCGCTCCGTCCGACGTGGAGGGCGTCAGCGTCGATGCGCGCCTGGTCGCGCACGCTCCCTTGAGGGCGGCCGTGATGCCGCTGCCGGCGGTCGATCCCCTATATTCGCTCCGGATCATCCACGTCGCATTCTTACTTCGTGAGATCGTCAAGGCGTTTCGGCGGCGCATGAAAGGTACAGTGCCTGAGCGCTGCGTAGGTGGCGTACTGGTTGAGTGGCTCGGGCTGCGAGGCCCGTCGACGCCGATCCTGTGCCATCGGCACGATACACTCAGCCTGATCGGCAGGAGACCGGTCCGTTTGGTCACGATCAATCGCATCTCGGTACCGATGGTTCGGCCACACGCCGGCAGCGCTTGTGTCGGCACGTGCACTGCCTCTCGATACAGCCAACGGAACATCGCATCATGAAAACAGCGATCCGCGTTGTATCCGACGGCGCCGACGGGGCGGCGAGTAACCTTGCCACGGGCTCTGGACGTCTCGATGTATTCTATAGCGGGTTGTCGAGTGCGACTGCGCTCGCCAAGCGCGCTTGGCACGAAGGCGACGGGCTTGCAAGGAACTATCCGAATGCCATGGCGCTATTATCGAATACCGCTGCTGCCGTTGGCAGTCAGAGAAGCAGCGCTCGAACACAACTGTACGGACTCGCGAATCTCACCGATCCCGAGCGCAAGCTGATAGGCGAATTGCTCGGAGAAGGTGAGGTCGCTGGCGTGGTTGCGCTGCCAGATGGCTCCTTGGCGCAAATCCGGGAGTCCGTGCTTGCGGGAATCTGGCGCGTGCGCATCGGGAGCGAGCCGGCGGACGAATATATTGAGGTCGGAGCGATCCCGCAGATTGTCCGGCGCGCTGCAACTGACCTGACGTCCGCCGATCTTGCGATCGGCGCGGCGCCGGACGGCGCAATGAACGTGCAACCAGTGCTCGCCGAGATACGCGAGCGGGCGCGCGTCTGGCGCTTTGGCATGCGCGCGCATGTCATCAATCTCACCTTGCTGCCGATGAGCGCTATCGACCTAACATTCCTGCAGCAAAGCGTGGGCAATGGCCCGGTCCAACTCATCTTCCGTGGCTACAGCACGTGCCGAGTGCAGGCGACCGGGATCAGGAACGTCTGGTCGGTGCAGTTCTTCAGTTCTACGGACAATATCATCCTTGATACGCTGGAGGTCGGCGGCGTACCGATTGTTGCGTTGGCTGCCGACGAGGATTTCCAGGACTCTGTTGAGCGCATGCAGGAAATTATCAAGGCGTACTTCACATGAGGAGCTTGGAGAACGTTCGGCGTCGGGTGGAATCCCGTAGACGGCGGGGGCGCAGCGACCGCCGGCATAACTCGCGCAGGATGTTGGCGGAGCGGTGCGCATGAGCCTCGCTGCCCAGAACAAAATCGATGTAACCGTATCGGTAGCTGCCGACGTAGTCGCCGCGATCGAGATCCTGCCGCGAGTCCGGCCGCCGCTGGCGCGGTTGTTCGCTGGCAAACAAGCCTCGTTGCTGCTCAAGGTGCTGCCGCGGCTCTTCGCGTTGTGTGCCGCTGCGCAGCAAACTGCACTGCTGTCCGCGGTCGAGACGGCGCGCGACGAAGTGATCACCCGCACGACAAAACAGCATCGTATTGCGCTTATCGTTATCGAGCGCATCGCGGAGTTGCTACGGGGCGTGTTTGTCGGACATCTTGCGCAAGACATCGCCAGTGCGGCGGCAATCCGCTCTCTTATGCGGGGAATGTCAGCGCTTGTCGGCAGCGCACAGCCGGCCTGGGGCTCAGCTCAATGCGAAGCAACAGCGCGGATCGTGGCTGCGCTGAACGCGCTCGGCATGTCGAATGAGGGGGGCGCAGTGAGGTCCGGTAGCCCATTGGCGCTTCGCATTGCAAGGCTTGATGAGATCGGCCTGAAGTCAATTCCGGCGGAGCACTCGTTCCTGTCCGTTGCTGACGACCTCAACATCATTAAACGGCTGCTCGTGGATGGCACGACATTTTGCTATTGTCCAGATCTTGACGGACAGGTGCCCGAGACGGGCCCATGGGCGCGCCAAATGACGAGTGATCGGCTCTCGCCGAGCCCCTCCGGTGCGGCCGAGCGGCTGAGGGCCAGAATTGCCGAAGCCCTCCGGTTATGTGCCTGGCTAAGGGCCGGTGCTCAGATTGACTCGGCGGAGCATGGGATTATCGAAAGATATAAGTTAGGGCCCGGCCGTGCGGCGGCCGCGGTCGAATGCGCCAGGGGGCGTCTCTACCACGCGGTTGAGCTTGATTCTCAGGGCCGGATATCCCTCTTCGAATTCCTTGCGCCGACGGAGTGGAATTTCCACCCGCGCGGACCGCTTGTCCGCAGCCTGCAGGGCGCGGTGCTGACGGATAGGCGACGTCGGGATGCAGTCGATGCGGTGATTGCATCGCTCGATCCGTGCGTCGGGTTCACACTCAATTTTCGCGAAGTTGGCGATGCATGAAATGGCGATTTGTCTTGGCATCATTCAAATCGTCGAGGAGGAGGTACGTCACCGATCGCTTTCGCGGGTGCGGAGCGTCTGTCTAGAGATGGGAGCGCTGAGCCATGCCGCGCCTGAAGCGATCAGGTTCTGCTTTGCGGTCGTTGCGAGGCGGACCGTTGCCGAGGGTGCAGTCCTTAATATCGTCGAACTGCCAGGCGTTGCCTGGTGCATGAGCTGTTCAAAGAGCGTCGAGATTGCGCGACGAGGTGAATGCTGTCCTTTCTGCGGCAGCTATCAGTTGCAGGTAACCGCGGGCGAACAGATGCGCGTGAAAAAGCTGGAGATCGATTGATGTGTACCGTTTGCGGCTGCACCGAAGAGACGCCGTCGAGCAAACGCGCCAAGGCGCATGATGCGAAGAGCCATGAGCGATCCGATGCCCATGTGCAGAACGATTGCGATCGCTATTGTGCCCATCCGCATGAGGACCAAGGTCCGCAGCGTTCAAACCATGCTGGCGATAGTCATAGTCGCCATCGTCGCTCTGCCCATCACCAGGCTCACGGTGGGCAGGCGCTTCCGAGCTGCGGCGCCGGGCCGGCTGGCTTGAAGGCCGCGGGCATAGGCAAAAAGCGGGTCATCCAGATTGGGCGCGATATTCTTGGCAAGAATAATGGGATTGCGGCGGACAACCGTGCGCTCTTCGTCGCCGATGACCTGCTTGTATTTAATCTTTTGTCCAGTCCCGGTGCAGGTAAAACGACGCTGCTTGTCCGCGGGGTGTCTGAGCTCAAGCGTAGCCGGCCGGTCGGGGTCATCGAAGGCGACCAGCAGACCTCGAATGATGCCGAACGCATTCGGGCCGCCGGCGTGCCAACCATTCAAGTCAACACCGGCAAGGGTTGCCATCTCGACGCTGCGATGATTGGCGAGGCTTATCGCCGCTTGCCGCTGCTCACGGGTGGCATTCTCTTCATCGAGAACGTCGGTAATCTAATCTGTCCCGCAGCCTTCGATCTTGGCGAGGCCTGCAAGGTCGTAGTGCTGTCGATTACCGAAGGTGAAGACAAGCCGCTCAAATATCCTGACATGTTTGCCGCTTCTTCGCTCATGGTGATCAACAAGATTGATCTGGCCCCGCTGCTTGAGTTCGATTTGGGCAAGACGATCGGATACGCTAGACGAGTCAATCCAAAGATCGACGTGCTTGTAGTTTCGGCTCGTACGGGTGAGGGTTTTGACGCGCTCTACGCCTGGATCGATAGACAGGCGGGGCATCAGAGGCGTGCCCTAGAGGACATAAGGCGATGAGCGCGCCAACCACCTGCGACCGAACGCGGCTGCGCGTGCGCGTGAGTGGGGCCGTGCAAGGGGTCGGCTTTCGTCCTTACGTCTATGGACTCGCCATGCGCTACGGATTGGCGGGATTTGTCATCAATGGCCCCGAAGGCGTTACGATCGAGGTCGAGGGCCAACGTGCGTTGGAGTTTGTCGCCACGTTGCCGCTCGAGGCGCCTCCATTGGCACGCATCGATGATATCTGCGTTCGGGAGACTGCGGCGCTCGCGGCGAAAGGCTTTTCGATCGGCACGAGCGAAGGCGGCAAATTGTCAACGCAGATCGTCGCTGATGCTGCTGCCTGCCAGCAATGCCTCAGCGAGCTGTTCGATCCAGAAAATCGGCATTACCTTTACCCCTTCATCAGTTGCTGCCATTGCGGCCCACGCTACACCATCGCCAAACGGCTGCCGTACGACCGGCGCAACACCGTGATGAGGGCTTTTAGGCTGTGCGCCGCCTGCGCGGCCGAATATGCCGATCCGGCGAGCCGCAGGTTTCATGCGGAGGCGATCGCGTGTCCGACATGCGGGCCTCGGCTCAGCCATGGGATCAGCACCATGGTCGCGGCAATCGCGGGGGGACAAATCGTGGCGATCAAGGGGCTCGGGGGATACCAGCTTCTTTGCGATGCGCGTAACCAGGACGCGGTGCAGCGTTTGCGCAGGAGAAAGCAGCGCCTTCAGAAGCCGTTCGCGGTTATGGTAGATTCCATAGAGCGCGTCAGCGACCTCGCGGAGGCGAACGCGCCAGAGCTTGCGCTGCTCGAATCCGTAGCACGCCCCATCGTCCTTCTGCCTTCGCGCAACAATTTGGCGCCCGCCATAGCTCCTGGCTTATCGCGCGTGGGTGTTATGCTGCCAGTAGCGCCGCTGCATCACCTCATCCTTCATGGACTTCGCTCAGCAGGAGCATGTGAGCGGACCGGCCCGGTCATCGTCGCCACCAGTGCCAATCGTTGCGGCGAACCGCTCCTGATCGACAACGCGCAGGCGCTGGGGCGACTCAAGGGGATCTCCGACCTTATCGTGACCCATGATCGCGATATAGTGACGCGTGCTGATGACTCCGTGGTGTCGGTCGTGGCTGGCCGGCCGCAATTCATTCGTCGTGCCCGTGGCTATGTTCCCGAACCGATCAGGCTTGTGATGTCTGTGCCGCCCGTACTTGCCGTCGGCGGCGCACTGAAATCGACCGTCACCATCACGCGGGACAACCAAGCGTTCGTCTCTCAGCATATTGGCGATCTGGATACGGCCGAAGGCATCCGTGCGTTCGAGGAGACGGTCCGACACCTCACATCGAGCCTCGATGTGGAGCCTGTCGCCATCGCCCACGATCTGCATCCCGATATGGCTTCTACCCGGTTTGCGGAAGCAAATGGCCGCGCGCTGGTCGCTGTCCAGCATCACCACGCACACGCTGCCGCGGTGATCGCCGAGCATGGCCATACGGGACCTGCGCTTGCCCTCGTGCTCGATGGCCATGGCCTTGGCTCCGAGGGCGGTAATTGGGGTGGCGAGCTATTGTTGTGCGAAGGGACGAGGTGCCGACGCATCGGGCACTTAGCGCCCCTGCAAATGCCTGGTGGAGATCGTGCAGCCCGCGAGCCGTGGCGCATGGCCAGCGCAGTATTACATGAGCTCGGCCGGGGTAACGAAATCGGGCCGCGCTTTGCGGCGCAACGGCAGGCTGGATGTGTGTCGGCCTTGCTCGAACAGCCGGGCGGGGCCACCACGACCAGTGCGGGCCGGTTGTTCGACGCGGCAGCGGCGCTGCTGGGGATTGCGAGTTTGCAGAGCTATGAGGGCGAAGCGGCGATGAAGCTCGAGGCGCTGGCGCGGCGGACCGCGATTCTCGAAGCCGGCTGGACGATCGATGGCGGCGAGCTGTCGCTTCGTCCGCTGTTTGCACGCTTGATTGCAGATGACATTGACGCGGTGGGAGGAGCCGGGCTGTTTCAGGGCACCTTCGCCGCCGCCTGCGTCGACTGGGTCACGCGGTCCGCTCGGACAACGGGCGTTAATACCGTCGTTCTGAGCGGCGGCTGCTTCCTGAACGCGGTGCTGGCGGATGAAATCCCGCGCGGTTGCAGCGCTGCCGGCCTTACCCCGCTCGTGCCACGGCGGGTGCCGCCCAATGATGGCGGTTTGAGCCTTGGCCAGGCCTGGATTGCCGCCCTGCAGATAGCTCAACACTCGTCCGCCAGGGTAGGAACAGCCTGATATGTGTCTTTCGGTTCCGGCAAAGATTGCGAAAATTCTTCCCAACGACGTGGCCATAGTGTCCATCGATGGCATCAGCCTGGAGATATCGATCGCTCTCGTCGACGAGCTCGAGGTCGGCGATTTCGTCCTTGTCCATGTCGGCTATGCGCTGGCCAAGATCGATCCGATGGAAGCCAAGCGCACGCTGGAGCTGCTGCAGGAGCTAGGCGGCGCAGGGGAACGCCGATCATGAAATATGCCGACGAGTTTCGCGACAAGGCCATCGCGCAGGGAATTGCGCGTGCGATTGGCGCCGAGGTTAATTCGCAAAGAGCTTATCGGTTCATGGAATTCTGCGGCGGGCACACTCATGCGATCTCCCGTTATGGCCTGGAGGATCTGCTGCCCGCGAACGTCCGCATGATCCACGGGCCCGGTTGTCCCGTCTGCGTTCTGCCCGCCAGTCGAATCGACATGGCGGTCCGGCTTGTCGATCGACCAGAGGTCACTCTGTGCGTCTACGGTGACCTGATGCGCGCGCCTGGGTCGCAAGGACAGTCCCTGTTACGAGCTAAAGCGCTCGGCGCCGACATTCGGATGGTCTACTCGACGCTCGACGCTATCCGGCTCGCAGAACAGGCGCCGAGCCGCGAGGTGGTCTTCTTTGCCATCGGATTTGAGACCACGACGCCCCCGACCGCGGTGATGATCCGAATTGCCGAGAAGAAGCGGCTGAAGGGCCTCAGTGTGTTCTGCAACCACGTGCTTACACCCTCTGCGATGCACAGCATTCTCGAGAACCCCAAAATTCGCGACACCGGCGGGGTTCCAATTGACGGCTTCATCGGGCCTGCACATGTTAGCACAATTATCGGTACGCAGCCTTACGAGCCCCTGGCAGAACAATTTGGCAAGCCGATCGTGATCGCGGGATTTGAACCGCTCGATGTGATGCAGGCGATTCTGATGCTGGTGCGGCAGGTGAACGAAGACCGCTACGAGGTGGAGAACCAATACAGTCGGGCGGTGACGCGTGACGGCAATCGCCGCGCCAAGGACGAGGTATCGCAGATATTCGAACTGCGCGAGCAGTTTGAATGGCGCGGGCTCGGACTCGTACCCAACAGCGGACTGAAGCTGAAACGGGCTTACGCGCAATTCGACGCTGAGACGCGTTTTGCGATCCACGACCTGCGTGTCGCAGACAATCCGGCGTGCGAGTGCTGCGCGATCCTGCGTGGCGCCAAGCGGCCGGTCGATTGTAAGCTGTTTGGAACCGTCTGCACGCCAGAAACTCCCATAGGGTCCTGCATGGTATCATCGGAAGGCGCTTGTGCGGCGTATTGGACCTATGGCCGAGTTCGCGATGAACCGTTGAGGCGGACGTCATGAGCGTAAAGGGTTATCAACGCAAGCTCGACGTCGAGAACGGACGCGTTGATCTTTCCCACGGATCAGGGGGCCGTGCCATGGCACAGCTGATCTCCGGCCTTTTTCACCAAGCCTTTGGTAATGAATGGCTCGCCCGCTGCAATGATCAGTCGACGTTTGACGTTGCGGCAGGCAGGATGGTGATGACGACCGACGGCTATGTGGTCTCGCCGCTGTTCTTTCCCGGCGGCAATATCGGGTCACTGGCTGTGCACGGCACGATCAATGATGTCGCCATGTCCGGCGCGCGTCCCCTCTATCTGTCGGCCAGTTTTATCATCGAGGAGGGCTTCCCGTTTTCTGATCTGAAGGTGATCGCGGATTCCATGGGCGCGGCAGCGCGCAGTGCCGGCGTTTACATCATTGCCGGAGACACCAAGGTCGTCGAGCGCGGCAAGGCGGATGGTCTGTTCATCTCTACGACAGGGATCGGGATTGTGGCCGATGGGCTCGATCTCTCGGCCGACAAGGCTAGGGTCGGTGACCGTGTGCTGGTCTCCGGTAGCGTCGGCGATCATGGGGTGGCGATCATGTCAAAACGCCAGAACGTCGTTTTTCAAACCGAGGTCGTCTCGGATTCCGCAGCGTTGCATAACCTCGTAGAGGTCATGGTTGCCGCCGGCGGTAGCTGCATCCGGGTGATGCGCGACCCCACGCGCGGTGGGCTTGCCGCGACGCTGAACGAGATTGCGCATCAATCCGAGCTCGGGTTCCGTCTGCAGGAAGCATCCATTCCGGTGAAGCCGGCGGTTGCGGCTACCTGCGAACTCCTTGGACTCGATCCGATCCATGTCGCCAACGAAGGCAAGCTCGTTGCGATCGTCGCGCCTGATTTGGCCGATGCCGTGCTTGCAGCCATGAAGGCGCACCCGCTCGGGTCCGACGCAGCTGATATCGGCGAAGCAGTGGCTGACAATCGGAAATTTGTGCAGATGGCGACCAGTTTCGGCGGTCGACGAGTCGTCGACTGGTTGTGGGGCGAACAATTGCCTCGCATCTGTTAACACGCTGCGTATCATCCAGTTTTTGCAAACCAAGTTTATGATCAATCGTCATGAGCCATCACCCATCACCCATTAGCTCTGAAAGCGATCCCTTCTATGGACAATCTGCCCAACCGGCAGACTGCGGTTTCGCTCTTTAGGCGTGCTCAATTTCGGTTGATAGCTTTTCCACGAGCCGAGAACGCAATTCGAGACAATTCATCGCCATCGCGCAGTTCCGACGTTAAGCTCAGCGAGCATGGTCACACGATCGCTCGGCACCCCCTTGGGTTTGAAATCCTGCGAAGCTTGTCAAATATCGTTGAATTTCTGCGCCATTTCGACGGCTGCGTCGCAATATCGCTGCTCGCTTCCGATTAGAAAGGCGCTCCAGGCAGGGAGTTTTCAAATGAAGGTCGGAGTCCCCAAGGAAATCAAGGCGCACGAATATCGCGTGGGCCTTACCCCGGGAGCTGTCCGCGAGTACGTGGCAGCGGGCCACCGCGTGATGATCGAGACAAATGCGGGCGCTGGTATTGGTGCAACCGATGACGATTATCGCAATGTTGGCGGAACGATTCTAACCTCCGCAGCCGAGGTATTCGCATCGAGCGAGATGATCGTAAAGGTTAAGGAACCTCAGCCATCCGAATGGTGTCAGCTGCGGGAAGATCAGATCCTGTTCACTTATCTGCATCTGGCCCCCGACCCGGATCAGGCCAAGGGCCTCCTGAAATCTGGATGCACTGCGATCGCCTACGAGACCGTAACTGATCCGCATGGTGGTCTTCCGCTGCTGGCGCCGATGAGCGAGGTCGCGGGTAGGCTTGCGATCGAAGCGGCGGGCAGCGCCCTGAAGCGGAGTGCAGGCGGACGAGGGCTGTTGATCGGTGGGGTGCCCGGTGTTCAGCCTGCCAGAATCGTGGTGATCGGAGGTGGCGTCGTTGGTACGCACGCGGCACGCATGGCGGTTGGTCTGGGCGCAGAGGTGACCATCATCGACCGTTCGATACTCCGGCTCCGCGAGCTGGACGAGCTATTCGAAGGACGCGCTCGCACCAGGTTTTCGACTATCGGCTCTGTCGAGGAAGAGGTATTTGCGGCGGATGTGGTGATTGGTGCGGTGCTCGTTCCAGGTGCGAGCGCGCCGAAGCTGGTCCGCCGGAGCATGCTGAGCTCGATGCGCAAGAGGGCGGTGCTCGTGGACGTCGCTATCGATCAGGGCGGCTGCTTTGAGACATCGCACCCAACCACTCACGCTGATCCTACTTACGAAGTGGATGGCATCATTCATTATTGCGTGGCCAATATGCCCGGTGCCGTGCCGCTGACCTCGAGCCAGGCACTGAACAACGCGACGCTGCCGTTTGGTTTGGCTCTGGCCGACAAGGGCTTTTCTGCCGTGCTCGAAAATCCGCATTTGCGCGCAGGCCTCAACGTCCATCGGGGCCGGCTAACTTACGAAGCGGTGGCCGAAAGCCTTGGGCTGCCCTTCTCACCGATCGAACAGGCTGCGGCCTGATCCCAGAGGCCCTTATGGGCGTTTCCTCCCTGACTTAGGCCACCCTTCGGGGTGGCTTTTTTTCGACTCCATCGATCTGCTGACCGGCGCCGGTATGCATTTCGAACTTGGAGCGAAGCGGAGGATCACCAGACGAACGCCCGGCTTTAGTCCCCGCACGATGCGAGACAATGTACTTTCGGTCCATACAGCGCATATGAATGCCGGTTTTGCCGGGTAATCCAGGGCAATTGAGAATGCGTCCTGCGGGTCCGGTGGGGGCCCGCGATCACCGGAACGACTTTGTCTGGCCCGATCGCCGCGATTCTGACTGTCTTGGCGACGCCAACCAGGCCGGTGATGACTGGGCGGGTTACCGTGGTGCTGTCGCTGAAGGCGCCTCTGCCCGGTGAGTGGAACCATCAAGATGCGGCTCGGGTCGACCTGATACACCGGCGGAGAACTTTTTGAAGTCGCGCGGCGCATCCATCGCCGCGGCACGGCGGCCTTAGCAAGGATCGGAGATCGTTCCCTGAGGCTGGCGAACGCGGTTCACCTGATCACTGACTGCCGTGAGATCAACCATGCGCAAACCACGGCATCGAGCTCAAGCTACTGTCATGCGCGGTGTAGGATTTGCGACACCGTGTCGAGACGGCGACTTGCGTTCTCGAAAATGGCCCAGACAAAATCAAGTTAAACTGTCTGGCACAAGACTTGAAAGCAAGAAGCTGTCCCGCAACTTTCGCTCATGGAATCGCAGTGATGGCCTACAAGATAATCGCATCCCAGTGCACCGTCTGCGGTGCATGCGAGTTCGAATGTCCCAATGCCGCGATCAACCTGAAGAACGACATATATGTGATCAATCCGACCCAGTGTACCCAATGTGAGGGGCACTTTGACGCGCCGCAATGCGCCGTCGTTTGTCCGGTGCCCGATACCTGCGTGCCGGCGTAGGTTGAGTAGCCGATGAGAGGAGCTCCGGCACGAAACATGATGAAAACGCGATCGACCGCCGCCGCCTTTTGGATCCGTCTTCTATTTCTCTCACTCGCTGACCCCGAGTCGGCGGCAACTTGCGCGATCCGCTCAGATAGATTGTGGCGGAATCCTCTCCAACGGGACTTGTCGTTGCGCGAGTGGAGCGGGCAATGGTAGCCGTACAAGAGACGGTCGAGCGCGTGAAGCGCATCGACGTCGACCAGTATCGTTATGGGTTTGAGACCCTGATCGACTCCGAGAAGGCGCCCAAGGGGCTCTCGGAAGAGATCGTAAAATTCATCTCGCAGAAAAAGAATGAACCGGACTGGATGCTCCAGTGGCGGCTCGAGGCCTATCGGCGCTGGCTGACCATGACCGAGCCGACCTGGGCGCGCGTCGATTATCCCAAGATCGACTTCCAGGACCTCTACTACTACGCGGCGCCGAAGCCGAAGAAGACGGTCACCTCGCTGGACGAGATCGATCCGGAGATCCTGAAGACCTACGAGAAACTCGGCATTCCCCTGCGGGAAGTCGCCATGCTCGAAGGCGTCGAGCCCAAGCCCGGCGAAGAAGATCCCGCCAGGCGCAAGATCGCGGTCGACGCGGTCTTCGATTCGGTCTCGGTTGCGACCACGTTCAAGGCGGAGCTGAAGAAGGCCGGCGTGATATTCATGCCGATCTCGGAAGCGATCCGCGAGCACCCTGAATTGGTGCAGAAATATCTCGGCTCCGTGGTTCCGACCTCGGACAATTTCTACGCGACACTGAACTCGGCGGTGTTCTCCGACGGCTCGTTCGTCTACGTGCCGCCGGGCGTGCGCTGCCCGATGGAGCTGTCGACCTATTTCCGCATCAACGAGCGCAATACCGGCCAGTTCGAGCGCACGCTGATCATCGCCGACAAGGGCTCCTACGTTTCCTATCTCGAAGGCTGCACCGCGCCGCAGCGCGACGAGAACCAGCTGCATGCCGCCGTGGTCGAGCTGGTCGCGCATGACGACGCCGAGATCAAATATTCGACGGTGCAGAACTGGTACCCCGGCAATTCGGAAGGCAAGGGCGGCATCTACAATTTCGTCACCAAGCGTGGCGACTGTCGCGGCAACCGTTCGAAGATCTCCTGGACCCAGGTCGAAACGGGTTCGGCGATCACCTGGAAATATCCGAGCTGCATTCTCCGCGGTGACAATTCGAGCGGCGAGTTCTACTCGATCGCGATCTCGAACGGCTTCCAGCAGGTCGATTCGGGAACCAAGATGATTCATCTCGGCAAGAACACGTCGAGCCGCATCATCTCCAAGGGCATCGCGGCCGGCAAGTCGCAGAACACCTATCGCGGCCTTGTCACCGCGCACCGGAAAGCGACCGGCGCGCGCAACTTCACCGCCTGCGACTCGCTGCTGATTGGCGATAAATGCGGCGCGCACACCGTGCCGTACATCGAGGCGAAGAATTCTTCGGCGACCTTCGAGCACGAAGCGACGACCTCAAAAATTTCCGAGGACGTGCTGTTCTACTGCATCCAGCGCGGTCTCTCGCAGGAGGAGGCGGTCGGCCTCGTCGTCAACGGCTTCGTCAAGCAAGTTCTGCAAAAACTGCCGATGGAGTTCACAGTGGAGGCGCAGAAGCTAATCTCGATCTCGCTCGACGGATCTGTCGGATAACCAAACCTCCCGCGAGCCCCCTCGAATGCGGCTCGCCAGATGACATTTCAGGGATCGATCAGAATGGCGCTACTCGAAATCCGAGATTTGCATGTTGGTGTCGAAGACCGAGAAGTTATTCGCGGCCTCGATCTTAATGTCGATGCGGGCGAGGTCCACGCGATCATGGGGCCGAACGGCTCCGGCAAATCGACGCTCTCGCATGTTATCGCCGGCAAGTCCGGTTATGAGATCACCGGCGGACAAATCCTGTTCAGGGGCGAGAACCTATTGCGGATGGAGCCAAATGAACGCGCCGCCAAGGGCGTGTTCCTGGCGTTCCAGTATCCGGTCGAGATCCCCGGCGTGACCACCATGAACTTCCTGCGGGCGGCACTGAACGCCCAGCGCAAGGCGCGCGGCCAACAGGAATTCTCCACCCCCGCATTTCTGAAAAGAGTCCGCCAGGTGGCCGGTTCGCTCAACATTCCACAGGACATTCTCAAGCGCGGCGTTAATGTCGGCTTCTCCGGCGGCGAGAAGAAGCGCAACGAAATTTTGCAGATGGCGTTGGTCGAGCCGAGTCTGTGTATCCTTGACGAGATCGATTCCGGCCTCGACATCGACGCGCTGCGTATCGTCGCCAGCGGCATCAACGCCTTGCGTTCGCCGGAACGAGCGATGATCGTAATCACGCACTATCGGCGGCTTCTCGACCATATCGTGCCGGACGTTGTGCACGTGATGTCGAAAGGGCGGCTCATTAAGAGCGGCGGCAAGGAACTCGCGCTGGAGCTCGAGGCTTCTGGCTACGCACAATTCGAAGACGCGGCCTGACGGCTCTAGGGATTCCCCGATGAAGCAGGTTTTGCCAAAAGCCGACGCCGAACGAACAATTGGCAATGTTTTCGCTGCGGCCCGTGGACGGCTGCCTGGTGCAGGCCTTGTCCCCCAAATCCGGGCGATCGCATTCGAGGTCTACGAGCGTACCGGCCTTCCGCATCGCGGCATGGAGGACTGGAAATACACAGATCTGCGCGCCCTAATCGGCGAGGTGTTGCCACTCGCTCCGCGACCGGATGCCGAGGCGCTGGTGCGCGCAAAGGTGTCGGCCGAGCAAGTGTCTGCCGATCAGGCGGTCAAGCTGGTCTTGGTGGATGGCATATTCGCGCCGGAGCTATCCGATCTCGGCAGGCTGGAAAATGAAGTGGTTGTGCGGTCGCTGCGAGAGGTTCTGGAGAATTCGGTCCCTGGCGACATGGCAGGTCTGGTGCTGTCCACGACGAGCGATTCCGCTATCTCGCTCAACGCCGCAATGGCGACAGATGGCCTGGTGATTACGGTCGCCGACGGCAACGCGGTGAAGCGTCCAATTCAAATCGTTCACGTCGCAACCGGAGTGTCGGTGTCCACCTTTACACGCTCGTATCTACAGCTTGGTAAAGGAGCGCATGCGGCCATCGTGGAAAGTTTCGTTCCGGCTGAAGGCGCGAGCGGCTATCAAGCCAATGATGCGATAATCGTCCTGGTTGGTGACGAGGCGAGCCTTTCGCATATCCGCGTGGCAGCCGATGCCTCTGACGCCGTAAACATCTCGTCGGCGATCATCGCAGTGGGCGCCAGGGCTAAGCTCGACCTCTTCAGCATGACCTGCAGCGGCTCCATCAGCCGCTATCAGGGATTCATCACGCTGGCCGGCGAAGGAACCAAGGTCTCGGCGAATGGGGTTAATCTCATCAGGGACAAGCTGCACGCCGACACAACGATCGTGGTCGACCACGCCGTGCCACATTGCACCAGTCGGGAGAAGTTCCGCGCGGTCGTCGACGATTGCGGCCGCTCGGTGTTTCAGGGCCGGATCGTCGTTCGTCCCGCCGCCCGGAAGACGAACGCCACCTTGACGACGGGAGCGTTGCTCCTATCCGACCAGGCCGAGGCCGACAATAAGCCCGAACTTGAAATCTTGGCTGACGACGTGACCTGCGGCCACGGAGCGACATCGGGCGCGCTGGATGACACTCTCGTATTCTATCTGCGCGCTCGGGGGCTATCCGAGAAGGACGCGCAGATGTTGCTGATTAAAGCGTTTTTTGGCGAATCGATTGAGGAGATCACTTCCGAGAAACTGCGCGATTTTGTGACAGGGCAAGCTGAACACTGGCTGCAGGCGGGGCGATGAGCGCACATCCCGCCGTGAGCAATGGTAGTTACGAGGTCAACCGTCTGCGTACGGACTTTCCCGCGCTCGCCATGACGGTGTACGGCAAGCCGCTTGTTTACCTCGATAACGCTGCATCCGCGCAAAAGCCCAACGCCGTGCTTGACCGTATGATACAGGTGTACTCCAGCGAATACGCCAACGTTCATCGCGGCTTGCACTACCTCGCTAACGCGGCGACCGAGGCGTATGAAGGTGCCCGTACCAAAGTGGCGCGGTTCGTGAACGCGCGTTTAAACGAAGAGATCATCTTCGCTCGGAGCGCCACGGAGGCAATCAATCTGGTCGCCCAGACTTTTGGCCGGGAACGCATTACCCCGGGTGATGAGATCGTTCTCTCGATTATGGAACACCACTCCAACATTGTGCCATGGCACCTTCTCAGGGAACGATTCGGTGCAGTGATCAAATGGGCGCCAGTGGATGATGACGGAAACTTCTTACTCGATGATTTTGAGCGACTGCTGACCCCGCGCACCAAGATGGTTGCAATCACACAAATGTCGAACGTGCTCGGCACGGTGTTGCCGGCGAAAGACGTGGTGAGGATCGCGCATGCTCGTGGTATCCCGGTGCTGGTCGACGGCTCGCAAGCTTGCGTCCATCTGAGCGCGGACGTCTGCGATATTGATTGCGATTTCTACGTCATGACGGGCCACAAACTCTATGGTCCGACTGGCATCGGTGTGCTTTACGGCAAGTCTGAGCATCTGGGATCGATGCCGCCCTTCAATGGCGGCGGGGAGATGATCCGTGAGGTCTCGCGTTCCGGCGTCATTTATGGTGATCCGCCACACCGGTTCGAAGCGGGTACGCCGCCGATCGTCGAAGCCATCGGTCTAGGGGCGGCTATCGATTACATCAATTCGATAGGCAAGGTGCAGATCCGCAGGCACGAGAGCGTACTGCTCGCTTACGCGCAGGAGAAGCTGGCAGACATCAACTTCGTGCGCTTGATCGGGACCCCGGCCGAGAAGGGTCCGATCATTTCCTTTGATATGGAGGGTGCGCATGCGCATGATATTGCCACCGTCGTCGACCGCGCCGGTGTAGCGATGCGGGCGGGGGCCCACTGTGCGATGCCGCTGCTCAAGCGATTTGGCATGCTGGCGACGTGCCGTGCGTCCCTTGGACTTTACAATACACATGAAGAAATTGATGTGCTCGTGCGGGCGCTTATCAAGGCGCGGCGGCTGTTCTCGTAATTCGGCGGGCCTACGACGTCCAGGTGGCGAGATAGCTGAGGTCTGGAGATGAGGTCATGCACCTCATCGACATCACAGCAGGTAAGCACCTGTAGATCTCAGCAAGCATAAATAGCATTGGCAAGCCTGTGTCGGCGAGCCGGCCTTCCTGTACGGCCGCCTTCCGCGAGCGCAGAGTACTGAGATCGGACGCCCTCGAGAATTGGGCGGTCGATTTTACACGTAGCCAGCCCTTGTTCCATTTCGAACAGGGCCAAACCAAGCGTTCTCTGCTCAAAGCCTGATGTCGGGTTCGCAACAAGACCCCCTGTCACCGCACCAGGCGCGCTAAGCGATTTTGATTGCTGTGTTTTTTGGTGCTCGCGAGGCGCTGGCATGCTGGTTGCAAAAGTCTTGCTCAAGACGCCGCCCTCGCAACAGCTAACCTTTGAAGGACATCAGATGAGTCTCGCCACGACCCAGAGCATCGCAGAAATCAGGGCTCGCAACAAAGAGCTGATCGAGGAGGTGCTGAAGGTCTATCCGGAGAAAACCGCGAAACGGCGTGCCAAGCACCTCAACGTTCACCAAGCCGGCAAGTCAGATTGTGGGGTGAAGTCCAACATCAAATCCATACCTGGCGTGATGACGATCAGAGGTTGCGCTTATGCAGGGTCAAAGGGGGTGGTCTGGGGACCGATCAAGGACATGGTCCATATCAGCCATGGCCCGGTAGGCTGCGGTCAGTATTCGTGGGGCTCGCGACGCAATTATTACGTTGGCACGACGGGCATCGATAGCTTCGTGACCCTGCAGTTCACTTCCGACTTCCAGGAAAAGGATATCGTATTCGGTGGCGACAAAAAGCTGGTCAAAATTCTTGACGAAATCCAGGAGCTGTTTCCGCTCAACAACGGCATCACGATCCAATCGGAATGCCCGATCGGATTGATCGGTGACGACATCGAGGCCGTGTCGAGAGCGAAATCCAAGGAATATGGCGGCAAGACCATCGTGCCGGTCCGTTGTGAGGGCTTTCGGGGCGTGTCGCAGTCACTAGGCCATCACATTGCCAACGACGCGGTGCGCGATTGGATTTTCGATCAGCTCGAGCCCGATGGTAAACCAAAGTTTGAGCCGACGCCGTACGATGTGGCGATCATCGGAGACTACAATATCGGCGGCGACGCCTGGTCATCACGAATTCTACTAGAGGAGATGGGCCTGCGGGTGATCGCGCAGTGGTCCGGCGACGGTTCCCTGGCTGAACTCGAGGCAACGCCGAAAGCAAAGCTCAACATTCTGCATTGCTACCGTTCAATGAACTACATCTCACGCCACATGGAAGAGAAGTTCGGTATCCCCTGGTGCGAGTACAACTTCTTCGGACCTTCAAAGATCGCAGAGTCGCTGCGCAAGATTGCGGGCTATTTTGACGACAAGATCAAGGAAGGCGCCGAGCGGGTGATTGAAAAGTACCAACCGCTGGTGAACGCCGTGATCGCGAAATATCGCCCGCGCCTGGAGGGCAAGACGGTGATGCTGTACGTCGGCGGGCTCCGTCCGCGTCATGTGATTGGCGCATACGAGGACCTCGGGATGGAAGTCATTGGCACTGGATACGAGTTCGGTCACAACGACGACTATCAGCGCACAGCTCAGCACTACGTAAAGGACAGCACGCTCATCTACGATGACGTCAATGGCTATGAGTTCGAGCGCTTCGTCGAGCAGCTCCAGCCTGACCTTGTCGGCTCGGGAATCAAGGAAAAATACGTTTTCCAAAAGATGGGTGTGCCGTTCCGGCAGATGCACTCCTGGGACTATTCGGGTCCATATCACGGCTATGACGGCTTTGCGATCTTTGCGCGCGACATGGACATGGCCGTCAACTCGCCGATCTGGAAGAAAACGAAGGCCCCCTGGAAGGAAGCTTCAAGGGCCAAACTTCTGGCTGCAGAATAAAGCAACTCATCTCGCTCTCTGGGAAAGCCGGGGCGATACCAATCTCGATAGTGAAGGATTTCGACAATGGCGCAGAGTGCCGAACACGTGCTCGATCATCTCGAACTTTTCCGCGGTCCAG
This sequence comes from Bradyrhizobium sp. IAR9, assembly GCF_013408065.1. Lineage (NCBI taxonomy): Bacteria > Pseudomonadati > Pseudomonadota > Alphaproteobacteria > Hyphomicrobiales > Nitrobacteraceae > Bradyrhizobium > Bradyrhizobium sp. IAR9. Next base: position 102,414 of record NZ_JACBZW010000004.1, read on the forward strand.
AATACCAGCAGATGCTGGCCAAGAAGAAGATATTCGAGAATCCTCGCGATCCCGCCGAGGTCGAACGTATCAAGGAATGGACGAAAACGGCCGAATATCGGGAAAAGAACTTTGCGCGGGAGGCGCTAGCGGTAAATCCGGCGAAGGCCTGCCAGCCGCTTGGCGCCGTGTTCGCCTCTGTTGGCTTTGAGGGCACGCTGCCCTTCGTCCACGGCTCGCAAGGCTGCGTGGCTTATTACCGCAGTCATCTGTCGCGGCACTTCAAGGAGCCGTCTTCCTGCGTCTCTTCGTCGATGACGGAAGACGCTGCCGTATTCGGCGGCCTGAACAACATGATCGACGGGCTCGCGAACAGCTATAACATGTACAAACCCAAGATGATTGCGGTCTCTACGACCTGCATGGCCGAGGTGATCGGCGATGACCTCAACGCCTTCATCAAAACGTCGAAAGAAAAAGGCTCGGTTCCGGCGAACTTCGATGTGCCATTCGCCCATACCCCGGCGTTCGTCGGCAGCCACGTCACCGGTTATGACAATGCGCTCAAGGGCATTCTGGAGCATTTTTGGGACGGTAAAGCCGGAACAGCGCCGAAGCTGAAGCGCAAGCAGAACGGGGCGATCAACATCATCGGTGGGTTCGATGGCTATACCGTCGGAAACCTTCGCGAGATCAAGCGCATCTTGGCGTTGATGGGCATCCAGCACACGATTCTTGCGGATAATTCTGAAGTCTTCGATACTCCGACCGACGGCGAATTCCGGATGTATGACGGGGGCACGACGCTGGAAGATGCGGCCAACGCGGTTCACGCCAAGGCGACAATCTCCATGCAGCAGTGGTGCACCGAAAAAACGCTGCCATTCGTGGCTGGGCATGGGCAGGAGGTCGTCTCCTTCAACTACCCGGTGGGCTTATCCGCAACGGATGACTTTATCGTGGCGCTGTCACGCATCAGCGGCAAGGAGATTCCCGAGCAACTCGCGCGAGAACGTGGCCGCCTAGTCGACGCCATCGCTGACTCCAGCGCGCATATCCATGGCAAGAAGTTCGCGATCTATGGCGATCCGGATCTTTGCTATGGGTTGGCTGCGTTTCTGCTCGAACTCGGCGCCGAACCGACCCATGTGCTGTCCACCAACGGCAACAAGGCCTGGCACGAAAAAATGCAGGTGCTGCTTGCAAGCTCGCCTTTTGGGCAGGGGTGCCAAGCCTATCCCGGCCGAGACCTCTGGCACATGCGCTCACTCCTGTTCACCGAGCCAGTCGATTTTCTGATTGGCAACACCTATGGCAAGTATCTGGAGCGCGATACAGGAACGCCACTGATCCGCATCGGCTTTCCGGTTTTTGATCGGCATCACCATCACCGCTCCCCTCTATGGGGCTATCAGGGTGGCCTGAATGTGCTGGTGAAGATCCTGGACAAGATCTTCGATGAGATCGACAAGAAGACAAACGTTCTTGGCAAAACTGATTACAGCTTCGACATCATTCGTTGATGAGCGACCGTGCGCGTGCCATCGCCCGAGCACCCGAGGATGGCACAAGCACACGACGGTTGACCATGCAATTAATTTGCGCTGAGAGGAAAAAGGGATGAGTTCACTAGCGGCCACGGTCCAGAATGTTTTCGACGAGCCGGGCTGCGCCAAGAACGGCAGTAAGCCGGAGGCTGAACGCAAGAGGGGCTGCACAAAACAACTGCAGCCGGGTAGCGCTGCCGGGGGCTGTGCTTTCGATGGCGCCAAGGTTGCGCTGCAGCCGTTCACCGATGTCGCTCACTTGGTGCATGGTCCGATTGCGTGCGAAGGTAATTCCTGGGACAATCGCGGCGCGGCGTCGTCAGGCTCGAATCTGTGGCGCACCGCGTTCACAACCGATTTGAGCGAAACCGATATTGTATTTGGAGGCGAGAAGCGGCTCTGCAAAGCGATCAAGGAGATCATCGAAAAGTGCGACCCGCCCGCCATCTTCGTCTATCAAACCTGCATCCCGGCGATGATCGGCGACGACATCCACGCAGTCTGTAAGGCAGCATCTCAAAGGTTCGCAAAGCCGGTGATTCCGATCAATTCCCCGGGCTTCGTCGGCTCGAAGAACCTCGGTAACAAGCTCGCCGGCGAGGCGTTGCTCGATTATGTGATCGGGACGCAAGAGCCGGACTACACCACCCCGTACGATATCAACCTGATCGGGGAATACAACCTTTCGGGAGAGCTCTGGCAAGTGAAGCCATTGCTAGATGAGCTTGGAGTACGGATTCTTTCCTGTATCTCCGGCGATGGCAAGTATTGCGAAGTAGCTTCATCTCATCGCGCGCGGGCGGCGATGTTGGTGTGCTCAAAGTCCATGATCAACGTCGCACGCAAGATGGAGCAGCGCTACGGGATCCCGTTCTTCGAGGGGTCGTTCTACGGTATTCAAGATTCAAGCGAATCACTGCGTCAGCTCGCCCGCTTATTGGTTGAACGCGGGGCGCCGACAGATCTGCTTGGACGCACTGAAGCGGTGATCGAGCGCGAGGAAGCGTGGGCCTGGGCTGCGATCAAGCCGTACAAGCCACGATTCGAAGGCAAGAAGGCCTTGTTGATTACCGGCGGCGTCAAGTCATGGTCGGTCGTTGCGGCACTCCAGCAAGCCGGGCTTGAGTTAGTCGGAACCAGCGTCAAGAAATCAACCAGGAAAGACAAGGAGCGCATCAAGGAGCTGATGGGGCAGGATGCCCACATGATTGAGGACATGACGCCGCGCGAAATGTATAAGATGTTGAAGGACGCAAAAGCGGACATCATGCTATCGGGCGGCAAGTCGCAGTTCGTCGCGCTGAAGGCGGCGATGCCCTGGCTCGATATCAACCAGGAGCGTTGCCACGCCTATATGGGCTATGTCGGAATGGTCAAGCTGGTGGAGGAGATCGATAAGTCGCTCTCCAGTCCGATGTGGGAGCAGCTACGTCGACCGGCACCATGGCAGGCATTGGCCAAGGCGATGGAGCAGATGCAATCGCCGGTGGCGGCGATCGCCTGCGATCCGGCGCTCGCCGAAACCGCGCGCCGTGCGAGGAAGATCTGCGTGTGTAACACGGTCGATCTGGGCACGATTGAGGATGCAATATACGCGCACGGCCTGAGGAGCGTCGCAGCGGTGAGAGAGCATACCAATGCGGTCGGTGGCTGCTGCCAAAGACGCATCGAAGGTATCTTGGTGTCCGGGCCGTCTGCCATGCGACAGGCCGCAGAGTAGGGAGGCGTCATGGCCATCGTCACGGCGCCGACGAAAGCCTGCGCTGTCAACCCGCTGAAGATGAGCCAGCCGATCGGCGGCGCATTCGCCTTCATGGGGCTGCGTGGGGCGATGCCGCTTCTGCACGGCTCCCAGGGATGCACATCCTTCGGGCTCACGCTTTTCGTCCGGCATTTCAAAGAGGCAGTACCGCTGCAGACCACCGCGATGAGCGAGGTCGCGACCGTACTTGGCGGTTATGAGAATCTCGAGCAGGCGATACTGAACATCTACAACCGTACCAAGCCAAAGATCATCGGAATCTGCTCAACCGGTGTCACCGAGACCAACGGCGACGATGTGGATGCCTACCTCAAGCTAATCCGGAGCAACCATCCGCAACTCGAAAAGTTGCCACTGGTGTATGTCTCGACGCCTGATTTCAAGGGCGCATTCCAGGACGGCTGGGAGAAGGCTGTGGCGCGCATTGTGGAGGTGCTGGTGGAAGGGCCCAGCGCCAATGGCCTGCGGGACCCGTCGAAAGTGAATGTTCTGCCGGGATGTCACCTCACGCCCGGCGACCTTGATGAACTCCGTGTCATAGTGGAGGATTTCGGCTTGTGCCCCTCCTTCCTCCCTGACCTGGCGGGATCGCTCGATGGGCATATCCCCGATGAGTTTACGCCCACGACCATCGGCGGCATCGGCGTCGACGAAATCGCGAGCATGGGCCGAGCCGGATGGACGATTGCAATCGGGGCGCAGATGCAGCGTGCGGCAGAGGTCATGCAGGTCAAGACCGGCGTGCCTTTTCGTGTCTTCGAGCGGATGTGTGGTCTCTGTGCGAACGACGAATTCATGGCGTTCTTAAGCGAGATCAGCGGCCGCCCCATACCCTTGAAATATCGGCGCCAGCGCGGTCAGCTCGCCGATGCAATGCTGGACGCGCACTTCCATATTGGCGGTCGCAAAGTTGCTATCGGCGCTGAGCCAGACCTTCTGTTCGATCTGTCCGGCATGCTGCACGACATAGGCGCGCAGGTGACAGCGGCTGTGACGACCACCCAGTCGGAGGTGATCGAGCGGATCAAGACCAAGGAGGTACTCATTGGCGATCTCGAGGATCTGGAAGGGCTTGCCAAAACACACCATTGCGACCTGCTGATCACGCACTCGCATGGCAGGCAAGCGGCGGCTCGGCTGAAATTGCCGTTCTATCGCACGGGTTTTCCGATGTTCGATCGACTTGGTGCGGGACACCAACTGTCCGTGGGCTATCGCGGTACCCGCAATCTGATCTTCGAAATCGCCAACCTCGTGATCGCGCACCGCGAGGAAAACGATCAGCCTACGCCTGATAGATGGCGGACTGCGTCCGGGCCGCCACGTTGCTCGGGCTATCACAGCTCCGCCGGCGCGGCTGGGGGGGCGATTGGATGAAGGTCGCGTTTGCCACTCAGGACCTGAGACGAGTCGATGCCCATTTTGGTTGGGCAAAGAATATCGCAATCTACGATGTCACGCCTGGAGGGCACGTGTTTCTCAAAGCGATTGAGTTTGAGGGCGATCTTAAGGAAGACGGCAACGACGACAAGTTGGCGCCGAAGATCGAGGCGATCAAGGATTGCGCAATCCTTTACGTCGCCGCCATTGGTGGTGCCGGGGCTGCGCGAGTGGTGGCCAACAGGATCCATCCTATCAAGGTGGACAAGCCAGAAAGCATTCTGGTTTTGCTCGAAAAACTCGAGCGCGTACTGAAGGGCACGCCACCTCCCTGGCTACGCAAGGCCATGGCAAAGGACCGAGGGCGTACGTTCGAGTTCGACGAATGAGGTGATATGACCGCAAATATAGAGCAACAGGGCAGCGCAGTCGACGCGCCGTTCCTCAAGGAGTTGATCAAGATTTGGCGTGCTCAGGATACCAACGGAGCTTGGGAGGCGAAGAGCGATCTTGAACTGCTCGGACCCTACATCCTGGACAAGCAGAAAAGGCGCGCATTGCCGATTATCGGTGATCCCGCTCCCGATACACTGTGGCGGCTTAAGCTGTTCTTCGATGCCGTCGCGCTCTCGATCGAGAGGGAGACCGGCGGGATGATCCAGCCGATTCTGGATCTGCATCATGAAGGCTTCGGCCGCATGGTGCTCATCTCAGGCCGGCTGATCGCCGTGAACAAGCAGCTGCGCGACGTGCATCGCTTCGGATTCGATAATTTCGTAAAGCTTGCGCAGGAGGGCGACAAATATGTCAGCGACGGAATCGACCTTATTCGGAAATTTCCGGACGTGGCAAACTATTGGGGATACTCATGAGCGATCGTGAAACACTGAAGGCCGAACTAAAGAAAGTATCCGCCAAGGCGATACAGGCCAAGATGGATCTGCACGACCTTTCGGAAGAGTTACCCATCAATTGGACGTCGATCATGGTGGTGGCGCGGAAGGCGCACGATGCCTATGCTGAATTCGAGCGCAAGAGTCGTGACTTGAAGACGCTCGAAAATAGTTAAAGGAGCCATGCATGTCATTTGCAACGCGCGACGGCCGCGACTGGACGCCACAATACCTGAGCTCGATCGATGCCAAGAAGTGCATCGGCTGTGGTCGCTGTTTCAAGGTGTGCGGTCGAGATGTCATGACGTTGAAAGGAATCAGCGACGAGGGCGAACTTGTCACGCTCGATGACGACGAGGACGATGAGATCGAGAAGAAGATTATGGTTCTGAATGATCAAGGCGCCTGCATCGGGTGTGGTGCATGCGCCAGGGTTTGTCCGGCCAACTGCCAGACTCACACTTCGGACGTTTCTGAAGCGGCGTGAGCGAACACACCTCGTCCTTTCGCGGCACTCATGGTGGGGACGGCGCGCCAGAAGGATCTCAATCAAACATTGAATGGCTAGATCGAGCGAGCTAAGGCGCAAGCATTGCCCGGTGGTGGTTGGGCGACGGCTAGGTTATGCCGATGCAATCGCCGTTGCTCACAAACCACTCGTCTCCAAGGTCCGCCTATTCGTCAAAGGCGAGCCGTGCCTCCCGCGGCGCTAAGTAGATCCATGTGCCCGTCATGATTAAGTCCGACGAGCACAGTTCAAGGCAGGTAGCCAATTTCGATTGGAGGGGATGCTGTGCATGTCTGCTTACGATCAGGAGAAGCTTACTTGTCCGCCGCGCTGCCGATCGTGGATAATGATGTCTGCCTAGTGGTCGAGTCTAGAACGTGATGTACTGGGAACTCCTTAGTTGGTCTTTTTGCGCACGCCCGGTGGCGGAGGACATTTCGCTGCCCAGTACACCGTGGTTGCAATAGGGCACGTGGACATCGAGAGCACATCGCAAATCAGGACACGGAGCACTTGGCACGCAGGTCTCTTACTGTCGTTGGGCGGGTACCTGGTAGGGCCGCGTACCCATCTGCTGATAGGATCCTGCGAGTGATTATCATTAGACGTCGGTCTTTTTGACGGATCGGCAGCGGGCGATCTTACGTCCGATTCTACCCACAGGATCTGGCTTGTCGCAGCGACTATCTGTAACTCACGCGCAGAGTGCGTCGGCCGAAGCGCCCGGAGTACTTTGGTCAGATTGTGGTCAGCTAGGAATCCTATCCTAGCCGGCAGAGCTTGCACGGCACGAGCTCAGTTGCGTGCAACTTTGCCGATAGGAGAGCGCTCTCATGTATGGCAGAAGCGTTGGCTCATCCAGCCAGTTCACACCCGGTAACCAAACTGACGATTCATCAGAAGCGGGAGGTAGTCCCCGGTTTGCGGAAACAGTTGCAGGAATGGAGCGAGGTGGCTCGTCATCCGAACCAGCGGCGTCATACTCTCTCGTTTCCAAAGCGCCCATTAGAGAGATCGACCGAGAGTCCTTCTTGCGCGGAGCTGAGAGATTCTTGCGCAATGATATCAGGCACATCGCCGAGAACCCAGATGAGTACTCGGACTTCGTCTCCCAGAAGGCTGAGCGCGCAGCGACGGTTGCTGGAAGTTACGTTAACACCTACGACGATCCAAATAAGCCGGCACGATTTTACAGCTACCGGTTGGGCGACGAAGTTGTCGGGCTTCTAAGAGCAGGAGGCCCGGCTCGGATTAAAGGAGACCATTTTCAGCAGCAGTTTGGGCGCAACGATATCACATCCGTGGTTGATCTTAGGGTGACTCATCCGCTTGTCGAGAACGCTGGCGATATCTTGCTAGAACATCAACTGCGAGAGGACGGGGACCATCCGCTGATCTTGTCGCGGCCGGCCCTAGCGGGCATGGAACCTCGTCTAGCGGACATGGGTTTTGTTCAGGTGGGTCGTAACCACTGGGTGCTTGATCCTCACCAGCGCCCCGATGTGTGGGCGAAGAACGAAAACGACGAGTGGCAGCGGGTAGGCAAGCCTACGAAGTATCTTTCCAAAGATGGGGGCAGTGATGTCGGTCCTCAGAGAAGCTACGAAACGGATTCGTCGGACGATGACCCTTCATTTTACTTGGAGCGCGCTCTTAGTGGGATGCACATGGAGTAAATTGGCTGCAATAGCAGCAACGGGCCTGAAATGACGGACATTTGTCCGTTCTATCCCGGGCTCAACGGTCTTGCTTCAAAGGGGGGCGCACGCTCGCTGCGTCGCCCCCGGCTGAAACGTCCGTTCAACCTTTCTCCGAAGGTGCTTACGAAGCTGCGGTGGGATGCGCGATCCCGAGGGGGCGTAACGGGGGCTCCCTACGGAGTAGCCATCAACGAGCAGCAATGACCAGCCACCGCAGGCAGCTATCGGCAAATAGTGCAGAGGGCTTGGACCCGAAAGCTGCAGCGGCACGGCCTTCATGGAAACGGCAGCAAGGCCCAAAATTGTCGAACTGATTGGTCTGAATTATGCGTCGGGTAATTGGGTGAGCCAGCAACGGCTGGCTTGCGCGTTGGATCACCACAGACACTATCAGCCCGGCACTTGTACGGTTCTTGCAGGTTGATTGCAAAGCGACAATAAAAAGCGTCTTGCAATAAATGGGCGATAAATGAAGTCAAATCCCATCTACGCGATCTGCAGCTTTAACGACATTCCGAGCCGCCAGGCCATGGGATTCCACCTCATGGTCGTCGATGATCACGGCAATCACCGGCCGTGGTCCATCATTGTGGTGCGCTGGGGCAAAAGGGTGCTTGGCTACGCCAATAAATGCCCACACAACGGCGTCAATTTGGACTGGGAGCGGAACGAATTCCTCGACCCATACGGTATCCGGCTGATGTGCGGCAAGCACGGTTCGACCTTCGAACTCGGCACCGGCCGGTGCGTCGAAGGTCCATGTCAAGGTAGAGCTCTCACGCCGATCGCGTTGGCAGTTCTGGATGGTGATATCTGCGTCGTTGGTGTGCATCTTGTCGAAGAAGTTGCATCGGCCCACACCTGAAGACCGCGCTCAGACGGGCCGGTTCTCGTTGCGGTTTTTCACGGGCTCCATCCTCTTTAGCCCGTCGTCGTACGAGATCTCCTCATAGGACAGGTCGAGATCCTTTGCGGCATCGAGGAGGTAATCAAGCTTGCCGCCCGGATCGAGCTTCTTGATTTCGTCCTTGTTGAGCCCCACCAGGTCCATCATCTCCTTCCAAACCGTGGATTCATCGCACGGTAGAATATGGAACATAATATCACCTAACTTCACTCGGTACTTCGCCAGCAAGTCAGTGTTGTTGCAGAACATGAAGTAGCTGCCGGTTGGGCTTAAGGCGCCGTCAAGCACGGTCGCGACGTCAGCAAGATAGGCGAAGGAATGCAGGTAGCCGGCCAGCACCGGAATAGTGCGTTCGCCGTCCTGCGCGATCGTCAACACCTGCTCAATCGAATATTCTGGCGGCCGTTTCTCGTCCGCGACCTGAGTCTGGAATTTTAGTGCGACGTCGCCGCGAAAGCCGAACCTGCCCGGCTTGGTAGTCCCGCCTTTGAGTACGGCATTGAGCAAGCGGCCCTCCTTCTCAAGTCTGCCGAGTGCGGTGTTCTCGATTGCAGTCATTAAATTCGTCCTCGATCTAAGCTCTTCACCGACGCCTTTGCCGGTCCCAGATGCGATGCAAATTGCTTGCCGTCGCACGAGTAGGGGCCTTCGCCGTAGCTTAGAAAGAAAATGCCTCAGTGGCTGCGATCGCATCAAGGAGCCTTGTCGGGAACGCGACACCGGTTCCAAAGCAAACAGGCGCGATCCGAAAAAGTGAGCATCATGAAGCGCCTGCGCGCTGGCACGTGGCTTGCCCTTAGCAGCTATATCCAAGCTGATGAGGGAAAGCCGTGATCAACCTGACGGATAGCGCAGTGAATGCAATCAAGAGCGCGATTTCATCCTCGACGCACCCGACTGGCGGTCTGCGCGTCATGATCGAAGCAGGCGGCTGCAATGGATTCAAATACAAGATGGGTCTGGTCGAAGAACCGAAGCCTGGCGACACCGTGATCGAATGCGACGGGCTGAAGGTGTTCGTCGATAACAAGAGCTGTGAGCATCTGATGGGCACGACCATCGATTTCGTAATGGCGCTGGAGAGTTCTGGCTTTACCTTTCACAACCCGAACGCCACCGCGAACTGCTCATGCGGAAAATCGTTCAGCTGATGAGACAAATCGTTCAGCTGCTGAGAAGGTCATCGGAGCATGCCGGCGGAACCGGACAACTGAGGCAATCGTCGTCCACTGCGACAGACCGAGAGCGTCGCATTCGCGGCGCAATCGAAGAGATCCGACCCAATCTGCAACGCGACGATAGCGACCGTCACCTGATGGGGATCGATGGCAGCAGGGTCATGGTCAGGCTCACCGGTGCCTGCACGTTGTGTAAGCTTTCGATCGTGACGCTGAAAGGCATTCAGGCGCGGCTGGTCGGTAAACTCGGCGAATTGGTTCGCCTGATCCCCGTCGCTGCTGCAGGCGAGGCAGTGCATTGAGCGAAAATCGAGTGCCGATCTACCTCGATAACAATGCAACGACGCGGACGGATCCATCCGTTGTGCAAGCCATGTTGCCGTTCTTCACGGAGCAATTCGGCAATGCTTCGTCCACGCATGCCTTCGGCAGCGAGGTCGCAGTCGCTGTGAGGCAGGCCCGGCGTAGCTTGCGGGGCCTACTAGGGAACGCGTACGAACATGAAATCGTTTTTACCTCGGGAGGGACTGAGGCCAATAATGCCGCGGTCCTCTCTGCGCTTGCGATGCAGGAAGGCCGCGACGAGATCGTCACCACCTCAGTTGAGCACTCCGCCGTTCTTGCGCTAACCGAGCAATTGGCGGCAAGAGGAGTCAAGACGCGCATCGCACCCGTAGATGCCCACGGCCGGCTCGACATCGAGGCGTTTCGCGGCGCACTCGGGCCACGTACAGCGATTGCCTCGGTTATGTGGGCCAACAACGAGACCGGAACGATGTTTCCCGTGGAGTTTCTGGCCGGGTTGACCCGTGAGGCGGGCGCGCTGTTTCACACCGATGCGGTCCAGGCCGTCGGCAAGGTGCGCGTGAACCTAAAGGACAGTGCGATCGACATGCTGTCGCTATCCGGGCACAAACTGCACGGCCCCAAGGGCATCGGCGCGCTATATTTGCGCACAGGGACAAAATTCCGGCCGCTGATCTGCGGCGGATCACAGGAACGGGGGCGCCGCGGCGGAACTGAGAATATTCCTGGCATTGTCGGCCTGGGAAAGGCCGCCGAGCTTGCGGCGGAGCGGCTCGAATCGGAGCGCGTTCGCATTGGCGCGTTGCGCGATCGCCTTGAGCAGGGAATTTTGCACAATGGCGAGTGCGTCGTGCTCGGCGATATCAGCAATCGATTAGCGAACACGGCCAATATTGCTTTCGATCATCTCGAAGGCGAAGCCATCGCGCACCATCTCAATAGGGCGGGCATTGCCGTGTCGCTCGGATCAGCCTGCAACGCCGGCTCAATGCAGCCATCCCATGTTCTGCGTGCCATGCAGGTGCCGGCGTGGCGGATGCGCGGGGCGGTGCGCTTTTCTCTGTCGCGTGAAACCTCCTTCGCGGAGGTCGACGAGGTCGTGTGCGCAGTGTCCGACATCGCGGATCGCCTGCGCACCACCTCGCCCGTCGCAGTCAGGGAGTAGAGCTCGTGAAAATCATGATCCGCCGGTCTCCGGACGCGGGCCTGTCGATCTACGTGCCAAAAAAGGATGTCGAAGAGCCAATCGTGGAATCCGAGTACGAGACGCTATGGGGCGGCTGGATCAAAGTAGCTAATGGCTGGGTGCTCGATTTGCCAGAGATGGCGAGCGACACGCGGTTACCGATCACAATCAACGCTAAAAAACGGGGCGAGAACGGGGACGTTCCGTGAGGGCGTCCCCGCAGATCGACTTTATCGATGCTGCCGACGCAAAGGCGATGCTCGTGGACATCGCTGCCGGCCTGAGGGCCGCGAGCATCATTCTATCTCGGTCCTGGCCTCGCCGAATTGTGCAGATCCGGTATGCCGACCACGCCAGAAGCGTTGGCCAGCTTCTTCGCTAGCAAGGTTGCGCTGCCGCGGCGGGCTAGGGGCAATGCGTGGGCGTCGGCGCAGCATATCGAGATCAGCAAACACCGGTCCGCCGTGACGGCATTGATGACGCAGGCCTTCGCTCGGCCAGTCGAGCCGACGCGGTTGCACCATCATCTTGCGTCCCTGTCGCTGCCTGTCATAGTCGACGCGTGGTATGATGCCGCCATGCGCGCGGCGCTGGGTAAGCGCGATGGATGGGGCGAAGTGCAGGGTATCACCCGCGTCGGCATTGGCGAGAATCGCTGGTATCGCTTTTACGATTCACTTGGCCAAGAGGCCGACGTGCCTTGGCCGGCAGCTGGGCGACGGTGTTGTACAATCCGCATGGCAGCGTGGAGCCGGCCAACTTATCTCCGACTCTGACTATGTCGAGGCGTTGACCGAAATCGACATTCAGACACCAATTCCGGACATCATCAAGGAAAGGCGAATCGGACAGACCTTTCTCTTCATCGGCTGTCGCTTCAACGACCAGCTGTTGCGTAGCTATGCCCGGCAGATCATCAAGCGCTCGGCCGACACCCACTATGCGATCGTTGATCCGGACGCGCTCTCTCGCAACGAGCTCCGCTTTCTAGTCGAGCAAGGCCTTACACCGCTTGCGATTGGGCTCCCTGCCGCGGTTGAGATACTGGTCACCCATTAGCGTCTTTGTGAAGCCGAATCCCCAGCTCGTATCGACATATTTGCGAGAGCCGCAACGCGAAGACCCGTTCAGATGGAGCCGGGCTCCGGCACTCAGCGCCTGAATGAATGCGCAAGCCATGGAGCGCTGCGTGAGAATGACGACGTATCTGTCGCATTGTCAACAAGCGCATCATTGCATGCTCTTACATGCGCCAGCGCCGATCGTTTCCGCTAACTCGTTGGCGTATGGCTCCAATTTCATCGTCTCCGCCATGGCATGCAAGTTGCTACCCAGCTTCTTGAGGCTCGCTCACGGATGGTCCTGGGGCCGATGATGCCTGCAGGGAAAAATGAAAATGAACGCGGTCGTCGGACGCGGAAAATATGTCAAAGCTGTAGTGGATAGCGGCAAGATGAAGCCGGCCGCCGAGCATAAGGGCTGCCGCGCTTCGGCGAAAACCGGGCAGGCGAGCTGCGGCTCGCAGGCAGGTCAAGGCGATCTGCCGATCGAAATCTGGGAAAAGGTCAAGAACCATCCCTGCTACAGCGAAGAAGCGCATCATCATTACGCCCGCATGCATGTCGCGGTCGCGCCTGCCTGCAACATCCAGTGCAACTACTGCAACCGAAAATACGACTGCGCCAATGAATCGCGTCCGGGTGTGGTGAGTGAGAAGCTCACGCCTGAGCAGGCGGTAAGAAAAGTGCTCGCGGTCGCGACCACCATTCCGCAGATGACGGTCCTTGGCATCGCTGGCCCCGGCGACCCCCTGGCCAATCCAGCAAAGACGTTCAAGACGTTCGAGCTGGTCGCCAAGGCGGCTCCGGACATCAAGCTGTGCCTGTCAACCAATGGACTGGCGCTGCCGGACCATATTGATGCCATCGCCAGGTTGAAAATTGACCACGTCACCATCACTATCAACATGGTCGATCCCGAAATCGGCGCCAAGATCTACCCGTGGATCTTCTTCAACCACAAGCGCTACACCGGCATCGACGCGGCAAGGATACTCACCGACCGCCAGCTGCAAGGCCTCGAGATGCTTAGCGAACGGGGTATCCTATGCAAGGTCAACTCGGTGATGATCCCAAACATCAACGACGACCACCTGATCGAGGTCAACAAGGCGGTGAAGTCGCGCGGTGCCTTCCTTCACAATATCATGCCGCTAATCTCCGCGCCCGAGCACGGCACAGTATTTGGCCTCAACGGTCAGCGCGGACCGACGGCGCAGGAGTTGAAGGCGCTGCAAGATGCTTGCGAAGGAGAGATAAAAATGATGCGGCATTGCCGCCAGTGCCGCGCCGATGCGGTCGGTCTACTCGGGGAGAATCGCAGCGCAGAGTTCACCACCGATCAGGTCATGAGGATGGACGTCCAATATGACTTAGAGATGCGCAAGGCATATCAGGGCAAGGTAGAGGATGAGCGTGCCGCCAAAGCCGCGGCCGCCCAAAAGGAGCTTGCGGAATTTGCCGGAGAGACGAGCGCGATCACTCTTCTAGTGGCCGTCGCAACCAAGAGCTCGGGGTTGATCAACGAGCACTTTGGGCATGCAAAGGAATTCCAAGTGTACGAACTTTCTACATCCGGCGCCAAATTCGTCGGCCACCGCCGCGTGGACGTTTATTGCCAAGGCGGTTATGGCGAGGAGGACAGGCTTTCCGCCATCATGCGTGGCATCCATGACTGCCATGCGGTCTTCGTGTCGAAGATTGGCGGCTGCCCGAAAAGCAATCTGATCAAGGCGGGGATCGAGCCGATCGATCAATACGCCCATGAGTTCATTGAGAAGTCGGCGATCGCCTGGTTCAAATCCTATCTGGACAAGGTGAAGCGCGGGGAGATCCAGCACGTGCAGCGCGGCGACGCCGCGATCCGGCAAGGATCTCTGATCTCTGCAGCGTAAAGGGGGAATATGTGCCATTCAAGATCATCGCCTCGCAGTGTACGAGCTGCTCAGCCTGCGAACCCTTATGCCCGAACGTTGCCATCTCGGAGAAGGGCGGGGACTTTGTCATTGAAGCGGCGAAATGCACTGAATGTGTAGGCCATTTCGACGAGCCGCAATGTGTCGCCGCCTGTCCGGTCGACAATACCTGCGTGGTTGACACATCCTTGCCTCGCTACCACGCGCCAGCCTAAAGCGTGAGGCCCATGAGTGGCGTGCCAAGAGCTGGTGCTGAAAGCGTCGTAAGCTTCGTGCTGCGCGTTGGCGGCGGCCCAGGCCGCCTACGTTCGGTCCTCCATCACGGACGACGGCCGCGCTGGATTGCCCTGCGATCGTGCTGTTGCTGGTCGGCAGCACGGCCCTGGTGCGCGCGATGCTCCAAAGGCGCTTCGCTATGCCGAGAGCGGCCTTCTCGGCAGCGCTGCCATCGTGGTTGTGACTGACAATGCCGCGCGAGGATGAAGTGATGCAGGATCTCGCCTGCGGTGGGCGAGGCGGCTCCCCGCATCTCTAAAGGAGCGATGCATGAGGAGCGGTACATGAACAACATCGTTCGCGACAGCGACGTCGTCGAGCTCAGCGAACCACCTGTCTTCAGCTTTGGCCAAAAGGTGCGAGCTAATTGCACCATCCGCAATGATGGCACCTATCGCGGCAAGGAGATTGGCGACGTTTTAGCCAAGAAGGGAGAGGTGGGTTACGTCGTATCGATCGGGACGTTCCTGCAGCAGTTCTACATCTACGGCGTCGAATATCTGGAAAGCGGCTACCGAGTTGGCATGAAGCGCAAGGAACTGGAGCCGGTGGATGCCTGCGAGGAGGTCGATGATCTGCCGTTGCCGGAGGAGTCATGACGCATCGCGGCTTTCCGAAATATCGGCGTGGCCAGCGGGCCAAGACCGAAGTCGAGCTCGTCAACGACGACTCATTTCCCGATACGGAGCCCGAGAGAGTCTTGCTCGTCGCCGGAGCGACCGGCGAGATCATCAACGTCGCGATCCATACCGAAGCGAACGTGCCGATCTACATTGTCGATTTTGATAAGCAACTGCTCATCGGCTGTCTTGAAGCAGAAATCACAGTGTTTTGAATGGAGGCTTTCGCATGAATGCTGCGCTGATGAGAAAGATAAAGGCGGGGCTAGTGCCTCACCCCAACGAGCTCGATCGCAAACGGATCGAGCGCGGCTTGAGCTCGCGCAAGCGCTATCTCTACGTCTCGCCGAACGTGACGCCGGTGAGGGGCGGCTACCTCGTCGAGAGCCCGTGTTGCTCGCGTAACATCAACAAAGATGGCGCTCTCATCGATGTCGCGCTGATTCTATATGATGCCGTGAGCGGGGTCTGGAAGCTGTTTCGCAAGAACCACGCGGGAGGAATCTGGGAGTTTTACAGCCTTTGCCATCGGTTGACTTCGGCAATCGACGAATTGAATGCGGATCCGGAGCGTCTGTTTTGGCAATGACGGCCCGCCTTTCGCCAGTCATAAAGGAGCCACGATGGCGCTCACCGCGAAGGAAGTGATCGAAATCGAGCGGCTGCTTGCAGCCGATGGCGCCGAGATGCGCCCGTTTGCCGAGCTGCGGCGCCGCTTTCCGCAGCTTGCTTGGGTGCGCTGTGATGCGTCGGATGTGCCGCACCAGCCGTTCCGGCAGTTTCCGAGTTTCGACCTTCATCTGATCGATGGATCGGATCACTGCGTGCAGATTACGGCCGATCCGACGCGGGCGACCGGCATCGTATTGGCCAAAAGGAATGTTGGGCTGTGAGCACTGAACTAGCAGAGCATCGGCTTGGTGGCGTGCACACTGTGGACGAGAGTACATCATTCATTCCACTGTCCGATCCCGATATCACCTTCGCCGAGCTCTCTGCCGTGGAAACGCTGCTATGTTCGCCGCAGATCTCCAACGGGCGGATCACCGAGGCGTTTGAGCACGCTTTCGCCGCCTATCTTGGGCGCAAATATGCTGTTGCGGTCTCGAGTGGTACCATCGGGCTCCTCCTTGCGCTGAGGGCGCTCGGCATTGGCCCGGGGCAGGAGGTTATCGCCTCGCCCTACTCCTTTCGTGAGACCGCGCATGCCATCAGTCTCGCAGGCGCACGAGCGGTATTTGCAGATGTCGACTATTGGTCGGGAGCATTAGTCCCAGCGAAGGCCGAAGAGCGCATCACGGCCAACACGCGAGCGATTGTCGCCGGCAATCCCAACGGTCATCCAGCGCCATGGTCGGAGCTGCGAGCGGTCGCGCAGCGCCATCAGCTGCTGCTTTTGGAGGATTCCACCGAGGCGATCGGATCGAGTTACATGGGTGAGCTCGTCGGCCGGTTTGGCGACCTCGCGGTATTCGACTTTGCTCAGCCGGTGGCCCTAACCTGTGGCGAAGGCGCAATGGTGGTGACCGACGATATCGACATCGCGCTCGGCTTGCGCCGCCATCGCGCCCATCGCCTGGACGAGCGTTCTTCCGTTGTTGTCGGTAGCACGGCGCCTTATCAGGCCGGCATGAGCGATCTCACGGCTGCCTTGGGCCTAGCGCAGCTCAAGCGTCTCGATGAAATCCTGGAGCGGCGTCGGTTCATCGAGCAGCTTTATAACGCGCATATGCAATCATTTGAGGGCCTCAAGCCGCCTTATGTTGGCCCCGATGTAACCGAGGTGAACTGGTTGCTTTATCTCGTTCATCTGGGGACACGCTTCACTCGATCGGGGCGCGACGCCATTATCGATGATCTGCGCGTCGCGCAGGTTGAATCCGCCGCCTATAGCCAACCGCTGCACTTGCAACGCCACTACTTTGACGTCGGCTATCGGCGTGGCGATTTCCTGGTTGCGGAAAAAATATCAGATCGCGCTCTTGCGCTTCCGTTTCACACCCATCTCACGAACAAGCAGATCGAGTTCATCGTCGAGACCATGAAAGATGCGTCGATCAACGTGGGAGCGGGTGCGGCGATTTACTGAGATGCGCGTCATCCACGACACGAAAGAACGAGGATTGAATTGCGATGAGCGTGGTGTTTCTCATCGCGAGAGCAAACGGACCGAGGATATGTCGTTTGTCGCAGCGTTGTCGGACACATCGTGATCCACATGGCGGGAGCGCGCCGGATGCCGCTGGAGGCATGCACTCGTCTTAAGGCCGCAGGAGAAATGCTCCCCAGCGAGCGCGAAGAAGATCTACTCGCTAGCAGAGAAGGCGGCGCGTCCAAGGCGCGGCTTGAGAGCCTACGCGTCAAGAGGCCCCAAACCAAGCACATTACAGTCGAGATTCTCGGTGTCCGCTCAGGATCTCTAGGGTTACCAAGACAGGGGATCGGTATGAACTCGCAACAAGTCATCATCCACGTCCGCTTCGCTCCGAACGGAAGGGTGATCCAAATCAGCGAGCGTCCGGCGAAGCTCACGCCGAACCAGTGGTTTGACGTCCTCAAGACCCGTGCCAGCTCGGCTTATCGGCCGCTCGCTCGTGGCCGTGGGATTTTTCAGCTGAGCCGGACTGCGATCCAAGCCTTCAAGCAGGAAACTGCGAGGCCGGGATGCGCGAACCTATAATCGGCGACCCGATGAGCGGTCACATCGAGGTTTTTGCCGTCTGTCCGGCCGATGCCATCAAGCGGAGTGAGGTCATGGGCTTTAGCCTGTCGCGGATTGATGATAGGGGCGAGAGCCGGCCGTTTCCAATTAGTGTGGTGCGCACCTTCGGCAATGACTACCTCGTTTACGTCAATCGTTGTCCGCATGAGAGCGCCTGGCTCAACATGGGCTCCGGTGCGTTTTTCTCGGCGGACCGCGCCTTTCTCGGATGCGGCCGGCACGGTGCAAGATTCGAGATCGACACTGGAATGTGCATCGACGGTCCTTGCGATGGACAATCGCTTGAGCCGGTAGCGCTCGCCGTGATCGAAGGTGAAGTCTGCCTGTGCGGTGTCAAGCTGCTCGAGGACGATCGGTTTGCTGACCCCTTCGGGGACAGCGACGAAACCATGGATATCACGATCCATCCGGACTAACGGGTCTATAGCTTTGTTGTGCTCAAGCTGCCTGAGGCGATTTGCCTCTCGGATGAGGCCATTGTACTCATGAGCGTTTGGCAGATGCGTGTCACAGCTTTTGATTTGTGAGACAGAACGGACTGCTCGTCGGATTGGGGCCTTGCACTCCGCGATCTCCGCTGCACCAACAAGCTGCTCTTGCGCTGGCTCGTCAAATCGAGCCGGCAGGCGGGATATGCTTTCCTGTTGCCGGCGATATATTTGAGCGGGAAATGCCCCCGGCGGCTGGAAGTTCGCCGAGGGCATCGTCTGGGCTTGGAGAACGGCGGGACCCAGACTGACAGGACCGTTTGGCCAGGAGGAATGACGATCCTGTGTCAGAAGGCCAGACGGCGCAGCCAGCATTATTCCCTGCGCTGCAACTGCCATGCCAAACCTCGGTTCGTGCGACGCTCTCAGCGAATGGCGCCACCATCGTCAGTTAGGGCCGGCTAGGAGCAAATGCATTCATGGGCTCGCGTTCGTTGTTTCGCATTTGCAGCTGCAAGCGTGTCTTGATGCGTATCGTGCGAAGTGTGGTCCCAATTTGGGACAGCTGTGTTGCGGTTTAACGTTGCTGCCGACGGGGATGGCGATCGGCTTGGTCTGCAGCCTCAAAGGTGGCTCGTCGATCAGTCCTGCCTCGTTGGGCTCTCGCGACAGGCGCTATCTGGTGAGCAAACGACAGATGGGCAGCGGCGGAACGCAGCGTCCAGCTTCAGGGCGAAAAAGATGCCGTGGGCTCGTGCTGGTCAATGCGGCCAGCCGATCACCCATGGCAGAACAACGGCGCGCGATTCACCGCACGATCTTTGAGCTCCTCGCTAGGCGGCTCGAGGGTCATGAAGATCACTGCTCATTCCAAGATATGATAGCGCAAGAGCTCGGTAAAATAAACGAGAGTCGTGGTTGTTCTGCGTACGAACTGCAGAAGGTTGAAGGGTCAAACACTATGCGAGATTTGTCGTGTCCGAAACAGAAGCGAACGACATTGTCGCAACCGTCGCAATGATTGTTAGTCGCGCAAAGCAAGGGATCGATGCAGAAACGAACGTTACGCATGTGGTGTGTAATTTGCTTTGGAGAAGTTGGATGGTGAGCAAGGATCGCGATGAGGGCAGAAGAGGTCGGAATTGATCAAGGAGGCTGCTCTGGACGCGAAGACATCTATCGCTGATCTTCAGCGACGACAATCACTATGGCGCCCGCTCATTTTGCCTGCTTTGGCAGGCGCGAGTGGGAATCATTAGCATCAATTGGTGGATGCGGCGTTTATTCGTAAGAGATTGTGGGGGATGTGCTCGCATCTTGTCTCTTCTCAGATGAACCCCATCGATCACAGGATAGGCGCATGAACTCAGAAACCGAATTCGAGCTTCCTCAACTTTATAGGCATCATGTCTTTGCCTGCAACACGCAGCGTCCGCCAACTCATCCGCACGGCAGCTGTGGCGCCTCCGGCGCGCAAGCCCTCTGGGATCGAATGGTCAAGACGATCGAAGCGGAAGGCCTCAACGATATTGGCTTCACGATGGCAGGCTGCCTTGGCTTTTGTAACTCTGGTCCCTTGATGGTCGTCTATCCCGATGGAGTGTGGTATCGCGCGACCACGCCTGAGGATGTCGACGAAATCGTAAACTCCCACCTCAAGCGGGGCAAACGTGTCGACCGTCTTGTGATGGTGTTAAAGCGAAGCTAGAGGCCGGTTAGCGGCCACTTGCCCGGGCTAGCAAGCATCGACGGCTTGTCCGCGATGAGCTGGCCGCTCGGAGGTCAGAGCGTCTGAGACTGAGCGTAGCATCACGCCCCGGATTTGAGAACAGCAAGTCATTGACGTTTCCGCGGCGTGCCGCCTTTCTTCTCCGGCCTAATCGGCAAATGGCGCCTTTTGCGCGCATGCTGGGCGATCTGTTTGTGTGCTGTCACTCCATGCCGCGCGATAATGGCTCTCCGCATCTCGCGAGATGAGGCGTCCTTGACGCGTCATCTCGCTCTGCTTGGACTGAGGTGAGATTAGGGGACGCGCTCGATGAACTCGCCGCGTCCGGATTGATCAAACGGACTCCCTTTCTGATCCTGTTCCAGCCTCAGAACTTGTAAGTGACGCCGCCGCTGACGAGCCACGGGTCAATGTTGGCGCGCCCGGTGACGGCAATCGTATTGTTTACGGTCGCGGAGTACTCCGGCCGCAGCCATAGCTTCTTCACGTCAAAGTTGAGGCCCCAGTTACGATCAAGCATGTAATCGAAGCCGAATTGGACCGCCGCGCCGAATTGGTTGCTGATGCGCAAATCCGTAACGGCAAGACCGACGAGCGACGTATTGGCTGCCGATTGGTTGAAGAATGCGGTGTAATTGATGCCCGCGCCGATATAGGGCTTGAGCGCGCCGAAATCGGTGAAGTGATATTGCAGGGTCAGTGTTGGCGGCAACAGCCAGGCTTTGCCGATATCGAGGCCGGTGAGCGCGCCATTGCCGCTAATGTGATGGCGGGTCACGCCGAGAATGAGTTCGGCGGCAACGTTTTTTGTGAAGAAATAGGTGATGTCGAGCTCGGGTATGGCTTGATCGCTGATCGAAAGCCCAGACCTTGGTGAGGACAGCGAGGGCGCCCCGGCGACGCTGACTGAGCTGCCTGCGGTATCCGGCAAAACGCCAAGCACGCGGAGGCGGATCATCCATGGATTGAAGGGTTCGATCGGGGGCGCTTTATAGTAGATCGACGACCGGCCCAGATCTGCAGCCTGTACCGGAATGTTGGCCAACGAGGCCGTTAGCGCGAGGAGTGATGCCCTCGTCAGAACTGTCCTTGTTCTCATCGAATTCTCCATTCCAAAATTCGCGCGAAGAGCCGCGCGAGATCTCTGTCACACACAGGGAATGGCGGAGGATTTGATGCCGATCAAAATGGGAGCGGGCAGAGCGCAATTAAGCCGCTAAGTTGCATAAGGATCACGGCCGCGAAGCTTGGAGATCTGTTCTGATTGTTATTCAATTCAAGAGAGCCGAGGCTCTTCAAGAAACCACCTCTCGGCTTGGTGCTCTGATCCAATCCAGGCCGCGGACGTCATGCGCGATAAGCGGCAACTGTCGCGGCCTCTCACAAGGGCGCGCGGCATTCTAGCGCAATATAGGCGATACCCATTACGGAACAGCCACTCGCGCGGGCCGTCTCAGCGAAGGTCCCGTGGCCTCTTGCCCGTGAAGGAAGCCGGAAGTGGGAAACGTCACCTTTAGCTTGTTGATGGGCTGGGGGACGCTCCGTTTTCCTCAGGTCTGCGGACAACGCGTGGGGTTTGCTTCGTGCAAGCATCCCTCGAGATCATCTTGCGTCTTGCGGCCAAGCAGCGACAGCACGGGCTCATGATCAAGTCCGGCACATCGTGCCCCGTCAACGTCGATCAGCGGTCGTCGTATCAGGAGCGGATCGCCGACCATCAATGCGAGTGCGCTTGCCGCGTCGGTAGTATCGGGATTGACTTCGCCTGACTTGGTACGTGCCGCATCTCGGTTGAACCAGGAGGCGACGGGCATATTGCCGAAGAAGCCGCGTAATTCCTCCGCATCCCATGGCTCCTTCAAGATGTCTTGGGCGATCACGTCGTGGCCGGCGGACTTCAGCGCTTGGATCTGACGCGCGTTAGTGGCGCAGCCGGGCTTATGATAAAAGATGATTGTCGCCACGATATACCTATGCAGGCGCGCTGAGCTGAACGATTGGCACGGCGCCGCTGCTTCGGGAGCCTGTTCAGTTTCTTTGCCGATCATCTCCAAAGTCAGCGCACCAAGCGCCGTACCATTGTATGCAACCTCGCGGCTGATGCGCCAGGCTTCGGGCCCGACCGGCATATTCACTGTCGTCAAATCGGAGCAAGTTCCGTTCCACACCTGAAGGCATCGGAACAGGTCGCCTCAAATCGGCTTTTCGCGTTGATGGTTGTGGTCGTTGTTAGTTTTCTGACAGCCGCGCAGGTCCTGTTAGATCCGAAACAGCCAGGACCTTGCTCACCGGCTAGTTGGTTTTCAGAAACGTAATCAGAAGCTTAAGGAGCGCGGTCAAGCGTTGGCACGGCGGTTGCTAATAAGCGGCAGCAACACTGAGTGAGGGCTGAGTGCACGCCGACGCGTAAGACGAGCGATGCGCTCCTTCCCTTGAACCCGTGTGCCCCCGTTTCTGCGAGAGAAACAAGCTCGCGCGCAAGAAGCGCGCAACTTTTGGCAAATCGGTTGATGGAGAGCAACATGTCTTCACTGAGACAAATCGCGTTTTACGGGAAGGGCGGCATCGGCAAGTCGACCACTTCGCAGAACACGCTGGCGGCGCTGGCTGAGATGGGTCAGAAAATCCTGATTGTAGGGTGCGACCCGAAAGCGGACTCGACCCGCCTGATTCTGCACGCCAAGGCGCAAGACACGATTTTGAGCCTTGCAGCGAGCGCCGGCAGCGTGGAGGACCTCGAGCTCGAGGACGTAATGAAGGTCGGCTACAAGGACATTCGCTGCGTGGAGTCCGGTGGTCCTGAGCCGGGTGTCGGCTGCGCCGGCCGCGGCGTCATTACCTCGATCAATTTCCTGGAGGAGAACGGCGCCTACGAAAACATTGACTATGTCTCATACGACGTGCTCGGCGACGTGGTTTGCGGTGGCTTTGCGATGCCGATCCGGGAGAACAAGGCGCAGGAAATCTATATCGTGATGTCCGGTGAAATGATGGCGATGTATGCCGCAAACAACATTTCCAAGGGAATCTTGAAATACGCAAACTCTGGCGGCGTGCGGCTGGGCGGTCTGATCTGCAATGAGCGGCAGACCGACAAGGAGCTGGAACTGGCGGAAGCGTTGGCCAAGAAGCTAGGCACTCAACTGATCTACTTCGTGCCGCGCGACAACGTGGTGCAGCATGCCGAGTTACGTCGCATGACGGTGCTCGAATATGCACCCGATTCCAAGCAGGCCGATCACTATCGCAATCTTGCGACCAAGGTTCACAAAAATGGCGGCAAGGGCATCATCCCGACTCCAATCTCCATGGACGAGCTCGAGGACATGCTGATGGAGCATGGCATTATGAAGCCTGTGGACGAATCCGTCGTCGGCAAGACCGCCGCCGAACTCGCGGCCTCGTAAAGGTCGCGAGTCGCGGTCTTGCGAAGGCGCGCGACGAATGCCGGTCTCCCTCACCGCCCATCCCGGGAGGCCGGCATTCTGACGATCGACCCTGATCAAAACCAGGATGCGGCAGCGCAAGACTGACCACTGTGGAAACCCGCAAAATTATGTCCGAAGCGCACCTCCTTCCGTTGATGGCTGCTTGTGCCGTTGATGCCAACAGCCAGATGCAGAGGGGAATTGCAACCTACAGCCTGCTCACCGGTGTGCCTCCTGCAGATGCCGATATTGCCGTTGACAGCAATTTCGATCACCATGTCCTGGCGTCCATCCTGGCGGCTGCCACAATGGATGGTGGTTCCCTTCCCGAGAAGGCCGGCCTGTCCGGCCTTGAACTGGTGGCCTTGCTGGAGCAGTACTTTCCCTCCCTTGAGATCAAGCTCGCGGAGCAGTTCTCGGCTTTCGAGTGCGAAGAGGACGACGAGATCGCAATGCTGCGCGATTTCTTGCTCAAGCAACGCTCGACTGAAGGGGATATCGGCCGATGGCTGGCTGCGATGATCGCGCGCCGCGCCATTGAGCCAGACCATCTGTGGGAAGCTCTCGGCTTGCGCAATCGTGGCGAACTCTCTCGGCTGCTGAGCCGCCATTTCGCGCCGCTCGCCTTGCGTAATGTCAACAATATGCGCTGGAAGCGCTTCTTCTACCGCATGCTTTGCGAGGATGAAGGCCTCGTGATGTGCACGACACCCGTGTGCACGCAATGTGTCGACTTCAACCTCTGCTTCGGCGAAGAAAGCGGTGAGAGCCGGGTGGCCAAGCGCCGGCGCGATTTTCTGTTGCAGGCGGCTCGGCCGGTCGTTGCCGGCGACTGGCCATCTGAACTGCCACAAGGGTCCGCGATCGCACCATCGTCGGAGAAAGCCTCGCAGGATTTGGTAAGCCGCCGGAAGGTTGAGGGCGCGGCTGACGCCGTTTCGAGCGAGTGACCATGTGTCCAAGGCGGCGGCGGGCTCAAGTGCTCCGCAACAATTCTCACATCCTGGCGCGCCGCAACTGCATTAAAGTTCGAACTCGGCGGGGCAATAGGCAAGGCGTCCGCTTCATGAGCCTGTCGCATTTACGACAATCCATTTGCTGCA
This sequence comes from Bradyrhizobium sp. IAR9, assembly GCF_013408065.1. Lineage (NCBI taxonomy): Bacteria > Pseudomonadati > Pseudomonadota > Alphaproteobacteria > Hyphomicrobiales > Nitrobacteraceae > Bradyrhizobium > Bradyrhizobium sp. IAR9. The sequence goes on from NZ_JACBZW010000004.1 coordinate 127,040, forward strand.
GCTTGGGTAGGTCAAACAATGAGGGGCTCTCGCGTGATTGCCGCTAGCACCGCCGCAAAATCGTCTTGGTCCGACCAGGTGCGCGCCAAGCCCACCGTGCTCAACGACACGACATTACGCGACGGCGAGCAGGCACCTGGCGTTGCATTCACCACAGAGGAAAAGCTGGCGATCGCGCGGGCGCTGGCGCGGGCCGGAGTCACGGAGATCGAGGCGGGAACGCCAGCGATGGGCAACGAGGAGATCGCCGCCATCCGCGCCATTGTCGAAGCAGATCTTCCGCTGACCACCATAGGCTGGTGTCGGATGCGGGAATCGGATGTCGACGCGGCGATCGAAGCAAAGGTATCCATGATAAATATGTCGATCCCGACCTCCGATGTCCAGATCGGGGCCAAGCTAGGTGGTCATCGCGACCTGGCACTGGAACGGGTGAAGCGAGTGGTAGGCTATGCCTGTGCGCGCGGACTTGAGGTCGCCGTCGGTGGTGAGGACTCCTCCCGCGCCGACATCGATTTTCTCATCAGACTGATGGCAACTGCAAAAGCCGCGGGCGCGCGTCGCTTTCGTATTGCAGATACGCTCAGTGTGCTCGATCCCGACGCAACCTACGCGCTGGTCATGAATTTGCGTGCGACCACCGATCTCGAACTCGAGTTTCACGGTCACGATGATCTCGGACTCGCAACCGCCAACACGCTCTCCGCTATCAAGGCTGGCGTGAGCCACGCCTCGGTGACGGTCATCGGGCTGGGCGAGCGGGCCGGAAATGCCCCGCTCGAGGAAATCGCGGTCGCACTCAAGCAGCTCTACGGGCGCGAGACCGGCATCATACTCCCGGAGCTCGAGAACGTCGCCGCGGTGGTAGCAGCCGCGGCCGCACGTGCCATTCCTACGAACAAGGCCATCGTCGGGGAGCATGTATTTACGCACGAGTCCGGCATCCATGTCGATGGCCTTTTGAAGGATCAACGCACCTATCAATCGCTTGATCCCGTTTTGCTTGGCCGCTGCAACCGCTTTGTGATCGGCAAGCATTCCGGACTTGGGGCGATCACCGCGTTACTCGATGAACTGCAGCTCGTCGCCAGCCCCGATCAAGCCAGACAGATTCTGTCGCAAGTCCGCAAATATGCCATCGAGCACAAGCGGCCGGTCGAGCGCGAAACCGTGGCGGCGATCTGGCGCGACGTGTGCGGATTCTTGGCAAGCCACCCCGCGTGAAAAGCCGTGTCGAACAGCATTTGCGTCGACCATTCGCAAACCGACGCGCCGCAAGGACGGTGTTCGATATCGCTGATGGGCGTGAACGTCGTCCAGCTTTCGCGCGTCAGACCCCCTGGCGCGATCTCACCTCCAGATCTTACTTGCCGTTCCGCCATACATGCTGTGATCTCTTACCCAAGGGCGAGCCGTCCCCGGACCGCCAATCGGCGTCTTCTCACGGGGCTGATTTCCGGTCCGGCGACCGGCCTGACGAGCGTCAACCTCGATCGTGGTCTGGCCATTGATCCCAAATCTTTATCGGGACCGACGTCGTCACCGGCGTACCTGCTGATCTGGGCAGCGAAGTTGAGGGCTCGTTTTGCGGAGTCAGGCTTTGGCGATGTGCACCAGCTGTGCGAAGCAGGACAGCAGCAGTCAACAGGGACAACCCCATCTCATTTACCGTCGAGAGCTAATCCGAAGGAGAATTTTCCATGATCAACTCGTCCCCGGCAGCCCGTATCCTGGATCGGCTCAGCAAGGCCTCGTCGGCAGAGGATTTTTTTTTGCTACTTGGCGTCGATTACGACCCTAAAATCGTGAATGTCACGCGCCTTCACATCTTAAAGCGCATGGGACAATATTTTGCAAAAGAGCAATTTGCTGGTGTCGCAGAGCTGGAGATCAGAGCTCGGTGCAAGGCGATGCTGGAGCAGGCCTATGCCGATTTTGTGGCATCGTCACCGATCGACCAGCGAGTGTTCAAGGTTTTGAAGGATGCCGTCGCAGACCCTAAGAAGGCCACGGCCTTTGTCCCGCTGAGCGAGCTGAAGTGATCTCGCGCTCCACTGCAAGCAAGGTGTGCCCGACGGGGCGCCGTGGCAACCCGATGTCCGGCCTTCGTCTTTATCCGGGTCAACTCTCTGCAGCCGTCACCCGAGCGGCGGCTGTCGTATTCCCGACCCATGTCTGGACTGGTCGTGTCCACGGTATCAGCGGCTGTTTCAAGTGTCTGCCAAACCATTACTTTCGACTGACTTTCAATTGTTTTTGTAACTGGTACGACAATTGCTGTTGTCCTGCCGATCCGATCATCGATGCCGACAGATGGTAGTCGTCCGAGATGAGGTTGAAGGGAGACCCGTGATGCTGCGTTTAGTGCCTGCCGAGCCCTGCGCCATCATCTCGTGGCCTACGATCGCGCAAGGTCCGTTCGAAACGGTCTTACGCGATCAAGGCTCCGTATGAACCTTGAGATGGTGGTCAATGGATAAGTCGCCCGTTCGCGCTACACCTGGAGAGGGTATGCACAGCGTCGTCCGCATCAAATCGGTCCCCGATTCCGCTCAGATTTGTATCCATCTCATGGCGGATAGCAACATGCGTCAGGAAGAGGGCCAACGTCGCCCCATACGGGCTGTCCGCACTGGAGGCTCGGCATGGATGGCGTGACAGGTGCGTTGCCAGGATCGCCGTCGTCGTCACAGTCGATGTGGAGCCGCTGGGCCGAAAGTGAGGCGCAGGTGTTGCGGAGCGAACAGACTCGTCAACTCAGGCATGGAAGCGACCGGTCAGAATCACCGCGACGCCCTGGTCGCCGCGGTGGCGCTCGTCAAACGCGGCGCGCAAGCGGTCAGTGTGGAAGACGTCGCCAAATCCGGCCGGACCGGTACGTCTATCGCGACGACGCGTCTTGTTGTGAGGCCGGTCGGACCAAGCAGACCGGGCAGAGCAGCCGGCCACTTGCTGACCAAAAGTGATCTTCAGTTAAGGAAGCTAAAAAGCAACCTGTGGCGCGGGCGCGCCTATCTTTGAGGGGAATTTAGAGTATGAGCAATGTCACCAGAACGGCCATGCCGGCGCCGGCCGGCCGCGCAGCAGCCAAAAAAGAACTGCCGGAGCACTTCAAGGCGTACAAGCACGTCTGGGTCTTCGTCGAGCTGGAGCGTGGCCAGGTGAATCCGGTTTCATGGGAGCTCATGGGTGCGGGACGCAGGCTTGCCGACAGGCTAAAGGTAAATCTTGCCGCTGTCGTTATCGGTCCGGAGGGGCAGCACACACGTAACGCCGCGCTTGACGCCTTTTGCTACGGCGCCGATCTGGCCTATCTCGTGAGCGACAATGTTTTGTCGGATTACCGCAACGAATCCTACACCAAAGCGCTAACCGAACTCGTCAACACCTACAAACCCGAAATCCTACTGTTGGGGGCGACGACCCTCGGTCGCGATCTCGCAGGTTCCGTGGCGACGACCCTGTCGACGGGGCTCACTGCCGACTGCACCGCGCTGGAGGTCGACGCCGATGGTTCTCTTGCGGCGACGCGTCCGACCTTTGGTGGCTCGCTGCTCTGCACGATCTATACCTTGAATTATCGTCCGCAGATGGCAACCGTACGCCCGCGGGTCATGCCGATGCCTGAGCGCGTCGTACGCGATGCCGCTCGTATCATCGTCCATCCGCTCGGCCTTGTCGAAGATGATATTGTCACAAAAGTATTGTCGTTCCTTCCCGACCGCGATGCAGAAACGTCCAATCTGGCCTATGCCGATGTCGTGGTTGCGGGCGGCCTGGGATTGGGATCGCCTGAGAACTTTCGGTTGGTGCGCGAGCTCGCAACTCTGCTTGGCGCTGAATATGGCTGCTCGCGTCCTCTCGTGCAAAAAGGATGGGTTACGTCTGACCGGCAAATCGGCCAGACGGGCAAAACCATCCGGCCGAAGCTCTATATTGCCGCCGGCATTTCCGGCGCGATCCAGCACCGGGTTGGCGTGGAGGGCGCGGATCTCATCGTCGCCGTCAATACTGACAAGAACGCTCCGATCTTCGACTTCGCCCATCTCGCGATCGTCAGTGACGCCATGCAATTGCTACCGGCGCTGACGGCCGCATTTCGTGCCCGGCTTTTGCCGAATTCGCGCGCCCGTATCGCAGTCTAGAGGAGATGATGATGATTGAAGAGAGATTCGATGCGATCGTGGTCGGAGCCGGTATGGCCGGCAACGCGGCGGCATTGACCATGGCTAAACGCGGCATGAAGGTGCTGCAGCTCGAGCGGGGCGAATATCCCGGATCAAAGAATGTGCAGGGCGCCATCCTCTACGCCGACATGATGGAAAAGCTGGTCCCCGAGTTTCGAGAGGAGGCCCCGCTCGAACGTCACCTAATCGAGCAGCGGTTCTGGATGATGGACGATCGCTCCCATGTCGGCATGCATTACCGCTCGGAGGACTTCAACGAGGAACGGCCGAACCGCTACACGATTATACGCGCCCAATTTGACAAATGGTTCTCTTCCAAGGTGCGGGAGGCTGGCGCGACCGTGCTGTGCGAGACGACCGTCACCGAGCTCGCACGGGACGAGCGTGAAAGGATCGTCGGTGTTCGTACAGATCGCCGAGACGGCGAAATACACGCCGATGTCGTCGTGCTGGCCGAAGGGGTCAATGGCCTGCTCGGGACGCGCGCGGGTCTGCGCGCGCGCCCGACACCCGATAATGTTGCGCTTGCGGTGAAGGAAATGCACTTCTTACCTCGCGAGACCATCGAGGCACGCTTCAATCTCAAGGGCGATGAAGGCGTCGTGATTGAGGCGGCCGGTACCATTTCCCGCGGCATGACCGGAATGGGTTTCATCTATGCCAACAAAGAGTGCATTTCGCTCGGCATAGGTTGTCTCGTATCCGACTTCCAGCGCACCGGCCAGACGCCCTACGGCCTGCTCGATCAATTCAAGAGGCATCCCTCTGTGGCGCCCCTGATAGCAGGGTCCGAAGTCAAGGAATATTCGGCCCATCTCATTCCTGAAGGCGGTTATAAGTCGATCCCGCAGCTTTATGGGGAAGGGTGGTTGGTCGTGGGCGACGCGGCCCAACTCAACAATGCCGTCCATCGTGAGGGCTCCAATCTCGCGATGACTTCCGGCCGCATCGCCGCCGAAGCGATAGGTCTGGTGAAATCGCGCGGCGAGCCAATGAGTGCAACAAATCTGTCGATCTACAAGAAGATGCTGGACGATTCCTTCGTCGTCAAAGATCTAAAGAAGTACAAGGATTTGCCGCCCCTGATGCATACTCACTCACAAAACTTCTTTCTCACCTATCCGCAGCTCATCTCCAAGGCGATGCAAAACTTTGTGCGCGTCGATGGTACGCCGAAGGCTGAGAAGGAGAAGGCGACCCTGAAATCCTTTGTCAAGGCGCGGTCATGGACAGGTCTGTTCGGCGATGCTTGTCGTTTTGCCCGGGCCTGGCGCTGACCGCAACAGTGTGTGAAGTCCAACAATGGAAGGTCAAAGCATGAATGTCGAACCCTCAGTGCGCGTCGAAGACAAGCTGTATTACAACCGCTATCTTGTTGACGTCGGTTACCCTCACGTCAAGGTCCGGGCGCACACGACGCCATCGCCGCAGCTACTTGCACTTTTGAAAGCCTGCCCCGCGCGGTGCTACGAGCTCAACGATGACGGCCAGGTCGAGATAACAGTTGACGGCTGCATCGAGTGCGGTACCTGCCGCGTGATCGCCGAGCCCACCGGCGACATCCAATGGAGCCATCCGCGCGGCGGATATGGAGTACTGTTCAAGTTTGGGTGATGGTGGAACGAAGCGCCATGGTGCGACCGAGTTGGGCGACCGGATCTCACCGTATCTGTGGCGCATTCCGCGTCACATGCACGGCGCCTGGGATTCAAGCAAGACACTCTTCATGGGGACGCCAGGCAAGACATGACTTGCCGATGTCCGGCTCTTTCGGGAGCCACGAAGGACTGGTTGTGGCGTCACCGAGTGGCGCCACAACGCAGTCGATCTGATGGGAGAGGAAGGATCAGTCTCCCGCTTGAGAGGGGTTGGGCCCAGCGGCCTCGATTGCGATCGCCACTGACTGCATGATCGCGGCAAAGCGCACGGCGGTCTGGATCGCTTCGAAATTGACGCCCGCAGCTCTCAGTGTTTTCTCATGTGCGTCGATGCAGGCTCCGCAGCCGTTTATGGCAGAGACCGCAAGCGACCACAGCTCGAAATCGGACTTGTCGACGCCGGGATTGCCGATCACGTTCATACGAAGCCGTGGTGGCATCACCTTGTATTCCGGGTTGGAAACGAGGTGAGCAAAGCGGTAGTAGACGTTGTTCATCGCCATCACGGAGGCTGCGGCTTTCGCTGAAGCGATCGCCACAGATGTCATCACGGCGGACGCAGCCGATTCCATCGTGGCAATCAGGGCTGCATTGCGGGTGGCAATCGCGCTCGCCAGCAGCAGCCCGTATTTTCGTTGCGGCGAAAGCGTCTCATCCGCCACCAAGGAGGTCAAGTTAAGCCTGACGTCCTTCGCGAAATCGGGAATCCTGTCGCTTATTTGTTCGATCGACAACATGCCTCAAGCAACCTTCAATGTTTCGCCGCCGATTTCGCGGTTGCAGGGACAGAGCTCGTCGGTTTGCAGCGCGTCCAGAACGCGGAGCGTGTCCTTAGGGCTGCGCCCGACACTGAGGTTGGTCGCATAGACGTGCTGGATCGTGTTTTGGGGGTCAACAATAAAGGTGTAACGATAGGCAACCCCTTCGGGTGAACGCACCCCAAGACCATCGACGAGCGTTCCCTTTGTGTCGGCAAACTGCCATATGGGTAGATTGTGCAGATCGACGTGTGAGCGCCGCCAAGCGAGCTTGCAGAACTCGTTGTCAGTCGAACCACCCAGTACAACCGCATCGCGGTCGGCGAAATCCTTGGAAAGCCGGGCAAACTCAGCGATCTCTGTCGGGCAGACGAAGGTAAAATCCTTCGGGTAGAAGAAGATGATCTTCCATTTTTCTGGAAAGCTCGCTTCGGTCAGCGTCTCGAATGCACTCTGTCCTCGTTCCTCCTGCACTTGAAAACCGGGCTTCACTCCTGTGATTTCGAACGGCGGCAACTGACTTCCAATTCCGAGCATGCTGTCCTCACAAATTTGCTTATCTGTAGAAGGTGACTTCACTGTTGAAGCAAGCTATATGCCATCCGTTCTCAGGAGTAGATTCCAGCGGCTTTGATACAGGCAAGCCGCGCGCTCAGTGCGCCGATCAGCGAAAAATCTGGAGCCAAGCGATTCCTTGGCAGAACTCATGAAAACAGTCTTGCTTTGGGCGACCGCCTGAGATGTTCGCTTGCAAGCGTCTGGTCAGAGCCCGTTCTGCGTCCCTCAGAGCAAACTGCCTCATCTCGCCATCAACGTGCCAAATGACTGTGGGCCTGCCGAGATCTAATGGAAATACTGAACCTGACGAAGCGCGACGTGCGTAGCATCTGGCGCAAACAAGAGTGGCTGTATCGCCGCGACAACAGATTGCGCTAGTAAGGCCAGATGCTCGCCGTTGCCAAATAAGGTGCGAGTAATCATAGGCTACGGCGCCTCCCGCATTGAGCCGCTTGAAGCGGCGGTAGATCACCAGGCTCGAGGGTTTGCCGGATCCTGAAACGCTTGAAAGAGAACCAGGCTCGCCGTCGGCGGCGATTGGGGCTTGGACTCTACATAGCGTCAGGTTGTACAGTCCGGATCATACATGCGGCGATCACTCTGAAAGCTTCATGGTCAAATGAGAGACCTCAATGTCTCAAGATCTTAGGTGCATTGGGTATGTGGCTGTGCAGGCTTGACGCGGTTTGTCCGGATGTGAGGGCATTGGCGTGAAGAATCGAATGCGAAGCAGAACGTTCCGTTGCAAGTATCAAATCCCGGTAGCTCTTCCAACGGCGATGGATCAGCCCAATTTCGATCCCGATGTGCCTCATGCGACCTTGCCCGGGAATAGTACGCGAACGCCGTTGCTCTTCGGATGAGGCAAGTTGGCTTTCGTTTCTCTTGGACTGTTTCAGTTTTAGCGATGCCGCTCAGGGGCGGGCGCTCTGCTGCAGCAGGGAAGGTTGGGCAAGTGTGTGTAATGCGCGAGCTCGGTGCGATGGGGGTCTCTTTTGTTCAGGCATCCATCTCGTCGGCCGGCGTTTTTGCGCTGGAGGCTCTGTGGACGGTGCACCGGCGTGTGGCTCTGGGCGGCTATGAAGAGTTATGTCATCAAGGGGGAATGGTATTGAACGGGCCGAGGCGGATGCGCTCCGCGCATTCCATCGCATTGACGATGATCGGAATGGGAATGATACAGCCGACTTCCTCTTCATGCCCGTGAACGATGCCAGCGCTACGGACCTCAATCACCACGGCTCCCGTTGGTCGCTGCTGCTGGTGGACCGCCGCGATTGCAACAATCCCGTAGCCCACCACTACGACTCCGGCAGGGGGCACAATGATAGCCCTGCAGCCATGCTCGCACAACGTGTGGGGGCCAACCTGCAAAACGCCTCCATACGCCAGCAGAGGAACGGCTACGATTTCGGTGTCTTTGTGCTCGACGGTGTGCGGGCGCTGGCCAGGCGGTTGGCGGGGAGACGACAGCCAGACCTGGACCTTAGCAATCTCGTAGTCGACCGGCAGGCACTGCAGAACCGACGGAGGGGTTGATGTCGGCTTGAACTGGTTAGCGCGTGCGGCTGGTTGAACTGCGACGTCTGGCCATTGAAGGTCCGCAATCGGCCGTTCGCGAGGCATCACGTGGCACAGAGCGTGGGAGCGAACGCCACAGCTAAGGCCGTTTTCGGAGGTGGTGGAAGAGTTTGATCGGCGATGTCGAAGACAACGTGCTCGGCAGTCTCACTGTCGTCATCAAGCGGTCCGGTATCGTCGTCGCCAATAACCGCGGCTGGGGCTGAAGGCCCCGCTGCGCGCGACGCGCGTTGAAATATCGCACCACCACTGCTCCAAGGATTGACGATCGCAAGGCAGCAGCGTGCTAACGCCCGCGGTGAAGGTTCGCCACTCGGCAAGGCATTTTTTCGTAACGGCTGTCAGGACTGGTACGCCTCGGGTGATCGCGTCAACGAATTCGGCGCGCAGGCCGCGGCCAGCGGCTTCTTGTTTGGCGAATTTGTTGATCACGAGAAGATCGATCTCGTCGCGAAGTGCCTGGGAAACGACAGCTGCCGCCTCGGCAAGCCCATTTGTATCGAGATTACAGGACATAGCTCCGCTGCCGAGTGGCTGAGAAATCGAGATCTCTTGTCTCGTCGCAACGTCGATTGCGAGCATGACATGCGTGCCATTTGCGCACCTCGAGTGTCGCTGCACGATGCCGCCGATGCGTACGCCTTGCTGCGCGATATCCTGAGCGAAATCGGCCAGTAGCCTATCGACATCGTCTTTTGGACGGTAGAGAACAGCCCCCACACTATTCGGATCTATCTCATCCAGATTATCGATCACGGCGGGGTTCCTGTTGATGTGTTTCTCGTATCTGGGCATAGCTGTCGAACGCTCTCATGCGGATCGTGGCACGCGTTGCAAGCCCCGCTCGGCAGCCCCGAGCGGAACGGCGCGCGCGACCTCCGCAAAAACGTCCGTTCCATTGCTGAGCCGTAGCGCATCAAAGGAGCGGCGCGTGATGCGCGCCAAAAGCGGCACGCCAGAACGGCCAGTTTCAAGAGCCAGAACCAAGGTGACCTCCGCGTCGTCGAACGGCAGAGAGGCTTTGATGCGTGCCGGAAATACATTGAGGATAGAGCTTGCACGTGGGGGCGAGCACGCGATGCTGACATCGCTGGCTGCGATGCGCAGCCGCAGCTGCGCGCCCGGTCTAAGCGGCACTCCAGGTATCAGAAGGCGCGCCCCGTTGAGGCGGAGCGTGATCAGCCCATAGCGTCCGTCATAGCCGCCGACCAAGGTATCAAGACAGACTGCCGCTTCGCCGCGCCTGGCAAGCGCCGGATCGCTCTGAACGACATTGAGCGGCCCGGCCGCACTCACGAAGCCATCTTTCATCATGACAAGATGATCGGCAAAACGCTCGATATCAGCGATATCATGACTGATGTAGATCATCGGCAATGGGAGCTTTTCCCGCATGCGCTCGAGAAATGGCAGGATCTCGCATTTGGCGGAGCGGTCGAGCACAATGAGTGGATCGTCCAGCAGAAGTAGCCGAGGCTGGCCTAACAGCGCGCTGCCAAGGGCAAGTCGCTGTCGCTCGGCCACGGAAAGATGTGATGGGGAGCGCTTGAGCAGTGGCGCCAAGGCGAGCAATTCGACCACACCATCAAAATCGATCAGTGTCGGTGTCGATTTTGACGCCTTATATAGGAGGGTGCGCCGTACAGACCAATGAGAAGGAAGAATTGATAGCTGGAATACATATGCGACGGGACGCAGATGAGGCGGTCGAAACGTCGTCTCATCCTGCCAAATCTCTCCATCGACCGCACAAAATCCGCTGGGCAGACGCTGCACGCCAGCGATGCAGCGCGCGAGTGTGGTCTTGCCGCATCCGGGCGGACCAAAAATCGCTGTGACGCCTTTGGCTGGTAGGCTGAATTGCGCATCAAGCGGGATATTTGCGAGAGGGTCGTTGAAGGCAACCTCAATATAGCCCGTTTTTGCTTCTCTCATGAACCTACGCCTGTGCTGTATCGTCCTATCCAAGTTACGAACACAATCGCTGCAATGCAGATGATGGCCATGCCTCCGGCAATCCAGTCTGTGCCGCTCCAGAACGGCGTCTCTGCTCGCGTGAGGGCATAAGGTGCGGCGGCGGACTGCAGATCGGTGTTAAGACCAGAGGCTTGTTGAGTATCCCCGCGCCGCGAGGATCTTGACAATCGGACGCTGCCCAGTGCGCTTGCCAATGAGGGGCAAAGCGCCTGTCCAGCAGCGCGAGTTCTGAGCCTGCTCCTCCGGGCGGAGGGATTCTGCTGAATGTCCAAATGGCGCGGCTTGAGAGCTTTGGCGGTAAACATGTCGGCTCACGCCAGAGCTGAATACTGGCTCGGAGCCGGAAATTCGCATCAAGGATCCCACAGCTTTGGTCGCCGATTTGAAGTTTGCGCCGGTTGCCATGGTCATGGCCTCTGCATTCTCGGGTGCGAGCAGCATCAAAGCCAGATCGATCAGGATGAATCGGATAAGCCTCATTGGAACTCCGGCTCCGCCGCGGCCGCTTCCTTCGCGGCAACTGGGACATCGTTACCCAGCAATCCGCGTGCCGTTTCAAGGAATATCTGCGCGTCTAGCGGCAAGGGGGGCTTTGTATCGGTTTCCACCGGACGTCTTAAATCGACGCATCTTATTGTAGGGGTTTGGACGCTCGCGTCACCAACCGCACATGCAGGAACTAGGAGATGGAAACTGAGGATGATCCATCGCCTCTTGCATTGGAGATGGTGCTTTGGCGAACACGCGGCCGTAAAACTCGTCAATGATGCACAAGTCCATGCCATCCGATTTGGCCAACCTTCCGATGTGCGCGCAGGAGAAGGTCGGCTGCCGGGCGCTCGGAAAAGGGCTGATCTGAGGTGATATGCTGTGCCTCGAGCTAGGGAAGAGCGTCTTCCTCGCAGCACCGGTTGCTGGCGCATTTCAGGGCGCGCGGGCCTTTCGTTGCAACGCGAGGTGACCCAGGATTGAGCTGCCCAAGATGGATAATTATTTGACAGGCCCCTAGGGAATTCTTGCGTCAGCGACGAACGGGTTGGGGCTCGAGGCTCGTAATGTGTGTCTGCTGAATGCTCCAGCTTGGACCGCGACATCGCCTGATTTCGCTGCGGCAGCGCTATCTTCCTCGCTAATCACAACAAGCGTGTCCGCTATCGTGAAGGCCTATTTGTCTAAGGAGCGCTTTTGGGGTTGCAACGGTCCGGGTGGGCAGTATCGGGGTAATCGATCTTTGGCGGCTGGCCGGTGAGCGAATTCAGAAAGGCGACAATCTCGTCAGCTTCTTCATCGCTGAGCTTTGCGCCAGGCTGAACCGCACTCATCACGTCAACCGCTTGCTTAAGACTCCAAACCTGACCAGAATGGAAGTAGGAGAGACGCAATGCGACGTTGCGCGACGGCGTCGAGCGGAAAACATACTCGTCGCCAAGATCCTTGGTTACGGCAAAACGACCCTTGTCCTCCCTCGGAAGCAAAGCTTTCGGCTGGCCTTTCGCTCATGCCGAACGGGAAGTAGTCCCTGTCGACCGACTTTGATTCCGTTGTGGCAAGAGGAGCATCCCTTTTCGTAGCTTCAGCCCGGCTTTTTGCTGATCAGTGAGAGCATATCCGTCGCCATCGCCAATAGCCTCGGATCGAAAAACAAGGATTTGCGAAGTGTGACCGTTTCATGGGTTATAGGATTGTCCTTCACCGCTGGAACGATTGGAGGGAATCGACTTGAAAATCCGTTTGGCGGCGCTCATCAAATCCTCATCGGCGCCTGCTGCTGGCGAAACCAAAATGGTTGCGACCACAACACTTAAGCTGCGGGCGTACCGACAATTTCCTCATGTGAAGTCGCGCTTTTGTCCTAGTGGAATCGCGAACATAGCGCGCGGTCCGCGTCCGTCCGCAGAAAGACGTGCAGCAGTCAACGACGCATGGTGTCTTCCGAGTTCCGGCTAGGCTGCGCGCTGCCGGTGTTAGTAGCAACCGGCGTGCCAGCGCGGCTCAAGGCCGAAGCTGCTGAGCTGGTTTGAAGCAATTGCGTGCCGTGAATAGCAGCAGGCGGTTTGAGGCTGTCGAATCGACGGTACGTGACGGTTGCCACAATCACCATCCAGCCACGGTATCCTGGCCTGTCGGTCCAAACCTCTTGCTTCTCGGAAACCCATTGTACCGATCTCTTTGACTCTGCAGGTCAAGGCCTGATTCGGACGCGAACAAAGCGAGCTGCGTCGACGCAGCTTGTCGCCGATCGTCTCGATGCTTTTCGCCTTCAAACCCTACACTAGGCCAAGCGTCATCCACCAACACCGGTGACCTTCCTACCCGGGGCAGCCGGTCAGGCCTGCAGTTGTCGGGAGTTCGTCTTACTGGCGTACTGGGTATGCCCGTCTCAGAACGTATTCACACATGCCGGACGCTCAAAGTGCTTGAATCGACCGTAGCGTCAGGTTGTAGGCATTGCGTAGCAGAAACACCATATTGGGAGCCAGTCGCCACACAAGCGCTAAACGGCCGATCTCCGTTGTATCTCGCTCTTCGCAATGAGCGTGTTGCGCGTGGCGGGACGATGATTCGAGAGGCCGTCATCATTGCGGCTACCCCGCAACAGCGACAGTGGCTGCCGAGGCGCCCATCCGGTAAACAGATTACGCTCGCGGGGCGAAGAATAATAGTGAAGGATATGCGGCTTAAGACAGGTTTGGTGAATCAAGAGCGGGGAATGAGCTGGATTTGCAATGCGCATCGCTGTGCAGCCGCCCTAGCTGCGATCGTGATCGCGATCGCAGCCACGTGGTGCACAGGACACGCTCGTGCGCGGGATCGGCGGGCCGAGCAAGTCTTCACGTCGTGCAGACCAGACGTGAAGCGCTTCTGTGACCACTTTACAGGGCGTAGCGATGTGGACGTAGCCATATTTTGTCTTAGGGACAACTTCAAGAACTTGCGCGGCGAATGCCGCCGCATGATGCCAACCGCGGCGGAGAGAAACGACGGACCGAGACGAAGTCTCAACAGGCTTCCGATCGTCCTCCATCGAGAGTGAAGCGTCCGAGCAGCAGTTGCAGAAATCGAGCGAGCTCCGTGAATCGACTGGCCTCGATCGCCGATCAATAGTGCGCCGACGCGTGTTACGAGGTTGTAATGCGCTCTGAACTTCTATTTCGTACTGCAGCAGTTGCGCTTTATTCAGCGCTGCAGTCATTCGCCGACTTTGAGGCCGTCGTGAAATTGCCATCGGCTCACCGTAACTGGTCGGAAGGACAATCTGCGTAAACTGTGGTGGTTACGGCCGGACATCTGCAGGAATCCGTGCTGCCCATCGATCTAGAGCGTTATGGTCGGCAACCAGGTATTTTCCGTCAGGCGGCTAAATCGCTATAAGTGGCAAAAGATCGCCGGAATGTTAGCGTTGGAGGTTTGTTCCGTCGCGGTCTTCCTCAGATTTCTCAGCTGGGGATTAGCTTGGTCTCGAGTGCCGGGCTCAAGGTACAGATTGAGCTAGGAAACCTCTTTTTTTTAGCTGCCCATCGGCTTCTCGAAGGAATCGCTTGATGCCATTGCGGCGTTCTCGATGGGCGCTGCAGGGGAGTCGCTTCGTCCGATCGTGGTGCTCTTGGCCGAATACACTTTAGGACTCAAGGTCAAAGGAAACGCCGTCGACAAGAGCCGTTCAAAGGCAGAATGCTGTTCAAGCAGACGCTTCTCGACGGCCTTGGGCTCCGTGCCAGGTAGGTCCCTTTAAGGAATCGACGGCAGCGCCAGATTTCGTTCCGCAGCCATCTGATCTCACGAACTTGCAAGGGCTCGACGGCTTTGTTGCCTGTTGAGTCGCTGGGCGCGACCTGACTTGGGCCACAGCTCGCGAGTCGCACGTAGCGATGTCGAGCTCTAGCGGCCCAAGCGGCGTAAAGCGGCGGCGGCTTCTTGCGAACGCCTCCTCTCTGATGCTGGTCAGTCCCGCGGTGGTACCCGGCATTCGCAATCGCTTACCCGATAAATAATTTATCGGGCGAGGTGGACCACATCAACAACATGAGAAAGCCATGGGGACGATTGTTCTAGGAAGGCGAGCCAGCCTGACTGCGATCCCCGGCACGATCCATCCAATGAAAGAGACGCACGCGCCGGGATTGGGATCTTGGCAATCTGACGCAAATGTCGGCTAGACGCAGTGTCGAGCCAAATGAGCATTCCATGGACAATCTTGCTATCGACATCCGCTGTGCACAGTCCGCCTCAGAAGACCAATTTGATAGCTTGAATCTCACGCTGCGACAGATTGTAGGCTTGCTGATGCGTAAAAGATAAAGGCCCGCTTGGCAGGCGTTGATGGCGCATCGAAAGTGGAGACCGATGGGGACGGCGTGCCGATTGCCAGTTTTCGCGCTTGCGGGCGATGGCCAGGGAGCCATTTGCATCGTCTGCACGGGACGTCGGGCTAAGGTACACCGACCAGTTGGAGTCGCGAGATGGCCTGGATGGTGGAACGATACAGGCAGCAGAATATGGCTGACCCCAGCCGTAATCGCGTTTTTAGCGGTCCAGCGAAAGCACGCCGGGTGAACAGCCCGCGCTCGCAAGCAAATACTCCAACGGAATAGACTGTTCATCCGGCCAGAGGCGATGACCGGCAGGACTGATGGCCGCACAGAGCGCTGCGGTGAAAGCTCGGAAGGTCGTTATGTCCATTCAAACCAGCCTCACGGGGGCACTAGGCAAAATCGATCGAGCCAGCGACATCGTTGCATTCTCAATAGTGGTGGTCACGCGCGACAAGAAACTGCGCAACGTCGACCCTTCGAACAAAAAATCAGAAGGACAAGATCTTGAGCCAGGCGGAGAATGACGTCGTCGAGCACATGCTCTCGTCATTGACGACCAGCTTGTTGCAGAACCGTATCGCGCCCTCTGACGAGCAGGTGATGCATCATTTTGGGCTAGCCTGCGAGAGAGCGGGACTGATCGCGACGGAGGAGATGGCAATACGGATATTGAAACGTGTTTCACGCGAGATCAATGAGGCGCAGTCGATGCTCGAGTTCATTGATCGCGGCGCGGATCGACTAAATTGAGCTCGGCATACAGAAAGTCTTCGCACCAGTGCAGATGCAGCTGTTCGATCATTCAGTCGAACGCGTACGGGTCAAGTGCCGTCTCATCAGCGCTTGCCCGTCGAGATCTGCGACGGTGAGCCGAGGGGGCAGGTCCGGTCTTTCTGGCCGATGTCAATGGCTGGGAACTCGTCATCGGAGAAACTGAGCGAGCCCGTGTTGTTAACATCGGATGCGCGCCGCGTCTCGTGGAAGGCCGAGCGGCATGAGGCGCGATGGGCTGCAAGCTTTTTAGCTCAGCTATTTAGCATAAGCGTTGAACGCAGGGGGAAGTGGGGCCGCCTCCGCAAGCGACAGCAAAGTTGCGAGCCTAAGCGTCCCGCTGCCAGGGTGCCGGCGCCCGGCACCAGTCGGCCCAGCTCGAAGTAATTCACTGCGTCGCGCTGAGCCTAAGGTTGTGTAATTGATGGGAGCCGTCCAGTTTCGTCGCTCCGCGGTCTGTCAGCTTATCGACAGCTGGCTCTCGTATCATGAACATCGCTACTCGCTGGCAGAGCCGGCTCAAAGGGCTAGATCTGGCAGGGGGCACCGGGATAGACTCCAATATCAACTGATCCACGAGCGAGACTTCGCCTGGGTTCGCTGCCCCGTCTGAAGTTACTGGGTAGCACTCGCCAGCGTATTCGCGCCAGCGGTGCGTGACGGCCCCGCTGTGTGATCGCACTTCGTTGCAGTTAGCCGGTGGAGCGTTCTCCATGGCCGGTAACCAGTTCTAAGATGCGCCCCGGCGCGTTTGCTTCATTTTGCTACCGAAGAGACGACATCGATGAATGCAGAACAGCTCGGCGCTGGTACTCCTTCCGCAACGTCCGATTCGGAAAGCTCCGAACCGGGCTCTCCGGCCGCATCGCAGTGGGGAGAGGCCTTAACGGACGTTCAGGCGTCCGCTGCCGAGGCGGCTGCCTCGCAGGACGAGATGTTGACGGACTGGGCTGCCGAAAACGGGCAGGGGCAACATGAGGATCGGCAACAGGCGGTAACGAGGGCTTGGCGGGGCGCGGGCGATCTCAATGAGCCGTTAGATCTGTCGTCTCTGTCCCTGACCGCCTTGTCGGCGTCCATTCCGGCCGGGTTGCGCCGCCTGAATGTCGACGATAATCAGCTTAACAGCTTGCCCGAGACCCTTCCGGCGAGCCTCCAACGGCTCTACGCCAGCAATAATCGGCTGACCAGCCTACCCGAGCTTCCACCTGGGCTGCGGCGGCTCTATGCCATCAGCAATGGGCTGACGCGCCTGCCCGCAGAGCTGCCGCCGGGATTGCGGCGGCTGAATGTCGACAACAATCAGCTGACCAGCTTGCCCGAACGCCTTCCAGCAACGCTTCAGGAGTTGGACGTCAGCGGCAACCGCCTGACCCACCTGCCCGGGCTTCCAGCCGGGCTCCAGCGTCTGAACGTCGACTACAATCAGCTGACGGACCTGCCCGAGCCTCTTCCGGCCGAGCTCGAATGGCTCAGCGCCAGCCACAACTGGCTGACCAGCCTGCCTGAAACGGTCCCGCCCGAGCTGCTGTGGCTCGGCGCCAGCAACAACCAGCTGACTAGCGTGCCCGAGACCCTGCTGACGCAGCTACGTCGTGACTCGAGCATTGATCTGGAAAATAATCCGCTCGCCGATTGGGTGCAGGCCGGCCTTGCAACAGCGATGCATGCCGGACACTATGCCGGCCCGCAGGTTTTCTTCTCGACGGCGGACGGAGCGGTGGAAATTCAGCCGCGGTCCCTGCAAGAGGTTGCCGCGGACTGGCTCGAGGACGAGCCCATGGCAATGGCCACTTGGCAGCACTTCGGCCATGAAGCGGGGGCCGCGGACTATGCACGCTTCCTCGACAGGCTCCGTGGCACCGTGAACTATGGCAACGAGGCGTTCCGCCAGGCGGTCGCCGAAGATTTGCGGCAGGCAGCCGTTAGGCCGCGTTTGCGCGAGCAATATTTCGAGTTGGCTTCGGAAGCGAGCGCGAGCTGCGAGGATCGCGTTACTTTGGCCTGGAACGGAATGCAGACCGCACGCCTGAACGCTGATGTCGAGGACGGCGTCTATGACGGGCGACCGGGCGAACTGCTCCAGCACGGCCGCGTCATGTTTCGCTTGGAAGCGCTAGACGAAATCGCGCGCGAGAGGGTCAACTCGCTTCGTCGTGCCGATCCGGACGCGGACGTCGATGAAATCGAGGTCTACCTTGCCTACCAGACCCAGCTGCGCGACCCGCTCGAGCTGCGGCACATCGCTCCCGACATGCGCTTCATGAACGTCTCTCACGTGACCGAGGACGATGTGGCCAGCGCTGGGGCATCGGTGCGGAATCAGGAAGCGGCGGAATTTGCCGATTATCTGGCAACGCGCTGGCAACCGTGGGAAAGCGTGACAAGGCGCATCGCGCCCGAAGATTATGCTGCCATGCAGGAGCGGCTCGTCGATGCTATGGGCGAAGAGTTTCAAACCCGTCTGAGTCTCCAACTGGCCGAGGAAGGTTTGACAGGCAACGCCGATGCCGAGCGGGTGCTCGGCGCCCAGATCCGAAACGAGATCGCCCGCGAGATCAAAAGCGCGGTCATGCACCAGGTGCTCGGGAAACTCGGCCTTGATCTATGATCGCCCTCTGATGGAAGGGCCTGTCGATCCGCCTAGCCGCTCACAAGGTGAAGACAGTCATCGATCCTTTCCAGGACGGGCGTGTCTGCATGGGCTATTCGGCGAATGGGTGCGGACGTCACGGTAAAGATGGGCAATCCACTGCAGACTCGTACACCGCAATTCATGCGTTCGCGTCCCGTTGAGAACGCTATTGAAGACTGCTCATAGCCGCACGAATAGCTGGCAAGCAGATCGGAATCTCAGGTGGCCCTTGTGGAACGTAGGCTGTCGATATCCGTGCCCCGAGATCGATAGGCCTTTCGCAGCATCACACTCGAATCCAGATCGCGAAACATGCTGTAGTTCCGTCGGATCCATTGATGCAGCTCGGTGGACCAGTCCTTCTCGTTGCGCAGATATCCAGTGAAGGAAAAGCTAAGCCGGTCTATATATCTTTTGAGGAACAGAGGAAGCGCGCGAATCCGAAGCACCCGCTCGCCATCCATCGCTTCAGGTAATTCGCCACGCAGCACGAATTCATTGTGGACGGTGACCAGCGACGCCGGTGGAATTCGCCGCTGCAGCATTTCATAACCGCGAAACGAGATGCGGTCAGCGCCCGCGACGAAGAGGATGATAGGGGCGACATGGCAGCGCGCCGTCTCCTTCATGAAGCCGATCTCATCGCACATTTTAAAGAATTCGTCGAAGGCGTGAAAGCCGAGATCGATTACCTTGGGTACCCGATCGTGGATGACAAGGGGGTCCATCAGCTGCATCTTGCCGTAAGTGTCGATCACATCAGCGGTCTCCGTGATATTGGGGAGGTAGTCGAGCAACGACGGCTCTTTCAAGTTGACATCAAACGACAGCGTTGTGCCGTTTTTCAGCAACAAGAACTCGCTCATGGCCCGAGCGATGAGAGTTTTACCGACCTGCGGGCTAGGAGAGCAGATGATGTAGATGGGGGTCGCTAACATAGCCAGCAGATCAATTTTGTTTCGTACGTGGGCCCGACCTGAGCTCGCCGAATAAGCGACTACTTCTCGCCGGCCCGGGTTGCGGACTTGGCGCCGGCTAATTCCGTCAAGTTGATGCGATCAAACTCGCTCCAGACGTTTGCCAGCCAGTGCCGGACATAGCCGCGCAGCACGAAAGAGTTGTTCGCGGGTTCATCGTTCCGCCCCTTGTTTGCGACGAAGTCTATGAATGGGACGGATGCGACTTCCACCTGCTCATAAGCCATCTCGTTAAGCTTCGGTATGACCAGCTCAGTCGCATGTTTGATGCGGTGAAAATAGGAATTATAGGTCGCTTGATCCCACTGGAAGAATTGAGTGTCGTTGATGAAGTTCTTGACCAGATAGTACTTTGCGCCGCTCATGAAGGTCGCGGTTTCTGCGATCTCGTCTAGCGAAGCGATGGATGATCCCAGGATATGAAACACGGCAAACGTGATCTGGCCAGACCGCGCCGAGTCCAGAAATCCGATGTCGCGCAAGGAAGCCAACGCAGAGGACAGTAATCCTGCGCGAGCATCGATCACAGTGACGGACAGCCCTGAGTTCAGGGTATCGAAGATCTTCATCTGGTCAGCCGTCGTCGTCATGTCGACGATCTCGGTGATCTCGGGATAAAAGCGCTTCAGCGTTCCCCGCGGCGACTCCGTGTCGAATGCGCGTATTTGCACGTTGTTGACGCTGAAGTAGTCCAGTAGCGTTCGTGATACGGTCGTCTTGCCGACTCCTCCCTTGTCCGCGCCGACCACAATTACAACTGGCTTCACCATGGAAATCTCCTGAGATACTCGCTATTGCCGCGCGCAAAGTGCGCAACCGGCGCGTCTCTGCTTTGGGTGCGAACATGGCAGAAAGAAGGGGCAATGAAGCTTCGATGCGAGAGCTCTGCACCCGATGAACGTTTTCAACATCAAGCAAGTGACGTCGTTGGATCGCAACGACGATGCAGGCTGAGAATGGGGAGTAAATCACTTGTGCTGGTGATCTACGTGAGGTTTGTGGGCAGCTGGAAATGCACCACCAAGAATCAACTGTCTGCCTGTGGTGGTCGTTGCGATTGCCATAGGTTTATCTATCGCTGCCGCCATCTAGATTGGCATGAAGCGACCGAATCTTACGTAGCGTCAGACTGCGAGCTCGGTGGAAGCGCAATCGAGGCGGTGCTTCGCGGTTCGGCTATGGCTTGGCAGATCATCAAAGGTCTGCTGGATCAGATCGTCATTTCGGCAGATAGCGAAGTGGCTCGTCAATTACCGAGAGATGCTCCCGAACGACGAGCTCTCACTCTGCTGAAGAATATCGAGATATGCGGGTGCTGAAGCGGGCTGGTGACGCAAATAGCAAGCATGCATCTGCTCGTGCCGAGGCGAGATTAACGTGTCATGGAGAACAAGATCGAAGGGTGAGCGGGGGGGCGGCCGACGGCTCAACATCGTTGGCGAAGCGATATCGAGGACGCTCTGTCAAAAGAAACCGGGCGTCGAGCGACCGGAAACGGTGATCTTGTCTTGGCGCAGATTTCGCCGATGACGCCGCGTGGTGCGGGTTCAGAAGAACCTTTAGGGAATGAACGATTGGCTGGCGTATGTGCGCTCTCGCTCAGCGGATGAGTGACGCTGAGATCTATCGTCGAGGTGCTTTCATCTCATCCAGCAAACTTAAGACTTTGAGATATCAACCACTGGCGGCTTGGAAATGAGCGAGTACGGCGGGGTTGCCATCGAAGATCGACCCGGAGGAAAAATTCGATGGCGCCGAATTCTTAGTAGAGACTATGTCCTGGAAACGTTTGACTATCAGTTCAGTAAGATCCATTGTTCGCGGGGCGTCTCATTCATCCGTCGCGGATACACTTGGCGTGTGGTTGGGTTAC
This sequence comes from Bradyrhizobium sp. IAR9, assembly GCF_013408065.1. NCBI lineage: Bacteria > Pseudomonadati > Pseudomonadota > Alphaproteobacteria > Hyphomicrobiales > Nitrobacteraceae > Bradyrhizobium > Bradyrhizobium sp. IAR9. The sequence goes on from NZ_JACBZW010000004.1 coordinate 148,328, forward strand.
TGATCCTGGTTATACATGTCGGTTTCGTTGTACGAACGATGTCGCTTCGCACGGAATTTAAGTCTTGAGCCTCCACGGCGGCTAATGATCGGCTAGCTGTCGGTAAGCTGACAGACAGGCACCGAGCAACTGCGATCCGCTCTTATTCGTTGACTACCTCTAACGGTACGGTGCGTGCCGGCCATCCGCTTGCAGTTGTGGGTCGGGATTGCCGTTCTGCCTCTTCCCTTCAAGGGCGAGCGACAGCTTGAGATTGTTGCTCAACATCGGATTTTCTGGGTCAGTTGCCAGGGCTTGGCGGTATAGCGTTTGCGCCTCGTGATGGCGGCCCTCGTGATCGAGCACAACACCTTTGGCGTTCAGTGCGCGCACGTCGCCGGGTGCTGCAAGCAAGATGGTGTCGAGCACCTCAAGCGCCTCATCAGGGCTTTCACGCATCAGCAGGCCCCGCGCAAGAGGAATCGCCGCATCGACATTGTCCGGTCGTTGCTTCAGCGCATCGCGCAAAGCCTTCTCGTCAGCATCGCGACCGAGGGCGTGAGAAATGCGCTCGCGCATAGCTGGATCGACCTCCTTGGCCCTAACCAGCTCTGCCGTAGACGTCGGTTGCTGTGAAAGACCCGACGTGTGCGAGTTAGCGCAACCCGCGAGCAGCACAATGGCAAGCATGGGGAGAAAGGCCGAGCACGAATGGCGACGAAAGTTACGCCAGCGCCGCAGAACATTAATCTTACATGAATTCATAAGCGATCTCACGACCCCACACCTGCTCGTCAGCCGGCCGCAGGGAGGAGGTCACGATGCCCGCCTGTAGGAGTCTTGTCCTTGCCAGGCGCAAGTTTGACGGAGCCAATCGGCTGGACGGTGAAATCCGAGGCGAGATCCTGATACGAGAGAACAGGTAGGTCTATTCCATTGCGGGTGAGAAAGCCTCGGACGAAGCGCCGGATATCCATCGAGCCCAGGATAACTGGCTGGTTCTGACTGCGCGCGATGCTCGAATGGATCTGGCGAAATTGTGCAAGTAGCATCTCGCTTTGCCGATCCTCCAAAACGAGGTAGGGACCGACAGCGGTCTCGCGCACAGCACCTCGCACGATATCCTCGGTCTCACGCTCGACGATAAAGGCCGCCACGACACGATGGGCGTTGGCATAGCGGTGACAGATCTGCCGCTTCAGAACGGAGCGCACATATTCGGTGAGCAGTACGGCACTTTGCTCCCGTTCGCTCCATTCTGCAAGCGCCTCCAGAACCAAACGGGTGTTCCGGATCGGGATGCCCTCGTCCAGCAAGCGACGTAGCACATCCGCGATGCGAGGGATCGGTGTCGTGCGCAGCACCTCCTTCACCAGATCAGCATATTCCTGCTCCATCCGGCTAAGCAGCTGACGGGTTTCCTGAATGCCCACCAGGCGCTGTGCATAGCGTGTCAACGTCGACTGGACACGCAAGGCGATGATTTCGCTCGGACGGTGGTGCCCTATTCCGGCAGCTTTGAGAGCGGGCGCATGGCCTTTTTCGATCCAGATCCGATTCGTGTCTGGGTCCTGCCAAAAGGGAATCCCGCTCAGTTCAATGTTCGCCACGTCGTCGTTAAGTAAGAGTTGTGTCGGGTCAATGGCGCCCTCTTCCACCGGCACTCCTTCGACATCCACCCGGAATTGCGATTGGGCCAGGTGCTGTGCGCTTTGGGCGGGAATGCGTGGAATTGTGATGCCAAGATCAGCTGAAACCAGTGCCGAAACCCGTGCGACGCACTGCTCGAGTTCCCCTACGTCGATTGCTTGCATCAGGCTCGACGCCAGCGACAGCGTAATCGGAAGTGCCTCCGCGGGCACGGTCTGCTTCTGACCTTGTGCGGAAGCGGGAGCCGAGCCGGTGGCACCGGCGCCGGCCTTGAGAGCGGTCTTGCCCTCTTGCACGCCAACCTTGAGAAAGCTGGCGGCGGAGAACAGCGCGGCCAGTATGACAAAGGGCGGCAAAGGGAAGCCAGGAACGAACCCCATCACAAGCAAGACACAGGAGGCCAAGCGTAGCGCTTGTGTGCTGGCCGTAAGTTGGTTGACGATATCGGCGCCGAGATTGAGTCTGGAAGGACCGTTGACACGAGTGACAATGGTTGCAGCTGTAATTGACAGCAGCAGGGCCGGAATCTGCGAAATGAGCGCATCACCGATCGTCAGGATGGTATAATGATGCATCGCCTCCTCGAGGGACATGCCCTTGGAGAGCGATCCGATCGTGATGCCACCCAGCATGTTGATGCAGATGACTATTAGTCCGGCTATGGCATCGCCCTTCACGAATTTCATAGCGCCGTCCATAGCGCCGTGCAGTTGGCTTTCTCGCTCCAGCGCGCCGCGCCGGCTGCGGGCTTCGTGCTGATCGATATGGCCGTTGCGCAGCTCCGCGTCGATCGCCATCTGCTTGCCCGGCAGCGCATCGAGCGTGAAGCGCGCCGATACCTCCGCCACCCGTTCGGCGCCCTTGGCGAGAACCATGAACTGCACCATGGTCACGATCAGGAATATGACAATGCCGACGGCGATGTTGCCGGATATGACGAAATCGCCGAACGTATGAATGATGCTGCCGGCATCGCCCTCGGCTAGGATCAGTCGCGTCGTTGCAACGGTAAGAGCGAGACGAAAGACGGTGGAGATCAGGATGACGCCCGGCAGGGACGAAAAGTCGAGCGGCGTGTTGAGATACAGGGCCACCATCAACAGCAATATGGCAAACCCCAGATTGAAGCCGATCAGCATATCGATCACGACGATCGGGATCGGCATGATCATCATTCCGATCGCCAGAAGAAGCATCAACGCGACCATCAAATCCGGGTGAGCCGGCGCGCGCGTGAGGAGATTTCGTAGAAGGTTGGCCATGAGAAGCCTTATTGTTGTTCGATTGCAGCTGTGCTGCCCCGCAACAAAACATAGCGTTTGAAGACGGCTTGCGCTTCGGTCATGCGGCCGGCGTGGCGCAGGGCGTGGCTGCGCATCAGCATCAAGGGCGGACACGAAGACGGCTCGTCATCCAGTTTGTCAAGCCTGTCCAATACCGACAGTGCTTCGTCACCGCGACGCTCCGAGATGAGAGCGTAGGCCAGGATGCGGAGCAGGCCGATGTCTTGAGACTGTTCGTGAGCGACCAGCCGCAACAGAGCCAGGCTCTTGGCGCTCTGTCCGCACGCGAGGTAGACATAAGAAAGCACGCAGAGCAAATCTCGCTCCGGCCCGGAGATCAGCTCGATAGCGCCGGCTTCGGCAACGATCGGCGGCTGTGTAGATGTGAAGTGTTGCACTTTGTCTGGCCCGACCATTGCTAGCCTTTGATCAGGCCGTTGTGACTCTGCCGGAGCAGGATTAAACGTTGCAGCTCCAGTTGCAGAAGGGCGGCCCCTTCACGCGGCACCAAATCCTCTGGCGCGGCTGATAGCGTATCAGCTAAACGCTCCAGAAGAAGGCCGTGTTGCTCTGGACGCAGAACATGCGAATGACGTAAGCGCGGCGTCACGAAGGAGAGCAGACTGTGCGCGAGATTGGGCTCATTAAGCCAAGCGAGTTCCGAGCTTGGATCGATCTGACCTGGCGGGGCGCGCGCCTCGTCTAGATTGATGCGCGAAACTGCATCGATCGAACTGAGCTCGAGCGCGCTCTCGATCGTGGCGTCCACCAGCCGATCCGGCACGTCACTATGACGAGAAAGTGAGGTGTGGCTCTTGGGATCATTGCCGCGCGTCCGGTCAATCCCGATGGACTTGGCTCGAGAATTGACCGGCGTGATGGCAGATGCATGATGATCAACGTTTGGCTCCTGAAAAGAGGTGCCGGGCTCGACGGGATTGGGGGGCAGCCTAGTCATGGCACTTTGCTTCCTTACCTGCGGCCTAAAACGCTAATAGGGTAGAGTGGCAAGCCGGCCATCCCGGCTCAGCAGAACACGCCCTTCCTCAATCCCGTAGACGGTCCATCCATTGCTTAAGAGCGCGCCGACGAAATACTTTTGACCAGCAATGACAATATAGGGGTCGCTCCCGCGCCAAACAGCTTGGACCCCAATTGCGGGAGGCGTCTTCTCATCCTTGATAGCCACCGCATTGACGAGCGTATAAGCGCCATTGCTATTGTGATCAAACCGCTGCTGGACGTCTCGCCATGTGGCGAGCGAGGCGGGCGTAACGGTGCCATCGGCGGTGACAACGCCCGCCCCAGAGCCGACCTTGATGCCGACAAGGCCCGCTCTGTCAACTTCCTCTTGCAACCGTTCGGCAGCTGCATCGGTGGCCAGAGCGTCAGGAGCGCTGAGCGCCAGCTTGGGCGCAATGTCCGGAGCAGGGGACGACGGACTTGACGCCACGGCGGTGACGGTCTGGACAAAACTGGGTGAGACTGCGCCAACCGCGGCAGAGCTGATCAGGACCAAAGCAAGAAAGGCGAGCGATATATGCCGGCGGTCGATGGAGCCAGCTTGTTTGTAGTCCTCGGTCGTCCAGCGAATGGACATCGCCCCGGCATGCAAAACGACAGGAAGAGGGACAACAATGGATTCGTTCGGTAAAACAGTCTCTTGCCCCTCGATCCTAACGTCCCTGGCAAGGGCCTCGATCTCAATTGAATTGGAACGGGGGGTGACACGAAGATGGTGCGGTTCGAGGCCTTGTTCGACGAAGATCAAGTCAGCATCGAGGCTGCTGCCAATCAGACACGATCCGACCCCCACTTTACTTGTCAGCCCGGAGTAACACCCCGACAACACTTCGAAATGCGGGCAATTTGGATCATTCACGGTCGGTTTCCTGAACAGCGAACGGAACCGTACGGCAAAACCGTACGGCCCGTGCGACTTCACAGACTAAGCAGCCGGGGAAGGTGGGGCGGCGACGTCGCCCCATCTCATCCCTTACTGCACCCGCTCATCGGCCGCTTTCTTGACGGTCGAGAGCTCGGTCGAGACGACGCGAAGTTCCACATCCCTCTCAGCAGCCTTTGTGCTGGTCAAAGTCAGAGCGGCGATTTGCCGTTGGAATGCCGCCTCTCCAGCAGCTTCAGCGGCCGTGGAAGCGGCTGCAGCAGTAGCGGTACCGGCTGCCCCACCTGCAGTCGAGGTATGAGACGCACCAACATTCTTAGTCATACTATTCTCCTGTGTGCTCGAATTTCGCCGCGACGTGCGGCTCCTATTTCCTAACGTCGCAACATGCGACGTCAGGAATCCTCCTCTGTCTCGGCCATGACATCGTCGAAATGGCTCATTGCACTATTCGCAACTTGGAGAGCAGCGGCTCCCAAAGCGGCGCTGAACGCTTGCTGCATAGCGGCTTCGTGCGAGTTGCCGCCCGGAGTGGACGCGCCGCCGTTTACGGGAATGTTTGCATCAGGCGATCGGGCATGATCGTCGCCCTCGCCAGGCTTGTGAGATCCTTTTTTGCCGCCGCTTTTGCCGCCAGCCGCATGGAGGTCAGCATCAACGTGCCCAGCGGCGCTAGAGCTCGTAACGCGCATCGGGTTCTCCTATGTCAATTCGATCGTGCCAATGGAGGCAGTTTCCATCCTCCACTATGCAAGTATTAGCTTTCGACAAGCTGACGAGTCGTAGAAAATGCAACGAGCCGATGGTCGATCATCATTATACGTCTTCACCAGCCGACCGTATTTGAACAAGTTGCCCGCGAAAGCTGGAGATCAGTGTTAAGACAAACAATCGTTTGTGGAGCTTGGTCGGGTGAGCACGTTGCTCATCGTTTCCAAAGCTTCAATAGCGAAATATCAAAGCCACCACTAACAAAAGCGTTTTGAGGCCGACGTGCTGCAATCTCGGGCTCACGTCCCTTGCGATGCCTCCGAGCTCTTTCGACAATTTGCTTGCAGGTGGAGCTTGACCTGGTCGGAGCGAGGCGGAAAGCCAGAGTGACGGCCGATTCAGCGGCCAAGAGCGGTCCCTCGGTCCTGGCGGGCCCATAGCAGATCCGTCAATCGCGACCTACTTTCAGGGAGACCGAGCAGAAGCCCGCCACTCGAGAAAGAGCCCTTCGGACTTCTACCGCTCTGGACCAATGTGCTCTCGATCCTTGCGCAACCGGCAGGCTCCGCGGCTGCGGCCGGTCTGTCGCGTAGTATTAATGCATCGCGGTCTTGACAGGCGGACGTATACAATCGATGTGAACTTCACAGCGGCAGACTGGGTTTGAGGTCGGATTCGAACGATCGAGTGCGGCCAACATAGTTTGTACGCAGTGAAGAGCCGAAATAAGTTCTTCGGATTCGGGGGCGGTCTCAAATATGCTGGTAGAGCTTGCGCGACCTACTGCTCGGCAGAGAGGCCCAACCGCGCGGAGGCCGCGCAAGCTCGATTAGCGTTCCAGCGTGATCCTGAGAAGATAGTGTCGCTCCGCCTAGGCGTTAGCGCCTGCAGCTTGCAAGCGCTCAGATTCGATGCGAGCCTTTAGGTTATTCAGATAATCCTCCGCATAGGACTGGGCCACCGAAACCGGCAGGTTGATGCCGGCCGTCGCGGCTTCTTGAATTGCCTGCTTCACCAAGCCTTCTCGCATTGCTAATTTGACCTCAGGTCCGGCGATGCAGCCCACCGCCTGTGCCGCAAGGCTCAGCCCGGCTTCTTCCAGCGCTTGCTTTATGTTGCCGCCACTGATGGCAGTGTGAAGAAGATTTGCAGCTTGCGCCTCGGCTTCGAGCACCATTGACGCCAGATCGGCCAATTCACCCAAGCCTGGAATGAAGCCAAGAACGCCGACTGCTGTCGCGGCCCAGTCGAATATTTTAGAGCCAACTTTGAGCACGTCATTAAGTGCGTGCATGAAGGCGCCACCGTTCTTTTTGGGAGACTTGATGTCGGGCTGGTCTGCCGCGCCCATCGTCATGTCCGCGACCGCGTCCTGCTCGGCAGGCGTTCGGACGGCATGCGTCTTCACTTGGTGAGCGGTGCGGTTCGCACCCGACATGTTGTTGAAGAACTGATTGAAATCGGTCTTGCTGATGTTGCCGGAATCGACCGTATGACCTCCGCCGAAGTCGAAGAACTTATGGTGGGTTTTGTAGCCCGTAATCGCGTTGTTCATCAACCCGAACAACACAGGATCGGAGAGCAGCTGGGAGGCCGCCTTTCGCACCTCGGGCGCGAGGCTCTTATCATCGACCATGCTCGCCAGTTTTTCTCGGGTCAGATCACCCTTTCCGAAGAATGCGTTTTGGTTCTTGCTGATCGTATTGAGCGTATCGAGCTCGGCTTGCGAGAGATTCATCGATGATGAAGCAACCTGCAGGAAGTCTTCTTTGTGGACCTTGTCTATCGAGCCACCGTACAAGTTCTTCCATCCATCCGGGTGGTCGAGGAAGTATTGAGCGGCCGCGAGGACCTGTGGCGGGCATTTGCCGGTTTTAGCTTCGCCGTCGACGATCCGCTTGAAATCCGCAAGGCTCAGGTTCTTAGGCAGGTTGTCGGAATAGCGATAGAGCTCGCGCAATGCATCGGTCTGGGTCATAACCGATGGCTCGCCATTCCGGGTGCCGTCGGAAGGGATGTAGTTTTGCGTATAGCTCTTTGCCCGCTGCTCCTGGAAAGCAGCAACCTGAGGGTGGTGATCGGAGAAGCCGGAGAGATCGCCTGCTTTGATCTTCCCGCCACAGCGACCGTCACCTTGCGAGCCTATCGCATAGAAGAGCTCTGGGTCCAGTTGCAGAGCCTCGATCGCCGCCTTTAGATCCGGTGGTGTGGAGGGATCGTTGGCCAAATCTCCAAGAGATTTCCAATCCAGCGGGCATTTGTCTTTGTGTCGGTTCAGCACCGACACAATCTGCAGCTCGGCATCAGTCAGCGTGCCGCTGTTCCACGTGATCCTGGAGCTTTGTACGGGTGCCTCTGCAATCTTCGGGGCGCTCGCAGCGGAGGAGGACTCCGCGGAGGATGGCTCTGGGGCCTGCTGACATGCGTCCAGTGCGGCCTTGATCTCCGGCGGGAGGATGTTCCGCACCTCCTGCGTCAGTTCCTCCGTCAGCTGCTTGGCCGAGTCTGCAGCCGGCGGATCCTGTGGAGTGGAACGGTCATCGGCATTGTCTTTCAACGAGAAACTAGCCAGCATCGCCTCGAAATTTGAAAGATCCTGCGCCGATGAGGGCCCGGGGGCCAGGCCGGACAAACTCGAGCTGGCGGTTATCGATAGGTTGTTGACTGACATTATACGTCCTCTGATTTGAGATCGCACCACAAGCCGGTGATGTGGCGCAGCCCGAGAATCGCGACGAACAACGAGCAAGAAATGTCGATAGGCTTCGATGGCTCCTACCACTCGCTTCCGATTGCTCAGTGCGCCCCCCGCGCTCAGTTCCGCTACAATCTATAGGCACATCGCCATCTAGATATTCACGCCACATGGTAGGTTCGATTAGCTTTCCAAAAGCTGACGGCGCTCAGAGGTTTCACAACGAGACGCGCAATGATGGTGTGAGAGGCGGTGATGGGTTCTCGATATCGGAATCGGCTTGCTTGTTATGCTCGATCGCTCGCCTCCGGGCCAACTAGTCCGAATAAGCGAGGCCGAGTCTGCCGCTCTGGGGATGGTCACGTGCGCTGATTCGTGAAACAACGTCGCAGGTCTCCGCAGCATCTTATGGTGAAATCACCCACGCGTAGCGACCTCGCGCCTGCGCCCAACGAGAGTGTTGGCGCTTGCGTAGATGCTTGAAAAAGCCGACGGTATTGTGCGGGGCCTATTGCCCCGAGCGGATCGAAGCTCAGCTGCACTCGGCATTCTTCATGTCATCATGCTTAGCCGCTTGGCGAGTGTTCGCTCGAACCTGCAGGCCAAAGGGAAGGGTCCAGCGACGGCTTGAGACGAATAAGACCTTCTTCTCGCCATTCCGCCGTGTGAGGCACACCCAGGATGGTGAACGTTGTTGTCCGGACATCCCTGGTAGGTTTGAGATCGCGGCTTGTTAGCATTTCGATCTGAGCGGGCGTAGCGGTTTGGCCAGTGAAGACCCAGTCGTCCTTGGCGCGACGACCGTTCGCCATGGCGAAATCTCCAATTTCCGGCGGAGCAATCCGTGCGTGCAACGAGGGCCAGCTTGAGACGGTCCAGCGTGAGGTGACCCGGCCCGCATGAGCCAAGGCTCAAGATCTTGCCAAGCTCCGAAATCGGAGGCGTCCGCGCGATGTTGAGCGATCGGCTGTTGGGAATTGGACCGCTCGCCGCCGCTCAACGATGGCTCGACACGCGATGATCTGCCTCCGAGTTCCTGCCAAATTAGGTCCTGGCTGTATTCGGGTATTTCATGCAATGCCATTAGTTCACGCTCAAACTCCCTTGGACCGGCGGGCGATGAGGACGAGTGGGACTTCTGGGCTGTTGTCCGCCCGGCTTAGCGCGTTCAAGTCCATCCTGTTCGTCCTTTTGGACACGGAGTGGCTTTCATTCTTATGCGACGAAGCTCATTTGCATGACGGACTTCGTGGAGTTGTTCAAAAGATCGCATGAGGCGCTAAAGTGCCAAAGCACGCTCACCGATGCTGCTGGCTAGAATTCTGGTTCGCATCCGTGGCTCCGGTTTGGACGTTTATTACGCCACCCTGCGGCAATCGGCCATCTACACATCCGCGCTCTGACAGTGGCAGCAGTAGCTTTCGAAAAGCTGAGAGGGCATAAGCAGGCGCATTGCATCTCTTCCAGGCCATCTGTTGTCATCAAGTCATTTCTTACCTGCATCGGGTGTTTGGACCACGCCGTCTTGATGTGGTGCCTCCGGCGAAGGAGCGTCATTCGGTCGTCCTTCGCGAATGACCACGCTGGAGGATCCCCGAAACAGCATCAAAACCGACTCGTGCGGCGGCTTTTCGGCGCCGCTCGGGTTTCGCCGTGCCTGTGCCTCCGCCGCAAGTCCTTTCACTGTTTGCTCCACAAGCGCGACAAAGCGCGGTGGACCAGAGGTGAAGACGAGGCCATCTCCCGGTACGGGTCTCACGATGTAACGCTCGTCGGAGACGTTGAGCGCATCGAGTGCCGCCTTGAACGCATCAAAGCTGATTGGACTCAAGACCAAAAGGCGGCTTTGCGCCTCATGCGCATCGGATACGTAGAGCACCAGCCCATCGTAGTACCATTGAAGATTGTAGAGATTAATCAACCGTTCGAGGAACTCTCGCGGTGGGAGATCCGGCATTCGCCCGCGAATCCGCCCCTTCACCCCGGTGCTGACATTGACCCTAATATTTAGGTTGTTTCCGAATTCCTGCAGTGCGGCCGCGAGGTCCTGATCCAGAACTGTGTAACTGTAAGGCGTCGATGGCAGCGCCAGGGGAGCGCCGAGCGCCTCGACGACGCCAAAGCAAATGAAAACACCAGCATAGAGAGCTTTCTTCAAGATGTGCAGCCTTGTGGATGGGATGAGCATTCCTGCTATTTTTACACTTGAGAACAAGCACCGGAATTTGTCCCAAAATTTGGAAGCCGATGCTTCGTCTCAAATTGGAAGCTAACCGTGATCATTAGATGACAGATGCTCGTCAGTTTTTGGTCAGCTTGCTTTTCTAAGGTGCGGCCCATCCGTGTGAACGAACGGCTCATCTCACCACGTGACAGAAATGATTTCCTCCATGTTGTTTGGCGTTACGTCGATCTCTGCCAACTCCGTCGAGTGTGCCTCCAACGGCTGTTCGCCGGCACACGCTCAGTTTGGTGAGAGTCTTGCGCAGGAGGCCTCGAACCAAGGTGTCGCCTCTTCTGTGACCGAGCGCGCGCCAGCTCCATCGCTGCCGGAAGTGCAGCGCGCAGTAGCGCCGGCGAGCCCGCTAGGCGATCGCGTCCTTCAGAGCATTTCTGCTATCCACCAGGGCAAACCATTTCCGTCGGGTGCAGTTTCGCCGACGCTCGTCGGCGAGCCTGATCCTACCAAGAGTCTGCAACTTGGGCCGGCCGCGCAACCGGTGTTGCGTGTGCAGCAAGTGGAGGTACATCCAGTGGGCAAACCGGAGGGTGTGGATCATTTCGACTCGGCGCTGGCGAATCTGCGGGATGTTTACAACGGCGTCATCCAGGTTTCGCTCATCTCCAAGGGGACAGGTGCTGTCAGTTCATCTCTGAATAAGCTTCTATCGGCGGGCTGAGTGGGCCGTTGGCTGTCTTGACGAAGGACAAGATCGGTAAGGGACGGCCCGCAAGAAAGCGGCTTGATGCTCTCGTCCTGTTGCTGCTTTTGCTGACCCTCGCCGGTTGCAAAGCTGATCTGTATACCAAAGTTCAGGAGCGTGAAGCCAACGAGATGCTTGGGCTGCTCCTGAGCAAGGGCGTCGATGCCATCCGTGTCGTCGGTAAGGATGGGACCAGCACAATTCAGGTGGAAGAAAGGCAGCTCGCCTACTCAATCGAGCTGCTGAATGACCATGGCTTGCCGCGCCAATCCTTCAAAAGCCTTGGTGAGGTGTTCAAGGGAGCGGGCCTCGTTGCTTCTCCGGTTGAGGAGCGAGCCCGCTACGTCTATGCACTCAGTGAAGAATTGTCGCGCACGATCAACGATATCGATGGGGTTCTCTCCGCCCGTGTTCATGTCGTTCTGCCGAAGAATGATCTTTTGCGACAGGATGCAACCCCGTCCTCGGCGTCGGTTTTCATTCGACACGCCTCCAACGCGAAGCTCTCAGCCTTGCTGCCGCAGATTAAGATGCTCGTCGCCAACAGCATCGAAGGTCTATCGTACGACAAGGTGGCGGTCGTGTTCGTGCCGGTTGAGCGAGCTCAGCATGAGGTCTCCGTTGTCCCAGCGGCAGCTTCCGCCGAACCAACCAAATTCATCGCAACTCACATCGCGATCAGTGCAGGAGGTGCGCTCGCCGCGTTGGCCATTCTATCTTACGTGCTGCTGAGCACACGTGGGCGACAGCTTCGTCAATCCTGGCGCAAAGTGACAAATCTCGGCAGAGGTGCCAGCAAGCCAGCGGTCCAGTCCGCCGGCAAAAAACTGTCCTCCGATCCGAAATAGGCGGCAAGCAGGTCCGTATCGATGGCATCCACTGACCCAAATCATTCACTCAACGCGCATTCCGATCGCCTGCGCGAGCTTGCCGCTTTGATTCATCCCGGCAGGTTTGCCGGCCATCTTGATGGGCTCCTGTCGGCCGCCACAGTGCTGCAGCTGCAGAAGACTCCGAGACTGCAGCAAAGACTGGTCGAATTGCTAATGGGCAGTGAGCTGGTCTCGAACGGAGCCCACTGGGGTAGGGACGTTCTGCTCGGGCATGATCCGCGTCGGGCGGCCCTGCTCGCCGGCAGTATCTGGCATGCCCGTTCGGTGCTCAAGCTTGTGTCAAAGCACGATGTAGCGATCCTGATCGAAAATATTGGTGCGGAAGCTCATGCTTTCGCAATCCGACACTTATCCAGCGCCGTCGCAACCACATCGATTGACGATCCGCAGAAGCTCGCGAGCCAGATTGAACATGACGGATGTGCCTGCCTTGGTGCTTGGCTCAAGGACGCAACAGAGCTTGACCGTGTGCGCGTTCTTTTCCGCTTACCTGTGGGGACCACCGCCGAATCCCCAGCAGCCGAACACCACACTTCAGCGGGTCAGTTACTGTCTTTGGTGGTGGCCCACTTGGCCACGGAGAAGCCAGCGGCATGACGGCCAACGAAACAGTCTTGCCAGATAGCCCGCGGATACGGCCGCTTGGTCCGCTCATACCAGCCGCGGAACTTGGTATCTGGTACGATGCGGTGCAAACGCGCGCGCTAGCCGAGCGATATCTGCGGCAGGTTCGCAGTTGGGCAAGGAAAGCCTATCAGCAGGAGCGGGAGCGCGGCCATTGCGAAGGTCTTAGGTCAGGCTCGGACGAAATGGCACAGCTGATCGCCCGAGCTGCTTCCGATGTGGCCCGGCGAAAAGCCGTTCTGCAACGGGAGTTGCCACAGCTCGTGATTGAGATATTGAGCGATTTGTTGGGCTCCTTTGATCCGGGTGAGATGTTGGTAAGGACCGTTCGTCACGCCATCGAGCAAAGATATGGCAGCGCAGAAGTATGCCTTCACGTGTCTCCTGTGAATGCTGATGCACTAAGGCATGAATTCGTGGCGTTCGATGGAACGGATAGTCGGCCGAAAGTCAGAATTGATCCGGACCCGGCCGTGGGGCCCGACCAGTGCGTTCTGTGGAGTGAGTTCGGCAGTGTCGATTTAGGACTTGCCGCGCAGCTCCGCACATTGCGTCTCAGCCTTAATCCATCTTCTCAGGAAAGCGCTCCGTGACGACGCAACGATCAGGCCATGATCAATCCGCCGGAGAAGGAGATGTGCATGCGGCGATAGCATCTCTAAGATTCGCGGCAAAGGATGTCGATACGCGTGCCGTGCGGGGACGGATCACGCGTGCGATCGGCACCTTGCTCCATGCCGTATTGCCGGGAGCCCGCGTTGGAGAACTTTGCCTCTTGCAGGATCATGCTTCCGGATGGTCACTTGAAGCGGAAGTCATCGGTTTGCTGCCGGACGGGGTGTTGCTGACGCCCATTGGCGATCTGGTGGGCTTGTCCCACCGGGCGGAAGTGCTCCCGACCGGGCGCATGCAGGAGGTGTCAGTCGGGCCCGACCTTCTCGGCCGCGTGATCGATAGCTTCGGCCGTCCACTCGATGGCAAGGGGCCGATAAAGACGGTCCACACCTGTCCGCTCCGCGGCAAGGCGCCCAACCCGATGAGGCGGCGTGGCATCGAGCAGCCGTTTCCGCTCGGCGTTCGCGTGCTGGATGGACTTCTGACGTGTGGCGAAGGTCAGCGGATCGGAATCTATGGAGATGCCGGTTGCGGTAAGTCGACGCTGATGTCGCAAATTGTAAAAGGCGCGGCCGCAGATGTCACCGTGGTTGCGCTCATAGGAGAGCGTGGACGCGAGGTGCGTGAATTCATCGAACGTCATATTGGAGATGCCCTTGCTCGCACGATCGTTGTCGTTGAGACATCCGATCGATCGGCAATGGAGCGGGCTCAATGCGCTCATATGGCGACCGCACTCGCCGAGTATTTTCGTGATCAAGGGCTGCAGGTCGTTCTGATGATGGATTCGCTGACCCGCTTTAGCCGTGCGATGCGCGAAATCGGCCTTGCCGCAGGAGAACCTCCTACCCGGCGCGGCTTTCCTCCTTCCGTCTTTGCGCTGCTGCCTGGTCTGTTGGAGCGTGCCGGTATGGGCGAGCGGGGCTCGATCACGGCATTCTATACCGTGCTTGTCGAGGGTGACGGCACGGGCGATCCGATCGCCGAGGAGTCGCGCGGCATTCTCGATGGTCATATCATTCTTTCGCGCGCGCTGGCCTCGCGGGAGCATTTTCCCGCCATCGACGTGCTGTCGAGCCGAAGTCGTGTCATGGATGCGGTCGCCTCTGGTCCACATCGCAACGCGGCATCCGTCTTCCGCGATCTGCTCTCGCGCTACAATGAGGCTGAGTTCCTGATCAAGGTCGGTGAATACAAGCCGGGCAGCGATCCACTGACTGATCGGGCAATCGATTCAATCGAGGAACTGCGCGCATTCTTGCGCCAGGGACGGGACGAGCCGTCTAGCTTTGAGGAGACCGTTTCTTGGATGTCGCGTCTGACGGCCTGAATCTCGTGCAAGCGTCGAAATTGCGGCTGGTGAAAGACATGAGAGAGCGAAGCGCGCTTCGTGAATTGTCGAACATGGAAGCCAGGCGCCGAATTGCGGTCGAAGCGCTGCAGCGAGCGTCTGAGAATCTTGAAGGCGCGGAGAATCGTCGCGCCATGGTCGAAGCTGAACTTTATCAGGAGCTGGCGTCGATCAAGACGATGTCGGTGACCGAGCTCGATCGTCGCTGTCAACTCGTCCTTGGGCGACTGGCAGCACAGATCGAATCGGCACGCCAGGCGCGTGAGCAGGCGCGCGTCGCGCATGAGCAGGCTCAGCGGTCAGTGAATGAGGCGCGGACCATATGGGCCAAGCGTTCGGCGGCGAGCCAGAAATGGGAGGAGATTGAGGGCGATGTCCGGCGCACTACTGCTGCCCGTTCGGAGTGTGCAGCCGAAATCGATGCCGACGACGAGGTTTTGCTCCGATATCAGGGTGGTTCGCGCAGCCAAGCGGTCGGTGGCTCGACCTGATGGCTCGTTCTCTTATCACGTCGCGAACTGCGCCCGTGGAACCTGTCGGTAAATGCCGTGGGTGAACCCGCACTATTTCAGCCAGCGGTAAAGTTGTCGCATGGTGTGGTCTCGTGGCTCAACGAGGTCGCCGCACCACGCACGGTTCTGCAGAGCCGCCTTGGCGATAAGCCGCTATCGATCCGTATAAGCCGGCTTGTTTGGCAGGCCGAGCCATATGCCATGTCGATGCTCGACTGCGTATTTTGCGCCGGAGGCGAGACCGCTGTCTTGTCCTTGCCCCGCCTTCTCGTCGAGGCGCTGATTTCAGTGGTCCAGTATGGCCTTACTTTACCTTCCGACCCAACCCGCTCGCTGCTTCTCGAACTTGCTCTGGAACCTTGGCTCGCTCGATTAGAGATCATGCTCGCGCGGAATTTGCAGCTGATCCGCATCGAAGACGCGACGGCAAAAGACCCCTATTTGGAGCTTGACGTTACCTTCGGACCGCTGGCCGCCAAGGCCCGCCTGTTCTTGTTCGCGCCACTTGACGGTCTGGTTCCGTCTGCGTTTCGTGTGTTAGGCGAGTTGATCGGCCAATTACCGCGAGACTTAGGCAAGATTTCTTCGGAATTGCCGGTCGTGATTGCGAGAGAGATCGGCGCGCTGCGGGCGCCCGTCAGGCTTCTTCGTCAAGCACAGCCCGGCGACGCACTGCTGCCCGACGTCATTCCATTTGCCCATGCCCAGCTCATCCTCGCTGCGGACAAGTTGTGGGCGCCGGCGCAGGTCGCGGGCGACAGACTTATCCTTCGGGGACCATTCCGCCTGCAGTCCCATCCTCTAAGGTATGCAAATATGACGATACGATCCCAAGCGGAGCAAGCAATCCCGCCCTCGGAAGCCGACATCGACAGTGTTGAGATCACGCTCGTGTTCGAATGCGGCCGCTGGCCCATCCCGCTGGGTACGTTGAGAAGCATCAACGAGGGGCACGTGTTCGAGCTTGGCCGGCAGCTGGACGGTCCGGTCGACATTGTCGCCAACGGTCAATTGATCGGCCGCGGCGACATCGTACGTGTCGGTGAAGCGTTGGGCATCCGGTTACGTAGCAGGTTGGCGGTCAATGGTTGACATTCAACCGAGCATCCTTGCGCTTGTTGCGGCGACCGTCGGCCTTGGCCTGTTGACGTTCGCAGTCGTCACAACGACGGCGTTCATCAAGGTTTCCGTCGTTCTCTTCCTGATCCGCAACGCGCTCGGCACTCAGTCGATACCACCGAACATCGTTCTGTATGGCGCTGCATTGATCCTTACCGTGTTCATAGACGCCCCGGTATTCGAGCAAACATACAACCGCGTGACCGATATGCAACTTCGTTACCAAACCACCGACGACTGGTTGACCGCCGCCAAGGAGGGCAGCGAGCCGCTACGCGCCCACCTCAAGAAGTTCACCACTGAGGAGCAGCGCACGTTCTTCCTGTCGTCGACAGAACATATCTGGTCGGAGGAGATGCGCGGCAACGCAACAGCCGATGATTTTGCGATCCTGGTGCCGTCCTTTTTGATCTCCGAGCTTAAGCGTGCGTTTGAAATCGGTTTCCTTCTCTATCTTCCGTTCGTCACAATTGACCTGATTGTGACGACAATTCTGATGGCCATGGGCATGTCAATGGTGTCACCAACAATGATATCCGTTCCTTTCAAGCTTTTTCTGTTCGTCACAATCGACGGCTGGTCACGGCTCATGCACGGACTGGTCTTAAGCTACGCATCTCCGGGGAGTTGAGATGGACGAGGCCAGCATCCTCACCCACGTGAGCCGATCACTGGTCCTGTTCATGATCTGGGTTCTACCGCCGCTCCTGGCAGCCCTCGTGGCCGGATTGGGTATCGGCATCGTGCAGGCAGCAACCCAGCTCCAGGATCAAACCTTGCCGCTTACCGTGAAGCTCCTCGTCGTCGTCGCCGTGCTCGTTCTGTTTGCTCCGGTGCTGAGCGCGCCGCTGATCGAGCAAGCCCAGCATATATTCACTGAGTTCCCCGCGCTCACAGCGAGGTATTAGTGCGCGGAACGCACGGCTGTCTAAGTTTTAGCTATAGCGCGTTTGTCGGCCTTGATTGTGAACCACAAAAGGGCGAGTTCGTCAGCTTATCGAAAGCTCGCCTCACTAGCATGCGACGGATAAATATCCGAACTGTCCTGTTCGGCTCCGTGAGCCTGCCATATTCGGAGGGAGAATGACCCCATTTGGAAGTTCTATCCAATCGATTTAGGTTTTGCTTCGACGACGGAATTACCTGCTGAGACCTCGTCCTCGATGCATTGCCTGGCGAGTTGTCGACGCAGTGAACGGGCGAACCGCCTTGATTGCAAGCGGCCCCACGATTCTGGCGTTCTGGTGAATGAGCCTGCGAATGAAGGTGCCGCTCGAGACCGATCTCCAATGACTGCGAAATTGATGGAAGCTTTGGGGCCCTCAGATCTCCAAACCGCGCTGCGGCCGGTGAGAGCGGAAGAAGCGTGGCTTGTAGGCCGCGCAGCGGCGCGATTTCGCCGGTGCTCTCATCGAATGGTCATACCTCTGCGCCGGATGGCTGTAGTCATATGGATGGTTGAAGCCGAAGTCATCTGCCTTGTGGGCCTGTCACTCTGCAACCGCTGGGACATGAGATCTGCACAGTTCTTGACGTCTCACATCATGGCGACGTGAGTGCGACGGTTGCATTGGCTGAAGGAACGACGAACTGAGCTCAAATGGATGCCTTGTCACCCACCGAGACGCAAACTCTGATTCAGACTGCTGTCGAGTTCGTCGTTGCGGCCGGACTTGGCGCGGCCCGGGCCCTCGGCATTATGCTGGTTCTTCCGGTATTCACGCGACCGCATATTGGCGGGATTATCCGCGCAAGCGCGACGGTTGTGATTGGATTGCCTTGCTTGATGCAGATCAGGAACGGCTTGCAGACACTAGATCCGGGCACCCGCATGCTTGCGGTCTCGCTCCTCGGTTTGAAGGAGATATTTATCGGCCTGCTGTTCGGTTTTCTGCTTAGTATACCACTTTGGAGCATCCAGGCCGTTGGTGACATCATTGATACCCAGCGCGGCATCTCCAGCCAGGTGGACGATCCTGCCACACGCAGTCAAACCGCCCCGATGGGGCTCTTTCTCGGGACTGCCGCGGTTACGATCTTCGTTGTATCAGGAGGTCTGCAGACCATGGTCAGATGCCTCTATGGAAGTTATCTGATCTGGCCCGTGTATCGGCTGCTACCGCCCCTGACCCACCAAGGGGCAATGGAGTTTATCGGGCTTCTCGACCATATCATGCATACGACCCTCGTGGTCGCCGGGCCCGTGCTGGCTCTGCTGCTTCTGATCGACGTATCCCTCATGCTGCTCGGGCGCTTTGCGCCGCAAATCAAGCTGAGCGATCTCTCTCCGACCATCAAGAATGCCGCCTTTGGCATCATTATGGTCAGCTACGCCGTCTTCCTGATCGAATATATGCAAGCAGAGATCATTCGGTTCAACGGCGTGCTAGAGTGGCTCGAGAAGTTCTTGAAATGAACGACACGAGCGAAGAGAAAAACCTTCCACCAAGTCACAAGAAGCTGAGGGACGCGCGTAAGAAAGGGCAGAGCCCGCGCAGCGCCGACTTTGTGACCGCGGCAAGCCTTTGCGCTGGTTTCGGCTGCCTGTGCTTCAGGGCGGGCCCGATCGAAGACGGATGGCGCGAAGCCGTGCGGCTCACCGACAAGCTGCAGGAACAGCCCTTCAACAGTGCGGCCCGGCAGGCGTTGGTCGGATTGATGGACCTTTCTATAACAGCCGCGGCTCCCATCCTAGGTGCGGCGGTTGTTGCGGCGATTTTGGCCGGTGTCTTGGCCGGCGGCGGGCTGACTATTTCGGTTGAGCCGCTTAAACCCAGCTTTGAAAAATTGGACCCCGTCAAAGGGCTGAAGCGGATTTTCTCCCAGCGGTCGGTTGTCGAGCTTGGAAAGTCTATCGTCAAGGTGTTGGTTCTTGGCGCTACGTTCGTTTTCACTGTGCTCGCAAGTTGGAGGGCACTGGTATACTTGCCCGTGTGCGATTTGAGCTGCTTTGGTTTTGTCTTTAAAGAGCTCAAAGTGCTGATCGCGATTGCTGCCGGCGCTCTTCTGATTGGCGGCTTGGCCGATCTGCTCATTCAGCGTTGGTTGTTCTTGCGCGACATGCGCATGACGCAGAGCGAAGCCAAGCGCGAGTCCAAGGAACAGGATGGTAATCCGCAGATCAAGGGTGAACACCGCAGGCTCCGCCGGGAGTCGGCGAACGAGTCTCCGCTCGGCATCCATCGGGCGACAGTGATACTGACGGGGCGAGCGACATTGATTGGGCTGCGCTACGTTCGGGGCGAGACCGGCGTCCCGGTACTGGTGTGCCGCGGCGAGGGCGAGACGGCTTCACAGTTACTGGCGGAGGCGCGCGCCCAACGTCTGAGCATTGTCGAGGATCATGTGTTGGCGCGTCAGCTGATCCGAAAAGGTGCGATGGGCAAGGCCGTTCCGATGGAGTGTTTCGAGAGGGTTGCGAAGGCAGTCTTTGCCGCCGGCCTAGTTTAGCGTCGCGCAAAACAGCGATTCGCTCAAATCTCTAGTCAACGACCTAACTGTCCCAGAACCTGATCTGCAAGCTGCACGATCCCAAGAAAAGGACGAGCAAAGATTGGATTCCAGGAGGCTCGTCGCCGATTCCAAGACTGATATGGACAAGAATGGCCAACCGACGTTCATGCTGCTCGGGTCTTACGAGCCGCCTATTGGGTTTCTGGCGCAACCCTGTTATGCGTTTCATCCGCCAAATTGCTCCTGTTGCCCGCCGACGTGGCCCCACGTGCGATGATGGGAAGCACTGCACGATCACCACTGGTCGGCATGACAGCGCCATTGCCTAACAAGTCGCCAGGTTCATTGACCATGACCGCAAGATTATGCCGGACTGAGCAGCCAAGGGTTGGATTGAACGAATTGTCGTTCACTGTAGGACCGACGATGGAGAGCGAGGGGCAGAGCGGAGGATGGGCTTCGAAAGTGATCGCTTCGATCCTCACCCCGGAACGAGCCGGAAAATCCACACGAGAAGCGGACAGGCGGATGTTGTAGGTGGCAACGCCCATTGCGCGAGCCTCGTGGGCCACCTGTGCAATGAGTCTAGGTGGGCCGATGACGCCCACATGGAGGGCATCCAGCCGGCCGCGACTGGTCGCTGCAATGAAGCTTCGCAGCCGATGCCGTTCGGAACCACGAAGGCTCTGCAGGAACAGCACGCTACTCTTCTGCTCGACCTGGATCTCTTGGTCAGCCGGCGCGGGCTGGATCGAAGCAGTAATTGCGCAGCCCCCCAATGTTGCTCCAATAACGATCGGGTAGCACAGATGTCGCAAAGTCATTTGGCGAACCTCATTCGATAATAAAGCCGGCGCTGCCGGTCAATCCTGGTGCGCTGGCGCGAGGCGCATCGCGCTCTCGCGGCGGCCGGGCCACCGTGTTCGTCAAAATCCGCCCCGCGTCTGAGGGCGGTGAGATGCGGTCGCTCGGCGCACTCATCCGGTTCGGATTCGGTCCGGGCCGCACGATGTAGGGCGTGACAATAATGACCAGCTCGGTTTCACGTTTTTGAAACGATGAGGAGCGAAAAAGCGCGCCCAGGATCGGCACATCGCCGAGCCAGGGAAACTCGCCGATATCAGTGTTGAAGTTGCGCCTGATGAGGCCGCCGATCGCAAAGCTCTGACCGCTGGCGAGCTCGACCACGGTGCTCGCCCGCCGAGTCGAGAGGGCAGGGACCGCCATGCCATTTATTTTGACTTCGCCTTCGCTCGACAATTCGCTGACTTCGGGCTTCACACGGACATTGATCTGATTATTGTTGAGAACCGTCGGAACGAACTCGAGGCTCACGCCGAACTGGCGAAATTGGACGGAAACCTGCCGGTTGTCCTGCATCACCGGAATGGGGAATTCGCCGCCGGCGAGGAAGCTTGCGGCTTCGCCGGACATGGCCGTTAGATTCGGCTCAGCCAGGATTGAGGCGAGGTGCTCGCTCGCGAGAGCGTCGAGAACAGCGCTCAGGTTGGTATTGCCGGCGCTAAACCCAATCCCGATCGTGCCGCCGCCGCCGGCCGCGCCGGACCCGCCCCCTTTGCCGGTCACAAGGAAAGCGCCGTTTGGGCTCGAGGCCGTGAAGTTGATGTTGAGATCCTTGACGGCGCTGCGGGAGACTTCTGCCACCCGTACGCTGAGATTTACCTGCAATGAGCCGGCGACCTGGATCTTGTTGACCACCAGCGCGCCCGCGCCAAGAAACTGCTCAGTGACCTTCCTGGCGGTCTCGACCACATCGGCATTAGGCGCAGTACCGCTAAGGATCGCGCCGCGCGGGGTATAGCTGACCTGAATTGGATAGTCCCCGACCTCGGCCTTAAGCGCGGCCCGCAGATCCTCGATCGGTTGAGTGACGACAACACGCAGCTCGGCGAGAGCCTCTCCGTTGTCGTTCAGGGCAAACAGGCTCGTCCGTCCGGCCTTTTTGCCAAACACGAAAATCGTGGTGTTCGATGGCGCCTGATAATCCGCAATCGCCGGGTCGGCTATAAAAATGCTCGCAGCCGGCCCGGTCAGATGAACTGTCTTGCCCTGTGAGGAGGTAAGGTTGATCGTGCCCGTGGTGCTGCCAGGCGCCGCACGTGGCGGTTCCCCTCTGCCATCCCGCTTTGTCTGAGCTGTGACAGCAAGCGGAAATAGCAGAGCGAGTGCGCACAGGACGTAGCAGAGGCGGGGAAAAGCCGCATAGTGCGAGCCGCTGGCGACCATCGGCGGCTCGCCGGCGTCATTGTTAACCACGTTCAAGGGAGTGCTGCTTTCAAGTTCGATCGGCTAGGCAGCCGATGCTACGCCGATGAGTTCGAGGGTGTAACCGACACCGCGCGCGGTCTTGATCCTCAGCGTTGCACCCGCTTGGCTCAAGTGCGTGCGTAAGCGATAAATCCCGACTTCCAGCGCATTGGTCGAGACCTCATCGTCAAATGCATACAAGCTATCTTCGAGGGATGCGCGCGGCACGGTACGGCCCGCGCGGTTGAGCAGATGTTCAAGAATGCACACTTCGCGGCGTGCAATTCTCAGTATTCGACCACCGATCGAGACTTGTCTCGCGATCGGATCGAAATGCAGATTCCCGAATGTCACAACAGGCGCCATCATTTGCGTTGACCGTCGCAAAATAGCTCGCATGCGGGCAATGAGTTCGTCGATAGACACGGGCTTGGGCAGAAAATCATCCGCGCCCGCATTGAAGATCGCAATCCGCCGGCTAAGATCATTGAGACTGCTCATCATCATAGCCGGCATTGATCGTCCCTCGCGCCGCAACTGCTTCAGCCAGTCCAATCCGTCTCCATCGGGCAAAGCCGATTCGAGTAGGACCATGTGGTAGTTCGCGCAATCGAGCGCGACCGCCGCCTCATCCAGCGTGCGTGTCACGTCGAGGGCGAAGCCACATTTTAAGAGCGCTTCCTTCACGTCGCGGGCAAAGTCCGCATGATGATCAACCAGGAGAATTCGCATTCATTGCCTCTCGTCCATCCTCGGCAGGACTTGAGCGTGCCACGCTGACCATGAGATTCGGCGGAACCCAGAGGCTGCCGCTTTGGCGTGAATTCGAAAAGGCCTAAACGACACGCAAGACGTGGTTGGCAGGCGACCCATGTCTGCGCATCCATCGTCATCGGATAGGTGGCGGCCTGCGGCGGATCGCCTGCGCGGGGGGACGCGGCTCAAAGTCTCCCTTACGCAGGCAAGAGCTCTGCAATCTCTCACGAAGCTGAGAGTCCTGGCCGCGCGCTTATGCATCTGTAGGCCGAGCATAGCCGTGCCTGCATGCACTACACGAGCGCCTGCAGTAGCGATCGTGCCAAACCGCCCAAACGAAACGAAAGCGCAGGCGAGAGCGGCTGTATTTGCCTCCGAACAGACTTGCGAAACCGACATTGGTAACTCCCCAAGTTCGCCTTGACCGCGGTCAGTCCTGCAAGGCTGTTGAGCCCGTAGTGTCGTCAAGTCACGACAACGCAAGTTTTCCGCGTTTGAAGACACTTCACGCGTTATGCATCGACCTATGGCTGGAAAAGGCCGAGATGCGCGACGAAACGCGACATCGGCGGGGATAGACATCTTCTCGATAGCCGGTGATAGCCGAGCAAGACGTCAACTGTCCCGAAGTTCGGTCGCTCCGGAGACGTTCTCCGCCGCAGTCGAGCGAATGCTGCCAACGAACGACAAATTGAGTCCGGTGTTGCTGTCGCGCATTGTCTAAGGTGGTTACGCCGCCTCCCTTTCGTCAGACAGGGGGAACGGCGCAAGAATGATCTAATCTCGAGCTTGGACTCGACCTGTAGTCGGCACAGGCGAAATAGCGATTGCCCGCGTTGTTCTCGTGCGCTGGATCCTGGTCTGGCTGCGAGGAGGGCGCTGCGTCCTGCGCTTACAGAGCAGATAAACGACGCAAGCTCTGAAGGGGAGCAGTCGAATAGTGCGACGAGGCCGATCGGCCGAGCATTGAGGTTCTGAGACGTTCGCAATTGTTGCTACCTGTCAGGAAGAGTTCACGCGAGCGGATTCTGTCGCGACACTGTCGGAAATCCTACAATCTGACGCTGGGTGCGATACAAGTGCCTTTAAAGGCCCCTTGTAGCAGTGCCCTCAAACTCCGAATCGTTGTGAGGCAACGACGACACAGTTCGGCCACGCCGTCGACCTGCGCGTGGCGGTCGGTCTCGCTCTGTCCAACGTCGTGAGGAAGGTGGCGCCAGAAACCCTTTGAAATGTCCGAAAAGGCGGTCGTTCTTACCAAGCTTTGGGTAAGCCACGACTCCACGATCGGGCGATCCGATCCGCCTCATACGTGGCAATCTAGCGGGAAGACCGTGGCAAGGCGCGGGATGCGTCCAAATGACGACAGGAGCTAAGGTCCGAGATGCAGACGGCCGATCGCGCGAGCCAAGTTGTTCAGCAAGGGACCGAGGAGAGAATCGATTGCCAGACGTCATCTTGAATGCGG
This sequence comes from Bradyrhizobium sp. IAR9, assembly GCF_013408065.1. Classification (NCBI taxonomy): domain Bacteria; kingdom Pseudomonadati; phylum Pseudomonadota; class Alphaproteobacteria; order Hyphomicrobiales; family Nitrobacteraceae; genus Bradyrhizobium; species Bradyrhizobium sp. IAR9. Next base: position 172,535 of record NZ_JACBZW010000004.1, read on the forward strand.
CCTCCATACATTGCGATCGACTATGGGGCTTTTAGGCGTGCTCGGCAAAATCGATTGTTTTGATGGAACGCATCCAGGTGGCGGATCGGCCGTACTGCAACAACGCCGCTTGCTGCGGACGAGTGAATACCTGATACGATTGCGGCCAAAAGACCCGTTGGTTGACCGCGCGGTTAATGTCAGGCCGAGCTAGCTAAGGCGGGGAGCGTTCAGCGGCTTACCTCACCAAAGCCGCCGGCCAGCCGTGGGGGCGGCTAACAAATTGATGCCGGGCGATGTCACAACGCATCCAAGATGCCAGAATGCTTTAACGAGCGGGCAGGGGAGAGAGGATGGTCCGGCGTCCTCCCAACCGTCGGGGGTGTATCTTCCGTCGCTGCCCTCAACCGCTGTAACGCTCGATCGGCGAATTGATCGGGCCATCGATCACGCGGCTAAATATGCTCAAGCTGTTGTGCGTGAGGCGGAGCTGGTGCGCCGTTTTGCAATTCTTCGTTGGGGGGTGTTTTGGTGCTTGAACGCCAACGAACCTCTCAAATGGTGCAGTCGACAGACCATCTACTCATTACTCTCGCGCTTGTAGGGAGTTGCTTCGCTAGCGGTCCGGTAGCTTTCCAAATTGCCGCCCAGGAACAGGCGCTCGGTTTCTCGGGTTGGCGTTCTGCCCAGTGAGCACATCGAATCGACCTCCTCATCGATGTTGTCCTGATCTTCGGCATTCATTCCAAGCCCAATGCTACTCAGCACGTCGTCGGGGGTCCAGACAGTTGGCTTCGGTAGGGGATGTAGCGCGTCCACATTGTTGGCGATCGCTCTCGCCCAAGGATCGCGAGAAACGGCGAGTTTTGCCGGATCCTCGACCAACGATACGAAGGGTGATGCTGTTGTCTTTGCCGCGCATATGCCAGCCAGCTTGGCGCGCTCGGTTCATAGGATACTGATCCAGAGGATCTCCAAGGGAGGAATGATCCCGAGCCGTGTTGCGGACATGCGATATAGCGCTCGGTTTTTCTTCCATGCGCGGCTTGCAATCATTGTCCTGATTCTGAAAACGCTGCAGTGTGACATATGACGACCCCATCACCTCGTCGAATAGGCGGTCCCGATCGACGGGAGCTGCGGTAGCCGATCACCAATGTGCTGCTTGCTGTTCGGCAAGGTCGATCTCGTTCCGAAGCGCTTCAAGAGTGGCACCTGTCAGTGTCGCGGCAAGCTGAGCGCGCGCGCTGACAAATGATGAGGCTGGATAGCGACTGGTTTCCGGGGCCACCTCGTTTGGCGCAGACGAGGACGTGGCAGTCGCGGAATTTTCCGCTAAGGAGACTGAATCCGACGTCGGGGGAAGACCGAATCTAAGTCGTCTAGATCCAAGTCATTCAGCTGCTTGCTCAAAGCTTTCTTACTGGTGCGCCGGTCTGGGCGCTAAGCTCGTCCGGACAGTCGACGCCGTGCGCGTGCTGCAGCGCGCCGTGAACCTGAAAGGGAGTGTCTGCCGCACTCCGTGGATCAACATTCATATCTCTCTCCCTTCGAGTGCCGGCTGTCGGCGTAGATTGTTGCAGGTGCAGCTTTCGAGAAGCTGACTGACCAGGAACGAAGCCATTTAGCTTTAGCCTTTCAGGGATGCCGAATGGATTCAGTCATGTGGCGAGCGGTCAGCTGGACGGAAGCCGCGCAAAGCGACGGATCAACAGTCGGTGCCGCGTTGTGACTTTTGGTATTGCTGTTTCGACTAGGCCGGGATCGGGTGCCTTGACTGAGCTTGATCCGACCACCGCGTCAGGTTCGCTCCGCCACCTCATTGCGGACACGTCGTCTATGGCAGACAGTCCTTGCACAGCTATCAAGATGGACAAGCTGGCGCATGCGGCCGGTCGAAGTGTTCTTTCGTAGATCGTCTACTTTATGCAGATGTGAGAATTGCATGCTTTCGGTCGTTGGGCCTGCAATGGAGGAGCGCGACCGGTTGCCGTTTTGTGTTTCCAAGCGGCCCACGCTCGATCAGATAGTTCTAGTTGACGTCGCGCGAGGCTAAGCCACTTCCGCAAACCTGACATACGAGGTTGTGATGTCGGAATAGCCATCACAACTACTTGCGCTTGGTTGCGACAGGATGTTTTTGTCGCGGGCGAGAGCGCGCTTGATGTGTGGAATCAGCCAAGCGGTTTGCAAGCACGACGTCTTGAAAAACGAGATCTGTGGTACTTAATCGAGGGAGAAGAGCATATGAAGTTTACTGGCATAGGACTGACGATCCTGTTGTCCTTGCTTTCGGCCGCGAGCGCGAGCGCTCTGGCGAGAGCCGATGAGCCCTCGCCGAAATACATCGAGGTGCTCAATGCCCTGCAGGCCGGCAAGAATGTGAAGCTCATACTGGACATGAGCCGCTGTACCACCGCGGAGGCTGGCAAGCCTGCGTCGGCGACGCAGGCCGGTCTGGTCATCAATGCCTTCAGGGTGACCGCCCAGAACGGCATCAGCTTCGCCAATGCGCACCAAACGGTCGACAGCTCCGGACATGCCGTGACCGAGTACATCCGCCATAGCCTCAGCCGCGAAGGCAAGCTGACGGTGCGAGCCTCGAAGCTCGTCGTCGGGACCACCGAACTCGTGAACCAGGGCGAATTCATCTGCGAACTGCCGGATGGCGCAAAGTTCATCTGGTAACGAAGAGCACAGGGCAGGGGATGCCCTTCGAAGACTTGATCCTTTAATCGTGTGGACATCTTCCCAAGCCATGACACGGATCGTTTCGATCGTCAGGAACGGCCAGAGTGTTTCTGGCCGTCTTTTCGTCGGGGAGACATCGAGTGGCACGAACTTGCCGCAGTTCGATCAAGGTAACTTATGAGGGCCGTCGATCTCGGTTCGATCTCAGTGATTGGAAGATCGGCGGTTCAGGCTATCGTGTTTGGGTTGGAGCCAAGGCCTCTCAGTTGAGCGCTCCAGATTGGCTCGCCAAGGTACGTCCGCACGCTGTCCGCGGTCCTTGTGAGGGCATTGTTTCCAATCCGATCAAGCGGCGCCCGCGATGATGACGCGCGACCCTTGCCCACCCCACGATGCGCTCGTATCTTGCATCCCGCGTCTTTTGGGGCCCTTTCACCGGAACTTCCGTGCTGCCGAATGCGGCCACAACGTGATTGAACCATCCCGCTTTAGATCATGCTGGGCCTCGCCGCTGTGGGGTTTGCTCGCCGCTTAAACTGTCTTTCGGACGCAGTTCCAATTTCTCTGAAAGCAAACGATCCGACGTGGTTCCGGGAGCTTGAGCAGCTGCCCGAGGTGCCGACGAGCACCTCGTTCAGCCAAATTGCGGCCGATGGAAGAGAAGAACGCGGCCACCGGGTAGGCTTTCGGCCGTGTAGGGCTGACTGTGGATCAGAAAACGGGTCATTGGGACCTCCTGGCTCGGCAGAAGGCCCAGGTTTTGGAGCATGTCGATCACGACAGGCGAAGCCTCTTGGGGGCCGTGCCTCCAGTCGTCGCCGAACAACTCTCCGAGTTCCGGCACTTGCGGGGACGGCTGATGGCCCGATCCCGGTGCGGCAGACGGCAGTGGAATGTTTGGCGCCAGCGCCAAAGGAGCGTCCTTTCGCAATTCGAACGAGGAGAGCGGACTAAACCCAGGTGCAAGGCCGCCGTAGGCATGCGGGGGAGCCGTCGGCGTTACCAGCGCAGCTTCACCCGGCAAAGCGAGCCTTGGGTGATGAATGAGTTGAACGTCCTTGGATCCTCTCGGTCCCAACACGGCCGTGTAGCGATCGCCGCCAATCTCATAGTTCATGACCGGATGTGCTCCATTAGGCAAGAAGTCCCACTTGCCCAACGTGGAAAGCAACATTTCGGGGGCCAACTGGGTGCCATGCGAAAAATCCTTGGGCACGGCGAACGAAACATCAAACGTATCGCCGATAGCAGGAGACCGCAGATGGATGAGCTGAACATCATTGCGCCCACGCGGTCCTAGCACGGCCGCATAGCGTTCACCGTGAATATCGTAGGTCTTTACCCGCTGTGCTGCATCCGGCAACAGACCCCAGCGGCTGAGCCTGGAGCGCATCATATCCGGCGCGGCCTGGGTGCCATGGGAGAAATCTTCGGGAACGGCCAAAGAGGCATCAAAGCTCTCGCCGGCTGCGGCGGACATCGTATCACGTGTTGCCGGGGTCGCCCCATCTTGATGCATCATCCTCCCAAAGTCTTCTTCAGAGGCGGGATTCTGCGACCGTGAGCCGGGCTGCCAGATCACGGCATCGAAAGGATCCGCTCGGCCGACGCTTTGGAGGGGCGACCCCATTGCCTTCCATAACTTGGATGCATCCAGATCGACAGCAGGCGCAGACCCGTCTCGATCCGCGGCATCGAAAAGCTCTTCCTGGACGATACTTTGCACGGGCGAGTGGGTCACTGAACTCGTTGTTGGCCAAAGCACCGGTGCATTAAAGGGCACAGCTGGCAGTAGGCGCTCGCGATCCGCGGCATCGAAAAGCTCTTCCTGGGCGACACTTTGCACGGGCGAGTGGGTGACTGAACGCGTGGTTGGCCAAAGCACTGGTGCATCGAAGGATGTCGCTGGCAGCAGGCCCTCGCGATCCGCGGCATCGAAAAGCGCTTCCTGAGCAAAACTCTGCACGGGCGAGGAGGCGGCACTCATTCCCCGCCAAAGTATCGGCGCATCGAAGCTGGCACGTGGAGGCACTTCGCTTCGGTGCACAGCGTCGAAAAGCACATCCTGGGCGACACATTGCACGGGAGAATGAAGGGTTAAACCCGTTCCCTCCCAAACCTGCGTAGCATTGAAACCGTGGGCCGGCAATGAGCCGCCTTGGTCCGCAGCGTTCCCCAAAGGCTGCTCATGATCGAAAAGCTGCACGGGCAAATCGGCGTCCGGCTGTATTGGCTGGCGCGAGTTGCCTCCGTGCGCCCCCGAATCGTCCTGCCCGGCGATCCGGCGGTAGTCACTCAGCCTGTTCAACGAGTAGATGAGTTTCTTGTCCTTCGGAAACAAAGCGTCGGCATGGCCGAGCAGCGCTTTGTGACTGAGCTTAGCAATTGACAAAGGTCGCAGTGCTGCCGCTAGCTTCCGAAGACTGCTAGCATAATTTGCGGCGGTTTTTGCATCGAGTGCTCGACCAAAGCCCGCCTCGGTGGCCTTTCTGATGAGGCTCGCGTCTTCCTTGGACGGACGATAATGTGTTGTAGGGGCCGGAGCGGTGTCGCTGGGCTCACGGAACCTACTAACCATTGACAATGCAGGGGCGATGACCTTGTCTTTTGGCAGTAGCTTCTTGGAGCGGTCAAGCAACGTATCGTCATCGAGCTCAGCAATCGACTGACCAGACTGCTTCAGCGCCTCAGCCAATTTCCGAAGCCGACGGTCGTAAATTTCGATGGTGGTCGCATTCGGCGGTGGCCCTCGGTCAAGGGCAGCACCAGACGCTGATTGGATGAGGCGATCGTCTTCTTCAGTGATGACATAAAGATCGCTATGGGAATATATCGGGCCGAGCTGTCGCACCTCTCCCAAGTGTTGCTCAAACACCGCTTGCGGTGGTTGCGGCTGCTCCACGGTGGTATCCGACGCAGCGGAATCTTTATCGGCTGGGTTGATCGCGTTGTATCGGTCCATGGTGCAGTCCACTGGCGTCGCTTCCTCGTTCTTTCGCTACTCACGTTAGCTTTCCAAAACCTGACGTGGCCGGGCGGAAAGATAGAATGAATGATGGCGGGCAAGTGGCTTTTCCAACCTGACGACAAGTGCGGCGAATTTAAAGACGGTACAGCTTTCGTCTGAAACTCTGATTGTCCAAGTGCAGTACGCGGCCAGCCCCCCGGCCAGTCGGACCGGAGTGTTATAGATGGCGCGAACGCTGCTTTCGATTTTTCCGAGCATCGGAAAAGACAACTGCGGAGCCTCTACCCTCAGCCTTTTGTCCCTAACTTTCTGTATGGATTCGATGCGCTAGCGGTCCGATAGTCAGCTAGATTTCCGCCCAGAAACAGTACCTCGCGCTCCTCAGTTGGGTATCGCTCACCCAAGCCCGATTGGGTTCATCATTCTCGTGCCCGTCCTCAACAATACTGACGATCTCTTCGGCCGTCCAAGTGGGCCCTCGGCACCGTGTAGCTGTGCAGCTCATTCGCGTTTCCGCGATTGCTTTGGCGCCATACTCGTTGTCGTCGTCCGGCGAAAGGAGCAGTTGTGAGGCCTCCTCGGACAGTGATACAAATATCGCCCCTCATGTGCTCTGCCTCTGCGCGACCCAGATCAAGTCGTTGGCCTCCCCAGATATTCCAGGGGGCGGCGCGCGTAACGCAAAGCCGCCATGGAACGCAAATGGGGCATCGCGCTTTGACTGTCCAACCCATGTGGCTTGCAATGGCTGGCGTGTCTTGAAAGCGCTGCAGCTCCGTCTACGAAGATGCCACCACGTCGTCGTAGAGGCGGCCACTATCGACGCCGTCGGCTGACGGCCAGTCGCTCTTGACCATTGTGCTGATCTTTGCGCAGCGAGTTCGATTTCTCTTCGAGTTCCGCAATATTCGCGCAGGTCAGCGTTGCGGCACCTGAGCGCGCGTTCTCACAAAGGATGCAGCTGCGCACCGTTCGTTCTCCTGGATAGCCTGCGCTCTCTTATTGCCATCCGTTGCAGTCCGCGTCGATCCAGCCCCGGGGTGAAGCTGATGTTGGGAGGATTGGCTGTGGTTCTCTAAGCCGCTGCGCTGCTTGCGCTGTCTCCTGTCGCGGCTCGACGTAATTCATCTGAGCCGCGCATGGGTTGACGTCGTCAAATGGGTCCATTCCCGTCTCCCTTTGGTAGCCTCTGTCGATATCATTCAGACAAAGTTATCCGATAAGGATCAGCAACTGAGGCGCGCGCAAATGTCTATAAACTGGATTGGATCTGGTTCTCGAACGGGTCGCTGTGTTGAGGGCATACGTGGGACTGACTTGGAACCAGCTCCTTCTTCTCTTCCAGATTTTGAGCCAGAGCTGCGTGAGGAAGTCTGCCGAGGCCAGCTTGCATCGGCTGCGAGTCGATGTCCTTGAAACGTTACTCGAGACGCTAGCTCTGGTCCGAACAGCCGATCTGGTCGCGGCCAACGGGCTCGTGACCGCGCCGGCGTGGCGTGGAGCTCACTGTGCTCTCTTGGGATTGCTGATGGGCGCGAGGATTCGCGTGGGCCCGCCGGGCGCTGGTCGCCAACAAGACGTGCGCGATGCTACTTCGATCCAGGCATCCGCAACACGCGCGGAATAGCATAAACTCACAATATCATGGGGGCTGGGTTGCCGCGAGACGTTGGATTGCCGTCTAGACTTGGCAAGGCCACGAACAATTCGGCTCGCATGAAAGCCGCGGCGGCGACGAACCGGCGCACGGGCGCCTCAGCTCGGAAAGACAAAATGGGGAGTTGACGCTTGCAGCCAATGCGCCACACGTGCACCACAAGGTTGGTCGCGCCTAACAACCATATCGCGGCGAAAGCCTTGTGGCGTGGCCTGCAGGCGCAGCCGAACAAAAGGACCTAGAGCGATCTGCGCAGTCGGTCGTATCGGCTCCTACTTCCCATCCTCCGGGCCCGACGCGATTCCAGTCAAAGTAGCGATAGATCCCAGACCAGTGATGGACGGGGTTCCCGCAACGCCTACAGCTAAAAAGGCCTGAGCTATTCAAAGCGGCGGAGGCCTGCTCCTAAACCACTGAGTAAGTGGTGCCGCACCCAATTCCTGGGTTGATCCAAAGCGGCCAGTTGACCGCTGCGATGCCCGAAGGAAGCGGCTCTTGGCGCTCGCGGGTTGCACCCCGGTTGCTAGTGGCAGGACGGCAGCAGGACGGTGATGGCTTAGGTCAGAACGCCGGGGGGGCGGTCGGCCACCAAGCTGGCGCGGAGCGTGTCATCCGTGATCTCCCTCGCCGATGATGGCCGCAGACCTCGACGCTAGGCAGGCGATTCGATCTGGCATTGTTGAAGCTGATAGCCCGCGATTCATCGCGAGAGGCGCCCCACTTCATGTGCCGGTAAGTGACACGCTCCAATATCCAACTGCGTGATTTCGTGAACGTTGATGCGGGCGATTTTTGACGCTCTGAGGTGGCCTATGTCCAAAGGTAACTGAATCCGTGCACGTATCGGCGCGCTCACGAGAAGGAGCTGTGACGACGGGCATTCTTGCAAAGTCGCGCTCGGTCGTCATACCGATAAAGGCGAGGACGATGCGGCGCCTGCAAGATAATCAACCGAAGGTCCGTAGCATCCTCGAATGCAGTAGGCGGCACGGGTGGTGCAGAAGAGAATTCAGCTTCCAAGCGTTGCTTTAAGGAGGCATCGAGAATCTGGAATGTTTCACCGCATTATTAGATGGTTGGCTTGGCGCGGCCTTATTGATCGGATGTCGCTTTCAAACGGGGCAGCAAGCGGTTGATCAACAATGTCGCGCCAAATCTGTCGTGTGTTCTCGAACGCATCAATTGATGTCGTTCGCTTCAAGCCGGCGCTGCCAATTGAAGCCGCTGCAATCAGGCAGCGCGTTTTCGGCGAGCCTGATCAGAGACCATTTGGGTTAAGCGACGGAAAGATAGGCTTCGAAATAGAAGAGGATGCCAACAGACGATAGTAGATTGAAATACTCAACTATTGCGTTTGCGGGGTCTGGACCTCTAAAGATCCTCTAGCTTGATCATTGCTCGCCCGGTCGGGAGTCCAAACGTTTCGATCGCGAATGCCATCCAAAACATCTTCCTGAAAAGGAGTTGGCTTCTTGATGAATTCTGGAGAGCCGATGTGAGTGTACTCGTGTGGAAACAACCTGCCGCTGGAAACAAGCTGTCACGTCGGCGCCAATCGGCAACCAGCGCGATTGAAGCTCTTCTCGGCCGCGCCCGCTCGGAGAAGATCGCAAGACCTAACAAAAGCTTCTTTAGTGACATTCTTCTCACATCAACCGACCGTTTGTTGTCCATCACTCAAGTTGAATGCCTGGAGCACATGCAGGGTGAGCTTGCGAGAAAGCGCAGGCTGGCTGCCGAGATCGACTTGTCCACAAGGCCCACCAAGCAGCTCAGAGGCCGCCGCACGAGGGGCTGCGATGTCTTCGGGTAACTCCATGCTTCATCTTGGCTTAAATCTTCATGGTGCCGGTGGTCATTTCGCGGCGTGGCGCTGGCCGGGCACAAATCCAAGCGCCTTTTTCGACATCGAGCACTACGTCCGCGCTGCGAAGATTGCGGAGCGTGGTCTGCTGGATGCTGTATTTCTGGCCGATACCCCTGCGATAAGTTCCGACATTACGCACCAGCCGCCGCTTAATGGGCTCGAACCGACGCTGGTTCTCGCTGTGATTGCACGTGAAACGGAGCGAATTGGCCTGATTGCGACAGCGTCGACAACCTACAATGAACCATACAATCTCGCTCGGCGCTTCCAATCGCTTGATGTCATCAGCGGTGGCCGCGTTGCGTGGAACGCGGTCACGACGTCGAGCCCGGCGACGGTAGCAAACTTTGGCGGTCGAGAGCTCGGGCGAGCGGATCGATACAGACGCGCCGAGGACTTCGTTGAAACCGTCCGTGCTCTCTGGCTGAGCTGGAGCGGCGAGATGGTCATCGCCGATCAGGCTGCGGGAGTTTACGCAGATGCGAGTCAATTCCGCCTGCTCGACCCCAGTACGAATAGTTTCGGCATCCGAGGCCCACTCACGCATCCCGCTTCGCCCCAAGGCCAGCCAGTCATCGTTCAGGCGGGTGGTTCGGATCCCGGACTACGGCTTGGTGCCCGCAGTGCAGATGTCGTGTTTGCGGCAGCTGGAGACTTGACAACGGCTTTGCAGGAGGCAGGGCGCCTTCGCGCGCTCTCTCGGCAATTCGGCCGCCCTGCGGCTCCGCTCATCCTGCCAGGCCTTGTCACCTGTATCGGGGGTACCGAGGAAGAAGCGGCTCGTCGCAAAGAAAAACTGGACGGACTGCTCGATCTGGAGCGCGCCGTTGCCGCTCTTGCACGAAGCATGGGCGTGGCGGTCGAGAAGCTTAGTCTCGAAAGGCCGGTCCCGGAGGAGATTTTGCCTACTGCAGATGATGTTCCGTTTTCTGTCGGTCACCATCGCACGATTGAAACTCTGGTGCGTCAAGGTCGGACGGTTCGCGAGATCATCAGCAGCGTTCAAGCTTTTGGCCATCGCTTGCTCGTGGGTGCACCCGAGCAGATCGCGGATTCGATTGAGGCATGGTTCCGCGCTGGCGCGGTCGATGGTTTCAACATCATTCCCGACGTGCTGACAGATGGCACTCAAGCGTTTGTCGACAATGTGGTGCCCATCCTGCAGAAGCGCGGGCTGTTTCGCAAAGAATATCGGGGACAGACTCTGCGAGAGCATTTCGGGATTCCCATTCCTTTCGAGCTGGCAAGAGCCACACCTAGCTCACCGCTCTGACGCTTCCTCAACACCAATGCTCTGGAGCCTGAATATGCCTTTATCGAATTCGCGGTCAACGAGGCGCTTCACTGGTAAGTCGAACTATCCAGCAAGAAAAGTGGCGGCTACCCTTGTCGTGCTCTTGGGCCTGTCGCAATTGGTGCCCAGCATTCATGCTCAAGAATGGTTAGCCGGCAGTGTAAAGCCAGGAGGCGTTATTCGTTACGGGCATTTTCAAGAGCCTGCTTGCCTGTTCGGGGGCTGGGTGCAGCAATGGTATCTGCAACGTCAGTACAGCGATAATCTGGTTGCGCGCACCGAGGGCGGCAACATTGTGCCATGGCTGGCCGAGTCTTGGAGCATCTCCGATGACAAAAAGGTGTACACATTCGAGATAAAGCCGAAAGTAAAGTTCACCGACGGGACTGCGCTCGATGCGCAGGCTATCGCTGACAATATCAACGGATGGCTTAGCAACGACCCCGATCTTCGCAATCCGACTGCCGCGCCCTATCTAGGCGATAGCTTCGAATCGGCAATTGCAATTGCTCCTCTGAGGTTGCAGGTAAAATTAAAGGTGCCGTTCCAGCCCTTGCTGAACGTGTTCGCCCAATCCTCACAAGGCATTCTCTCGCCATCGGCGCTCAAACGTGGACTTGCGGTCAATTGCGAGAACCCTGTCGGTTCCGGCCCATTCATTGTCGACAAGTGGCGCCATGGGCGAGAAGTCACCTTCCGCCGCAATCCCGACTACAATTCGGCCCCGGCCACCGCAAAACATCAAGGGCCGGCTTACGTTGACGGGATAACCTGGAAGTTTCTGCCAGATCAGACTGTCCGATACGGCTCGCTGATCACGGGCGAGACCGATGCCATATACGATATCCCGGCGGTCGCATGGAAGGACGCCAACTCCCGCTTTTCAGTATTGCGGCACCTTACCGGCGGCACCCCCCTGCGCTTGGCGTTGTATACGGCCCGGCCCCCATTTGACGACGTGCTCGTCCGCAAGGCCTTTGCCTATTCTACTGACCGAAGGGCCGCGGTCGACACATCCTTCCTTGGCTCTTTGCCGTTTGAGGGCAACGGGGCGCTAAGTCGGAGCTCGCCGGAATACCTGCCTGAGCTCGGCCATTCCTATGGATACGATGTTCGGAAGGCCAATCAGCTGCTTGATCAGGCGGGTTGGACTGAGCGCAATCGTAACGGCGTTCGTGTCAAGAACGGCAATCCGCTCACCGTGCGCATTTCCTATTCGAACGCTTTTCTGAAGCCGGATGGCGAGCAAGCCTTGCAAGTTATCCAGCAGCAGGCAAGGGAGGCCGGTTTTGACGTACGTCTTCAACCCACCAATCCGGCTGATTTCTTCGCCGGAAAAAACCTCGGACCCGATGATTATGAGGTCGTTGTCCTCTATTGGGTTGCCCCCGGCGCTGAGATATTCCGGATCTCGTGGAAGCCCGATCGGAACGGCGAGACCAATCGCTTCAATCCCTCACGCTATCAAGATCTGACGCTTTGGGACGTCATTCATAAGGCGGAGCAGGAACTCAATGGGGCGCAACGTACCGCCCTCTATCAGCAGGCGGAACGGAAGATCGTGGATGAGGCTCCTGTGATTGGCCTCACGGTGCTGGACGTAACGTTGGCGACCAAGCCGAACCTCAAAGACGTTTGGCTGGACCGCGGCTCGGTTGGCGAACCCGTTTTCTATGACGCTCATTTCGATGACGGGAAGTGACGCCGTGATAATAGTAGCCCATCGTCCCATCGTTTGGTTCGCGCGCCGGATATTCTCCGGCGTGGTCGTGGTGTGGGCTGCCGCAACCTTTGCGTTCTTGATTCAATGTGTGCTCCCTGGCGACCGCGCCCAGATCATCATCAATGTGACGAGTGGCAACGTCGGGCCGGCGTCGTCGGCGGAGCTTGCAGCGATCAATGCGAAATATGGTTTTGATCAACCGCTCGCGGTTCAATACGGCAAATACATATTGCAGATCCTGCATGGAGATCTTGGCGAGTCGTACCAGCAACATCGGCCTGTCGCAGCGATTATTGCGGAACAGATTGGCCCCACGATTGTTCTGGCCATCGCTGCGCTGCTGACCGCATGGCTTATCGCAATTCTGACAACCTTGTTCATCGCTGGCAGAGACAACATATGGTCGAAGCTGCTCAATGACACACAAGTCTTTTTGGCAACGGTGCCGCCTTACTGGCTAGCCACAATTCTGCTTGTGCTCTTTGCGGTAAAGCTAGGCATTTTTCCGGTGATCGGGGGAAATTCGCCGATTGGGCTCGTTCTGCCGACACTTGCGTTGGCTCTTGAACTATCGGGCTTTTTCGGACAAGTCGTTCAGAACGAATTCACGCGCGTGCTCGAGCAGCCGTTCGTTACGTCCGCAAGGGCGCGGGGTATGAGTGATTTCGGCGTCAGGCTTCGCCATGTCCTCCGCCATGCCGCATTGCCCGGCATTACTTTATCAGGTTGGGCGCTCGGCAAACTTCTTTCGGGCGCGATTTTGATCGAGGTGGTTTTCGCCCGTCAAGGCCTAGGTGGCGTCCTTGTCGCTGCGACGTCCTCGCGAGACGTTCCGATTGTCTCTGGAGCTGTTTTGATCTCCGCGGCCCTATTCGTCCTTCCCAGTATCATTGTCGATCTGATTTACCGGGTAGTCGATCCGAGGATCAAGTTGACATGAGCATGTTCGCCGAAGTCACCTTGTCTCGGCCGCTCAGAGAAGTCCTAGCGATCGTGCGTCATGTCCCCTTTCGAATTGCGGTCTGTCTTATCATCTTTGGCGTCTTTGTCCTCGCTGCCATGGTGCCAAAGGTGCTGCAGACGCACGATCCGCTTGCTATTGATTTGAGATCGGCATTGCAGTCTCCGTCGATCGCTCACTGGTTTGGAACTGATCAACTGGGTCGAGATCTTTACTCTCGCGTGGTCGAGGGCGCAGGCCAATCCTTGGCTATCGGACTTGGCGCGACGGCGCTGAGCATGTCCGTTGCAATGGCCATCGGCGGCGCCGCTGCACTTTCTGGCGGTTTATTAGACAGCATTCTCAGCAGAATTATTGACGTGCTCTTCGCAATTCCAACGCTCTTGCTCGCCCTTTTGTTCGTGACAGTTTTTGGGCCGTCAGTATTGACTGAAGTCGTAGCTGTCGGAATCGGAACAGCGCCAGGCTATGCGCGCATGATCAGGGGCCAGATGCTTTCCATCAAAGAGGCAGGCTATGTGGAGGCCGCTAAGGTGCTGGGCCATCCATTTCCCCGTATTGTCTGGAGGCATATTCTTCCCAACGCCATGAACCCGCTGACGGCAATGATGACGATCGGCGTAGGACAGGCGATTATATGGGCCTCCGGTCTTGCTTTTCTAGGACTCGGCGTCGCTCCCCCGGCGCCTGAATGGGGCGCGCTGCTCAATGCCGGGCGCAATTATGTAATCTACGCCTGGTGGCTGGAGATCATACCCGGTTTGGCAGTTACGGCGTTTGCCCTCAGCCTCACCATCATCGGGCGCCATCTACAGGACCGTCTGGAAGGACAAAGATGAATGTCGCAGGATCGCCGCCAGCCTGTCCCGCAGCAGCCAGACCTCCTCAGGGTCGAATCGCTGCGTGTTTCCTTCGGGCGCGGCATCGCCCAGAACACGGTCGTGCGCAGCATATCCTTCTCCCTCCGACCGGGACAGTGTCTTGCGATTGTCGGTGAATCGGGCTCGGGCAAGAGCGTGACTGCGCGGTCTCTCATAGGCCTTGCTGGTCGCTACGCCAATGTTCATGCACGAAAGCTAAGCTTCGACGGGATGGACCTAATCGGCCTTAGCGATCGTGCCTGGCGGCGCATCCGCGGCACCGAGATTGGTTTTGTATTACAGGATGCACTCGTCTCGCTTGACCCGCTTCGCCGGATCGGCAAAGAGGTTGGTGAAGGCTTGCTCCTCCACGGTGCGGTATCATCACGCAAGGAGCTCGCGCAGCGCGTCATTGCTCTCCTTAAGCTCGTCGGTGTCCCTGAGCCCGAGACCAAGGCCGAGCAGCTGCCGCATCAGTTATCCGGCGGCCAGCGTCAACGGGCTCTCATCGCTTCGGCACTTGCACTCGATCCGCGCATCCTGATCGCAGACGAACCGACGACCGCGCTCGATGTGATGGCGCAAGCTCATGTGCTGGCACTGCTCGAGGAGACCAAAACGAGGGGCAAGGCTCTGATCCTGATCAGTCACGATCTGGCAGTGGTCTCCCGCGTGGCGGATGAGATCCTCGTCATGCGAGGAGGCGAGGTCATCGAACGCGGCACCGCTGCCCAGATATTCAGAGATCCGCGACACCCCTATACTCGTCAACTGCTGGACGCCGTGCCATCAGGCCGGCCGCGCGGCTCACGCCTCTCACCATCAACTATTGTGCGTTCGCCTCTGCAGCAAATGCAGCTACCCCTACAATCGCTGCCGAAATCTCGTCCCATCCTGCTCGAAGCGACAAGTCTAGTGAAGCGCTTCAAGGGCCCGGATGGCACTTTACGGGCGGCTGTGGACGGCGTCTCCTTCGAACTGCGATCCGGCGAGACTTTGGGCATCGTGGGTGAGTCCGGATCAGGAAAGTCAACGATGGCGCGCATGGTCCTGGCGCTCGACGAGCCTGACGAGGGAGCCGTTCAGTTTGCAGGCCGGCCTTGGACCACGCTCGCCGAACGCGAACGGCGGGCTCGGCGGCGGTCTATATCGATCATTTACCAGGATCCGCTTGGCTCGTTTGATCCGCGTTGGACGGTCGAACGCATCATATCCGACAGCCTTTCGAGCGATGTTGAGACACCGCGCAAGCGGCAGGAGCGCGTTATCGAGCTGCTCGATATGGTCGGACTATCCCAGGCGTTGCTGGACCGACGACCGCTCGAGCTCTCGGGCGGTCAGCGCCAGCGCGTTGCGATCGCCCGCGCGATCGCACCAAATCCTGCCGTAATCGTCTGCGATGAGCCGGTTTCGGCGCTCGACGTCTCGATCCAGGCCCAGGTCTTGGACCTGCTCGGCTATCTGAAGGACCACCTCGGCGTAAGTTATCTCTTCATCTCGCATGATCTCAGTGTTGTTCGTCATATCAGCGATCGCGTCATAGTTATGCGTCGGGGGAGAATTGTCGATAGTGGCGTCACTGACGAGATATTTCGTAATCCACAGTCTGAATATACCAAGAGCCTTATCGCCGCCATGCCGCGTCTTGTGCGGCACCAACAGATAGGTCATTCAGCTACGATCCTCGAAGAAGGCATCGCGTGAATGCCTTCGAATTCGATCCCTTATCATAAAATTGTCTATCTCCGATCGCGGGAGCATTCGCCTTTGCACCCGCCGATTTGGTCACGATTGCGCGCTCGTTCATCGCTCGACCAGGACAGTCTGTGGCGCGGGTTCCCACTAGATGACGGACCGGCGCGCCGAGCAGGGCTAGCCGAGCTCGAACACTCGCCAACCGTGAGGTCGGCGTTCCGCAAATGTCGAGTTGCAAGTCATCGATTGAGTGCCCGCAAGGAGACTGGCGGCTTGCTCTCCTGCTAATGAGCTCGGAATTTTCGCTTTCGCGATAGCCTTGCGATCATGGTGCAGTCCGCGACAACGAGACCGTGTTTGTCAGGTTCAACACATTCGGAGTCAATATCGATTTCATGACGCCTATTCAGCCCCTTGCTTGCGACTGATGCGCGGCTGGCACGGTCGTTGCTATCGGATAATGAGGTAACGCCGCGTAAGGGCTGAGTGCGGCCCTAGACGAACGATCACTTTTCCGCCCGGAAGCCGTGGGTCCATTGAGAAAGAAGCAAGACCTTGAATTTTTCGCATTCTGTTTGATGGAGGGCGATTTGGATGTGCCTATAAGAGCTGACGAGCCAAACCGCGACTTCTGGACATATCGGCACTGTCAAACGACCGTTGCGTTGTCAGCGTTGCCTGGCCCGGTGAACAATTTCAGCGAGCGAGCGGCAGTTGGGGGGCGCATGACTAGAATTCGGCTGACGTGCTCAAGCGTCCCGGCTGCGGAGGTCACCGACACAATAGGCGCCTCATCGACGCATCGCGTCGCCATTTCGCCGACGAGTTCGCCACAGATCGCATAGCGTACCTCCAAGGCAGAGCAAAAAGAGGTCAATACCAGGCCCCCCGTAATCCGGGCAATACGGAATCGTCGTCATGTCGCAAACGATCGGCACAGATAGCGAGTGCACCGCGAATGAAGGGGCAGAGCACTGGTCGGATCCGAAACACAAGCTTTCATCAGATGGCGACTTTGTTCGGTACTGGAGCCGAACTGCCGATCGGTTGCGCGCAGTGGCCGCCGTCGGGAGGCGAACCGAAGAGGCGATCAGAAGGACCGGGACTGGCTTGCAGCTATCCTCCGAAAACTTTAACGGTCACGACCTGTCAGATTTCCCGTTGCGACGCTGTACCCTCAATCGTGCGCAGCTCTACGGAGCAAAGTTGGATCGGGCAGACCTTTCTGGGGCGAATCTTATCTGTCCGGGGCTAGAAAGGGCAAGTTTCCTCGGGGCCAAGCTCGATTTTGCGTATATGCATGCCATTGCAGCGCAGGTCTGTAACTTCGATGATGCCAGTCTGCGCAATGTAATTGATGCAACAGGCAGCCTGTTTCACGGTTGCAGCATGAAAAGAACACGCTTTGACAACGCCATGCTCAGCGGGCTTCTCGCTTACCAATGCGACGCGAGTGATGCTGTATTTGATGGCGCGGAATTACAGGGTTCGACCATCAACGAATGCTTCCTGCCTTCCGCTTCCTTCCGCTTTGCCAAGCTGAGCCAAGTCACGATCACGAAGGCGTATCTGGCGGATTGCTCGTTCTTCCAGTCAAAGGGGGACTGTTTATCGATCGTGCGTCCCACCTCGGTCGATGGTCTTGTCCTGGAAGGCGCTCATCTTCCGTATCTGAGACTCTCAAAGGTGAGCGGCCGCATTGCGGCGAGAGCCCTGAACGCTCCATTCGCTGATCTTCACCTGTCAAATCTTTCAAGTGCGGAGCTTGAGCAGGCAGACTTGAGCCAGGCGCGGCTTCTGTCCGTAAGCTTGTCCAACGCGAACCTGGTCGGGGCTGTGTTGAACGGTGCCTCTATTCACTCCTGTCAGTTCGATGGAGCGGACCTGTCTCGGGTATCAGGCGAAAGCATTTCGATAACAGAGAGTACAATGCGAGCCGCCAAATTGACGGGCTTTCGTGGCCGCTGCGCCTTTGTGCGCGACTGCGATCTTGAACATGCAGACTTGTCCCAGGCTTACCTCTACCGGTCGATGATTACCGGTGATCCTCCTCAATCGATGGCATTGGATCACGCAAATCTCGAAGGGTCCAATCTCGTTCAGGCATATCTCGCCGCGGGAATGTCCCACAGCAATCTGGAGGCAGCGCGCGTCGCATACGTTCGCATGAACCAATCGTCGTTGCGTGACGCGAACCTGAGTGGGATATCGCCGTTCCAGGCCAGCTTCGTAAAGGTCGACTTTTCGGGCGCGAAGATAACCACATTCGAGCCACCGTTTTTTGCAGACCGATGTCGGGGACTGCAGGCCGCTTTGAAGGCGGATCAGCCGCCCGAGCCATCAAGCTATCTGGCTGAATTCTCATCGGTGATCAGACGTGGTCGAGAAGGGTCAACCTGACTGCTTTGGAAACCGCAAAATGGAAGGGACTACAGTGTCCGTGAGCTTAGAACGTGTTGGTGCGGTGGCCGAGCTGTGAGCGAGCGCTATAGCTCTTTGGCGCTCGTTGGCATTCGCGACCGATACGAGACGCAGGGCAGACCTTCTGCGATCCGACCGATCAGATCACTCTTTTGGCGTTCAAAGTGACTGGAGTAGGAAAATGCATCTGGCATGTCTTTCCGCAGGTAAAGCGTTCATCCGGGAGGTGGCGAGAACAGGGCAGACTATCGGCACGGTACATACTCTCGGCGCCCTGCATCTCGGGCATGCAGAACTGATCAGAAGGGCGGCATCGGAGAATGACGTCGCGATCGTCACAGTCTACCCGAACAAGATCCAGCTTAGACCAGGTGGGAGCTACGATTTCAATTTGGACGAGGATATTGGACTTGCATTGCGTTCGGGAGCAACTGCCGTGATTTCCTCCAACGACACCGAAATGTTTCCGCCTGGCTATCGAACCTTTGTATCGCAAGGCGACTGTCATTTGCGTTTAGGGGGGCCTGAGGCGTATTTGAAGGAAGCCGTTACCGGGGCAGTCCGCTGGATCTGCTATGCAAGGCCAACTCGCAGCTACTTCGGCCTGAAAGATATCGGTCAGGCGATCCTGGTGAAGCGCGCCGTCGCAGACCTCCTTCTGGATTGCGAGATAAGGTTTGTGCCGACCGTGAGATACAAGAACGGAGTGCCCATTTCGTCGCGTTTGAGGCGATTTAGCCGTTCCCAGCTTGATGAGCTGTCTTGTCTTTTCACGGCACTCAACCATTCGAGGAAAGCGATCGCCCAAGGGGTATCTAGGGTGAAGGATCTGGTCGCGTCGGCCACATCTCAGATCAAGTTCCGACACTTTAAACTCGATTTTGTTCGAATCGTCGGCGCTGACAACTTCGAAGACCTAGAGCAAGTCAAGCTCCCTTTCATAATTGTAGGAGCGGCAACGGCTCATGGTCTCAGGATCTTCGATAATATCTACGTTCCAGATCAGGATACTCTCATGAAGGGTCCTTCGGATATCTGGGTCGATCTGCCTGAACAGACCTAGCCAGACGATTATTCATCCATGACCTTGGAAAGCTATCCGCTCCGGCCGTATCTCAAGGCGAGGGTCAACTTATGAAGGCGTACTCGGCTTGATGCCTCCAGCGCATAGCCATCTCTAACCAGCGCTGAGAGCTCTCGCTGATCCATTGAGTAGATCGAGTTGGAAAGTCAATGCGATCCTTACTGCCCGACATGGTAGGGCGAGGCTAGCTGCACTGTGAGGTAGCCTGGTCGAGCGGCCCGTCGCAGCCAAGCGCTGCGGCAGCTCGAAGCGATGAATCGCGCCACACCGTAAACTCTCGAGAGCAGAATCTGCAGAGATGATCATGACAAGGCGATCGGAAGATTATAGGGCTGAGGATTCGTGTGTTATCCCGCTGAGCAAGCTGGATGTAAGCGAGGGCAAGCGCTTTCAAGACGACAGCATGTGGGCTTGCTTTGAGCGGTTGCGAAAGGAAGATCCCGTTCACTACTGTCAAGACAGCGCTCATGGTCCATATTGGTCCGTAACGAAATACCGGGATATCGTAGCCGTAGACACAAACCACAAAGCGTTCTCGTCAGAAGAAGGTGTCACTATTGCCGACGTGCCTGGCGAGCACTGGACCCCGAGTTTCATCAAGATGGGGCCTCCCAAGCACGCCGAGCAGCGCAATACCGTCAGCCCGATCGTCGGACCGGAAAGCTTGACGAAGCTCGAAAGCTTGATCCGGTCTCGGGTCAGGGCGATTCTCGCGGGCCTGCCGCGCAATGAGGCCTTCAACTGGGTGGATATGGTCTCCATAGAGTTGACGACGCAAATGCTCGCCACGCTGTTCGACTTTCCATTTGAGGATCGGCGACTGCTGACCTATTGGTCAGACGTCGCGGTTACAGCTCCGAAAGCAGACCATGCAATCGACAGCTGGGACAAGCGAAGCAAATTCTTGTCTGAGTGCCTGGACTATTTCACCCGGCTTTGGAACGAGCGCATCAAAGCCGAGCCGCGCCTCGACTTGATTTCCCTGATGGCGCATTCGCCTGCCACCCGCCAGATGGAGCCGAGTGAATTTCTCGGAAATCTGATTCTGCTGATCGTTGGGGGCAATGACACCACGCGCAACTCGATTACCGGCGGCCTCCTGTTCATGAGTCAGTACCCCTCCGAGCTGCGAAAGCTAATTGACAATCCCAAGCTGATCTCAAGCGCCGTGTCCGAGATTATTCGCTACCAGACGCCAATCGCACATATGCGCCGTACCGCCGCGATCGACAGCATCGTAGGCGGAAAACAGATCAGGAAAGGCGACAAGGTCATCATGTGGTACATCTCCGGTAACAGGGACGAAGAGATCATTGAGAACGCCAACAATTTCGTGATCGATCGCAAGAATGTGAGGCAGCATCTCTCGTTTGGATTCGGCATCCATCGCTGTCTTGGTCGACATCTTGCGGAACTGCAGTTGAGAGTCCTCTGGGAAGAGATTTTGTCTGCGGAATTGTGGTTCGAGGTTGTCGGCGAACCCGAGCGGATTGCGTCTAACTTCGTGCACGGCTATTCCGCTCTCCCCGTGCGGATTGCAGCCTAGGTCCAAATTGCTCTGCTCACGCAGACAGCAGGCGGCAGAGCAAGCTTGTCCTGAACCATCTTTGGTTTCTGCAAGCAGCGCAGCTGAGGTGATCGACGGGAAACTATGCTACATGTCGGAAGCAATTACCGGCCCGGCAGACGCTTGGAAGGACCTGCGAGAAGCGATAAGTGAGGCGCGCGTCTCGACTCGCAAGCGCTTGGCATGCCGAAAATTGAGCCTCAACGGCTATTCCGATGCAGGTCTCTCCGGGCCACCTCGAATAGCCGAAACCATAGAGGCCAGTGACCTTGATGTTGAAAATTGTAGCTGTGGCAGCGATTTTCCTTTGGGAAGCTCTTTCGATATTTGCCGAGTTGGTTGCGTCAAGGCAATTCAGAAAGGCCGGTGGCGATCTGGCGATGCTTTGGCCGATGTTTCTCCTGGTATGCTTGGGTGGCATCCTCCTCGTTTTCGGATGCGCGCTGGGCTACATGCATCTGAAGAATATCTGGATCATTGTCGCGATATCGGTGAGAGCTATCCTGGTCGTGGAGCCGATACTCACGGTTCTGCTCTTTAGAAAAGTGACGACCGCCGGTTCGCTGATCGGGCTGGTTCTCGGTGCGTTTGGTGTGCTCGCTGCACATATTTCCATGAAGGTGATTTGACCGAGCCTAAATGGGCCCCGGGCTTTTGCGAAATGCAGTATGAGGATCTGCGGAGGGTCGATTCTGCCGGTTCGGATGAGGACAAATATTGATGCTGATTGACCTTCAATCTCTTTTTCGGTGTGCGGCCGTTAGCTTGTTAAGCTCTTCTGTCAAACTCCCCTTACAGTTAGTAGGAGGACGCCCGCGGCGAGGGTAGGTCTATTAATGGCCATTTCTGCTTGGCCAAAATTCGCCGTTTAAGGGCGAGTGTTCTCCAACTACCCATTCGTTTGGGACGAGTTGACCCAGTTGGCGTGGACGGAGCCACCGGCAAACGACCAGGACTCGCACCGGATCGCGTCGCGGCCAAGGCGCCTCAGCCGCGGTCACATCTCTGATTACACCGCAATCGAGGCGTTACCCGCATCGATCTCTTCAGAAACATTGGAGCTCCCTTGGAAATGGAACTTCAGGTGACATCGGCATTCTTGTGCATCCGTGAACGCTTTTGGTCAGCTAGTCGTCAGTCAGGCGGTCTATCCAGACGGGCTGCACATTCGCGACTTTTATCGGAGACGAAGCATGACAGGCATTGGCCGAGCCGGCGCATCGGAAGTTGGGGCTGCGGGAGCCGGCAACACCGCAGACGTGAGCGGTTCGAACGTGGAGCCCAGCCTCTTCCCGGGAAGACGCAGTCAATCTTTCGATGCCGTCGTAGAGCGGATGCGCTCTGGGCCTCTAGACAGAGCCGCGGCGCTTGACAACCCAACTTCGGATGTGGCGGCGCCAACCCGGGACGAGTTTAAGGCAGCAAGGCGAAAAATGACCGGCCTGCTTGAGGAGCTTGAGACTAGCCGTCGAGCGGCGGGGCACGCCCAGGACTTGCAAGAGGCGCAAGAGCTGATCGATCAAGTCGTCAAAGCAGGCTCAACTGTTCTGGAGTATTACGCAGATCTGCCTGCCAATTTGGCGCGTCGCATTCTGCCCGACGATCGGGCTCGACGGCTCCGCGATGACACGCTGGACGCGGCCGATGAATGTAACGCAGTGGCCACCCGGATTGTCTACGAGCTGGAGAAGAAAAGAAAGAAAGCAACAGGCTGGCTGGAGAGGATCAAAGGCACCGGTACGCCCGCCCAGGTGTCCGGCGCGTTTGCAAGCGTGGCGAACTACTATGAAGCCTGCATGGATTGGTGGGGAAAGAAGGTGTTGCGCTCGGAGCGGATGCAGTCTGTCTGTGCGGCTACTGCCAACTTGCCAAGCAGCACGCCCGAGATGCGCAAGGCCGAAGAGGCCGCATTAAGACTGCATACCGGCTGGGCTCTCAATACGAAGTGCATGTATCTGCAATCGCGGATCGCTCTCGCTGAGCTCTTGATTGACTCGCGAGTGAGCACGCTCGACCCAGACGTGCACGACGCCCTCATGGACGAGAGCGGGCGGGTGCGTCTGCTTGGGACCTTCATCGGGGATGTTTTTCCTGCATTCGTCTCGACCGCCGAGGCCGTTCTGAACAGCAACGGGGCACCGCTCGACGCCGAGCATCGCGCCGTTCTGGAAGGTGTCATGGAGCGGCTTTCGGAATTCGCTTCAGGGGTGAGTTCCATGGTGGCCACGCTGAGGGCGGCCGGAACGGGAGCTGACCTTCCGTTGCAGTTGCTGGATGGGATCGTGGAAGGTGCGTGGCTTACGGCGAACGAAGTCATGCGGTTGCTGGCAGTGCAGCCAAAGTTAGCAGCCACGATTGAACCGCCGGCTTGGGCTGCGCTGCCGGAAAATACCGCCATGGTGGGCGAAAGCAGTGCAGCGCGCAGAAAGGGCAAAGGAAGGCGCGCGGCGGCCGCAGGCGAGGGGAGTTCGACGGCCCGCCCGCCCGAGCCGCAAGTCGCCAGGCCCAATGCGGCCACGGCCCCGACCGGCAAGGTTATCGTGCTCTCGGACCTCGGTACCAAAAAACTCGCGACCGCGGAGGAGGCACGCGCGAGGGCGTCAACCTCTGCTACCGAGCACCTCCAGATGTGGCAGGCTCCGCCCTCCAGGAAAGCACTGGCGGGATTACTGGAGCGACTTGACGAGCTGCTGCAATTTGATCTGCCGGCTCAGCAAAGTGCCGTCTCGCAAGCGCGCCAGATGAAGCCCGAGGATGCCGACCACGTCTTGGATCTCGTCATTGGGCGCTTGCAGACGCAGGCCGCCGAGATTGAGGCCTGTGTAGCCGCGCTGGAGGAGCCTCGCCGACGTGGCCTGCTCACGCCTGCGCAAGTGCCCGAAGTGCACGAAAAAATACTCCGGCTCAAGGCGATGTGGTCTGAGGTGCAGGGACAGGCAAACTCATTGAAAACGCGGAAGGCAGCAATCACGAGCGATTGCATGAAGTCGTACCCGTTTCCATCGCAAAAGTATCTCGAACAGTTGCGCGCGGCGGGGGAGCTGGACTCAGTGGGTCCGCCGCAAGCGTTGAAGGGAGAGCCAGGTAAGCTATTCGAGATCAAGCTGCAGCCCAAGGCGTTGCGCACGGGCGCGATGCCAAGGCCGATGTGGGTGCACATCCATACCGAGCAGCCGGTTCATGCCTGGCAATTGGCGACGCTGGGCGATCGCGAATTCGCCGCCTGCCACGTGAAGTCCGACGAGCAGCGCGGATACAATCAGCATTGGCAGAACGCTCGAGCCGCCAAGGGTCACGAGAATGTCGTGATCCACCGCGGCAAGCTCACTCCTGGGTTCTGTAGGTCCTTGTTGAGCACCGCCGCTGGCCGGCCGTGGCAGCCGCTTCCCGATCCGGAGCACGTTTCAGCGCAGATGGCTCGACTGGGGATCTAGTGAGCTGGCTGCCTTGCGGCGGTGAGCCGTTCGGTGGCAGCGTTCATGCCTCCAGACCGGCGCGGCGGATTGCCTGAGCAGCGTCGAGCCCATCTTACAAAAGGCATGTTGCGAACATCGGCACCCATGCGAGAAGTTAGGCCGCTGAGTATTGCAGATGGAAAACATGTACCTGATGCCGGCGGCGATCCGCCGGATGTAACAGTGCTTTCGCCTGTTTGGCCGCGGCAAACTGGCGCGCAAACCGTCGGCGGAGCTGCAACGGATCGCGGATGGTTCGGTGGCACGGGAGCCGAGCATCATGGCCGCTTTGACGAATCAAGCCGGGCGGTGCACAACAACGCCGCCTGTTTGCTACTTTTGCATAAGGCTACGACGGTCCCAGCATCAAGCCTCCTTGGCCCCCAAAGATGCTGGGGCTCGTCGTTCTTCCTGGAGCGTCTCTGCAGCCCAGGCGAACACGACAATGGGTAAGCGATCTTCGCAGTCTTCGTACTCGCTGATGAACATCGCGCGCCCAAGTGTGACGCAGGCGCGTTCGGGAAGCGCATGTGCGGGACCATGCAAACCGACTGTCGCCTTGCTCGACGATACAAGCCGGATTCCAGAAAACGCTGTACTCGAGTGCTCCCAGACATGCATCGACCACTCCGCGGCTCGTCCAGCGTTCGATCAAGCTGATTGCAGGTTCCGGGCGAGCTAACATTGAGCCGTACGGTGATGTCCGGACTTATCCGTTCCCTAGATAGATCTGATCAAGAAAATCAATTTTACCGCTTACAGCGTCGTCAGATAGACCCGAGGACGGTTGGGGCCAACCTAGGGAAGCGATTTCTCGGATGAAAAAGTCTGTGTTAGTGACGGCGAGCGCCCTCGCGCTTGCAACTGCGGCGGTGCCTCCTTTTGCTGCAAAAGTTGCCGCGCAACCGGTTGCCGGCAGGGTGGAGGTAGCCGATACATCATATCCTCAGTGCGCCGACGACCCGTTGGATGGTATCTGCGACCTGTTCTTCTGTTTGACCGATCCCTCGTGCGTGCGACACTGAGGACCGAAAACAAGTCAAGCAGAGAACGAGGATTGAGCCTCGTGCGGCCGCTTGCTCCGACAGCGGCCGCGTCCTCATGGCGTACGGTTAAACTGGCAGAGATGGTGCAAGCGGCGCCATCTCAATTCTCTTAAGATGATCAAAGCGATTGCTCACTTTTAGCCAGTCTGTGACTACCGCCGCGCGCAGCCCGCCGCATCGGCGTAGGTTGGGTAAACGGGAAAAGTCGTTTTAGATCGCGACGTTGTGTTCCGATGCGAGCCACAGCTCGATCCAAAACTAATTGAATTTCTATTGCTTTTCTCTGCCACGCCCATAGCGCCCCTTCGGTTCGATGGTTCGCATTGATTTCGGACGTCATGGATGTCCATTGTTCCCGCTATACCTAGGGTAGCCGTCGTGGCGTTACGAACGTTCGTTTATGGTTAGGCGTAAAATTGAGGGGCGCCGTCTCCGGCATCATGAGCATGGCAAAGAGCCCGGCCGTGCTAGCGAAAAGCATGTACCAGGCGGGCACGAGTGCGCTCCCGGTAAGGTGGATCAGCCAGGTGACGATCGGTTGAGCTGTGCCTCCGAAAATCGCTATCGCAAAAGCGTAAATCGTCGCGAAGGCGCCACCACGAATGTTCCTGGGCAAACCTTCGGCCATGCTCACGTAGAAGGCGCTATACGGAATCGTTCCGATCAGGGTGAGGGCGCCGAGACCTCCTAGAAGTGCGAAGGCACTGCGGCTCTCTGCAATCCACAAGAATACCGGATAGGTCATCAGCAATGCAGTGACCTGCGGCCATATCATAATGCGACGACGACCTACGCGGTCGGCGAGTAGGCCGCCCAGCAGTGCTGCAGCAATTCCGACCACATTGCTGATGAGCGTGGTACCAAAGGCGAGCGGCGCGGAAACGTGGAGGGTGTTCATCGCGTAGGTGGTCATATATCCCGTCACATAAGTAGTGATCGTGCAGCTGGCCAAGATGACAAATCCCAAGCTCATGATGCGGCGATCTGCACGCGATTGGCCTGCAGGCTGAGTGACCAGAACGTGCGCCTCGGACCGGTGCAACGTTTCGGGTAAGCCGCTCCGCAACCAAAGTCCAAACGGCAACGTAGCGGCGCCGAGCAACAGCGCGATCCGCCATCCATACGCATTCAGCGCTTCGCTTGTCATGGTGAGCGAGAGTATTTCTCCAACCAGCGCTCCGGCCGTCGCAGCTATCTGTTGGCTCGCGGGCTGAAAGGAGACAGTAAGACCGCGCGCGTCAGCGGGGGCCGCTTCCACCAAGTAGGCGGTCGTCGGACCCACTTCACCTCCGAGAGCAAAGCCTTGCAGCAAGCGTGCGAAGACGACCAGTGACGGAGCGGCAAGTCCTATTATCTCATACGATGGCGTGATAGCCAACAATAGGACCGCGGCACTCATCATGGTAAAGCTGGCAGTCATCGCGGGCCGTCGGCCGGCCCGATCCGAATACGAGCCGAGTACGATGGCCCCGATCGGTCTGGTCACAAAACCTGCGCCGAAGGTTGCGAGTGACAGCATGAGGCTAGCGAACGAGTCGGTTGCCGGGAAGAACGCTTGGCCGATCTGTATCGCGAAAAAGCTGTAGGTCCCGAAGTCGTAGAATTCGAGAATATTGCCGATGGTTGCGCCCAACACGGCGCGGCTCGTCAAGCGTTCGTCTGCGGGATCGAGGACCGGCTCCAGCCTCTCTCGAGTAGATTGCCCCGACATCCTCGGCCCAATCTGAAGCGCGATCCCTGACCCAAACATTTTGGCCAGCTAGGTCGCACTGTTGCATTCCACTTGCCCGAACTCGTCCCTCACGGCCATTGCGCCAGTCAACAGTAGGCTGAAGCGTGTCACGACGAGGCTCACCGTAACGTCTGCAATAAAGATGCCTGTCTCTGAGTCACCGTTTAGCCCTTGATCTGATCGCTGCCTTAGCCGGTAAAGACAAATATGAGAACCTGCTGAGTTCGTCGGATGGCTGCAGAATTTTGCGCTGCTGTGGCGAGTGTGTGACAAAATTGACGGGCGCCGCACACGACTGACGACGACTCGAGCCATTCCGCCTCGGCCAGGTCACGTCCCGCCCCCTAAGGAGCCAATGGGCTAGGCTCTTTATCGCCAAGGCGCTTGCCGCCGCTCAGCGCTCTGCGGCGGTTTCTCGCGCGCGTGCAAGATCACCATGTATAGGTGCTCCGCCTACGGCCGCGGCCGGGTCGCCAGGGAGCGGGCGGCCCGTCTGCTCAGGGGCCTCCCGCATGTGGCGACAATCAAGACCCAGACCGTTCGTCATCCGTGCGTTCGGCGCCCCTCGCCATGCATCTCGGCTATCTCCGGCGCGACGGCGTCCCCGGGACGGGGACAAGGCGAGGCGTATTCGGCCCCGAGGCCGACGATGCCGATCTCAAGTTGTTCGGTGAACGCTGCCAAAGTTTCGGGGGCGTACATCTTGGTCAACCACTTGGGGAGCCGTTAACGCAAATCAGTGACGCCACATGTAGGAGCTACCGTTCGATGCCCGGACGGGCGAGCACGAATGCGGGTTACGTTTCTTCTCGCCAACTGACCGTTGGAAGAGAATTCGCTCGTGTCCTGAATAAAGGAAAATCGTCGTAATTTATGCGCGCGGTGTCGAAGTCGCCGCTGAAATGTCCGCTTTCTCTAAGCGCGCCCTGACACGAGCGCCATCTGCATGTGACGCTGAGCGTCAATAGCAGCCGGGACAAAGTTGGCCGTTCGTTTCTACTTGACCGGCGTAGCTCCGGCTGTCAGTCCGCGGTTGCATCATGGCGCGCAGGATCGGAGGCACTGGGGAGGTCGCGGACTGCCCGTTACACGCAGTGACAGCCGTAGTCCCGGGATTACCGGCACCGTCGCACCTCGTACGCGGGATAATCGGCTCGGCTGCTTTGCGTCTGAGCGATTGCGTTCTTCATCTAATTAGGTGAACAGTTTGCTCCGCGGTTGCCGGACTCACGTAGGTCGCGCTCTCGTCTGTTCTCGTGCTGGCGCGGCTGCGGCTTGCGGCCCGAGCATAGGCTCGAAGTGTAAGCCAGAACGACTGGTCGCGAGCAGAGATCGAAATGCACACGCTCGATGCAAGGCTGGATCTGGCCACGATCCGCATCGCCTGGACCTCCTAACCAGCTTTACTGCCAGGTGAATGCGATGCACGACGCAGACCTGCACGCCGACTGGGAGGTCAGGCGGAAAGATATTTGGCTCGGAGATGATCGCATCAGACGTGGCAGATGCGGCCGCGGGTTTGTCTCCCTTCTTCGACCTTTGTCAGCTTCTCGAAAGCCAGCCTCTTTAACACTCAAACTTGGCCTCTCGATGACGAAGCCGCCCATGTCTGAATTCGTCACTCCCTGGGGAGATCTTCAAGAGGCCTTTGTTCTCAAAATAGAAAGGAGAGCTTTATGGATCCGAACCCGATCGACAATGCCCGTTCACCAGAATCACCAACGGCGCACGTCTGGACACAAGAGGATCATGATTTGTCAGTCAGATCATGAATGAAGCGGGACCATCATCATCTGCCGCACCTGAGGAAGCGGTAGATGTCTCATTCGCCGCTCCCCAGAGATTCTCACACGGTTCGCAAATCGCGCCTGACTTCATGGTCGAGAGGCTGTTCCACCAGGGTCTCTTGCCTGACTCGGACCAGCCGACGATGACCTATGAAATTCGAGGTCACCGCTACACGGCCGGTTTGGATGGGTCCAATCGCGTTCTTCTTGTTCATAACCCTGCGGAGGACCAAGTGGTTGGCGTCGGCCGGGCAGGGGTACCGGACTTCGGAGCATTCTTCACGGAGCACCGGCGCTTCGGAACGCCGCTACCACAGCAATGGGCCACACCTGCCCTGATGGACAAGCTGCGCGAAGAAGGTTTCATGCCGACCGCAAATAGCCCCAGAACAATCCAGCTTAACGGACGGGCCTACAAAGCCGAATTAGCCGAAGGAGGGTTGTCAAGCTTACGCGGGTATGAGACGCAACCCGACGGTGAAGCGATCGCGCGGGACTGGAGCCCTGCGGTCACTTCGGGTCTCCTTACCTGGATAGACGACTCCAGTGGATTGCTCGCGCCGCCAGTGGGTACGCATCATCGGACCCGCTGGCGGCCCACGAGATGCACGGTCATCCTGGCCATTTCGTCTGGGTGGTGCCGGACCCGGCATCCGGGCTGCAATATCACCCCGTATTGCCTCATCTGAGGATGTTACTTTCGCTTGACCGATGTAGCTCCGGCTCTCGGCTAGTCGGAGGTTGCACCATAGCACGCAGGATCGGAGGACTGGAGTACGTCGCGGAATGCCCATTGCATGCGGCCAGCGTCGCACCTTTAGCCGTGCGCGGGATGACCGTCTCGGCTGCTTTGCGTCTGATCGATCGCAACAAGCGCTGCACGATGGTGTGCTGCGGCGGGCCGACTGTCCGAGGTGTTGTTTAGCGAGGCGGAGACTTGCCAGCGCGCTCAGACGGGGTTTGGCCGCCAAACCAGCAGTGGGATTGCGCGAGCGTATTTATCGGATGGGAGTCCTGTCAATTGGCCCTACCAGATCTGGGCGTTTTGCAAGCAGCACCTCCACCGTAGGGTCACGGTAGATCGCACGCACATAGGCGTGTGCAGCCAGCTTCGAAACGCGGAAAAGAGCGCATGACGAACATCAAGCTTAGCTACCAGTCCATTGCGGATGCACGCGCACAGCGAACCATCGCCTATCAAAACACGAGAGGGAGAACGCTAGCCCCGAGTCGTCGAGGTTTCCAGATGATACGAGGAATGAAGCCGATGCCGCGGATGGTCGTAGCAATAAGGCGCGCGCTCGCCATGTACGATCTCGACCGGTGCTGCGCAATCTGGTGGCTCTATCGTCTCCATTTCGGATTCACCCGCGACGTGATGTTGGGGCTCGCCGCGGTCACGGTTGCTCAGGAGAGATCCCGCTGCGGAATTTAGGAATCGTGGCGTCGAGCGCCTTCCATACGGTCGGCTCGGACGTTGACCGACTAACGGTGACATCGCCGCCACCTGCTATCAATCGAAAGACCGTCAGCTCAAAGCAGTTGTGAGCGACGATCATGAAGGCGTCCTTTGTCATTCGAAACAACAGCACCGCTGATGTTAAGGACGTCGTCGTAACGTGTAAACATTCCGGCAACAGCGGAACGTATATCGATAGCAACACGCACATCATCTACGAAGTCGTGCCTCACAGCTCCTATCACGCGGTGATCGATCTAAACATGGGCTTCATTCACAGTGCAGCTACTCAGTCGGCATGCACGGTGCAAAACTATTCTTCGACCTAGGAGCGGGCTGGTGGTCGCGCGCGATTATATAGATCTTCCGCCGTGCCGCCCGCACAGTCTGCTCATCTCCGGCGTCCTGCGTCCGCCGCTGCTTGTCGAGCAATCTCGCCAACTCACGCGCAGGTTGGGCGTTGGCCAGCTTCTTACTTACTCGAAGCTGGGCTCGACGCCCGTCGCGGGGGCTAGGAGTATATTCGCATTGGTAAGCGGACCGTAGCCACTACGTTTTGGGCGAGCGCTGGCGGCTCGCCGGTTTGATTGGGGGTGCGACAGGTGTATACCAGCGACCAGCTAACCCCAGCCCAGCACGTCTCCGGTTAACCATTGAGACTGATGGCAGGCGACCGTCCTGAGCGCCTATTTTTCCGCCAGAGTCCCTTGATCCCGCAAAAATCCTATCCTATCTCAGCTCGGCCCGTGACTAGCACTCGCGGGCATCGATTGCTAACATTCCAAAATCTTCAACTCGTGCAAATGCTTAGGAGGGCTGCATGAAATTCCGTCCGCTTCACGACCGCGTCGTGGTCAAGCGCATCGACGCAGAAGAGAAGACCGCTGGCGGCATCATCATTCCGGATAGTGCCAAGGAAAAGCCCTCGCAGGGCGAAGTCATCGCCGTTGGCCCCGGTGGCCGCGACGAGAGCGGCAAACTGACCCCGATCGACGTCCAGGTCGGCGACCATGTCCTGTTCGGCAAGTGGTCGGGCACCGAGGTCAAGATCGACAACGTCGACCTGCTGATCATGAAGGAAAGCGACATCATGGGCGTGCTCGAAGCTCCCGCTTCGAAGAAGAAGGCCGCCTAACCAACCGCTCGCACCGCTCACCCCTGAGGAGCGCCTGCCGGGCGCCTCGCCAAGGGGGAGATGACACCAAGACAACTCAGGGAAACCAATATGTCAGCCAAAGAAGTGAAATTCGGCGTCGACGCCCGCGACCGCATGCTGCGCGGCGTCGATATCCTCGCCAACGCCGTGAAGGTCACGCTCGGCCCGAAGGGCCGCAACGTCGTGCTCGACAAGTCGTTCGGCGCTCCCCGCATCACCAAGGACGGCGTCACCGTCGCCAAGGAGATCGAGCTCGACGACAAGTTCGAGAACATGGGCGCGCAGATGGTGCGCGAAGTGGCCTCCAAGTCCGCTGACGCGGCCGGCGACGGCACCACCACCGCGACCGTGCTCGCCGCTGCCATCGTGCGCGAAGGCGCCAAGTCGGTCGCCGCCGGCATGAACCCGATGGACCTGAAGCGCGGTATCGACCTCGCGGTCGAAGCCGTCGTTGCGGATCTCCAGAAGAACTCCAAGAAGGTCACCTCGAACGAGGAGATCGCCCAGGTCGGCACCATCTCGGCGAACGGCGACCAGGAGATCGGCAAGTTCCTCTCCGACGCCATGAAGAAGGTCGGCAACGAGGGCGTGATCACGGTCGAGGAAGCCAAGTCGCTCGAGACCGAGCTCGACGTCGTCGAGGGCATGCAGTTCGACCGCGGCTACATCTCGCCCTACTTCGTCACCAACGCCGACAAGATGCGCGTTGAGATGGACGACGCCTATATCCTGATCAACGAGAAAAAGCTCTCCTCGTTGAACGAGCTGCTCCCGCTGCTCGAGGCCGTGGTGCAGAGTGGCAAGCCGCTGGTCATCGTCGCTGAAGACGTCGAGGGCGAAGCCCTCGCCACGCTGGTCGTGAACCGCTTGCGCGGCGGCCTGAAGGTCGCGGCCGTCAAGGCTCCGGGCTTCGGCGATCGCCGCAAGGCCATGCTGCAGGACATCGCGATCCTGACCGGCGGCCAGGCGATCTCGGAAGATCTCGGCATCAAGCTCGAGAACGTCACGCTCAACATGCTCGGTCGCGCCAAGAAGGTGATGATCGACAAGGAGAACACCACGATCGTCAACGGCGCCGGCAAGAAGGCCGACATCGAGGCGCGCGTGGCCCAGATCAAGGCGCAGATCGAGGAGACCACCTCGGACTACGACCGTGAGAAGCTCCAGGAGCGTCTTGCCAAGCTCGCGGGCGGCGTCGCGGTGATCCGCGTCGGCGGCGCGACCGAGGTCGAGGTGAAGGAGCGGAAGGATCGCGTTGATGACGCGATGCATGCGACCCGTGCGGCTGTCGAGGAAGGCATCGTCCCCGGCGGCGGCGTCGCTCTTCTCCGTGCCTCCGAACAACTCAAGGGTCTGCGTACCAAGAACGACGACCAGAAGACCGGCGTCGAGATCGTGCGCAAGGCACTGTCCTGGCCGGCCCGCCAGATCGCGATCAACGCAGGCGAAGACGGTTCGGTCATCGTCGGCAAGATCCTCGAGAAGGATCAGTACGCCTACGGCTTCGACTCGCAGACCGGCGAGTACGGCAACCTCGTCTCCAAGGGCATCATTGACCCGACCAAGGTCGTGCGCACCGCTATCCAGAATGCCTCCTCCGTGGCGGCGCTGCTGATCACGACGGAAGCGATGGTCGCCGAGCTGCCGAAGAAGGCCGCAGCCGGCCCGGCCATGCCTCCGGGCGGCGGCATGGGAGGCATGGACTTCTGATCCAGCCGCGAAGAAAACGAGAATTACAGAACCCCGGCACCAATGCCGGGGTTTTTCTTTCACGCCCTATTATGTCCCCTTGTTTTCCGGTGCGCTTAGCCCAAGCCGCAACTTCATACGGAAGTTGAAAAGCCGGTGTAGATATGCCGATCACGGCAACAGCAGCAAATATCGCGAATGGCCAGAAGCGTACGTTCAGAAGGTCTCAGCAAAATTCGGTCCTTGAGGTTCTTCCTACAGAAGTGCCAAAGCGGCCTTCTCCGCATCGGAAATATCCAGGCGGCGGCCGACATCCATTCCTGCATCCTCTCATCCAGTTCCAGAGGATCCCGGCCGCGGATCGGGTAGAACTTGCCAGCCAGGCGCGAGGCGGCTTACACGCGGCTGGTCCGCTCTAATCTCAGCTCCTGATAAGCCTTCAGACGCGCTGGGATCTTGTCGCGCTTGGCGTGCTCCAGCAGAACGGCGAGCGCGAAGCAATCCTCGATGGCTTGCCCGGCGCCTTGCCCGAATGCGGCACCATCGGGTGGTCGGCGTCACCGAGCAGCGTCACATGCCCGCGGTACCAATACCACAATGGCGGCCGATCGCAGATGCCCTACGCTGGCGCTGCTGGGAGACCCGAAGGAGGCACGCGCCGCTGCCGCGGCTGGCCTTGACCGTCCTTCTTGCCGAGGATCCCGAGCGGTTGCTGCGGAAGGTGGCGCATGAAGCCGGTGAGCGGTTCATCTGCTGCACCAACAAGGTCGGCGCCACCATGGTGCCTGGCCTCCTCAACTCCCCGCCGAAATCGCGGGTCGCCGGTCTGGAAGATGTAGTTAATGGATCGCCTGCCCGATTTTCGCATCCGCCAGGTCCAGGAGGACGCAAAGGAGGATCGTTATGGTCGTAAGGCGCTGCTGGCCGTCGACCACGTCGGTTTGTGAGCGCTCCATTACTCCGATACATAGGTCGCCACGACACTGTCGGAGCTATCCCGAAGCTCACTCAAAGCGAGCCGTGGAGCTTGATAATGGTCCAAAAGCGAACATTGCATGCGAAGATCGGGTCTGGTGTGCAGAAAGTTGCGCGGCACTGATCAGTCCTCGAGCTGATCCTCGAATTTTTCCAAAAGGCATGTGGCGAGACTGGGCCTTTCCAGATGCAGTCCAAGCTCGTCGAGCCGGTTTGAGAACCCCAGTTCATGCTGCTCACGACCGCGTCATCGGTATCCCATAGAAGGCATTTTGCGTGGACTTGCGGACCCTGGACTCCAATTAGATCAACAACCCCGTCGAGCCTTTCGCGATGGGCCGCGACATGCCGTCGTTTAACTGGTCCGGACCGGCGCGAGTAGTAAACGCGGAATTCTCCGAGCCGGCGATCCGATCATGGAAACTGCCGGCGTCTTTCGCTTAACACCCAGGGAGCGCGATGCTGAGTTCTTCCGCTCGACGATCCAGATCGCATCGCAAAACGCGGAGCCTGCCCTATCCCCGGCTGCTTGTGAGGGGCACATCCTGGCTGAACCATTATCGATGCGTCGGTTTTACGTGCTTCGAACGAAAGCTGATGTCGTGGAAAGTCATACGCCGCGCACAGTCGGTCTGGATCAAGCGCGTGGTTTGACAGCGGACGGCATGGATTGTCGCCGCAGCAATGGCGACGTCAGTTGAGAGAAGCCGCAGGCGGTCATTCCGAAACAGAACTGCAATTTGTGCCGGCCGTCATGGATAGCGGGGGCCGGCGCCCCCGCTTTCGAGGCCGGCACACTCGCCAGCCGACACGCAGCCGCCTATCCGCCGCAGTTTGGCCCCCGACGCCGCGACCGCCCGCCGACGCATCCGCGCCTTCGTCAATCACCACCAGCCTGAAGGCCCAACTCACTGCATCCTTTGCGTCGTGATTGTCGATAAATGCTGCCCGTTGGGATTCCTGTAACGATTGGCGAGGCTTTGTAACAATGAAGCCATCTGGTCCGGATCTGATTGAACAGTAAACTCTCCATAGTTAGGGTCGAAAACCGTGGTCCTTCCATTCGAGGCCGACGTCGCCACTGTGTGTGCGCCGCCTTCGGCGAAATACAAGCTGAGCAAATGGTTCGATCCATCTTCGTTGATTTCGTTCACCATGCGCTTGACGTTCGAAGACTTGCCGAATGCGAATCTCTTCTCTTCTCCAGCCGGTTCCAAGCCTGCGTTCTCCAAAATGGTATTTTGTGCCTGAAGGTCGGCCTGAGAAGATCCTGCTCCCCTGCTCCGCAACTGATCCTTGAGATTTTGATATTGCTGCTGCCGTTCAGCCGCTGAGGCGTGCGTTTGCGATCCGGGTGTGAGCGCACTCATTCGGGTTGATGGGCTGTTGTTAAGATTGCGGAACCACTCCGCAGTCAGCCCAACGCAGATGCCGTCCACATTCGCATCACGCAGGTCGGCCGTTCTGTATTCAAACAAGGAGGTGGCCGGACTCTCTGGAGAGGATGTACTGGGGTCGGAGGCGCTAGAAGTTTGAACGTTTGCATCCGAGGTATGTGGCTTGCTGCAGCAGGCCCCCATCTTGTCAGGCAACTCCCCCGGTTGTGAGCTCCACTGAGGCGCGAGACCTGCAAGTGTTTCCGAAAAGCTGCCGCTATCCACCGACTGACTCGGTTCGTCAGCTTGCCTAGTGCATGTGGATGAGCCACTGATTCGATCATACATGACGATTCACCTTTCTGTGCTGCGCTAGTCTCTACGCATCAATTCGGGCTGCTTAGGCCCTGCTGCGAGGATACCCAGACAAGCTGATGGCGAGCTGACGGGCAGCTGTTGTCCAGCTTAGAGAGCGTTCCTTTGTCGGACTTCTGACAATGTCTGATGCGGCGCGGCGTAGCGCTGTGTCAGATCCTCCCGCGCGTCGGCTGCCGGATTCCGGAACGACATTGACAGGCTATCGCTGCGATGCCCTCGCGGCAGGCCGCCGAGCGCCCACAGGGCGTTCTGCAAGCCCTCGGCCAGAGCGACGAAGCTTTCGCCGCCGAGCACGACATGGGCATGCTCGAAGCTGGAGAACGCCAGCCGGAAGTGACAGAGCCGGTGATCGAGCGCCTCATACGCGCATGCTGCACCGGGTGATGGCGGAAGAACACTTTCCCGCGCCGTGGGGGCCGTTGATCGAGGCCATGGCGGCCATCCGCGTGCAGTACTACCAGACCTCGACCAGGCGCTACCGCAGCGACGCTGGGGGGAGGCCAGCGTGCGCCGGCCTGAACGCGCGGGAGGCAGCGGCGTGCGCGCGCTGCCGTCGGTCCGATCCGATGCAACGCCGCAGCCCGATGCGACGGGTGAAGCGAGCATGAGCGACGCCGCCCTGAGCCGGCGCAAGGACGACCATCTGGACATCGTGTCGGTCGGCGACGGAACCATCGCCGATGGCGGCATAATCGCTTAATGAGCTTGGATAATCGTTGGCGGCTTCGGCGCGAATGGGTTGATGTCGTGGCTGGCGTCATCTTCCATCCGAGGTCGCGAGCGCCTTATGATGATTTCCAGATCGGCGCCGCAGCGAGTGCGGACAAACCGCCACCGGCGGATTGGCTGTCAATCGGCGTCGGACGGGGTCTCGGCGTCGACGTGAAGTTCGCTGGTCGACAGGGCGACGACGGCCGTGATCTTCCTGGCGTCGAACAAGACGGGCGCCCCCGTGGTCGGCGTCAATTGGACGAGAGCACCCATGCGAAGGCGGGAAGGGTTAGCAGCGATGTTGCGCGAATAATCTTTTCATTGCGTGAACTTCCAAATCAATATCCTGCCGGTTGCCGGCGAAAAAGGCTTACTTCAAAGCGGTCTCGATCAAATTGGCCAGCCTGTTTCCCGCCAGGGCGGCCCGCGCTCGGGCCACGATCTTGGCGTCGGTCTCGTACTCGCGCGTCAGGAGGGCGGGCTCTCTTTCCCATACTGACCGGCGGCGCGTACGCGAACTGCTTTGCGAGATCGGCGCTCTCTTGAGCCCAGACGGCGGGATCGACGATCTGCGCCTGCGCTGGGCTGACGCCGGCGCCCGACAATCCGTCCTTGTCGTCCGCGTCGAAGATCGCGCGATATGGCGAGGCGTAACCGCCAAAGATGGCATCCAGTCCCACGGCCAGCGCCTTCGATGGCGTCGGACGCAAGGCTCCGCTAACTGATGCGGCCTTGCTCCCTTTACTCGCTGGCGCTAACGCTAGCCCTTCTGTCGGCGTAGGGGGTCACGGTGAGCAACGCTCGCGAGTTTATCGATTTCTGGATCGAGAACAGCGTTCACGCTGTCGAGCAGTATCGGATGGTTGGCGCGTCGCAGGACGTGGCCGAACTCAACCGGCGCCTTGTCGAGGCTGCCGAAGGGCAGGGTATTTCGGAAGCCGAGTTGCGGGCTGAGATCGGCGACATTTCCGACTACATCGAAGGCCGGCTCAAGGCTGCGAATAGGGCTGAGAACGAGCGGCGTAAGCCTGCCTAGGCAACCTACAACTCGGCGAGGAAAGCCTTTGCTATCCAGAATGGCCCTCCGGAAACAGGCCGCGCTCGCTAACTCAGCCACTTTGTAAACGTCGCAGGGTTCGAGCTTAAGTTCTTCGAGCGTTCGCTGTGCTCAACGGGCAGCACGACGTCCAACACTTCCGCAGTCCATCCTTCCGAGACTGCGGCGAGGACCAATGTCAGCGCCTGGCTTGGCTTGGCCGGCGCAATCCAAACTTGAGCTTTTGAGTCGTCCGCCGTCACATCAACGATGGTGAACGAGTTCCCGAACGATTCCGCCATGATAGGCAATCGGACAGCGAACTAATGGTTTCTATTCGTGATAACTGGCCGGCGCATCCCAGTGAGCCACTTTGATTGTGGGTTGGCCCTAGCTCATGAAACCTACTCCTTCCCCCGCACTATCTCGTCATGAGGGCAGATGAGCATCTAGGAAAGGCCGAATACTACCGACCGCCAAGGGAGCTACTGAGGACGGATCCAACCGCTACCATCTAAGCGGATTGAACATACTCTGGTGTGTTCTGGTACTACCTGACTTGGTAGCTGCCCAAGCCACGTAGCCGGTGTTAAGTAGGTTTGAGCGAGGGGGCCGATTGAGCTCCGTGGAGCCGTACAGAGCCTCCAGTTCGGTCCGAGGTCGTCCGCTTGTTTTTCACGCTCTCTAAAGCGGTCGGGGTGTAGCTTGGCAGATGGAATGGATATGCAACAGCGGAGCCCGCTCCCGAATGGTGATCGACCGGCCGGCCATTTTCGGAACACCGCTTACGTGCTCAATAAGAGCAGTCCCTATTTCGATGCAGCTCACGCGGCCGGCCTCACGGTCGAGCGACGTTCCACGACAGGCGGGCCTTTGTTTTGGGCGACGGTCCACTGTTCGACTTCGAAGGCAACTCCGAATCGTTAAGGCGAGCATCCTCGGCGCGTCCGCACCGTAGGATGAATATTCCTGGAGAGCGCACTGATGCCGACTGGGATATGCACTCATTGTCGGCCAGCGTATCCAGAAAAATGCTTCAACGTCGGTGCATTGGTGCGACGGCTTGGCAACTTCGTCCACCAAAATGGTGTTGCCGCCCGAGCGCGCGGCTTCATCAGGCGCGGGCCCGGATCGCCGCACAGCATCGAAGTGCTGGTCTCTCCTGAGCAGCTACCCGTCTTAGAATCCAAAACCAATCAAACAAAATCTCAGTATCGAGGTACTAGGACAAAACTGAGGAGGAATAATGTCTGACGCTGCGTTAGATCGCACACCGAATGTCACGGGCACCAAGACCTTTAGCATAAACTACGGATTGTTCGCGTTCGCGATCGTTGCGCTGACGATCCTCTACATCTGCGCGCGGCTGTATCAGCAGGCTTTTGGTTTCTCCATGGGGCTCGATGCGAGTTCACCAGAATTTGGCGAATACTGGATGACGCTCTTCAAGATCGAATTGCCGGTCTTGTATGGCGCGGGCGCGCTCTGCTGGACCTATCTCTTCCTGACGCGTGACAATAACATTGAGGCCATCACGCCCGAGGTCGAATTGCGCAGTTACTTTTATCTGACCATGTGGCTCGTCGTGTACAGCTTCTGCATCTTCTGGACAGGCAGCTTCTTCGCCGATGGAGATGGAGTCTGGCATCAGACGACCCTCAGAGACACGCCGTTTACTCCCAGTCACATAATTCTGTTCTATGCGACCATTCCAATCTATCTCTTCTTTGGCGTAGGCAGCTTTGTTTACGCAATGACCCGCATCCCGGCCTTCTGCAGGGGGGTCTCGCTCATGCATGTCTTCGCCGTAGTGGGGCCTTTCCTCATTTTGCCGAATCTCGGTTTCAACGAATGGGGGCACGCTTACTGGCTCACCGAGGAAATCTTCTCCCACCCGCTGCATTGGGGTTTCGTGGTTCTCGGATGGTGCGCACTCGCGCTGGCGGGTGTCCTGATGCAGATCGTCGGACGATTTAGAGAACTCTTTCCGATTGTATTCGAGCAGGACGCAGCGAGCGCGTGACGGACCCACGTTGGCTACGCGCAGGAAAAGCGCGGTCCGGGAAGCCGTGTGACAACAATACAAGCCAACAGCCTTCCCGGACAGCGATCCCAGTCCGGGAAGAGCAGGTAAACCCTAGGGAGAGGAGTCACCTCAAATTACCGACATAAATGCAGTGGCGATTCCGAAATTGAAAGCTGGCCCCA
This sequence comes from Bradyrhizobium sp. IAR9, assembly GCF_013408065.1. NCBI lineage: Bacteria > Pseudomonadati > Pseudomonadota > Alphaproteobacteria > Hyphomicrobiales > Nitrobacteraceae > Bradyrhizobium > Bradyrhizobium sp. IAR9. The sequence continues at coordinate 212,310 of NZ_JACBZW010000004.1, forward strand.
AGGGTAAGACGGTCATTTCTGTCTCCGGCCTAACCCCCAAGGCAGCAAGATACTCGCGCATATTCGACTTCTTGGTCGTGGCGGCGGTGGTGCCCCTCTTTGCGGGAGCATTTCATTTGCACGTGATGCTCACGGTCGGTGATTGGGACATGTATGTCGACTGGAAAGACCGGCAGTATTGGCCCCTTGTCACGCCCGTCTCCATGATCATGTTTCCTGCTGCTCTGCAGGCGATCTTCTGGGTCAACTTCCGTTTGCCCATCGGCGCGACGGTGGGCGCAACAGTGTTGCTGATCACCACGTGGCTCGGACGCTACGCGAATTGGTGGATATGGACAGGCTTCCCGTTCACGGAAGGCGTGCCGTCACAGGTGATCGCGGGCGCATTGTTGATGGATATGGCCTTAATCGTCCTTCGCAATAGCCTGTTCACATCCATCTTCGCGGGCTTTGCGTTCGGATTCGTATTCTGGCCATCGAATTATTCCGCTTTGGCTCCGTTCTATCTCCCAGTCGAGCACCAAGGAATGGTCGCATCGTTGGCCGACATGATCGGTTACACATTTCCGCGTTCGAACATGCCTGAGTATCTGCGTATCATCGAGCGCGGTACGCTCCGGACTTTCGGTAGCTCGGTTAGTTGGGTGTCGGCGGCGTTCGCGGGCTTCATCTGCATATTCATGCACCAACTTTGGTGGCAGCTTGGGCGTTTTGCGTCCCAGACGACGTTCCTCAAGAACGGCGATGTCGTCAAATCCTTCATGGGTATGAAAAGCAGGCCAGCGTCCTAAGCGAATAAGCACAGGGAACATGGGTATGTTGGCGAAATTTATAAAACTCGCTGCCGGTTGGGTTGTTGCCTTCACTGCCGGAGTGTCTAGCGCAGCCGCTCATGGCGAACGTGCTCAGGAGCCATACTTGAGGACCCGGACGGTACAATTCTACGATGTCCAGTTTTCCAAAACTGACGTGAAGGTGAACGAGCGGTTCGAGCTAACGGGAAAATTCAGGCTGATGGAGGACTGGCCGGACGCAGTTACTCCACCGGATATTGTTTTCGTATCGAGCGTATCGCCCGGACCAACAATTGCCAGGGTGGAAACATACCTCAACGGTGAGCCAGCGAGGCAGTCTTTCGCTAAGCTGGAACTTGGCCGCGACTACGATTTTCGAATGGTTCTTGAGGGGCGTACACCGGGCAGCAGCCACATCCATCCCTCGATCTCGATCAAGGGATCTGGCCCTCTGGTGGGACCGGGGCAGCGGATAAACATCTCGGGTGATGCGCATTCGTTCGCGTTTCCGATCAAGACTATGACTGGACTGCAGATCGACGACTTGCAGACGTTCGGGCTGACTAACGCCATCGGATGGCATGTGGCTTGGCTGGCCGTGGCTGCGGCTTGGTTGTTGTTCTGGTTGGTTCGTCCACTGTTTTTGCCTCGATGGCTTGTTCTGCAGAAGGGCAGGGAGGATTTGTTGGTTTCGTTGAGGGACACCGGGGTCGGGATTATAGTGGCGGCGATCGTTCTCGTCATGGTCTTCGGCGGCTATGTCCGAGCCAATCAGGAATATCCATATAATGTGCCCCTCCAGAGCGGGTTGAATAAGGTCGCGCCGCGCCCGGCAAGCCCTGCTGACGCAGAGGTCAAGGTCATATCGGCCACCTATGAGGTGCCGGGCCGTTCGATGAGGTTAGCGATAAGGATAACGAACAAAGGGTCGGAACCTCTTTCAATCGGCGAGCTTACGACCGCAAACATCCGCTTCCTCAATCAGGGGCTCCCAGCGGCAGTAGCCAATGTAGATCCGACCTACCCAAGGGATCTCGTCGCACGCACAGGGCTTGAGCTCAGTAGTGATACGCCGATAAATCCTGGTGAGACGAGAGAGGTGCTCGTCGAGGCAACGGACGCCGTGTGGGAATTGGAGCGCCTTGTCAGCTTCCTCACCGACGTCGACTCCAAGTTCGGCGGGTTGTTGCTCCTCTACACTCCGAAAGGGAAACGCGTCATAGCGGAGATGGGCGGACCAATCGTGCCCGTATTCACGGAACTCAAGTAAACTTGGGTGCGCGAATGTTGCGACGAGGTCAGTGGCGGACGACCGCGAGCGGAAGAGGGGCGTTCCCGGCCATCCTTGTGATGGCGCTCGGCGCTTTCGTTGTTCTTGCCGCCGTCCGCGAAGGTCATGCGCACGGAGCGGTGTCCATGGAGGCTGACCAATGCAAGCTGAAAGTGGACAGCTACTTCATGCATTTTACTGGCTATCAGCCGCAAAGCTCGAGAGCCGAATTTTGTGAGGACATACCGGAGGTCGGGCGAACGATCATTGTTCTCGATTTCGTCGACGAGTCCCTTCGAGACATCCCTGTAAGCGTGAAACTGGCTAGAGATGACGGCGTACAAAGGATGGAAATGACAGACACATCATCCAGCATCCTCTACATTCCACCAAGGAAGTATCCGAACGGAACGATAAAGATCGAGGTCAATTTCGAGAAAGCCGGCAGATACGTCGGCATGGTGGCGATCGAGGGTCGTGGGCAAAGCGTGGCAAACTTTCCATTCGATGTGGGGCGAGGCTGGAGTCTGATACGTCTTCTGGCGTGGTGCCTGGTCATAGTGTCAGGCGCCGTGGGAACGTTTCTGTGGGCACGGCGGCGATACTCGATCGGGCGGGAGCTATCCTCGGCGAACCACAGGCAAAGGCGAGTTGCTTCGATGAAAAGGTTCGTGCTCGTCCTGATGGCCGTGCTGATCGGAACGACAAGCGCGGTACTCGCTCATGCGCATCTCATTCGATCGACGCCGCAAGATGGCAGCGAAATTTCAGTTCCGATCGACCCGATGGTCCTGTACTTCACTGAAGCACTCGAACAGCGGCTCATCAATGTCGCCCTTTCTCGCGATAATAAATCCGTATCAGGGCTTTCGCAGCCCGTGCTAAGCGGCAACGGGCGAATCGTGAATGTTTCGTTACCTCATCTATCTGCTGGGCTCTATACCGTCAGTTGGAGCGTTGTCTCGATTGATGGGCATCGCACGGAAGGCAAGTTTGAATTTCTCTACCGAGAACCTTGATGGAAACGGTCCTCTCACTTGCGCGAGGGACTGCTTTCGCCTCCACGGCAGCTTTCGGCGGATTCTGCTGGGGTTTGGCACTGTGGCGCGAGGGTCTTGAAAGCGGCACTCGGTCGCGCTTCACGACGATAGCTTCCATCGCTGCGTCCGTAGGACTCGTCCTCGGTCTCTTGTATTTGACGGTTCGGATCGGCGCCGGCCTAGGCAAGCCGGTCTTAGCTGTCAGCTCCAGCGACGTGCTCTTCATCATTTTGGACACGCGGTTCGGGAGAGCTCAGGTCGCGGCGCTTGGGTTTGTGCTAGTCGGAGTTGCGAGCTTGCGACTTCTTCACAAGCCAGGTCTTGCCGCGAGTTTCAGCGGACTATCGCTGCTGGTGGGATTGTTCTCGAGCCACTCGGCGGCTGGCGGCACTATAGCAGACCTCGCGATCAATATGATCCATGTTGCGATGGCGGCGCTCTGGTTCGGAGGACTGTCGACCCTCGTTGTCGCGTTGGCTCGCCACGCAGCGGAGAGGCCCGAAAGTAAATCTAGGCTCCTAAGCGGCTTTTCGACGGTCGCGCTGCCGCTCATGTTGCTCCTGGTCGCAACCGGAGTAGCTCTAGCGATCGAAAACGTGGGGACTTGGCCGGGTTTGGTGGCGACCGAATATGGCTGGCTCCTGGCGGGCAAGTTCGCCTGCATCGGCACGGTCCTGATCTGCGCGGCGTTTATCAGACAGAGGCTATTGCCGTTGCTAAAGACCGAAGGGGCAACTCAGCCACTCGCGATGGTCTTGAAGATCGAGCTAGCCTTCGCATTTCTGGTCACGCTACTTGCGGGCTGCCTGTCTCAGGCCATTCCATCGAGGCACGTCGAGATAGTCTGGCCGCTTTCGTTCCGTCTGGATCCAGTCGTCGCTTGGGGGACCGTACCGGGAAGTAACGTTCTGGCCATTGGCGGCTGCATTGCTCTGTTAGTTGGGAGTATTGCCGCATTTGAGCTCGGCCGTATGGGAAGATGGCGGTGGGCGACGCTCGCGGCTGTTGCTGGACTTGGCGTCGCAGGGGCTGTCGCACTGCCCGGGTTGTCAGTCCCCGCGTATCCTTCGACCTACTCAAAGGTTCCAGTGCCGTATGACGCGCAAGCGATTGCCCAGGGGCAAGACATATTTGCTGCTAATTGCGCAGCTTGCCACGGCTTGAGGGGTAGAGGAGACGGCCCGTTGGCAAAAGAGTTGAAGCCGCCGCCCGCCGATCTCACTGCTCCGCACACGAGAGACCATACGATGGGAGACATGTACTGGTGGGTGAGCTATGGCTTCCCATCCTCGGCGATGCCGGGCTTTGCCGAAAGTCTGTCGGAGTTGGACAGGTGGCGAGTGGTCGAGTACGTGATGGCTCTATCGCTTGGCTATGAAGCAAGAGTTCTTGGTCCCGAAATATCGGCGGGGCAGCCGTGGCTTCACGCGATCGACATTCCGACGTGCCGCGGCCTTGACCCGAGAGAGAAGTTGAAAGATAGGAGCGATGGGCGCTCAAAACTTGTGTTGATCTTCCGAGATGGCATCCAAACGCAGCGCCTAGATCAGTTGACGCAACACGCGCACGCCATCGAGCAAGCAGGCGGAATGATCGTCGCGGTGATGCCGTCTCCCTCCGAGGAGTTCCCATCTCCAAGTGAGGCAGGAAATCCCTGCATCGTGTTCGACATAGACCATCGCATTGCCGCTGCGTGGAATCTCTATCGGCGCACAATGGCGAACCCCGGCTTCGATGACAACGATTCACCTCCAGCGATAATCGAGTTTCTTATCGACAGATTCGGATTCGTGCGCGCACGCTGGCGTTCGGACGAGACGGAGAGATTAGCATCGCATTCGCAACTGGTCGACGCAATTACGCAGCTCCAAGCTGAACCGGAGATCAACAAGAGAGGCGTTCATGACCATTAGCGTCCGGGCCGCGCTTGCCCTCACTGCTGTCTGGCTCCCGTTGATCGCACTCGCGATCAATGCTCTCGCCGAGCGCAATCCCCCCGCAAGTTTCAATCGATCATTTGTCGCGGCGACGGGTCTAGTGCCAGCAAGATCGCAGGCCGGGACGAGCCATGATCATGGTAGCGAGCAGATTCTGCGTCGGCAAGCAGGCGGTAGCTCTTTTGGGGCACGCTGGTGGGGGATCGGTGAGCAGAAGAGCATCTCATCTCGCCGTCCCGCATCAGCCCCCGAGTGATCGTGGCTAGCGCTGCCGGCATTCAGCGGAATGATCTTGAGCCAGACCAGTTGACCCCACCTCCAAAAGCGGCAATTGCGGGAAACCTTCGCTGACCACCTTTCCCGCGAACATAAAGTGGTAAGCGCTAAAACGCGGATTACAGAGGAGGCCATGATGCCTTGGAAACCCACGATGTTGAAGGCGAGTGCGAGGGCATTGCTGTCGCCGATTGCCGGTGTTGCCGTCCTGGCTTTTTTCAACAGTACCGCCTTCAGCCATGAGTTGGAGGTCGGAACACTACTGATCCAGCATCCCTGGGTGGCTGCAAAGGATACGACCAGTACCGCGACGACGGCTTATGTGATCGAAATTCAGAACAGGGGCACAGGGCCAGATCGGTTGCTCGGGGCGTCGCTTTCGGGCGAGAAGGGGATCTTGCAGGAAGCCGATGCAGGCGCACGGCCAGCTAAGTTCGCCACCCATGAGCATGGCTTTCAAATAGAACCTGGTGGTTTCGTTCGTCTTCAACCCGGTGGCGCGCGGATTCTGTTTGAAGGACTTCACGGCGCACTAAAGGAAGGAGAGATGGTCAAAGGAACGTTGGAATTCGAAAAGGCGGGCACCATAGAAATCGAATTCACGATCGAGCCGGCAGGCTTGGCTGAAGAGGATGATACGCCAATCCATCATCACACTCACCACTAAAAGTGCCAGGAGAAGGGCGAAGCATGGACGCCGTCTGAGGCAGGTTGTGGGAGATCGAACCATGAGGGCGATGGGAATTTGGGGACGCCCCAGAGATGGAAACATTCACGATCAAGTAGCCATGCTCTCTAATTGGCAGGACTGAAGGTCATGATGGGGCATTGGCAAGTCGAACAGGCTGCGTTGTTCTATGAGTTCTCGCTCGAAAGACACACCTCGGCCGACCACCTACTCCGGTCTATCGATAGGTTCGTAGAGCTTGAGGACCTGCGCCGGGAGTTGGCGCCGTTCTACAGCAACATCGGACGGCCTTCGATCGATCCCGAGCTAATGATCAGGATGCTCCTGGTGGGCTATTGCTTCGGCATACGATCGGAGCGACGCCTCTGCGATGAAGTCCACCTCAATCTGGCGTACCGCTGGTTTTGCCGGCTGGGTCTGGAGCGGGCTGTCCCCGATCACTCGACGTTCTAGAAGAACAGGCACGGCCGCTTCCGTCAGAGCGATCTCTTTCGTCGCGTGTATCCAGGCGCGGCTGGTCGGTGGCGAAGGTTCGCGGTCGACGCGAGCCTGATCAAAGCGGATGCTAATCGGCAGAAGGGTATCGAAGGCAGAAAGGGGCTTCTACCGGAGGCCGCGGGTCGAGCAATCGATGAGTACCTTACCGTTCTTGACGATGCCGCGTTCGGTGCTGCGACAGAGGTCACTCCGAAGTTCGTGTCGCCCTCCAATCCGGCGGCGCGCTGGACGGATACGGCCATTGATGCCGAGCAGCTGTCCCGGGTGATCCGCGTGCTGCGAGCATCACGATGATTGCGGCTGGTGCTGATCTGAAGAGTTACGTTGCAACGCGGCCAATCGACTTCCGCTGTGGCCCGATGGGCTTGCGGCGAAGGTGCGGGAGATGCTTCGTCTCGACCCGTTCAGCGGCGCAGCCTTCGTGTTCCGATTAAAACGAGCGGATCGGATCAAGATTTTGGTCTGGGATCGAACGGGCTTGGTGTTGGTGCACAAACGCCCTCGAAGGTTGCAAGTTCGTTTGGCCAACGATCACGGACGGCGTGATGCGCATGTCGCCGGCGATGTTCGCGGCCTTGTTCGAGGGCCTGGATTGGAGGTTGGTCCGCCCGGAGGAAGCGCGGCGCCCGCAGGCGGCGGGATAACTGCGGCAGAATGACTCGGAAGCTATTTTGAACGTGGCGCGTGCGGCGCCGATGTGCTCGAAATAGCCCATGAATATCGCGGCGCTGCGCGACGAAAACGAAAGCCTGAAGGCGCTTTTGGCGCAAACGCAGGCGGCTTTGAGCGAGCAACAAGGGGGCGGTGGCGGCGTCGGATGAGGCGCGGCGTCGGCTGGAGATCATTCTCGGCGAATTGCGACGCGACAAGTTTGGCGCGAAGTCCGAGAAGCTGCGACCAGATCAGTATCACTTGCCGCTCGAAGACGTGGAGATCGCGCAAGGGATGCTGGACGCGGCGCAGAAGAGAGCCGAGGCGGTGATCCAAGGCCGATCGCGGAGCGTAACGGATCAAGGCTCTCATCGCAATCGCGGCTGCTTGCCTACCCACTTCCCGCGGGTGGAGCGGATTATCGAGCCCGCGAGCACGCTCTGCCCGTGCGGTTGCGGCACCATGACGAAGATCGGCGAGGACGTCAGCAAGCGCCTCGACGTGTTCCCGGCGCAATGGCGTGTGCTGGTCACGCGCCGCCCGAAATACATCTGTCGCCGCTGCTCCGGCCCTGTCGTGCAGGCACACGCACCGGAGCATGTCGTGCCCAGCGGGCTGCCGACCGAAGCGGCCGTTGCGCACGTGATCGTCTCCGGGTTTGGCGACCATACGCCATTTTACCGTCAGGCCGAGATTTATGCGCGCCAGGGAATCCGGCTTGATCGGGCGACACTGGGCAACTGGTCTGGCCGAGCCTGCTTCCATCTTAAACCGATCGCGGACCACATGCGTCGCCGCCTGGCCATGGCGGAGGAGTTGTGCGCCTTATCCATGGGCCAGGGTTGTGGGCTCTACTTGGCCGGTAGAGGTGAATCATCGAAGCATGGGTTGCAGCCACGCATCGAGCGGGGAAGGGGCAGCATGGCTCGCAACGTCATCATCTTCTCAGACCCGCAAAAGCGGTGAAGAAGCTCCGCGGGGGTATCGAGCGGCCAGAAGGAAATGCTCATGCCGTTGATCCGAACGCAAATGAGCACGCGCGGCTCATGACCGGCGAGGAGCCGCCATTCGGTGTCACATCCGAGCAAAGAGACACTGAACAGGCTACTAATTTGCCCCCAGCGCGAAACGGGCATCCTCTTTATGTCATTGAAAAGGTTAATACTTCCGGACCCTGCGATGTCGGCGATCGATGACATCACGGGATGTTGACGAACGGCGACATTTCGATTGTCGCTGAACGGCGACATATGCTAGTTGTAAGCGAACGCTGACATTTGGGGTTGCCATGCTTATCCGTACACCTGCCGACGTCGGCGCCGTCATTCGCGACAGACGCAAACGCCTCAAGCTAGACCAATCGAAGCTGGCCAAGCAGATTGGCGTTAGCCGTCAATGGCTGATCGAGGTCGAGCACGGTCATCCCCGCGCAGAGCTGGCCCTTGTCCTCCGTGCTCTCGACGTTCTCGGCATCCCGGTGGATGCCAACAGTGGAGCGCCCACCAGCCGCGGGTCTACCTCCGCAGTTGATATCAACGCCATCGTCACCAAAGCCAAGAAAGGCAAGACATAATGGCCGAGCTCATTGCACTCTTGGATGGCACCGAAGCCGGTCGCGTCCGCAGTGACGCACGCGGCCGGCTGACCTTCGTCTACGACAATGCATGGCGCAACGCGGACGGGGCCTACCCCCTTTCGCTATCGATGCCGCTTGCCGCCGAGGAGCACGGTCCAGCCACCGTTCAGGCCTTCTTGTGGGGGCTGCTTCCTGACAACGAGCAGGTGCTCGAGCGCTGGGCCAAGAAATTTCAGGTATCGGCGCGCAACGTGTTTGCCCTCATCTCTAACGTCGGCGAGGATTGCGCCGGGGCCGTCCAGTTCGTCACGCCTGATCGATTGGAGGCTCTGAACACAGGCAAAGACGACAAGATCGAATGGCTGGATAAGCCGGAAATAGCAAACCGGCTTGGAGTCTTGCGCGAAGATCACGCTGCCTGGCGTCTGCCCCGCGACACGGGTCAATTCAGTCTTGCGGGCGCCCAGCCGAAAACCGCGCTTGTCCTCAAAGACAACAAATGGGGCATTCCGTCCGGGCGCATACCGACCACCCACATTTTGAAACCACCGACGGGCCATTTCGATGGTCACGCCGAGAATGAGCATATCTGCCTGCAGCTCGCACGCGAGCTCGGACTGCCAGCCGCTGAAACCAAGGTGATGCGCTTCGAACAGGAAATCGCGATCGTGGTTGAACGCTACGATCGGCAGGTCAGCGGGAACGATATCATCCGCGTTCATCAGGAAGATATCTGCCTGGCCATGGGCATCCTGCCGACCAAGAAATACCAGAACGAGGGTGGACCAACGCCTGCCGATATTGTCGAGCTCTTGCGTACCTACTCGGCAGACCGCGAGGCTGACCTTGAGACGTTCGTCAGCGCTTTGGTCTTCAACTGGCTCATTGGAGGCTCTGATGCTCACGCCAAGAACTATTCATTGCTTCTGGCCAGCGGTCCTCTCGTGCGTCTCGCCCCCCTTTACGACATCGCCAGCATTCTTCCTTACGACCATGTCGATCAGCGCAAGATCAAACTCGCCATGAAAGTCGGGGGTGAATACAAGCTCGATCAAATTGGCTTGCGCCAGTGGCAAAAATTTGCGCGCGAGACGCGTGTTAACGCGGACGTGCTCATCGCTACCCTGATCTCCATGTTCGGGCAGATCCCCGACCTGGTGGCGGACATTCGCGCGCGCGCGCAAAAGGAGGGATTGGAGAACGCTGTCATCGAGCGATTCGCAACGGCTTTGGGTACGCGAGCCAAGTATTGCGAACACGTTCTGAAAGGGGATCTAGGATACGGATCATCCATCAGTTGAAGGGAGTCGAGCGCAACCACGAGCTCATTCATTCCGATATCGGCGCGCTCGCCGCACGGCTGCCTCAGGCGCCAATTCCGAGCAGAATGCGGCGCCTGAGCCGTTGCAATCGCCGCTATCCTGCTTGTTGTGATGCTACATCGCCAAATATCCCTAAGGGAGATCGGCCATTCGTTAGATCGCTGAATTTCGCTATCGCGGCGGTGCTCTTTTGGGACGCCCTCGGGTGGCTTTTCTACTCTCTTTGGAAGTTGCCCTTCTAATCGTCGCGCTGGCTGGTCTCACGAAATTTCATTCTGAATTGGCACTCTTCCAATATTTCCGGGTATTTTCAGTCTTGCGTCGGCCCGAAGTCGGTCGCCAGGAATTGCTCGTGGGTCCATTGCTTCAGCGCATCGTCGTTGAGTACCGAGTTGACCAAGGCATTCCAATTCTCACCAGCCTCTCTCCATTTTGTTTTTCGGTCGGGAATGTTCCGCAGCAATCGAAATGCCGTCGTTGCGATCTTGCTTGCCTCTTTCCCTTCAGCAGCCTCGCGGATCACGTCTTTGAACAATTGTTCGGGAAAGGTCCAGCCGGCGCCCGTGAAGCGGTCGGCAAACATGTATTCGAACGAGGCGCGAAACACGACCGCCGCTAACGCGTTCTCATATTCCGAGCCCGCGCTGCGCAGGTCGAACCATTGCAGCAGTCTTCGAACGGCTGCAGCAGGCGAAAACTGGCAGTCCCCCAGCGTGAAAGATACGAACATATACGCGATGTCTGTTTGAAGTTCGTCGTCCAGGGACACGTACCAACGTTTGATTGCTTCAATAGGGGTCATGTGAAATTGCTATGAAAACGCAAGAACAGGATGCGCCCGATCAGGCGCGCTTGTTAACGTAGTGCCATGGCTCTCAATACGTCCGACTGTCCGCAGAGGTCCAGTTGTCTAGGAATCCCTGCTTCTCTGCCGTAAGACATCGACGATGGCACTGCCCCAATTCGATCGCACGTCACGGTCGACTGCAAAACAATGCGTTCTTAACAGAAGAGAAGTATCAAGCAACGGTGTACGGTGCTGCCACCTCTAAAATGAAGGCATCTCGGTCAGTTGTCCTCACATTCGACGGCGAAATCATACTTACGATTAGTGTAAGCTGCGCGACCGAGAACGACGCGACGAGCTGTTGAAAACAGCCGATAGCGCTCTGGGGGGGGCGCTCGTAGAACACCGCGCCTCCACGCAAAGCAGTGGCCAAATGCAGCAGAGTTATCGCTTATCATCCGCCCACGGGGCAAGATGCAGAAACGATTGCTAGAGTCGAGGCAAATCGCTGCGTTGGAGCCTCTGAGGGCGCATGGCTCCTTCAGCATGCGCACGTCATGGCTTGGATGAATTTGATCATTCGGCTCCGGCCCGAGCTGTTGCAGAGCAGCAGAGTAAATCCAAGCTCCCGATCCAGGATTTTGGTGCGCTCGCTGTAAGCGTCGCGGCGAGTAGGCTCGTGGTCTCAAGTTGTTGACCCGCTAGGCGTCCCGCAGCTGCTGTTCTCTTGAAGGTTCTTGCATCTTTAACGCGGCGTGCAGGCGCGCCTTTTCCAGTCGTTTCCTGACTCCGCTAAGGCAACTAGCCAGCTTTGCAAAGTCCGCAATATCGAGATAACCAGAAACAAACTCATCGAGTTCTTCCTGCTGAGCCGCGATGCTCGCAAGTCCTCTGCGAGCGCTGTCTGTTAGCGACAGGTGGACGATTCGCGCGTCGTTCGCGCAGCGCTCGCGGCGCACAAATCGCTTATCCTCAAGCTGTTTCGAATGCTTCGTAATGAAGGCCGACTCAACCTTCATCAACTTTGCAACCACGTTGACCGGAACACCGTCGCCCTGTTCCAAGTCGATCAATGCCATCAAGATCATCATTTGTGGTGCAGCAATGCCCAGCGCATGCGCCTGGAAATAGCGAAGGTCGTCCAAACACACATTAATGGCTCTGATCTCCCACGTGAATCGCCTGAGCACATCCTGACTTGCGGCAAGGCTCTTCCCGAGCCGTCTTTTCGATCCTGGCAGCTTGGACGGCATCAGATTTCAGGGAGCTCCATCCTCAAACCATTGCGGGCGAGCAGAGCTCAGTTGGCGGGGATTACATATGCGCTTACCTCGAAACGTGGAATCTCGGGTCAACAAATAATTCCCACCAAACTCCGTTCCGTGCCAACCTTCTTTGCATGTGGCCCGGCGGCGAAATTGCCGAGGTGCAAAGTACCTTCACACACTCGCCCCGGTGAAATTACTCAAAAACTAAGTTTTACATGCAGAATTCCGGCGTCATGAACTGCTTTTGACGCAGTTACAGCGTGTAAGGCCCTGAAAGTCGCGAGTCCGCTCCAAAAGCGACACGGCTCCGCCGCGCGCTTGGACGGCGAGAATTTTTAGGTTGTCGAGAGTCTGAATCGCTAGAACAACGCGTACGCCGCAGGATCAACCTGTCGGAGCCGGCTCCAGGCTTCGAAAGTGGGAGCCGGAGAACAAGGCTGGTGCACGGACGTTGTCGATGTCCGACGCGAACTCGAAAGGTTCGTCGGATATTGCGAGAAGCCTGATATTCCTGACTGTTCGATTAGAACGTTGGGCCGTTAAGGATCGTGACTGACCGGCCCGGAACACCCAGCGCTCTACGAAGCGGAGCCTGCACGTCTCAGACGCAGAAAAGAACTGCGTGAGCGAGTGCACGATCTAACGTCCCAGGTGGCGAGACTAGTTCAGCAATTGCTTAGGCAAGCGGGCTTCTTTAAACCGGCTGGCCAGCTCCTGGATGTTTTCAAAGAGGGCGGCGGACGGCGTTTTCGAACGGTCCTCTGTCGCAAATGGCTCCGACTGCGGCGGTTGTGACGCTGCCGGTCGAGAGCCCTTCATCTGGCTGCGTGCCTCATAGGTTGTGTCAGGGGCTGCCCAATCTCCTTCTCTGGCGCAACGGCACGCAGCAGCTCGCGTTTGGGTTCGCTTGCTTTCGCGCGTCGGCTTCCGCCGCACCGGGCTCTCGTGTTGGGGTGGATGGCCCCATTCCGCTACACTGCGTGGAAAGATGAGGTCGTTGCTCACAAGGTCAGGCGACGCAAGGGCGGGACCTATCCACTCCCGCACCTCTACGGGCACTTCGGGATGGCCTCGGAACAGCAGCCCTTCCACCTCGATCACCGCCTGCTGGGCGTTTCGCCAACCTCAGCGGCGCATAGGAATTTGATGGGGCCCTTGGGTCCGCACCAAGATGATAGTTCAGGCGAATTTGTCCGATGTGATAAGTTGGACAGGCTAGTATGCTCGCCGGCAGAATTTCAAACGGAGATAGCTGCAATGTCGAAGCGGTCGCGACACTCGGCGCCTCCAAAATGCAGATAGTCATACTCGACGTTCGCCGATCCATGCAGGCGTAAGAGCTTGTTCGATACCAAGCCCGATGACGCCACCAACTCGGTCAAAGTTGAAATGCGTGTTCTCCCCTGCTAGGTCGCCCCTTCGAAGTTGTTGACGACGTCGCCCCGATTGTTTTGCCAGGCTATGCATGCCTTGAGATAGGCAAGCGTTTGCCCGAGCGCGCCAAAGGCGTGACCGATGCGACCGGTCCGGGTCGCAAAGGGGTTGCACCTGCGTTGCAGTTTGCGCTTGCAATTAAGTGGGAGGCGGCCAGGCAGGTGTTTGAGCCGTTGGCGCCAGCTGTGCTGGCATCCAGTTCGAGGCCGAGCACCCAGCTGTTGCTCTGCTAATCGTAGCCGATCTGGCCACCTGCGACGAACGATGGAATATCGACGACGTCGCCGTAGATCGACGGGCCGAAGAAATTGCTGAAGGAGGTCGGCCGTACCCCGGCGCCGACGTGCCCGCCAATGTAGCCTCGGGGCCAGTTCCACACCGCCGGTGGCAGTGCCTGTCACTCGCGGTTCGTGATGGCTCTACCCGTTGTGACGAGCACCATCGTGGTAGGACCCAAAAGGAGAACTCTTGATCGCATAAAGATTGCGTTTGATAAGCCCCAAGGGCAAGCCCGAATGGGCCTTGGCTGAAGAATTCGAGCACTCGATAGTCGCAGATCTTTAAGGTCTCTGTAGCCAAGCTCGCGTCTGGATTGAAAGGGTCTCTTCTGCGTGCGAGAGCAATTTGAGGACCAAATATCGAGCCGCAAGCAGTTGCGATCAAGTGCGTTAGTGAGCCGCACATCTTTCGTCTCTGATATGGAGCAGCACTATCAGCGCATGCTAAAATGATATCGGGATCAGCTACCGGGCCAACTCAGCAGCGATTGTGAGTTGATCGAGCGTGATTACGATCCTACCTGGTGAAAAAGCTGAGATCGCGCGCACCCGCGGAGATCTTGACCAGGGTAGGTTCCACAGATCTCGTGAACTCCACGTCGGAGGCTACCAACGTCATCGGAAGCACGTTCCCGACGGTGCCACCGCGCACCGCGTGACAAGCGAAGTCTGCCGAACAAGGCTGCGTTCGCCACAACTCAAGCTCGACCAGGCAGCCTGGAAAGCTGGCGCCTTCAGTTGCCGAAACTCCAGGGTGTTAATTCGCCGACGAAATCGAAGTCGCCAGACTGCGTCTCCAATCTATTGCCGCCTAGGCGGCTGCGGCACCAACGTTCGGCAGTAGCTCCCTATTCCACGCTAAGTCACACCCTGGATCGAAAGACAAGTAATCGCAAGTCAGTTCTTCACCGGGGTGTACGTCACGGGCTGTGAAAATTCTGCAATGATCGTCTTGATATGTGTTTGGATGACTGCTGTGATTCATGAAGCGAGCGTTGTCAGCATTATACTCTACGACACCGTCATTAATCTTGTGGTCTCTCGGATAGGCATGCTTATCAAGTAGAGCTTGAAATGTTGGAGCTAGAGTTTCGTATTGTTCGCGCGTCACCGCAATGTCAACGATCGGGTTGTGAATCCAAACTAACGCGCCTTTAGGCAAATGAGTCGTGGAGAAAAGTCCAATACCGCCAAACTGGTCTGGCTTCAAAATAGTTTCGATAATCAACATCGAAGAAATCTCCCAAAGACACTAACAGCCACCAAGCTAACTGACGTGTGCTGCGAAATCTCCTGCACGAATCGGTAGGGGGCGTGTGTCCGCGCCTTCATCACAATTTGGAGTTCCTTGGCATTCGTTTCGGCTGCATGCTCCGGATCGCCTTCCCCGGCACCGCCATCCTGGTGTTGCTGAAAAGGGGCTGCAGGTCGGTGGAATTCCGGGCAAAGATCCGCGCCCATCAAGAAGGCCGGTGATCGTGACCTATGGACTCTCATCGCGGCGGCACGCTGGACTTTCTCGTGGCCCTGCAAGCCGCCGACCAGGCCTTCATCAAGGCCTTCAAGAGCGGGGGCCGGATGCGTCAATGCCCATTCGTTCATGTGCCTTGCCGGAAAGAAAGTGGAGACATGGGCAGACACTATAGCGACGAGCGGGCCCGTGAGGGGTCGGCAGTCACCTCCGATTTTTCTGCATATCCTCTCGCCGCAACCAGCCCGCCAACGTGATCATCCTCTTTACAAACAAAAAGGCGCCATGGCTCGTTCGGCTCAATAAGGAGCCGCTAAGCCATGGCGCCCGCAAGTTCGTTGGGGCCGGCAGCGCTTATCCGCACCGCCCTGAACCCCACTAAGCTCGCAAGAGTCGCTGAAGGATGCTATCGTCCATCAACAAGTCCGCTACCTCAACTATCTGGACCGGCCCCTCACGTAGCGACTGTCCCTGGTGTCTATATCTGTGGATGGTGGATGAGCCGAACGTCATTGGGTCCTCCCGACCCCAAGAGGGCCGTGTAACGCTCGCCGCGAATGTCGTATTGCTTCATCGGCTGCGCTGCGTCCGGCAAGAGGCCCCAGTGGCCGAGCTTCGAGATCATCGTGATTGGGGCAGGTTGTGTGCCGTGCGAAAAGCCCTCAGGAACGGCGAATGATGCAGCGTAAATCTCGCGGGCCGCGGGCGGCGTCGTCTCAGCTCTGGCGGACGCCGGAGCGGCTTGCTCCATCATCTGTGCCAGCAGTGCTGGCGAGGGCCGATTCGCCGGCTGTGCGCTCGGCTGCGAAACGCTTTCCGGTCGAGATCCGAAATGAATGGTTGCGCCTGACAGATTGAGTGGAGAGCGGCCCCTCATCGCCGCCGCGGGCACGAACAGCGCCGTGAAGCGGTCGTTATGAACTATGAAAGGTGCGGGTGCGCTGTCCTGGCTCGGCGGGACGCTGCTACCCTCATGCGCAGCTGATGTGCGCTGGTCGTCCTGCCGCGAGTTGACGGAACGAACGGCCGCTCCTGAATCCACGGCGTGGTCATGAGGGGCGGTTGGCTCGAGAGATGACGATGAACCGGCGTTTCCCAGCATCGCCCACAGCAGATCCTGATCGTAGCCTTCCGCAGGAAGGATCACCGGACCGCTGGCCCGAAACGGTGTGCCGGCGTCTTCAGTCAGCGCGCGCGCGGCTGAATTGCTAGGCTCGCTGGGCTGGCGCTCGATGGCATCGCCTGCCGTGTGGCTTAGTGTCCTCTGCCTCTTCGCAGGCCTCAACTGGCCGGTGTAGTCCTCACCCATCAGGGCAGCGGCGTCCTCGTGTCCGGTGACTGCGTGTTGGGGATGAGACCCCTCGGCCCTCTGGTGCTCAAGTCCCAAGGCCTCGGCGAGCCTGAGGCCTTCTTCAGACAGATGTGGATAGTAGGGAACACGAGAAACCGGATGCTCTGCGACGGCAGAGGTACCAAGCTGCGGCACTTCATCCAAGTACGGCTCAAACTCCGCTTGCTGCTGTTGCGCTTGCGGCACCGCGGCGTTGTAAGCAGAGAACTCCGGGTTGAACGGGTTGATGCTGTTAAATGGGTCCATGTCCCCCTCTGGTTCGAGTGTGTCGCTCTCTGGTCCTCACTCTATCAGGACCAGCTGTCGACAAGCTGACGCACTCAGAGAGTTCGGTGAGCCAAATGAGCCTGCCCGATCGCCACACTTCGCTCGAGAAACGCGACGGGAGCAAGGCAGGCTCAGTTGGGTTGGCGTGGGTGCCTCCGTGCCGGCCTCGATCGACACCCTCGGCACTGACCGCGTCTTCGATGATGCCTGGGCGCTGGGTACCGGCGCTGTTCGCGCCAGCCTATGTTGGGGGCCGCACCGCAGCCGAGCATTGGGATCTCACCGAACAAACTTTCAAGCGCGTGGTGGTGATTACCGGTCGGGGCCTTAGCCAGAAGGCATCTGACGCCACAAGGATTGAATTCACGCTCAAGCATCTTGGCGCTGAAAAGATTTTCCGGAAGGAATCGAATTAGAGGCTTTCGCCCGTTCTGTCGACGTAAGATAATCTGGACTTCGGCATCGCGCTTGTCCAACTGCAAGCGCGTCGAGATCAGATATGTTCACTCGACCTCATGGTATTCGGCCCGGTGGAAGTCCGAGCCGAATAGCGCTGCTGCGGCGTCGTAGAGCGCGACAGTATTGACGGTTGACTGCATGGCGTACCAGGCGTGCAATGCCTCGATCGCCGATGCATGGGCTCGCAGCGGTCGCTACGGGGTTTGGCAATCGAGCACCTCCAGCTTGGGCGCCTGCCGCTTCGTGCCGCTCTCGAGGATATTCCGATCCACTGTCATTTCTCCGCCTTCGCCGTCCTAGTTCTCTACCGCTCGCAACCAGCCTGCCAGTCTGTGCCGTGTTGACGGATCATTTCGCGATGGGACCGTTTGATGAAGGCGCGCTCGACGCAAAAGCCGGCGGTGACTGAAGCGGCTAGCGCTAGGCCGCACGCGACGTAGTCATCCAGCAAACTCCAAATTATGTTACTGCCGGCGACGACGACAAAAGTGAGTGCCATGACGGTACTGCGAAGTGCCTTAGCCATGCTTGTTCCCCGACCCGATCGGCGAGGGACGTTAACATTGCAACCAAGACGTTTCGCGGCGTTTGAAGGCAGTATCCGTCGTATTTCTGCTAGATCAGCTTGTGGTCGCGCGCGATGTCGCGCGCGGCTAGACGGCACTCAGCGGTGTGCCAGTTCGCGCGAGGGGATCCAGAAGGCTTCCGCGCTCATCGAATCGCTCGCCGGCTTGAACTGCCCTGCGAGGATGCCATGTAGCCGCAGGCCAGACGAACGACTCGAAACAAGTGGCGGCGGACGAAGTCGAAAAGCCGGTGACTGACACGGGATGTGGTCACCCCGCACGATGTTTGTCACGCCGAAGCAGCATCAGCAGCTCACAGAAATCCACTACAGTTCGTGGAGTGGCCTTCAGCGGCTGGACGCTGGCCGTTCCAGCAAAGCGGAATTCCCGGGGCCGTAAAATTTAGCCTCTGGCAGGGTTTTTCCCGATCGGTAAATCCCGCTAATTGGAATACTAGCCCCAGTCTTGCCGATCGGTAAAAAGAGGTTTTGGGAGCGATTCACTCTCTATTCCCGCTCGGGAAAGTCAGCATCGCCAGCATTCCGGATACCACCGCTCTCAGAACCCGGAATGCATTGTGTTACCGCAGCAGGACCTTGCATTGGCCGCCGACGTAAGCGTGCGTTTTCATA
The DNA here is from genome assembly GCF_013408065.1 of Bradyrhizobium sp. IAR9. Lineage (NCBI taxonomy): Bacteria > Pseudomonadati > Pseudomonadota > Alphaproteobacteria > Hyphomicrobiales > Nitrobacteraceae > Bradyrhizobium > Bradyrhizobium sp. IAR9. The sequence continues at coordinate 230,875 of NZ_JACBZW010000004.1, forward strand.
GTCGAAATTGAGAGCGGAAAGGAAACCAGCCAAATCGGCTTGGTCCTCAGGCTACTCAAGGCGCTTGGAATATCGCTCCAACCCAATATGGCGCCAGCCCCCCGTCGCCTACCAACCGGCGAATGACGGCAGCGGCATCTTCGACCCCGATAATGGCTCCATCTCGATGAGAATCCAGGAAAATGCTCCGGCCGTAGTCGGCGACAGTCTCGACGTTCGGTACGAGGAAAAGCTGATCAGTCGCATCCGCCGACGAACCGAGTCCGTCCAAAATATCGAATTTGTCTAGGACGATAGTGTGGATGTCGGACCCCAATGGTATTCCGGTTTCCACACGCATGCCGCTCGCTCGTCGCCTGCACGACCCGCACGTGGTCTATACTTGGTTACTCAATCTGCTTCCGGAGGTCCGCACGCTCCAGACGATCGGTGCGATCCTTCGCATCGCCGAAACGGACGTTTTCGCTCTGCTGAGATGGGCGAAGAACTTCCGGGGGCACTCGAGATAACCTGTCCTGTGGACGAGAGCCCGAAGCGCTCCGAGTATCGGAAGCTGACCGAAGCCGAGCTTACAGAAACCGTTCAAAGGCTCCCGGAGGCCGTTCCTCGTTGGAGAAGAGGGCATCCACATGTCGTTGACCGGCGCTCAGCACAAGTTGCCCGTGGTCCAATATCCGGATGGCGCAATAGGGCTGGCGCTGGGCGGTATGCCGACAACCCACATCCTCAAGCCTCCTGTCTTCGCCTAGCTGCTGCGGTCAAGCTGCCTGTCGCCGAATGTTCGGTAGGGAAGGCCGAGGACGTTGAATAAACTAACCAATCGTCGCCTCGTTAGCGAGCTTACGGGCAAAAGCGCTCGGGTTCAGTTTCTCAAGGAGATATGTTCCTGGGCCGGTCCATAGAACTCTGGTGGAAATCGCTGCTCACTAAGCGTAACCCGCGGCAAGAGTAGCGCCCACGACAGGATTGAAGCAATTCAGCCAAGATTGCATCAAACACACGTTGCATGTCCTTCGAACAATTGTCCACGAGACCGCAGCCGACATCCGCGCCGGCCCGGAGGTTCTGGCAACCTACCTGCCACTTGAAACCGCGTGCTGTGGCGCAACTGTGCAAGGTCGCGTGTGCTTGTATGCTCTCGCACTCGCGTCCGAAGCAGGTTCATATTTCTCGAGAGCCACGGCTTCGGGCGATGACCGCTGCCCCACGTTGTTCGCTCGACCTGCCGCTACTGCCGAACTCGATTCTGTGTTTGATTTTACACATTCGTGTTCGCGCTACTCTTCTTGTGCTCTAGCGACAAGGAGATCAGATAACAACGTAATAACGCCTGCAGCTTCGATGGCATCATTTCTGCAGGGAGAACTTGGAACGGAGCTCAGCGGGGATTGAACCGAAAGGGCACTGGAGATCTTTCGGCCCACGACTTAGCCGCACCCTATCAGCGAGCCTTATTGCTCCTTTCGTATACGGAGGACCTTAACGATCGCTCCGTTACCTCAGAGGAGGAGGAAGCCGTGAACCGCCGGAAAGACACACTGGGACACGAGATCCTGCAGGTAGCGGATTACGAACGAGCGCTCTCGATCAACGGCTACTATGCTCAGCTCACGGTCAATGTCGCGGGCGTGCCGTTCTGGATGTCAGATGGCGAGGCCTTTGCTTATTGCCGAATGGTAAGGGGCCGGCGCCAATTCATCCTCGTGAACGCTGTCACGCGCGCAAAACAGCTGGCCTTTGATCATGATAAGCTGGCTGCCGCCCTGACCCGAGCAACGCAGCGGCATTGCGACGGTGACAATCTGCCATTCCGTCGTTTTGACCTGGCTAGCGATGGTCGCGAGATCAGCTTCCAGATCGATAGCACCAGGTGGAGCTGCGATCTTGTGAGCTACACTTGTCTAGCCCAGAACCCTTCCTCCAAAGTCCATGAGGAGAACCCCTATGGCAGCCCTCCGGTAGAAAATGATCCGAAGGAAAAAGCCGCATCTCCTGATGGTAAATGGCTGGCCTATATCAATAGGCACAATCTATTCCTTTGCAGCAAGGATGGCTCGCAGGACATGCCCTTGACCTGGGACGGCTCCGAGAGCAACTACTACTGGTTGTCCACACTGAGTTGGTCTCCGAACTCGCGCTATCTTGCGGGATACCGGTTCCGCCCCGGATACGAGCGTAAGATTCATTTCGTCGAATCGTCACCGACCGACCAGCTTCATCCGAGGCGCCGGACCATGACGTATCCTAAACCTGGCGACCTTCTGACAGTATCGCATCCGGTGCTCTTTGAGATCGGTAGCCGGCGCGAGATCCAACTCGACAATAATCTATTCCAAAATCCTTACGAACTTTCTCCGATCGAGTGGTGGGAGGACAGTCGAGGTTTCACTTTTAAGTATAATCAGCGAGGTCATCAGCTCTATCGCCTTCTAGAAGTGGTAGCAGCCACCGGAGAAGTCCGCTCGCTGATCGATGAGTGCAGCAAGACCTTCGTCGACTATCAGCCGCTGAACATGGACCAGGAGTGCACTGGCAAAATCTTTCAGTATAACGTTGCAGACGGTAAGGAGATCATCTGGGCGTCCGAGCGCGACGGACACGAGCATCTCTACCTTTTCGATGGCCGAACCGGCGAGCTTAAAAATCAGATCACCAAAGGCAAGTGGGTGGTCCGCACGGTCTATTTTGTCGACCCAGTGACGCGCCAGATCTGGTTTGGCGCGAGCGGAATGAACGCAGGCGAAGATCCTTACTTCATCCATGGCTACCGAATCGACTTTGACGGGACAGGCCTGACTGCGCTCACGCCTCGAGCGGAAAATCATCACATCGAATTCTCGCCAGATGGCCGCTACTATGTAGACGTATATTCGCGTATCGACCTTCCGCCGAGCATGGTCTTATATCGAACCACTGACAATTCGGAGCTCATGCAGGTCGAAAGCGCCGACATTTCGGAGCTCGTGGCCGCTGGCTGGACGCCGCCGCTCAGCTTTCATACGAAGGGGAGAGATGGAGACGCTGATATTTGGGGCGTCATTCACCTTCCCATTAATTTCGATCAAACCAAGCGATATCCGGTCGTTGAGAGAATATATGCTGGCCCTCACGGTTCTTTCGTTCCGAAGTCATTCTCAGCCTCGGCCGAGCCGCTCGCGCAACTTGGATTCGTCGTTGTACAGATCGATGGAATGGGGACGAACAACCGCTCGCGAGCGTTCCACGACGTCGCCTGGAAAAATCTGAAGGACGGTGGGCTTCCCGACCGAATCCTGTGGCACAAGGCGGCGAGCGCAAACTATCCGTGGTACGATATTTCAAACCTTGGCATTTTCGGTGCGTCCGCCGGTGGTCAGAATGCGGTGAGCGCACTTCTCTTCCATTCTGAGTTCTACAAGGTTGGGGTCGCTAATTGCGGTTGCTATGACAACCGAATGGACAAGATCTGGTGGAATGAGCAGTGGATGGGCTGGCCGGTCGGCATCGAATATTCACAATCCTCCTCCGTCGACAACGCGCACCGATTACAAGGTAAGCTGTTGCTGATTGTCGGCGAACTGGATGAAAACGTCGATCCGTCATCCACCTTTCAGCTTGCCGACCGTCTTATCGACGCAGGAAAATTCTTCGACATGCTTGTGGTGCCGAACGCGAACCACGGAGTGCCAGGCAATTACTGCGAACTAAAGCTCGTGGACTTCTTCGTTCGCAACATTTTTTGGCAGACACCGCCTAACTGGAACGCGGCTTCGATCGAGCCGCTGAGCCGGTGCTGGATGCGAGGACGTGATGGCCAAAAACGAATTAGCTCGATCGAATCTCACAAGTGATGTCCGCGTTCTACGGCCGGACGACTTGGCCGATTCAGCGTTCGTGTGAAAGCGCGGATGACGGTGGGTCATGGGCGCCTTCAGTTCGCGGGCAGATCGGAAGACGCCGCGTAGCAGCTCAACAGGAGAAAGAGGAGTGTTTTACCTGTTGAATGTAACGGAACATGAGTGGGGGATGTACCAAGTACTTCGCACGAACTCATAGATAAGCATCTTGAGGGCGTTGCACTTCAACAGGATCCCATGGCTGGGAACCTAACAGCAGATGACGCATTCGCGCTTCTCGGATTGCGGTGTGCGGCGGTGGAGGACTTGGCGCCGCGGAGCGTCGCGTTCTTTCCACTTAAGGTGATCCGAGAGTATGCATCCCGAAGGTCCGTTCCTTCGTTGACGTGCCGCGGCACGCCCACTGCATTGACTGGGATCGATCCGAGGCGACGCGGCGTGTCGTAATCGCGCTTGGCGACCGCGAGAGCGAGGAATCTAGGGCGTTGTTCGGAATCCGTCAGCGAAATTCAAAGCAGTTGATCCTGACACGCTTAATATGGCCAGAGGCAGACGTTGATCGCTCGACACATCAAGAAGGACGCCTTAATGCGAGAGGAGGTGTGGGATGAATTGAACAGCAGATCGAGATCCGGAACGGGATCATCGCGACAAGCCGCTTACTGCAGAGCCGGTCAGAGGCGTTACATAGCACAATTAGTGCAACGCGAATGGAAGCTCGGCAGCTCCGGCGCCGTCGCCGTGGCATCGAATCCCGACAGTGCTCAGATCGCGTGCTGACGACGCCGTCCCGTAACGCCGCACTCGTCCAAAATCCGTTCCTTCTCGAGGTGCCCGCTCGCTCGTTCCGCCTGCGCTGATGTGATCTCGCGCTTTGCGTGCGTGTTGATTTTTACTGCACAGCCGCCACCGAATTGGTTCGGCAGCTCCGCCCAGACACGACAGGAAGGTTGTCCGGTGACATCTTGGCGCAATCCCGCCTTAATCCGGATGTCGCTTGTCGACTCTCGTCCCCCCGGCGTATGCACTCTCGCATTGCCGCGCAAACGCCTTGAGGGTGGCGTGCCTCTCAGCGCACTCCCGAATGCTGGCGATGTTCAGCACAAAGTACCAAAATGCCGCAGCTGTCGGTGCATTATTCGGCACCGCGTCTGCCGATACTGCTAGCTCTTCTTGATTGCCGCGGCCCCATGCCCCCTACTATCCGCCACATCAGCAGTGATGAGGCGCAGCCCAAGTATTATAGCGCTTATCGAAAGGGGGGCGGTTGCGAGCAGTCCGGCCGGAGAGGTGGCTAGTAGTGCCGTTGGCAGGACCGCGATGCGTGTGAATTTCCGCTCGCTAATTTGGCAACTGGCGAGCTTCAAGAAGCGAAGTTCATGCTTCTGGGCAGGTACCGAGTCTCCTGCAAAGAACAGTTTGAGAGTCGTTTTCGCGGCCGGCATGCAATTTGCTGAAAGATCCGGAAACGAGAGAGGCTGGATGACAAGCAGTGACATCATTCGTCCTTTACACCAACACGGGCGCGTAAGGACTGTAGGAGAGAGCACAACTGTGAGGATACTGACAAAGCCGAAAGGTGCCGTCGCCCAGGTCCACGACGCGATTGTGCGTTTGGTCCGCTGGGGCCTGCGTGTCCTTACTTGGCTATCGCAGTCGATTGCGCCATTCGGCCCAATCGACGCCGGCCTTGATGGGGCGCACCGTGAGCCGCCAATGAGTTCGCCGGCAGTCCATGCGGCTGAATGGCGCCTGGACGGCAAAGCGCAAGTTCCTCTAGCAACCGTGCGACGAATGGAGCGCATCAGGCGAAGTAAGGCCAACGGCAAACCGTTTCACTCATATTAGAAACTTCAAATGGATCATCAAGTACAGCTGGTTTTTCAAGATGGCGGTAAGACGCCGCGCGGTTTCGTGGTGGATCTATTCCGAAAGGTGTTCGGTAGACACCAGCGCGATGCCTACGCCCTTTCCATGTTGATCGAACGGCAGGACAAGGGCCGCGTGCGGTCCCTTCCCACCGTCAGTTGCAAAGGCGCTCTTCGATGCGGCGCAGAAACAAATTCGAGCTGAAGGACATACGTTGCAAATCACCTCCGAACCTGCTGGCGAAACCGAGGCGCCAGATCCGTCCGAGATCCAGTTCCAATGGGCCCGTGACGCGGTTGCCTGGCATTTCGCTGATATCCCGCCGAACGGCCTCGTGACTATGCAGCGGCAATTTCCCGGCCACATGCGCGCGGACATCCAGATCGCAATCGACAAGCTGTTCGCTTCGCCGGTCCGCTTCTTTGGCCTGCACGAGCGATGGGTTTTGGAGAAGCTGTCATTCGCGGAGCTCCGGCGCGCCGGAGACGATGCCGTCTTGCTGGCGTCGCCACAATACCGCGAGATCGACATCGGCGAGGCTACGCCAGTCAAATGCCTGCACAATGGGCTGTGGCTATCCGAGGCGAACGAGTTTCGTTACGCTGTCGTGCTGTTCTATTACCGCGAGCAAGCGCAACAATGCGGGACAAACCCAGAGGAGATGATGCACATTGAGGTCGCGGTGCCCGCCGGCGCGGCCGGCGAGTCTTTCGCGCAGCACTGCTTCGTTGAACTGGAGAGAGCGGTACAATCCGCCGGATCGTACCGCGGCAAGATCCTGTCCCTCGAGAGCGATCCGAATTACAGCGGCCGTTCGAGCGGCGTTACGGTGCATCGTTGGCCCCGGGTAGACCGCGCGGACGTGATCCTGCCCGAAAAGGTGCTCAAACTGCTCGATGGAAATGTATTGAGCTTTGTAGGAATGCGCGATGCGCTGCGCCGGCTCGGCCAATCGACACGCAAGGGCATCTTGCTTTATGGCCCGCCCGGCACCGGCAAGACCCACACGATCCGATACCTCGCAACCAACCTGGCTGATCAGACCACTCTAATAATGGCAGCCGAGGAGGTCGGTGCGCTCGGTATATATATGAACCTCGCCCGGCTGTTGCAGCCGGCATTAGTGGTGATCGAGGACGTCGATCTGATCGCGCGCGACCGCAAAGAGATGCGAGATTTGCGCGAAGAACTGCTGCTCAACAAGCTGCTCAATGAAATGGATGGGCTGAAGGAGGACGCCGACATCCTGTTCTTACTTACCACCAACCGACTGGAAGAGCTCGAGGGCGCGCTCGCGGCGCGGCCTGGTCGGATCGACCAGGTCATCGAGGTGCCTTTACCTGATGCTCATGGCCGCGACAAGCTGGTGCGGCTCTATGGCAAACGCCTGCCATTCACTGAGGCTGTTGTCAATGAAGCCGTGCGACAGAGCGAGGGCGTTAGCGCCGCCTTCATCAAGGAGTTCATGCGGCGCATCGCGCAATCGTCGATCGCGCGCGATGGCGGCAAATCGGTCATCTGCAATGATATTGATCAGGCGCTGGACGATATGCTGCCGATGAGGGGGCGCGAATCGCGGGTCGAGCAAGCTGGACCGTGAGCCGCGACAAGGGGCAGGAGCGGCCACAAAGTGTGCGCGCAGCTGTCCGAAATGAGTCAGTTGGCCGACGTTCAGATCGGCGGCGAGCTGACCGGCGAGTTGGGATCCCGCAGGCGGCTCGTGCGCCAGCGCATTCAGGCGGGACCATGAGCCGGCATGCTTTCCGATAAACCCATACGGATCTTGCTCCGCCGCGCGGAAATCAGGATGAAAGCTGACATCGCTGCTACGTCGATCGTCGCGGTGCTCGGAACGTTCGATGACGCCGCCGGTCAAAACTGAATCAAAGCATCTAGCCCTCACAAATCGTTGGCTGGTTTCACGTACTTCAGACGATCAATGAAGACATGCTTGTCGATCGTCTTCGACAGTTCCTTGCAGTAGATTTGATTCACGAGAACGCGCGGCAACGTGTCGCTGTTGAGCTCGACATGCCGACGCTTTCTGGTCCTGCCGGCACATATACCTCCGGTGCGATAATTGCGTTCGCGATATGCCGAACTTCAAAGCCGGCTCCGGATCGAGTCTGCGGTCTGCTGAGCTTCGTCCGATGCTGGGGCGGGAACGTTATGTAGGCGAGCACATCAGGCTCCGTTTCGTTGGGGAAGTCGGCAACCTTGGGCACTTGGGACGGAGGTGGAGGGCGACCTTTCGCCACTGCGCTCGTGCGGTCTGGGCATCATCCAGGTCAAACGCGGTGGCGAAGGCAGAGACGATGCGCCGGCCGCTCTTGCCGGCATGCGCCAGCGGGTTGCGCGTGGAGTGGACGCGGCAGCGCTGCCAGCTGGCGTTGAGCACCTTGGCGACGATGGCTTTGATGCCCTTTAGGCGTCGGAGACGACCAGCTTGACGCCGCGCGGCCGCGGCGGGCGAGCTTGCGTAGGAATGCCGTCCAGAACGTCTCGGCCTCGGATGGACCAATGTCCATGCCGAGCACTTCGCGCCGGCCGTCACTGCTGACGCCCACCGCGACAATCACCGCGACCGAGACGATGCGGTCCTGCTGGCGCACCTTCACGTAGGTGGCGTCGATCCACAGATACGGCCAGTCGCCCTCGATCGGGCCGCCGAGGAAGGCCTTCACCTTGTCGTCGATCTCCGCGCACAAGCGCGAGACCTGGCTCTTGGAGATGCCGGTCATACCCATCGCCTGCACCTCATCGTCCACTGAGTGGGTCGAAAAGCCGTGCACGTAAGGCCTCCTGTACCACGTCGGTAAGCGCCTTCGCGGCCATGCGGCGCGGCTCCAGAAAGTAGGACCCTTGCGCGGCCTGAGGATGCGAAGCTCGACTGCGCCGTACCATTGAACTCAGTCACTGATCGTTGCTGTACGAAACGTACAGTTCTGCGTCTATTAGGATACATCGTGCGGGACGTGAACGCCTTCGTCCGATCCGGACGGTATTTGTGCGCCGAAAAACAATCTTGACCTGTCAGAACGCATGACACGCAACTCAGGGAAGCGCGATGGTCCGCACGCGAAACTTCTATGGTCAATCTATCAGGTGGCCATGCGGAGCAGGCCTTTTCAGGCCAGTGGCGTCGGCAACAAACGCCATCGGCGTCTTGCATGATTGTGCGCTGCTTGGAGTTGAGAAAGAAAAAAATGGTCGAAAGCGCGCTGAGCAGCCTTTTGCTGGACTCGCTGAAAGGTTGGGTCGTACGCCCAACGTAGACCGCCGATCTTCCCAAGCGCGAGGCGGGCTTTACGCCTGGCGCACGTTTGTGAACTGACACTGAAAATAGTGGAGCACGGGGTGCGTACACTGCGGTGGGAGACAAGAGGCCAAGCTCAATGAGCCAGCAGCGGATTGTGGTGACCGGTACAAGCGCCGGCATCGGAAAGACGGTGTTCTGCGCAGGACTCGTCAATCTCCTCGGTGCGAAGTTTTGGAAACCGATACAAGCCGGCCTCGAAGGAGAAACGGACACAGAGCGCGTCGCTCGGCTTGGCAATCTTCCGTCGCATCGCATCGTGCCTGAGCGCTACCGACTGCAAACGGCAGCTTGGCTCCACTCCGCGGAGATTGACGAGGTTCGCATCAACACAGATGCGCTGGACGTGCCGGACACCGGAGGGCAGCCGCTCGTGATCGAGGGTACCGGCGCACTAATGGAGCCGCTGAATTGCGGCTCGCTTTACATTGACCTCTTGGAGCGATGGCGACTTCCTGTCGTGCTCTGTGCGAGCACAACGCTGGGCGCGGTCAATTGTTCACTGCTGTCCATAGAGGCGCTGCGAAGGCGTCACATCGACATTCTTGGAGTCGCTTTCGTTGGAGAAAAGAATTCGGATGCTGTGAGAGCAATTTGCGAGATTGGACGGGTGCGTTGGTTAGGGCGACTGCCCTGGATTGCGCCTTTGTCGGCAGACACTCTGCAAGCTGCGTTCAAGGCCTCCTTCTGGCGCGATGATTTCAACCCACGACGCTAAAGATGAAGTCGTTGATTGCTATCCGCATGCAACGCGCGCTTCAAGGCAGGATAACAACCGCCCGGGCTCTTTAGCCATAACCATTATGGCGGTCGATCTGAAGACGATCCCTAGGGTAGACTTTCATTTTCCGAATCGAAGGCTCACCTCAAGGGATCATGTTGATCAGTCAATCGAACCATCAACAAGTGCCTGCTTTATTTGTTCGGCCTGTTCCTTGGACAGCTTCTCGGCCAAGCTGTGATCCTTTAACAGTGCCGGCCCCTTGCGTTCTCGATCATAAACCATCCAGCCGGTGGTCCCCATTCGAACAAAGAACCGGGACTGTTGCGGAGCTAATTCGTGGCTCAATAGTTCCTCCTACCTTGACCTGTTGCGAAATCGCCCCCGATGTCCCGAGCAAAGACGACATTCGTCAGGAAAACACGTCCACGCTTTGTTCCTGAATCGGGACACTGAAAGTCCCAGGCAACAAATGCACTGCACAGCACGTGCCACTGGCCGAGGCATCTTTCGATGCCGTGTTCGTCGTATCAGGGGCATGCAACGCCTCGTGACATTGATCACCTCGCCGGAGTCCAGCCGGGCCCATGACCCCTGCCGGCGTTGCTGTGTCTTGTCGTCGAGAGAAGCGGCCCGGTGCCGACCGCATCGTCCTGTTAAGGCTTGCACCATCAGCTAACGATGGAAGATTGTCGCCGCGATTGTCAGTTTAGGCCTCAGTTCGCGCGGACGAGCCTATACTGATGGCTCCGCGACAGCTTCATCACTGATCCCCGTCAGCGTTTCGCCATTTGTGGCTAGAGCGACACGCGATGGCAATTTAGTTTTTTGACGACCAGCCCGGTCGGCGGTCTCCTCCTGGGCCCACCTGAACAAGACGTTAGGGATTGCGGCGCTCGCGCTATTCCGGCTATCGCAAAGGATTGGACCCGTACTGGCCATCATTTCGGTCCTCATCTAACCTGCATCACTGAGCAGCGATGAAATTTTTGTCCGATCCGGTGCCGCTTCACCCTTTTAGGGCGCAGGCCGAGCATCACGCCGGTTGGGCGCGGAACGTTTCCTTCGTCAGGTTGTGCACAGCTCCCTGCGTCAGATCCATCCCCGTTTTCGAGGGAAAGTGAGAATGTGGACGCGCCGATGATGCGGTGGATTTGAGAAGCTTGTCATTCCATGCGATTGCGAAGGTTTGAAAGAACCTAGGTCATCTTGGGGCGACGGCCATTACGTTCGAGCTCAGGGCCTGCTTTAATTCGCCCGGATTATGTCCCCCGCTTATTAAGGCTCGCTTTCGAAAGTAATTCTCGCAATTGGGGCCATTTTGAGCAGAGGAATCGCTCTGCGGCTCTCATGGATTCGCTGCGACATGCTCTGCTGCAGCCTCATCCTGCGCCATCTTGCGCAGAGCGCCACGAATAATTTTGCCCGTGGTTGTTAAGGGCATCTCATCAATAAATCGTACCACACGCGGATATTCGTGCGCTGCCAGGCGTGACTTGACGAAACTTGCAATGTCGTCGGCCAATGCATCTGATCCAACATATCCATCTTTAAGCACGACATATGCGGCAACGACCCCACCCCGGAGCGGATCCGGCTTGGCGACAACCCCGGCAATACGGACAGCTTGGTGCGCAAGCAGGCAATCCTCCACTTCTGCAGGGCCAATCCTGTAGCCGGCGGAGCCAATGACATCATCATTGCGTCCGACAAAGCGAAGCCGTCCCTCAGCATCGCGTACCCCCTGGTCACCCGTGAGAAGCCAATTCCCATCCGGCCCTTCTACGAATTTTTCGCGGGTCGCTTCGAAATTTTGCCAATAGCCTAGGAACATCACGGGATCGGGGCATAATACCGCAAGGGCGCCTTCCGTCTCCTCAGGTTGGCGAATCCCGGTCGCGGCATCGATTACATCAACAACATGGCCGGGCACGGGCCGGCCCATTGTCCCCGGCAAGGGGGGCTCTAGCGCTGCACAGGAAGAAACCACCATGTTGCACTCGGTCTGGCCATAAAATTCATTGATCGTAACCCCTAGCGTCGTGCGCCCCCATTCGATCAATTCTGCACCTAGCGGTTCGCCGCCGCTTACCACCGAGCGAAGGCGCACCTCAGGCGTTTCGGTCTGGGGCAAGAGCTTCATCATCTTCAAAGCCGTGGGAGGCAGAAAGGCGTTGCGTATTCGGCAGGTTTTGATCAGGTCGAAAGCCGCCTCTGCGGTGAATTTAGCAAACCGGCAGGCGACAACCGGGATGCCATGATGAAGCGCCGGCATGAGCACATCGAGTAGACCGCCAATCCATGCCCAGTCTGCAGGAGTCCAGAAACGATCTCCGGCCTGAGGGAGAAATTCGTGGCTCAATTCGACCCCCGGAAGATGTCCCAACAGAACCCTGTGGGCGTGAAGGGCGCCTTTAGGGTTCCCCGTGGTGCCTGACGTGTAGATTAGAATTGCTGGATCATCCGCGAGCGTCGATGCAGGTTCGAAGGCAGGTGATTCTGCCGCGCAAAGTGCAGCGAAACTTCTGGCCGGTCCAATCGCGCCGTCGACGCAGATGATCAGCTCCAATGCGGTGAGCTGTTGAAGAAGAGGCTTTATTCGCTCGACGCCTGAGGCGTCCGTTACGATTGCTCTTGCGCCGGAGTCTGCCAGGCGATGTAGAAGGGCATCGGGTCCAAACAGTGTAAATAGCGGGATCGAGATGCATGCGAGTTTTGCGAGCGCAACATGCGCCACTGCTGTCTCGAAGCGCTGAGGCAGCATAACACCAACCCGGTCGCCCATCTCGCCGGCACGCCGGCCAATGCCGCGCGCGCTCAAGGCGTTGGCCAGCCGGTTGGACATTGCCTTCAAGTCGGCGAAGCTGTATTCGCGAGTGGATTTTCCAGGCTCTACGTCGATGATCGCCAATCGACCAGGCTCTTTATCGGCCCACCTGTCGCATATGTCGGCACCGATATTGTAGTAATCGGGGATATTCCACCGATACCCATTTCGAACCTCGTCGAAAGTTTTTGCCTTTTTCAGCATTACTTGTCCTCCGTCCCGATCTGAGAAAGCCTGCTGACCTGAGCTTCGGGCGATACGCGTCCTTCTGCTGTGCTCCTCGTCGTGTTTCCAAGGACGGCTCCACGGTGCGTCGGTCATGTTCTTCAGTCCTACCCGTGGACCAGCCGGTACGTTGAGGCGTACCGGTGCGCCTTTCGCCCGTCCGGTCATGTCTTGAAGCGAGTGCGCTGGCCAATTCCCGGAAGCTGGCAGTGTCGGCGATGGGCACAAAATAGAAGCGCAAATACTGACTGCTCGCGCCTCGCGCGTGCTCCGTGTGGGCAGGCCGGGGCAGATGCTCTCGCGCAGTCGGTAAGTGGGATGAGCAGTTGCGAGCGAGCCTCCGGCTTTCGGCGAAGTCTTCGTGACGGTGCCGTCGAACCAGCCAGCCTGTGCTGAGGCGCTGCTCGCCATCTTCTTCATTGATTGAAAGTTCAGACGCGGCCGAACGCCGGTCCGACCGGCTCTGCGCCCGGTTGCGGGGTTTGCTGGCGCAGCGCGCCCTGTTGTCTCTTGCCGTGTCACGCAACCTAACCTGAGCAATCCGGCTCGGAAAAAGCCGCGTTCCGGCAATAGGCCTATGAAAAAAATATGTCAAACCGAATAAAATAATTGACTTTGATGTACGAATTTCGTTCTTTTGGGGAACTCGGTATGGCGATGTGTGCCATTACCAGCTTCGGGTGACGTGTTGCAGGACCCAGAAACCGTGCCAAATGTGCTTTCGCCGTTAGACCCGCGCCCGGTTGAACTGGTAAATGCCAGCGGGCGTGCCGACTTTGTGCTGGTTTGCGAGCACGCCGGGACCGCTGTTCCAGGGCGGCTCGACAACCTTGGTCTGCGCGCGGCCGAAACGCTTGGGCACATTGCCTACGATATCGGCGCCGAAGGTGTGGCCCGTCGACTTGCGGATCTACTCGATGCTCCGCTTTTCCTGCAGCGCTATAGTCGGCTGGTGGTCGACTGCAATCGTCCGTTTAACGCGCCCGACTGCATTCCGGAGGTGAGCGATGGGACAGTTGTCCCGGGCAATCTGAATCTTGCGGAACATGAGCGCCGGCAGCGTTATGCGGAGATTCACGAGCCATTCCATCGGGAAGTGGCGCTTTTTCTAGATGGTCGCGCGATGGCCGGCTCGCGGGCGGTCCTGGTCGCGGTGCACAGTTTTACGCGACGGCTGGCAGGAGGGCCCGGACGCCCCTGGCAACTCGGTGTGCTCTCCAACCGTGACCGTCGCTTTGCCGGGCGTTTCCTCGGCTCCTTTCAGGAGCGCAACCCGGGGACGATCTGTGCGCACAACGAGCCGTATGTCGTCGACGATCAGGGCGACTACACGATCCCAGTGCATGGGGAGGGGCGCGGCCTGCTGCACCTCCTGCTTGAAATTCGTAACGATTTGATTGGCGATCCCGAGGGACAGCACCGATGGGCGAGCTTGATCGCCCAGGGGCTGATCGATGCGCGAGAGAAAGATCATGTCAACGATTGATTTCCCCACGACACGCGAGGTGCCGCTCAATCCGAACGTGTCGGCGCTGTTGTTCATCGACGTGCAGAACTTTTGCGCGCGACGCGATGGCGGCGAGTTCAAGGATGTGTCAGACGCCGAGTTTGCCGACAAGTACGGCTACTATTTCGATCGCTTGAAGAACCTTGCAATCCCCAACATGCAGCGGCTGCAGGGGGCGTTTCGTAGCGCAGGCATAGAAGTTCTTTACACCACGATCGAGAGTCTTACCAAGAATGGTCGCGATCGCAGCCTCGATTACAAGATCAGCGGCTTCAATGTCCCAAAGGGCTCGTGGGACGGGAAGGTTATCGACGAGATTGCGCCCGGCGACGATGAAATCGTGCTGCCGAAATCGTCCTCGAGTGTCTTTGTGTCCACCCACGTCGATTACCTGCTGCGCAATCTCGGCGTAAAGCAGCTGGTGTTGGCTGGACTTGTCACGGACCAATGCGTGGAATCTGCGGTGCGTGACGCCTGCGATCTCGGCTACCTCGTGACGCTCGTGCCAGATGCCTGCGCCACATATAGCCAGGACCGTCACGACAACACTCTGCGAGCGCTCAAGGGGTATTGTCGCCAAGTCGGCACAGACGCGCTGCTCGGCGAGATCGGAAGGTGCGCGGGATAAGTGAACAAGAGCGAGTCAATCGCCAGTCTTTGCGGCTCAGGTGCGGCCGCCTGAACCAAAACGCGGCGGCCGCGATCATCGATTGCTCCCGCTCAAAGAGGTTCAGCAGATACCATCAAGGAGAGGGAAATACGACTGTGGTCATTCAATTTTCTGGTCTTTGGGTGCGTCTGGGGTTTGCCGCTCTGATTGCGACCAACCCAGCCCATGCTGCCGAGAAGATCGGGGTGATTGCGCCGCTCGCTGGCGCCAGCGCCGGCGACGGCCTCGGAATGGTGGATGGCGCCAGGCTCGCCGTCGACGAAAGCGATGCAGCCGGGGGCGTTGCCGGCTACAAGCCTCAGGTCGTCCTGGGCGACAGGCAGAACATGTCACGGGAGCCGGTAACCTGCGCCGTCCAGCGCCTGACGAACGACCCGGACCTCAATGCCGTCATAAACGGATATGCGGACTATAGCATTTTTCAGATCAAGTTGATGGCCGAGCGGGATATGCCGTACCTGCTCTACACCAGCATGGATTCGACGCGCACGATCATTGCGCCCCATCCGGACAAGTTCCCGACCATCTGGTCGTCCAACACTTCCTATGACGCCTACAAGACGGCGATGATTCCAGTGCTGCACAGTCTGGAAAAGAGCGGCAAGTCGAAGCTGCAAAACAAGCAGGTCGCTCTGATCTCCACCGACAATCCTTACTCGAAGTCGATCATCAATGGATTGAAAAAGAGCTTCGAGGAAGACGGCCGGACAGCCACATCTGCCGACGTTCTGCCGACCGGCGAAATCAGCGACTGGCGAACGTTCCTCATCAAGGTCCGCCTGGATAACCAGGCAGTGGTCATAAATACTGCCCCAAGGGCCGGCCACGCGGCGAAGTCTCTGACCCGGTTTATCGAGCAGCCGACCAATAGCTCCCGCACATTCGGTTCTAGCAGGTCGGTGACGGCAAGCGGGTCCTGTCTTCTCCGAAGTAGCATTCTGATGGCGAATTCCGCATGCCGCTCTGGATGAAGCAATAGCGTTGCGGCCAAGCGGCATTTCCGCGTGGCCCGCCAGACACGCAGACCAACGAGACCGGCTGCCATTGCTAAGCGATAGTCTATGCAAGAGTTAGGGAGAATTTCAAATGGGCAAACTAGACGCTGCAGTGAAGGCCGCCTGGAGCGCGATCGACCGCGAGCGGAGTTATACGACTGAGCTCACTCAAAGGCTTGTCCGGATTCCTTCAGTCAATCCGAAGTTCGTCAATGATCCAGACCAGAACCGCGAGAGCGCCGTCCAGGACCTGATCGAATCGGAACTGACGTCACTTGGTATGTCGATTGACCGGTGGGACGTCTTTCCGGACCGGCCAAACGTCATCGGTCAGCTCGCTGGCTCGGAAGAGCGTAGCCTGCTCTTGTGCGGCCATATCGATGTGGTGCCTGTCGGCGAGGCCGGCACCTGGACGGTTGATCCCTTCGGGGGTGAGATCAAGCATGGCAGGCTTTACGGGCGTGGTGCCATCGACATGAAGAGCGGCGTCGCAGCTGCCATTGCTGCCATCCGCGGCATCAGGGCGGCAGGTATCGAACTTGAGGGACGTGTCGCTCTCCATTCGGTGGTCGATGAAGAAGCTGGCGGCTTTGGTGCGATAGACGCTGTCAAGCGCGGCTATCTTGCCAAGGCGGCGATCATCACCGAACTGACGATGGGCGATATCCAGATCTGCGAAGGCGGTCTGGAATGGATACGCATCACCATCACGGGCCGCCAAGGCCATTCGGCGTGGCGCTACAACGAGATCTGGCCGCAGCGCGACGCACCTGAGCGGCTGCGGCCAGCTGTGAATGCGATCGATATCGCAGGTCGTTTTCTGGAAGCCCTCAGGAATTTCGAATATTCGAGGTGCCGCGCTCGTCAGCATCCATTGCTGCCGCCCGGCATGAATACGATCAATGTCGGAGCAATGCGTGCTGGCGCCGGGCTTGGGCCGGACGGTTTGCCGCTCATCATGACGAATCCCGCCATCATTCCGGATGTGGCGGTCATCGACCTCGACTACAAATTCTTGCCCAACCAGACGAAGGAAGAGATCCGGTCCGAGTTCGAAGCCTTCGTGCATCACTTCTGTCAGCAGGATCTCTGGTTGCAGAAGAATCCGATCAAGGTCCAGTGGGAGCTCGGTGGCCTGCATTTCCCGCCTATGGATACCGCGCCAGATCACCCGCTCGTGCAATCGCTCTTGCAGCGTCGAACCCAACTTGGCGGCAAGCCGAAGATCTCGGGAATGATTGCCGTCGTCGATGCCGCGCACTACGCCGGCGCGGGAGTTGATGCTGTCATCTGCGGAGCAACGGGCGATGGTTTCCACGGCGCCGACGAGTACGTGGACATTGTTTCGCTGGAGGAGACAACCAAAACGCTAGCCGCCGGAATCATCGATTGGTGTGGAATCAAGTGATTGATCGCAAATGCAGTGAACCAGTGCAGTGAAAGAGGAGTGCTACCATGAACTTTGCTAGTCTTTGGACCAGTCTGGTCCTCGCTGCGCTCGCCGCGGCGGCGCCTGCCCATTCAGCTGATAGAATCGCCAAGATCGGTGTCCTCGCGCCGCTGACCGGTAACTCAGCTGCGGATGGAAACGAAATGATCGACGGCGCCAGGCTCGCCGTTGACGAACTCAATGCAGCTGGCGGGGTAGCAGGCTACAGGCTGCAGGTTGTCGTAGGCGACACCCAGAACCAGTCCGCCGATGCCGTGACCAGTGCGATCGAACGCCTGGCGGGTGATCGTGACCTGAACGCCATCCTCACCGGCTACGCCAGCGGCAGCAATTTCGAAATCGAGACCATGGCCGAGCAGGAGATGCCCTACCTGATCTGGGCGAATTCGGCTCAGACGCGGGACATCATCGCGCCCCATCCGGACAAGTTCCCGACTGTCTGGTCAATGGCCCCGTCCCTGGATGAATACAATACGGCCATGGTGCCGGTGGTTAAGGGCCTTCTTGCAGATGGCAAGCTCAAGCTGCGGAATACGAAGGTCGCCCTGATCTCTTCGGACAATCCCTATTCGAAGACCATCATGAACGGGCTGAAGAAGAGTTTCGAAGATGCCGGCTGGACCGTAACGTCGGCAGACCTTCTGCCGTTCGGTGAGATCGACAACTGGCGAACGTTTCTTGCTAAAGTTCGTCAGGATAATCCAGCCGTCATCATCAACACGGACTATCAGCCGGGCAATGCCGGGAAGTTCTTGACCCAGTTCCTGGAGCAGCCGACGGACAGCCTCGTCTTCATCCAGTATGCACCTTCGGTCCCCGAATTTTTGAAGTTGACGGGCAAGCAGGCCACGGGCGTCGTCTATAACCTGCTGGGCGGCACGCTGAATACGCCCGCGAACCCGCGGGCTGCCGAAGTGATCAAGAAATATCAGGACAAATATGGCCACGAGCCGGGTACCTATGGGCCGGCGCTCTATGAGGAGGTCATGGTTTATGCCGACGCCCTCGCCAGGGTGGGAGATCCGGCCAAACGGCTCGCTATCGGCAAGGCCATTGGCGATACCCGCAAACAGATCGTCAGTGGCAAGCTCTCCTTTGATCCGAAGACGCATCTTGCGGACCAGGGCGACAATTCAATTCCAATTCAGTTCTTCCAGATTTGGGACGGCAAACGGGTTCTGTTTTACCCGAGGCAGTATGCGGACGGAGAGTTCCGTATGCCTCCATGGATGCGACAATAGCCCGACCGGCACCTTTGCGGCCGCGCGGCATCGCCGCGTAGTCGTTGATCCCTTTTTCCGCGACGAGCGAAGAGCACACGATGCCAGACCTCAGTGATGACAAGCCGCTGCTTGAGATACGTCAGGTGAGCAGACGCTTCGGTGCCTTGGTCGCTATCGACAATGTCTCGTTCTCGATTCGCAAGGGTGAGATCTTCGGCATTGCCGGCCCGAACGGCAGCGGCAAGAGCACTCTCTTCAACGTCATCACCGGGATTCCATTTCCCCCAAGCGAAGGCGAGGTGCTCCTTTCCGGCAAGCCGATCCATCGGCTGAGCCCGCACCAGATCAGCCGCGCCGGCATCCTTCGCACCTTTCAGAAAGATGCAGAGTTTGCAACGCTGAGCGCGCGAGAGAATGTTTATGCAAGTGCCGCTTATTGCGCCCGGATGACCTCGATGGAAGCAAGGGAGGCCGCCGAACAGGCGCTGGACGACGTATCGCTGGCGGTTGACCGACGGTCGAAAGCCGCCTCCGACCTCTCGGTCTTCGAGCGCAAGCAGTTGATGATTGCCTCTGCAATCGCGGGGCGACCTAAGGTGCTCCTCCTCGATGAGCCTGCCGCCGGCCTCACCAGGCCCGAAATATCTGGCCTCTCCGACCTGATATTTAGCGTGCACCGACGCGGCATCACGGTCGTGCTCATCGAACACGTCCTGCCGCTTCTCCTGAACGTGTCCGAACGCCTGATGATCCTCAATCACGGCGCCATCATCGCCTCGGGAAGTCCGGCAGAGGTGGTACGCAGCCCGGAGGTCGTCGAAGCCTATCTCGGCAAACGGGAGGCGAGACTTTGAGCAATACTACAAACGCGCTTGAAATCGCCGGCTTGCGCGCCGGTTACGATGCCTGCGATGTGCTGCTCGGCATGAGCCTCCACGTCGGGCCGCAGGAGCGCGTCGGGCTCTTTGGACCCAACGGCCACGGCAAGACAACGCTTCTCAACACGATTTCTCGGGTGATCCGTCCGCGGGCAGGAGAGGTCCGCTTCATGGGCGAGCCGATCGACCAGCTCGAGCCCCAGAAGATCGTTGCCCGCGGCTTGATACACGTGCCCCAGGCCAATCGCCTCTTTCCCGACATGCAGATCATGGAGACGCTCCAGCTTGCGGCCTTCACGCCCCGCGCGCGTAAGGAGCTGAAGACAAACCTCGATTATGTGCTCAACCTGTTTCCCCGGCTTGCCGAGCGCCGCCGGCAACAATGCAAGACGTTGTCAGGTGGCGAGCGCCAGATGCTATCGATCGGCGCAGGGCTGATGTGCGCGCCTCGCATGCTGATGCTGGACGAGCCGACGCTCGGGTTGTCTCCGAAGCTCAAGGACGAGCTTGCCGGGGCAATCTCGGAAATATCGGCGCGGGGCATTCCGCTTCTTCTCGTCGAACAGGATATCGCATTTATCCTGTCCCTGGTCGACCGCATGTACCTTGTCGACCACGGCGAAATCAGTCGGGAAATCAACCGGAGCGGAGAGGTCGACCATCAGGAAATCATGGACATGTATTTCGGATCGGAGGGCGCATGATCACGAGCGACATCCTCAGCGCAATTCTCGTCAGCGGTATCGTGCTCGGCTCGGGCTATGCCTTGATGGCGAGCGGACTTTCCCTGGTATGGACCACGCTTGGCATCTTCAATTTCGCTCATGGTGTGCTGATGACACTCGGCGCCTACATCGCCTGGACCGTATCGGACGCGGCCGGGCTCAATTTCGGATTGGGTGTAGCAATCGCCATTTCAGCAGCGGTCATGATCGCAGTAGGCATTCTGATTGAGCGGGTCATTGTTCGGCCCTTCTACGACCATCGCGATATCCTGCTCATCACTGTCATGACGACCCTTGCCGCAATGATATTCATGCAGAAGGGGATCCAGCTGATCTGGGGAGCAAGGCTCAAGCAGCTATCTCCGGTCGCAACCGGCAACGTTCAAATCTGGCAAACGACGATTTCCGCGCAAGAGGCGCTCATCGTTGTCGTGGCGCCGTTGTTGCTTGGTGCGCTTTGGCTTTTCCTCGATCGTTCGCGAACAGGACGCGGAATACGAGCAGTTGGCCAGAACCCGGACGCCGCGAGGCTGATCGGCATCGACGTCTCTCGTCTTTTTATCATTACCTTCGCCCTCTCGGCAGTCCTCGCGGGGCTCACGGGCGTGCTTCTTGGCTCGATCCGCCTGCTCACGCCGGAGTTCGGCTCCGAGCCGCTCGTCAAGGCATTGATCATCGTGATCTTCGGCGGGCTTGGCTCCTTGGGCGGCACGATTCTCGCCGCCTATCTGATGGGTATCCTCGAGGCGGCCCTTGTGTTTTTCGTAGGCATCTACTGGGCACCCTCAATGATCTTTCTCCTGCTCATCCTTGTGCTGCTCGTCCGGCCCCAGGGGCTCCTCGGAAAGGTGGTGCGCTGATGATAGGCCTCCACAATGCCAGGATCCGCAACAGCAAGACGTGGCTGATTGGCGTCCTGCTGATGGCAGGGCTCCTTGTGCCGATCTTCGTCCAGGACAGCTATCTGCGGCATCTTTTCATCATCTCCTTCGTCTACGGGATTGTCGCAGCGAGCTGGGATCTCAGCCTTGGCTATGCCGGCATCTTCAATTTTGCCCATGTCGCGTTTTTCGGCGTCGGTGTTTACGCGACGGGACTGACCGCAAAGCTTCTCGGGATTGATCCATGGGTTGCGATGCTCTTCGGCGGGTTTGCCGCGTCCGCTGCCGCTGCCATCGTCGCTCTCCCCGTCGTACGACTGCAGGGCGTCTATGTGGTGCTGGTCACGTTCGCTTTCAGCCAGCTTGTAATGCAACTTGTGATCAATCAGTCAAATCTGACCGGAGGAACGCAAGGCATGGTGCGCGTGCCGACAATATCGCTGCCGGGCTACAATTTCCTGCGCGACCACAAGCTCGGCTACTACTATGTCGCCTTTGCTCTGCTTGTCACCACGACCATTTGTCTGCGCTGGCTGGTCCGCTCCGATTTCGGCCTCTCGATCAGGGCCATGCGCGACAACGACGATTACGCAGTCTCCCGCGGTATTCCGATTGCGTGGCAGCGCCTGAAAGCCCTCGTGGCAAGTGCATTCTTCACCGGGCTGGCGGGTGGATTCTACGTCATCTATCTGCGCGTTGCCTCGCCGGAGGTCTTCGACTTCTCGACCGTGTCGCTCATCTTGAGCATGGTACTGCTCGGGGGCACCTCCAGTATCTACGGGCCGCTATTTGCTGCGCTCTTGCTGACCTTCATCTCGGAAGGGCTCGCCAGCATCAACAACTTCGCCGAAGGCCGCTTCATGCTGGTTGCTCTGGCCATGATCGTCGTGCTCCTGTTCTTTCCGAAGGGGCTTGCCTCCGCAGTGCCTGCAAGTATTGCAAGCAATGCAAATCAAAAGCGATCGCGACAACCCCTGACGTCTTCGAAAGACCAGGCTCTAATGACTTCGACGGACAAAGAGAATGAGGCCGGAGCTGCCAGTCCCACCGGGGTCCATTGAACGTCCCTCCTGGTCCGTTTAACGGCCGAAGTTATATTCGGAGCGGAGCGAGGCAGGATTGGAGCCCCGGACCGGAGCGGCGATCTGAATTGCGTGGTTGTCCGGGGATTGATCGAGGCCGGGTTGACGGGAATTTCGCCGGGCATGGCCTCGTGGCGCATCACGATCGTAAGGCGCCGCCGTGCGGACTTTTGCAAACGCTGCCAACCGGTCGTTACATCGGTCGTGAGGGCCAAATTAGCTGCGCGCGTGTCCAGGATTCGAACTCAGGAACGAGACATGACCCGTTGTATGAACGCGAAGCCCGATCCATCCCGAAACTGGCTCATTTGCGCTTCTATCCGCTGGCCGTTGGCCTTGCACGGACGAGAGGCGCACGGCGGCTCGGTGAGTCCACCTGCGCGGTCCGCTCTGGCGGCGGTGATTGATCGCATGAACAACGCCCGGGTCTGGGCCGGCGGCGGTGGATGGTGCTCAGGACCTCCGATCGACGTTGGGGCACTGAGCAGACCGGCCACCCCAATGAGATGCCCGAGATGGTTCTGGCGCACAGCGTGTCCGACACGGTGGAGATAGCCCATCGCCGCGGCGACAGGCTGGGGAAGCCCGGCGCATGATGGCGGGCTGGCGCCGTTCTGCGCCGACGGGTCGGCCGAGAAGGGTAATGGTGCCGTTGAGGACTTGAAGTAAATTAAAGGCATCGTTGGATAGGTCGCTGACGGAATATTAGCGCGGAGGTGTCCGAAGCCCTTGCGTGGTACAATCGCAGCCGATGACCCCGCCTCCCGCAGACCCCGTCAGCTTGGTCGAAGATGCCCCCACAGGCGATCGCCTGCTCATTTATGGAACCGAGAGGGTATTCGCGTCCCGACCGCGATAATCTGTGGATGACGCAGAGCCAGATCGCCGAGCTTTTTGGCCGTGAAGTCTCAACAATATCTCGACGTATCAATAACATACTCGAAGAGGGGGAGCTCTCCGAGGAGACTTCTTTGCAAAAAGCGCAAACTCCACAGGGCGACCGGCGGCCCTTTACAGCCTCGATATGGTGATATCGGCCGGATACGGGGTGTCGTTTGCTCAGGCGGCACTCTTTCGCAAATGGGCGACCGAAAAAGCTGGTGCAGTTTGCGACTACGGGATTCGTGATCGACGCGGAATAGTCGGGCAGCGTGATCCGGCGTAAGCCGATAATTCTTAGCGGCTTGCATCTTCAGGTTAGGAAGGTCTCGGAGCATAGGATCTTCCAGACACCAATCGCGCCGGAAGGACTTCCCTCCTAGTTCAATCTTCAACAGCCGCATAGCCGCGCGCACCCGGGAGGCGTTCGTGCGGGACCTTGTTCTCCCAGAACTTAACGCCTTCAGGGTCTCCCCCTCGCAGTTCTGGAGGGGAGGTGACAATCGCCTCAGCGACAATGCCCGGTATAGCATTCTGCGAGCCTTGGTTGCGCCACAAGAAGACGCGGCCACCTACACCGATCTCTGTGCCGTAACGGGTGAAGCCAAACGATTTGCGCAGGTCGCGATGCTAGCTAGGCGTCAATGTCGTACTCGTCTCGATTGCCTGAAAGATCCAAGTCTGCATGAAGAACGTCTCCAACCAAAATCAACGCGCGGGCCTATCGCTCGGCGCGTTGTCACGTCTTCCTTGACCCAATGTTCTTACTGGTGCGTTCCGTAACGATTGCCTGTGGTCACGTTTCGATAGCTGCCGCCTTTGTGAGAGGATTCCACGCCACCCGAATAGTGGCCCCCATGGCTAGATGTATGATGACCACCCCCATAGGAGACGCGCCCGCCGCCTCCGTGTCCGCCTCTGGCATGGGCAACGGATATTGAGCAAAGGAGAACAAACGAAAGCAGTCCAATATTCTTCAACATAGTCTTCCCTTGAAGTTGAAAGTCGATCTCTTCCTGAGTTGCGCCGATATGGCAATGCAATTTTGGCAAAACCCCGGGCGCGAATGGGCTTATGCCAAAGCGTATCCAACCTCCGATCGCCGCGCCCAAGAGCTGCCGATCTGGCTGGACCGATACAACCGGCACCGGCCGCATGGTGGTATAAAATCACAGCCGCCGATCAGCCGCCTTGGTCTGACCGAGGACAACATCTTGAGGCTCCACAGCTAAGCCACGTTTGATCCCTGTTCATCGCCTTCGATTTGTCGCGCAGCAGCGCACCGGATTCTTTTGCTTGGCCAGCGGGTACAAATAATTCCAGGTTGGTATAGATCGCTCCGAAATTGGTATTGGCCTCACCGGGGTCGCCCGCGGGACAACGGATGGAGGCATTCAATGCACGGTGAAATCCAAGCCGTCGCGGGACTTGGCTCGCGAGTCCGGCTGCGAACTTCACTCCACCCATCTTTCTGCTTAACACGGTTCCGTCCATGAATTCGGTTGCTGAAGCCGCTAACGTGCGTTCGCCACTTCCACGCAACGAGCCTGTGCACGACTATGCTCCAAACAGCCCGGAGCGATCGGCACTAAAGGCTGCGTTGGCGCAAATGAGCAGGGAGCGTGTCGACCTGCCGCTTATTATCAATGGTGCTGACCAACGGACGGGCCGTTGTGAGGCGGCTGTGATGCCTCATCGGCACGGTCATGTTCTCGGTGATGCCCATCTGGCCTCCAAGAGCGAGGTGAACGCTGCCATAGATGCTGCCGCCCGGGCATGGCACGACTGGTCGAAATGGCCTTGGACAGACCGGGCGGCAATCTTCTTGAAAGCTGCCGAGATGCTGTCGAGCTCATGGCGCGACCGTCTGAATGCTGCGACCATGCTCGGTCAGTCCAAGACAGTTCACCAGGCGGAGATCGATTCTGCAGCAGAACTAATTGATTTCTGGCGGTTCAACGTCGAGTTCATGAGACGCCTTTACGAGGACCAGCCGATTTCGGCTCCCGGCGTTTGGAATCGCAGCGATTACAGGCCGCTGGAAGGTTTTGTGCTTGCGATCACGCCTTTCAACTTCACCGCGATCGCCGGTAATTTGCCGACCGCGCCGGCATTGATGGGCAATACGGTTGTCTGGAAGCCGGCAGCAACTGCAAAGTATTCTGCGCAACTCATCATGCAGCTCCTCAAGGAGGCGGGGCTTCCAAATGGCGTCATCAATCTCGTTTATGGAGACGGTGCGGAAGTCGCCGAGATCGCACTGGCCGATCGTCGCCTCGCCGGTGTTCACTTCACCGGATCAACACAGGTCTTCAATTCGATTGTCCGCACGGTTGGATCGAATGTCGACCGGTATCATAATTATCCGAGGCTGGTGGGGGAGACTGGGGGAAAGAACTTCATTCTGGCTCACGGGAGCGCTGACGTTGCCGCATTGGCTACAGCAATCATCCGCGGCGGATATGAATATCAGGGGCAGAAGTGTTCTGCGGCATCTCGGATCTTCATACCCGCCTCCTTGTGGCCGTCACTAAAGACGGTCTTGTGTGATGAAATTGCGACCATCAAAGTGGGCGATGTCGCCGACTTCGGCAACTTTATGGGCGCCGTTATCGATGAAAGGGCATGGCGCAAGCACATGCGGATTTTCGAGGAAGTAAAATCCTCCAACGCGAAAATCCTCACCGGAGGACGTGGTGATGACAAGACCGGCTACTTTGTTGCACCGACCCTGATCGAAACGGACGATCTGGAATCGCGAGTGCTTCGTGAGGAGTTTTTCGGACCAATCGTCGCGGCCTACGTCTATCGCGACAGCGAGTTTGAATCTGTTCTGGAGAAGATAGATCAATCGGGTACTTACGGCCTCACAGGCGCGATATTTTCGACTGATCGTCGCATCATCGGTCGCGCATTGCATGGTCTGCGCTCTTCCGCCGGAAACTTCTATATCAATGACAAGCCAACCGGTGCGATCGTTGGCCAACAGCCATTCGGCGGAGCAAGAATGTCAGGCACCAACGACAAAGCTGGGTCGATCTGGAATCTGATTCGGTGGGCGTCGCCACGAAGTATCAAGGAAGCGTTCGTCCCGCAGAAAGACTATCGCTACCCTTACCTCTCCAGCGGCTCGGCGGACGATTGAGCGTCTGAACTGTCGCTTTATGTATCTCTCATCGAGGCGTGTCAGCTCAAATAGAGCTGCTTGGATTCAAGTCGCTTCTTATAGCCGTTTGGCGTTGTTCGTCGTATTTTTCCTCCCGCGACGGACATCACTGGCCGCCCCGTCAGGGGCGGCTTTTTTCTGTTCCGGTGGCACCACACCGATCTGCTCGCAATTGGCTTGAACTAGCCGCGAGTGTTTCGTTAACACGGCCGGCGTGTATCGTTTCCGATCTGGTGTCGATCAGTCCGAAATTGGTATTGGCTTCAAGGTTCACCCACAATTACCAGGATTCGATCACAAGCCTTCAGTTGGAGATCGTGTAACCGAGCGAGAGGTTCAAAGGTTTCTCTAGCTAGCGGACTCTGAGCGCGTGTCTCACCATCGCTGTGAGCCGCGTAAGCAGCGACATCCACCCTAATTCGTTTCTTCGAGCAATCTCAAGGTCTCGGGTGCAACGATCGACAAGACGTGTGTCCAAAGCCGAAAGAGTAATCCGCTGCAAACTGAATACTGCCAGGTGCGCTTCGATGCCTTGATCGAGGCACTCAGGAGATGAACGTGAGCGCCAGAACTTCCGCCGGATGCTTCGTACGACCATTCAAAATACTTTCCGCCTTCGATCCTCATCAGGTGGAGAGATCAGTTACGACCAGGGACGAATTGGAAGTCTCGCCGGAGATTACTGAGCCGCTCGTCGAAGCTTGGGAGTCCCTTAACGGAGTGCGCGTACGGGGGGCAGCCAGTGCATTATAAGCCCTATACCGTGCGTGCGAATACCCGGTTCTTTGTCAAGAATACGATATTGGGGAGTCTTTCTCTGCAAGACCTCGCGGCAATAGGGGAGTTCCTAGAACCTATCGTCCTGAGAGAGCGTATGGTTCTGCAGGAGCCAAAGAGGCATCTTGATCACGTCTATTTTGTAGAGTCGGGTCTTATATCGCTGAGAATAGTTGCGGCGGGAAGCATCCTCGAAACGGCAGTCATCGGATATCAGGGCGCAGTCGGCGCGTCGTACCTGCTAGGAGGACATCTGCCGACTCATCAGTCCGTTGTACTCATTCCTGGAAACGCGCACAGGATCCGCGTCGAGGATCTGCGTCGGATCATGAACGAGAACCCCGATATCAGAGAACGTCTGTTTCGATACGTTCAAGCTCTGAGCTTGCACTGTGCTCAGTCAGGCCTATGCGGCGTTCGGCACGCTCGTGAAAAGCGCCTCGCATCCTGGCTCTGTTTGGCCAGTGATGCTGTTGGCGCCGATGTCCTTCCCGTTACTCATGACTACCTTTCATCAGTTCTGGGGCTGCGCCGTGCTGGGATAACGGAGACGCTGAACCGGTTTGAAGAACAGCAATTGATTCGCAAGACGCGCGGCGTTTTGCAGATCGAGGCGCGCAAGTGCCTCGCGCAAAAGGCATGTAGCTGTTACCGACTCATTTCAGGCACTTACGCCGCGCCCGAGTCTGTGACGCCGGCGAGCTAGCAAAGCTGCCTGGTCGTCTGATTCGTCTCCGAAGTCATTCCCAAGATACTCAACGGCGCATTCGTAAGTCGGGATGGACCTGCGCAGCTCGCTGTGTGCGCGTGAAAATTCCCAGGCGGTTGGCCCTGGTCAGTTCGCTTGATCAACGTACGAAACGCACTCCCAAAGAAAGGAATGGTGCGAAGCGTACTGTTGTGACGCGCCTAAAACACGGTTGCTAAGGGCGCGCGCGTGTTGGTCCGATGCGTACAATGTTTGCGCGCCGATTGTGAACGCAATCTGTCAACATCAATGTGCGAGCGGCGGAATGATCCGCACCGCGACGTCCGCTGGTTCACTCTATCAGTTGGCGTTCGAGGAGGGCCCTGCAGGTCGACAATGATTGGGGGCAAAGGTGGTTGGTCTCTTCCGTATCGGTTGAGAAACTGCCTTTGAGGCGAAAACAATTCGGAGAACTCTTATGAAGATGGTGAAGAGCCTATTGCTCGGTTCGGCGGCGGGTCTGATCGCTGTAGGCGGAGCGCAGGCTGCGGATTTGCCGGTCAAGGCTAAGGCAATTGAATACGTGAAGATCTGCTCGCTGTATGGCGCCGGCTTCTACTACATTCCCGGTACTGACACTTGCATCAAGCTTGGTGGCTACCTCCGGGCCGAGGTCGCCCTGGGTACGAATGGCGTCTATGACACTGCGAACGGCAGTGTGGCAGGCGCG
This sequence comes from Bradyrhizobium sp. IAR9, assembly GCF_013408065.1. Taxonomy (NCBI): domain Bacteria; kingdom Pseudomonadati; phylum Pseudomonadota; class Alphaproteobacteria; order Hyphomicrobiales; family Nitrobacteraceae; genus Bradyrhizobium; species Bradyrhizobium sp. IAR9. The sequence goes on from NZ_JACBZW010000004.1 coordinate 259,320, forward strand.
AAAAATCGCCTGAGCAACTACTACACGGCGCGTTCCCGTGAGGATCTGAACATCGATACGCGCACCGCGACCGAGTATGGCGTGGTCCGCACATTCTTCGATGCAACCTTCACCTGGACCTCGGGTGGCTATACGGGGGCCGGCACAACTGCCGTCAACGGCGCGACGACATATACCGGGGCAGCGACGGGGACGAGCGGTTCTGGCTCGGTCGCCGGTGGTTCGCTCGGTGTCTATTACGCGTTCATCCAGTTCGCTGGTTTTACTCTGGGTAAAGCTATCTCGCAGTTCTCTGCTCCCTGGACCAACTATCCAGGCAACAACTTCGATGGTCTGCCCGGCGGCGGTGGCGCGGTCACCGGTGTGAACCAGTTCACCTATACTGCTGACTTCGGCCAGGGCATTACCGCGGCCTTCTCGGCGCAGGATCAGGTGGCCTACTATACCAGCAACATTTGGAATGTGAGTGGCGCGACGGTCGCTGGACTTGCGACCGGCGCTTATGGCGCCAACGACATCGGCGGTTCACGTTCTCCGGACCTCGTGGCCATGGTTCGCGTCGATCAGGCCTGGGGTCTCGTCCAGGCGTCCGTTGCCGCGCACGACAACCACGCTGGTTACTACGGTGCGGACGAGACCACGGGCCATCCGGGCGACAAGTGGGGCTGGGCTGCTCAGTTGGCCTTGTCGATCAAGAACATCCCGACGGGCGCGGGTGACACGATCAACGTGTCAGGTGTGTACACGAACGGTGCTAGCCGTTACAATTTTCAGGACCTGATGGCGAGCACTTACGCGATCTACGGCGGTACCGGTCTGGCGGGTGCTTACCAAAGCGTTGGCCTCGGTGGTCTGTCCGACTCTGTGTTCGTGACTGGGACCGGTCAGGAATTGACCACGACCTATGGGTTCCGTGGTGCTTACACCCACAACTGGGATCCATACTGGAACACGGCGATCTACGGTGCATGGGCTGCTGTGCGGTATAACAACACAGCGAAGGGCTACCTCTGCGGCGCGTTCGTTACTGGCCTCGCCCTTTCGAGCGGTGTTGCCGGCTGCAACCCCGACTTCAACTATTCGGTTGTCGGCGTGATCACACGCTGGACGCCCGTCAAGAACCTGACCTTCTCGGCCGACCTCGCCTACACGATGCTTGACCAGAAGTACGCAAGCGGAAGCACGGTCACGCTGCCGCTGCAGTCGACGATTGCCAAGCCGGGCACTGCGTATGAGCTGAAGGACCAGGGCAGCCTGACGCTGCTGCTCCGCGCCCAGCGCAACTGGTGAATCACTGTCAAACCAGCGGAAGGAGACAAATAGCGACTTCATAGATCTAAGTTAACCTCCAAGAAGGCCTCCGGCATGCCCGCCGGAGGCCTTTTAGAGTCCAACTCCGATTTCCGATCGAGGGTGATAGCAGTTCGTGGGTACGGGATCTGTGGACGAGAGTCGTGAGCTGCCGTCGACATTGTTTCTCGACCAGGCCAGCTCCAGTGGGAGACTGAATGTGCGATTCACACCGCAAAGAATCGGCTATTCGTGAAGATATCAAACCGTTCTGTCGTGTGTGGAGAAGGCCGACTGCCGCGTGCGCGAAATGGGCTTCCGATCCTGGCTACTCAGGAAGTCTGGGCCCAGCGCAGAAGCTACAAGCAGTAAGTGTCCCTCCGCGAGATTTGCATGCCACACTTCGCAGAGCGGGAGTGCGGTACGAGTCAGCAAGCCGTCCCCTCAACAGGGCAGCACATTCAAGTCAATTCCAATCTGACAGATCCCTCCAACATTTGTAGTGGTTCTCCCGGCATCGGTTCGCGACGCTGCACCGGCATATAATCTATGGCCACGACCAGCTCGGCACCAAATCTGTCAGGTTCAACGTCAACGGCAGTGCGATGTCGGGCAGCGACCGCGACGGCAGATCGCGCGCCTCGCTGGCCATACGCGCTGCAACTAAACCGTCGAGACCATGCATGTCGGCGGCGGCGTGAGTGACGGGGCTTATTCGGGATCTGTTAAAAGGGGCAACGATCGATCTGAGTTTCACTGAGAGCGAACTCGCCTTCCGTGCGGAAGTGAGGACATTCTTCCGCACCGCGGTCCCGGCCGATATGCGTGAATAGCTTCTGGCCGGAGAGCAGGCGACCAAGCGTGACGTGGTGCGCTGGACAGAGATCCTCGCAGAGAAGGGGCGGGCGCGCCGGACTGGCCGGTCGAATATGGCGGCACCCAGTACGGCTCCACCGAGGAGATGAGCTTGACACCGGCACCTGCGCCGCTCTCCTTCGGCGTAAACATGGTGGCACCAGCTCGATGCCGGCCTGGCATGAGCGTCGCGGGCGGTGGCGATATGTCAATATCCGTCGTCGTCAATGCGGCCGGGCATGGTGTATCCTGCGTTCATCGTTGTTGAAATCGTTCGACTCGCCGTTGTCTGCCCGAGTCGCGGACTCGTATCGCACAATTGTGCCATCCTCGAGCGCCTCGATGATGATCCCGTCCGCGGTCTACGCGGCGGGTTCGTTACCTCTTACACTCTGCCCGGCGCTTGAGACGGGGGGAGAGGCGTGCCGATTGCCATAGCTAGGCCAGGAGATGATGGCTAGCCGCAGTCATTGTTCCGCGATCAAGCATGCGCGGTCATGTTCGATTAGCCTGGCGACATATCCTTTGATTTCAGTTTCTCGCCAATTGAGAGCGATCGCCCCAATGCTTCGGCTACAGTTCGTAGTGCTGCCAGACGCTCCGGTAGTTGCTCGTTCATGATCCGCTGCAGAGGCCCGGTCATTCCGAGAGCGTAAAACACACGCCGGTCGGACAGGAAAACGGGCACCGCGATAGCGGCCAATCCTTCGTCGATCTCTCCGATGCACGTAGCATAGCCTCGGGTCCTGACCGCAGCGAGCTCCTGTTTGATCCATGCACGGTCCTTGCGTGTGTTCGCCGTGAGCAGAGGAAGGTCGGTGGACATCGCTTCGGCCAGCACCGCTTCACTTTGATAGGCTATGATCGCCTTGGCCGTTGCTGCTGCATGCACTGGCATCTCGATCCCGGGCTGCACGTAGCTCCGCCAGCGCACATCAGGTGAAATCGAAATCGCCACGACGACGCGCGCGCCAATGAGGCGTGTGAGGTAGCAGGTCTCTGACGTCGTGTCGGTCAGCTGCTGCAGGTGCCCGCGAGCAAGGGCGGCAATCCATCCATCGTCCGCAGTTGCGTGCAGGAGTCGCAACAAGCGGTCGCCGAGCTGATAAGCGCGCCCGCCGACGTTGTCCTTTGCAAGTCCAGCGCGTACCAGGCCCTTCAACAGCCGGTGTGCAGATGTCTTCGGAAGATCAAGCAAGGAGGACACGTCTGCCAGTGTCAGCGCGCCGGGAAACGTCGCGACGAGTTCGAGCACCTGCATATAGCGATCGAGAGGACCCGCCGTTTCATCTGCGATTATCATTCAGGGCGCCTTCCAGACGGAAAGTTTGTGTATGCGTGCCTCTCGAGCCGCTTGACTCCGCGAGTAGAAGCACATTAGCGTTACGCAATATCGGGATAATGTTCCGAAAAACGGGAAGGAAGTCAATAGCGATTTGCGGGGTAGCGCACTTCCTGCCACCGCAACGGGGAAGCGTCACGAGGCACATCATGAAAATGACGAGGCAGGAGTTTTTGAATGCTTTGTTTGCGGCGACCGCAATGCCGTGGATGGCAGTCGCACGCTATCTTGGATCCTCGCCGCAACGCTAGTGGACAGGCTGTGGGCAATCGATCCTGATCTCACCATGCTTGGCAAGATCATCGGCGGTGGATTTCCGGTCGGTGCAATCGCCGGCAAGAAGGAGATCATGGCCGTTTTCGATCCGCGCCACGGCAAGCCGGCATTGCCTCATGGCGGCACGTTCTCGGCCAACCCGGTCACGATGCGCGCCGGGCTGGCGGCGATGGAGCCCTGGACCGCAACGCGTTCGCGCGGCTGGATGCGACCGGCGAGACAGCGCGAAAGGGCATCAATGACGCATGTCGCCATGGCGTGCCCGGCACAGCCTCGGCCTTGGATCGCTCTTGAAATTGCACTTCTCCGAACGCCCGGTCCGCGACTATCGCTCGGCCTACATGAGCGAAGGCGAGACCAAACGGCAAAGTGTGTTCAACTTGGAGTTCCTCAACCGCGGCATTCTCGCCGCCAGCTATGGCTTGATGGCGCTGTCGCTGCCGATGACGGATACGGATATAGAGAGCATCGTCCGCGCGGCCTCGGATGCACTTGCCCAGATCGCGTCCAAAACCTGACGCGTCCTTGAGTCCTTGGAATTTGGTAAGTCTCGCGTGAGGCCATTGGGGTCATCACGCCGCGAATCTATAGTCTGAAACAGGTGCAAGAATGGCCCACAAGGTTGATCCCATCACGCGGTCAGTCGTTCAGCATCGATTGAGCTCGATCGTTGCGGAAATGGGCGAAGCAATGCTTCGCACATCCTATTCGCAGATCCTCAACTCAAGCCGGGACTTCTCTTTGGCCATCTGCGACGTCAATTCCCGGCTGATCGCCCAGGCCGACCACATTCCGGTCCATGTCGGCGCGTTGCCCTGGGCGACACGCGCGGTGGAGGAGCGCTTTAAGGATGTCGGGCCCGGTGACGTCATCCTGATGAATGATCCCTATCACGGCGGCAGCCATTTGCCCGACCTGACCGCATTCGTGCCGATCTTTGACGGCGGCCGCAGGCTGTTCTGGAGCATCGTGCGCGCGCACCAGAGTGATATCGGCGGCGCAACATATGGCGCCTATAATCCCAGCGCGACCGAAATCTGGCAGGAGGGGCTGCGCATTCCACCGATCAAGCTCTACGAAGCCGGCCGACTGCGTGAGGACATTCTCGATATGCTGGCACTGAATGTGCGCAACGCTCACGATTTCCGCGGTGATCTTGCTGCAATGATTGGAGCCGCGCACATGGGTGAGCGGCGGATGGGGCGGCTGTTTGCCGAGTTTGGCGCGCCGGTGGTCGAAGCCGCGATCGAATCCATCCTCGATGCCGCCGAACAACAGGCGCGCACGGTGGTCTCAACCTGGAAGGATGGCGTGTTCCACGGTGAGGCCTTCCTCGACGACGACGGCCACGGACGCAACGATATCCGGATTGCAGCCAAGGTCACGAAGACAGGCAGCCAGATCGAGGTCGACCTGTCGGAATCCGACCCGCAGAGCACGAGCTTTGTCAATTCGTCGCACGCCAATATGCAAGCGGCGGTCGTGATGGCCTTTGCCTATCTGATCGACGCCGACATTCCCAAAAACGATGGGGCGCTGCGGCCGCTTAACGTCGTTGCCAAGCAGGGCACCATCGTGTGGGCGGATCCTGGCCGGCCCGTCACGCTCTGCACCAGCCATCCTTCCAACGAGATCGTGGAGGCGGTGATCAAGGCATTGTCAGGATCTTGTCCGGATCGAACCATGGCTGGCTGGAGCCGGCGGTTCCGCATCGCTGTGCAGGGCGAGGATCCTCGCAACGGGCGCAGCTTCATCTGGCATATGTTTCAGGCACGCCCGGGCGGTGGCGCTTCTTCGCGCGGTGACGGCTGGTCCTCGATCGGCGAATGGCACACCGTCGGTGGCCTCAAGTTCGGCAGCATCGAAGTCGCGGAAGCTCGCTTCCCCCTTCACTTCCGTCATCATGAGTTTCGGCCCGACTCAGGCGGCGACGGTCAATTCCGCGGCGGTCTCGGCGTCGACCTCGATCTCCTCTTCGAAACCAGCAAGCCCGCACTTGGCAACACCGCAGGTGATGGGACACGTCATGGCGCGTGCGGGTTGCTCGGCGGCAAGGATGGGGCGCCGCATCACTACCGTCTGGTCTCGGCGGGCCGGCCGCCACGTGTGCTGCGAACCAAAGAGGTCGGTATCGAGATCCATCCGGGAGATTGCCTCGAAGTGCGCTCATCCGGTGGCGGAGGGTGGGGTCCAGCCGAGCGACGCACACAACAGGCGCGCCAGCGAGATGTAGTACAGGGCCTCGTTAACTCGGGCACAACGACAGAAGTGGTTCAGTAACAATGTTGACGATTGGCATTGATGTTGGCGGCACGTTCACCGATCTGGTCGCGATCGACGCTGGCGGGCGTACCGTGTTCGCGAAATCTCCTTCCACGCCGCAGGACCAGTCGATCGGTGTGATGACGGGGCTCAACGAGCTCGCGCGGCGGCTCGACATGTCGCGCGCTGATATGTTGGCGAGGACGCAGCGGCTGGTGCATGGCACCACGGTCGCGACGAACGCGCTGCTCGAACGCAAAGGCGCGAAAGTCGCACTGCTGACCACGGAGGGTCACCGCGACGTCATCGAAATGCGAGAGGGATTGAAGAACAACCGCTATGATCTGCGGACCCCGCCACCAGAGCCGCTGGTGCCCCGCGAACTGCGCTTCGGCGTTCGCGAGCGGCTGCGGCCGAACGGCGACGTGCTCCTACCGCTCGATAATGAATCACTCGGCGAGGCTATCGCGGCGATCCGCGCCTCTGGCGCAACCTCGGTCGCGGTCTGCTTCCTGCATGCCTATCGTAATCCCACCCATGAAATCGCAGCAGCAGAGCGGCTTGCGCGCGAGCTGCCCGAAGTGAGCGTGTCGCGCTCCAGTGACGTGCTGCCACAGATCAAGGAATACGAGCGCGTCTCCACCACAATCGTGAATGCCTATGTCGGTCCTGCCGTGCGGCTCTACCTGACCCGGCTCGAGCTCCGCCTGGCCGAAGCGGGATTCAACGGGAGCTTGTTCATCATTCTCTCCCATGGCGGCATGGCACCGGTCGAGGAGGCGGGGCGTCTTGCTGCGGCGACCGTGCTATCCGGTCCAGCCGGCGGCATCTCAGGTTCCCGGCGCTGTGCGGAGTTGCTTGAAATGCCGGATCTGGTGCCCTTCGATATGGGGGGCACGAGCACCGATATCTCCTTGATCGCGGATGGAGGCGCGACGCTGTCGGCTGATGGCGGGCTGGCGGACCAACGCATCGCGCTGCGCAGTCTGGATATCGCCAGCATTGCGGCGGGCGGGGGCTCGATCGCCAGCGTCGACGCCGGCGGCAATTTCCATGTCGGCCCCGAAAGTGCCGGCGCGGTCCCGGGCCCAGCCTGTTATGGCAACGGTGGTACGCAGCCGACCGTGACCGATGCGAATATCGTGCTGGGTCATCTCGATGCGACCGCCTTCATGGGCGGACGGCGTCCGCTCGATCGTGCGGCGGCGGAAGCAGCAATCGATCGCCTCGCAGCTTCGCTTGGCGTGACACGCATCGAGGCGGCTGCCGGCATCTATCGGCTCGTCAATCTGAAAATGGCAGACGGCATCCGACTGATGACCCTGCGTCGCGGCGTCGATCCGCGCAAGTTCGCGCTCCTGAGCTTCGGCGGCGCCGCAGGCCTTCACGCAACCGAGGTCGCGCGCGAGCTGGAGATCACGCGCATCATAGTGCCTACGGCAGCCTCCGTACTCTCGGCGTGGGGGATGCTTACCAGCGACTTGCGGTATGAGGTCAGCCGCACTCACCTCGAGACAGGCGCCCGGACGACCGCCACTGAGATTCGAAAGATCTTTGCCGATCTGGACGTGCAGGCAACCGAACGGCTCCGTAGCTGGTTCGACGGGCCCATTATGACGGAGCGGTCCGCCGAGATGCGCTATGGCGAGCAGGTGTTCGAGGTCGATGTACCGCTCAGCGGCGTCGACTTTAACGCGCCATCCTTGATCGCCGAGCTCGAAGAACGCTTTCATCGTCGTCATGAGGAACTTTATACTTACGCCTCGCGCGATCAGGAGGTCGTATTCGTCAACGCACGGCTTGCCGCTGTTGGTGCCGTTCCTCGAATTGAACGATCCGATATGCCAATGCCCACGTCCGAACCAATCTTATCGCCTGCAGGCAAACGTCAGGTCTTCTTCGGTGCTTGGCGCGAAGTGCCGGTCTATGCACTGGAGAAATTGAGTTCCGGGCACGTGCTGGAAGGCCCCGCGATCATCGAAGCGGAGACAACGACCATTGTCATCAATAGTGGAAATCGTGCGACAGTCAATGCGCTGGGATGGCTCGACGTTGAACTTAGGTGTGTACCTGCTGTTCCTAGATCCGGTGGTCCGCCCCGCACGTCATCCTGCTAGGGATCCTCGGATTTTGCGGAGCTGAAGCTGAGCGCATCGCAGGGAGCGATGGATTTAGGGTTGGGCCGGTTGGTCGGCAGGATACCTGCATCAATCGACGTGTTCACGGGCTGCGCAAAACGCGCCACGGCCGACTAAGACGGATATTAATTCTTCGCCGTGGAGCGCTATGACGCCGCAGCCTATCGCACGTCAGGACCAGAGAATGGGACGCCTGCAATTGTACGCTGCGTCCATCGGGACAGTTTCTGATGCGGTCATCTTTGTGTGCTCTACCCCGCGGGCCGACCTCCGCAATTGGAGGTGAACCGGAAGCGGTTGGGCCAAGTGGGCGATCGGCCCTGATCGACCGTTTCACTCTTCGTTCTGTGAGGGCCGGTTTGCGATTGAGAGAAGCATCGTGTCAATCAGCGACGGTTTTGGGTGTTCGTGCGAGGGGGCCGTCCCGGACCGCGTTTTCGCTCGAGCGGGGCGCGTCTGCGATAGCTCTCGACGTTCATCTCAACGATGGTGGCGTGGTAAACGAGACGATCGATGGCGGCGAGCGTCATGGCGGGGTCCGGCAGAGCCCTTGTTTCATTCGCCGAACGGCTGATTGGTGGTGATCAGCATCGAGCGCCGCTCGGTCTCGGCCTGGTCCATTGTGACGTAGGCAAGATCATCGAGGATCAGGAGATCGAAGCTATCAAGGCGTTGATGGCGCCTCGAGGTTGAGTTCGCGGCGAGCCAGCTGGAGCTTCTGCACGAGACCGCCAGTTGCTTCCAGTCCCAATCAACTTCATCAATTTGGCCTCGGATCGCCGGGAGGCGCGAAGACTGTTCGGCGAGCCCCTAGCAACGCTGGACAAGTCCAGGCTTCCGTGGTTGGGGGATTTGGAACCCATTCGCCGGCGCCGCGAGGTGGCGACGGGAGGTGCAACCGGCGACGGGGGCGGGCAGCAGTAAGGCGGCGGCTTGATGACGGCAGCTATTCGACCTCAGTGCGAAGCCACGGTAGGTAGGCTCAAACCCTGGTAGCCTCTCAAAACGTGACCCTTAGCTTCAGGTACGGATAGGCTGCAAAGCCGTTCCATTCTAGGGCCTTCACAGTGGAAAACTGTTGTGTGACCTGAAGCACGCCGCTGAGTTGGACGTAGCTGTTTGGCGTCCAGTCTGCTCGAGCTGACGCCTGTAAGATAAGATCGTCACGACCCCCGGGAAAATCTGTGAAATGCCGACCTTGAACGTAGCCGCCGGCTGACGTGGTCAGGCCGGTTACTGGCGTTTGCCAAGTTACGCCGCCAGACAGCCTGGAGGAGAAATTTTGTTGGCTGGCGATATCCGAGAACGTGAATTCGCCCTCTGCGACGAAAGTACCCGCGACGCAAAAAGCTTCCTGACCTTTCGGCCCGCAGATTGTCCCGGCCAGATCCTGATTGTTGCGAGCCCAGGCGATCGAAGGCGTGAAAAGCTCCACTTGGTAGGGCCTAAATCCAGACCCGTAGACGGTGCTAGAGGCCACCGAATAGCTCATCACGTCGGACGTCGTCGTGCCGATCGTCTTGCCCGGAACCACCAGATGGAGAACTTGGTTGTAAGTGGCGTTGTTCACCAGAATGTCGACGTTCTTTGTGAACAAGCGTGCATAACGCTGGTCGCTCACGCCGCTCTGCAAGATGAAGCTATCGGCAAGGCCGACAGGGATATTGACGGTAAGTAGACCCGTGGTGCCAAAAACTGTGTCGCCCACGTGGATAGGGGTCTTGCTGGCATTGTTGTCGAACACTGACTGTGTCGAAACAGATGCCGTGACGGTGGTTTCTCGCGGCTTGGTCGTTACGACGTGCTCAGTGATCACTTTCTTCTTCTGAACTTTGCGGGTTTCGTGGTCCTTGATACCGTACGTTTCGTACGCTCTTTGAACCGCCTCAGCGTCCGCAGGTAGCATCAGCTGCTTCTCGGCGAGGATCTTTTCAAGGCGACGGCGTCGCTCCGCAGGAGGCACGGCAACGGTCTCGGTCGTCGTGTAGGTCTGAACCCTCGTTTTTGTTACGACTTCGGTCTGCGGGAGGTCTGGCTTCCGATCCTTGGGAGGTGTCAAATTCTCGATGCGGACCTGTAGATTCGGGTCGACCTGGGCAGTCGCGGCGGTAGAGTAACCGGCCAGCAAGGCAATTGAACCCAGTAATATGAACGTGCAGCGCATGATCGACTCCTGGAAAAATTTGAAACAACGTTCGCGAAACTATCAAGGACGCGTACAGATAATCCTCGCGCTCGTGGCCTGGATTTGGACGGCAGACAGTGGCAGGGCCGATCCGCTTGTCGGCGGAGCCGAACCCAACATTCAAAACCGAATTGAGCAAACGGTGCCAAGTGCAACGGATCGTCTGCTCAACGATTTGCGCGAAAGACCCCCGACATATTCTGGTCCCGCAAAAAAACTGCGTACCCACCCCTCTCAACGTCGAAAGAACAACACGAATACCCGGATGCGCTAGACTGACGGCGGCTTTTGCTGACATCAAGATTGTGCCATGCTCCGCCTCAAGTTATGAAACCACGGTACTAGTTCAAGTAGAATTATTGTCCGATACGTGCTTTTCCTCATCGTCCGTTTCTTTACTCGAATTTTTTGTGTTCATCATGCTCAGCTCCCTCTTGAGCGCCTGCAGGTACTTTGGCTTGCTTGCACTGCTTTGGACTGTCCTGCACCCAATTTTCTCGTTAGCTTGAGGATGCAAGGGTCATCGCGTGGTCGGATAATTGTGATCAGCTGTTGACTGACAACGCCAAGCAGCATGTCGCGCAGATCCTCGGGTTCGACTTGAAAACGGCAGGCCCATGGCTTGACTGCGTAAAGGGCGTCATGTGCAAGCCCACGGTACTTTTTCCTATACTATCGATCCCAATCATCCGGAATACGAAGCCCGTGCACGTCCTTCAGGACGCCGGATGAGCAGCAGCGGATGGAAGACTACGTCACGTGCAACTGGGCACAATGCAGCTATATGACGTCTGGCGTGGAGCGCGGATGCCACAATACCTATTGTTTTAATGATGTCGGCGTGCAGCGTGATCGCCTCGACCGAAACTATCAGGGTACGAACGGGCCGTGAATGCTGCAATAGCCGTGCTGCTTGGGAGACCATCGCCACGCCCATTTGCCGTCGAAGACAAAAGGCATTGTTTGTCTTGTCACATTTGGTCGGTGACCTGCTCAGCCACTGCACGTCGGAGCTGTTTATCTGGATAGTTGCCGGTCACGTTGTCGACCTGGACGTGACGCACGCCGTGGAGACGGCGGGTGGTAACCTGATCACTGATGATCGCAAGAACTTCCACGGATAGTGGGACGACGTCCCCGGAGATCTTGGTGAGGCGGCGACCCCTGAGCTTCTTGCCGCGGCTAGGGGGGCGGCAGATTATGGCCGACTTGGAATCTGGTCGGGGAACTGGGCAACGGACGCGATTCTCATGCTGAACCCGGCCGTAGATCAGGTATTTCGAAGTGATCGGGAGGATCATTGGCATCGTGAAAGAGCCGCTTGAGACGTTCGCCCTTCTCTCCTTGTCGTGCACGCTAGAGATAGATAGTTCATCGCGTGGCACGAGAAGCCTAAGTCGCCGCAGTGGCTTCCGGCAGAAGCGTTGAGAGGATGCGCGAGTCAGTCATGCGACCCGAGCTACCCGCAGTCGGCGATGGCAGCATGCGATACCCGTGAGGTAGGCTGAAACAACTGCGCAGGCTTTTTGATCGATGATCGTTTCTACTCTGCTTACCATATCTATCTGGGATCGTGACCGACCCGCTCTATATCGGGGATGATCACAAGAACCCTGGAATCGAGCTGATCAGCCGGGTTGTTGCGGCCGATAGCATGGTTCTCATGGCGATCAAACTCGACCGGGACGAGCAGGGTCGCTACCACGTCTTGAGTTTCTATCCGGTGAAGGCAGAAAATCGAAAGCCGGCGGCAGAAGGATTTTCTGAAGGTTGTCCCAAACCTCTAGGGCCCCGCCATTCGGTGGGGCCCTAGATCGTTAGAAGTTGGGGAATGAAGTTTGCCAGATGCCAACCTGGATCTCTTCACCTTTCGGTTACTTTGCCTCGCAGCCGCGAGGCGCGTGAGGAGGCCGTTCTCACCTCAAATCACTTCCCATACACATAACCCTACGGGTCATCCTAGTTCCTCCAAGGGAATTTTTTGATGGCCTTCTATGGTAGGTTCCTTTCGTAACATTGGCTTTTTCAGCTAGTTTTCAAGAGGTTAACAGCCTCCCCGAAGGCTCGGCCGTTCCCGTCTCCTTGGTGGGTTCTCAACTTGTTGTTCGGAACTGCTTCGCGCTGCCCTTTGGGGCAGGAACCAAGGCCGGCTTGGGCCCCGGACCGCGCGGACCGTTCCCATCGCGCGCTTCGGGCATTCGGTGACCGTCGCCGCGGATTACCGAGTGCGTCCCCCCTGAGCACGAGGAGAATTGACCTGCCGGTTCGGTTCGAATGACCCGGTCGATCCCTCCTTTTTGCCCGGATTGCGCAGTCACAGCAGTGCGGGCCGCCAGAGCACATCCGGCAGGAAGCCGAATTCGCGGCCCGAGAGGGACGCCCGATCTTTCCCATTGGGTCCTAAGTTTTGGCCGGCCAGCCCGATTACTGGTCTGCTTCAGCCGCTCACATCGCGGTGGAGCCTAGTCACGCGCGATGAATGCAACCTCGCCCACTTTCGTCATGAGGCACTCGAGCGTTTTGTAAATGTCAAACCAGAATGTCGACGGATGTTGTGAAGTGTCTGACGCGGACACTCGGGCGAAGAAGTTAGACATCCCCAGAAGATAGTCGCTGTCGAACAGGCTTTTCGCACCACTCTGATCGATACGCTCGCAGAGCGATGGATCAGATTGTGGCAGAGCCAGAGGCTGATCTTCACGAGATCGATGATATCTCGATAGTACTTCACGGTCCGATTGTCATATCGGGCGATGGCGTCGCTGCCTGTCGAATGCCACTTCAACGAAGTTCGCGCCGTTCTTCCTACCAGAATTGATAGTGTCTCGATCCTCGTCAATGCTGTAGCAGCCTAAGGCGCTCGGTGCACTACAATGGAGGAGTGCAGAATGATGAACGTAGCGGACCTGCTGGACGTCTCGCGCTTCATTCGCAGCTATGACGCCGCTGCCGCCCAAAAAGGCATCAGGCTTTCGTTGGGGGCGGACTTTCACGAGTATATCTCGATTACGCAGGCGACTCCGACGAAGGGGCCCACATATCCCAATTTCCGACCGGACCGCTCGCCAATCAGATCAGACGAGGGCTTCTGGATGGCAGGCGTTGACAAGAATAACAAGGTAGCGGTTTTGCAGGCTGTTCGACTTTATGACCTTTCGCGCAGCAACTTTGCAGAGCATCTCGAATCCTTAAAAGCGTTCTACGCAGACCCGGCCAAACATGCCCATCGTCGGGACGTGTGCAGTTGTGTTGCACCGAGTGCGAGGACGATGTCCGGCAAAGTGGCCTATCACGGCGACGGCTGGGTCCGACAGGACTATAGAGGAAAGGGGGTGTCCAGGATCATGGCAGCAATAGCATTCGGAGTGTCCTTTGCCATGTGGGCTCCTGACTTCATATGTGGACTGGTCGCGCGCTGGATAATCGATAAGGGCGTCATTTCACAATACGGATATCTACACCATGAGAGAGGCGGGTCGATATTGCGGCTGGTGGAAGAGGAAATCATCGACGATGATTGGCTGATCTGGCTGACCGGCGACGATTTAAGGAGCCGTGTTGTTCGTGAGCAAAAGTCCGGGCTCTTGCTCGCGTCGTGACCTTCGTCGGCGCATCGGCATCCATAAAACGCCTTGCGAAGTCAAATCTGACCAGTCCTCGCGCCCAAAAGAAAGGGGCAGCACCATTCGCATTGCAGGTCTCGGATGAGAGAACTCGTAGCCTTCGTTAGTCTTACCAACGATCCTGAGCATGCAAGTTGCCGCACCTGCTGTTCTAAACGGCTAACTTCTTGATCAGTGATCTGGGAGGACAGCGCAGATGCGGTCTTGAACGCGAACCCGGCTGGTCGACGTGCGAGAAAAAAGGATGTCAACGGCTGAACGCCCGACAACACGCGAGGTGCCACTCAAACCGCCGGAATCGGCGTTGTTGTTCATTGACGTACAGAACTTTTGCGTTCGACGTGATGGCGGCGAGTTCAAGGATGTGCCGGGCGCCGAGATTGCCGGCAAGTACGGCTATTATTTTGATCGCTTGAAAAGCGTTGCCATTCCCAACATGCAGCGCTTGCAGACGGCGTTCCGTGTGGCGGGCATAGAAGTACTTTATACAACGATCGAGAATCTCACAAAGGATGGCCGTGATCGTGGTCTGAACTACAAGATCGTCGGCTTCAACGTCCCAAGAGGTTCATGGGATGCCAAGGTCATTGACGAGATTGCGCCTGGCGATGACGAAATCGTGTTGCCGAAATCGTCTTCGAGCGTCTTCGTATCCACCAACATCGATTACCTGCTGCGCAATCTGGGCGTCAAACAGCTGGTTTTGACGGGCCTCGTTACGGACGAGTGCGTCGAATCTGCCGTGCGTGACGCTTGCGACCTTGGCTATCTCGTGACGCTCGTGCCAGATGCCTGCGCCACCTACAGCCAGGAGCGGCATGACAACAGTTTGCGGGTGACCGAGGGGTATTGCCGTCAGGTCTACACGAACGCGCTGATTGATGAAGTCGGTGCGGCTTGCTGACCTGCGGCGCCCGGCAACAGGCGCTCACGATCAGGAACAAGGTTTTCCAGGCAGCGCTTTCAACTGCGATGCTCTCGATGATGACGACTGCTGCGGCAGCGCTCGACCAGGATCGACGCTTACCACCAAGACGGTTCGTCGGTTTGCGCAAAATCAGCTGCGCACGGCGCACGTTATGGCGCGTGGTCAACGATTCTTTCCAGAAGACGTATTTTTCTGGAGGTCAGCCCGCACGGACAGCGTCCATCCGGATCAGCCCATTCAGCGTAATCGCCGGTCCGGAGCCGGACGACGGGCATGCGGGAGCGGTGCAGGTTTGAAATAACGAGCTCTGTCGCTCTCTCATCATTCCGCGGACTGAGCTCCGCGTAGACAAGGCCTTCATGAAGGTGGTACTCGCCAGGGCCGCACGAGGAGCATTGGAAGCCCAGCGCACCGTGGTCCGGCGTCCCAAATACCGAGTGGAAGGACAGATCTTCCCCGAATCGCTGCACGAGTCTCGATCGAAGCTGTTCGGACAAGGGCTCTCGGCCTCGGACAATGTGCCTGATCCCAGCGTAAGTCAGACCGCCAAGTTCCATGTACGACAGCAATGGAAGGAGAGCGCTCACAGACCCAAGGATTGCGGTTGCCTGCACCGCTCGCATGATTTCAGTATTCTCTCGTCCTCTCTTGCAATCCTCGACGGGTATGATCGTGCACGCCGTTCGTGACAAGGCGTACAGGTTGCAATAATCTGTGTGAGAGGTCGTGCTCCGCGATAGCACGAGCACCCTGTCGTCACTGGTGATGCCTGAAAGATGGTACGCCTTTCCATCGAAGCATGCATTGTACAGCATCTCTTCATGCGTTCCGATCAGGGGCCTCCGTTTCCTTGCCGTCCCTTCTGTGAAAAGGATAACGTCAGAGCCAGGGAATGATCGGCCGGCTTCCGGCGGAACGGGCGAACGCAGATGCCTGAGGTGATCGCAGACGTCGCTCACGCCCACCATTTCCCAGGACAGATCGATGTCGGCCAATGTCGGTTGCGCGGACCCTGCCGGGAATTGATGGCGCGTGCTAGGATGTCGGATTGCCCTGTGCCATAGCCTGAGTAATGACCGCCGATGGTAGTCAGCGCGGCTTCGAGCAGGAATGAAGTCCACGTCAATCGGGTTAACGTTCTGGTCCATGGGCTCCTCAGGAGGGCATGGCGTGAGTATCGTTTTCCGATGCGCCTTGCAGAATCCGGCATGAACTGCATGGCGCTGGAACGCTCTGTATCAAGGGGAACGGATGCGATCTGCGGTGTTCGCTCAGTGGGGAAGCGACCCCTATTCTGAGAGATGTCGCTGATCGATTCGAGGGAAGCCTGGCCGTCCTATCAAACTTCAGGCGAGGCTGTCTGCAAACGGGAACCTGCCACGCGCGGTGACTTCGTCGACCCATTTGCCAGCGCCGGCATCGGCCACCAGCTGGCCGTAAGCAGAGCCATTCAACTGCATGCATTCGTGCAACTGCACTGCAATCATCAAACCAAAAGCGCCGACGAAAGCGGTCCGTCGTTACATGATGCAATGTAGTGTGCGCTCTAGTTCTCTGCATTTTCCGGCAAAACCGTACCGGCAAAGAAACGTCGAGGATTGTCCTCCAGGATTGAGACGATATCCGTTTTGCTGACGCCGCGGGCACGTAGCATCGGGATGAAGTCGGTGAACATATAGGTGTGCTCTTTCCAAAGCCTTCGTGACTTCAATTCTTCGATTCTGGCGATCTCCTCGGAAGTCAGCCGGAGCGCCGAAGGCTTGCCAAGGTGACCGCAGAGGCGATCCATGCTCAACATCACCTGCGAGCGAAAACCATCGCGCACGAGCTTCGCCACATTGCTGGCGCGAACCTCGTCAGGCTGGAAGTGGTTTGCCCCGATTTGATCGAATCCGATGTAAGAACCACCATCGACGATCCGTCGATGGTAAAGGTGATCGGCGTTGCTGCAGCAATGCCCGATGAGGCATCGATGGGCGGCAACGCCGCCGATCGCGAACAGCTTCTGCTGTTCGGGCCCCGCGCACCCATCCGTGGTATGGGTAATGATCGGCACTCCCGTTACCCTCTGTGCGATACAGGCGGCGGCGAGGAATTTCTTCTCTTGATCGGTGACAGCCGGCGCGCTCGTCGAGACTTTGAGGGCGCCCGCCTTCACGCCAGTTTCGCCGATCCCATGGGTGATCTCGCGGATATAGAGCTCCGCGATCTCATCTTCGGTGCGGGCGCGCCAGTAGAACGGCAGCCCCCTCTCCTCGTAGTAGAATCCGGTGGTGCAAATGATCTGCATGCCGGCTTTTTCAGAAACTTCTTTCATCAGGGTGACGTCGCGGCCGAGCTCGATTGGACAGGGGTCGACGAAGGTACGTACGTCATGATCAGTACGCAGTTGCACCAGCCGCCGGACGGCCTCCGCAATCAAGTCCGCACGGCTGAATCTGGCGAGCGGATCGAACCAGGCGCCTGGAAAGGCGATGAACAGGTGCTCATGCATCAGGGTGCGTCCGAGGCTCTCGACCGGGATCGTCCCTGTAACCGTCTCAATCATCATGGGAACCAGTTCTCCTTACGTACTTTTTTCCGCGC
Source organism: Bradyrhizobium sp. IAR9 (assembly GCF_013408065.1). NCBI lineage: Bacteria > Pseudomonadati > Pseudomonadota > Alphaproteobacteria > Hyphomicrobiales > Nitrobacteraceae > Bradyrhizobium > Bradyrhizobium sp. IAR9. The sequence continues at coordinate 276,805 of NZ_JACBZW010000004.1, forward strand.
GCATATCGGTTTGCTTCTCGGAAGCAGGCACTCGATCGCTTTGGACTGTGTTCTGCCCCATGGCGCGATGCCCCCTATGTCTCTCTTTGCCTCGACATTCGGATGCCGAGAAAAAATGGAGGATTGGCGCAGATGCCGAAATGAAGAGCGGCCCCCATCGACGACCGGCAATTGAGCCGGTGGTCTTGCTGAAAAACGCCGCCTCGCCAGCTGATCCAAGGACGACATCCATCGCCCAGGTCTCGTTGGGGCGCGTCGCGAGCTTGCTGTAGTGACGCAGCCTGGCCCTGACGCGATCCCAGCGTGTCCTTTTGCTGCAATTGCGGACAGAACTCGCTGCAGAGCGCGCCTGTTTTGGTCTGCACGTGGCGCCATCTCTCGTAACGCAACATGACGTGGACCCGGCGATCGCCGTTGCGAAGCGAAGCGGGAGCGTTCGTTCCACGGCTCCGCTCGCATCACGAGCGCAGATGCGGAGAGGGATCGCATCGACAAGGCGCCCGAATGTAGATCCGGTTTTAGCGAGAAGGCTCAAGGGCTGCGGCGCTCCCGATGACGGATTGACCTGAGTTACCCAGTGCATGAGTTGGGCCAGGTATGTCGACGAAAACTGCTGCGAGACGTCCAGGTAATTGTCGCGTTTGCAACAAATTGTCAGATTACTGACGGTCGCCGGTCTGTTTCCGAACAGAAGGCACCTAGTATGCCGCGCGAACTCCAGATAACTCGCAGTATCGAGAATGCGGTCGGTCGGCTCCGCATCGTTGCGGCAGTCCTGCTCGCCTTTGGCACGGCTCCTCACTTCAGCTGCGGCAGCGTGACTTGTGATCATGCCCGGGCATGGCTTTGATCAGGCTATGTGCGCTCGGACTGGAAAGACGGCCCTACCAGCCCCTCCGATGGCCTGCGGATCAAATGAACGATGGAGCGCGATGGCAAGGTGCAGAAAGTTCCTGAAGAGTTCTCGGCCGTCATGCGCCGTGTACTGGCCGAGCAGTACCAGACGTGCACGAGCTGCCCGGGCGGGAGACCATGTGGTGCTTCCCCCTGGCGTCCTCCCGGTCATCTCTTGATGGGCTCAATCGTGACAGCGAACGCGTCGCCAACGAGCCCAACACTGGCTGCAACGTTCAGGTGGACTCCCCTGTCCAGTTGCGCTCATGCAGCGTTGCCAGTTATCATTCCCGTGACAAAAGGCTGATGCGGGAATCGCCGATCGGACTGATGATGCAGCTTTTGATCCGTCAGTAGACTTGCTCGTACAAGCTGCAGATCTCCTGTTGAGTTTTTCCCTCCACGAACGCCATCTCTCCCTTCTTGTGCTTTGCGTATGTCTCGGCGAACCCGACCGGAAACCAGTTGATTACCGTGGGATTCGCCAGCAAGCGATCAAGCGCTTCGGGCAACGATGTGGGCAGGCGGCAGTATCCACGTGTCGCCAAAGCCGATGGATTGAGAAGCGAGAGGTCCTCGGTGGTTGCGTCCGGTGTCGGCAGTTCGTCTTCAATGCCCTGCACACCGGCGTGTACGATGGCGGCGAGTTGCAGGTGTGGGCTCGCGGTGGCGTCGGCAGCGCGAAATTCAAAATTGAATTGGGCCGCTTTGGAAACATCACTCAGATCAGAAACGGGGCAGATGCGTACTGAAGCCTCACGGTCGCGGAAGCCGAGGTTATTGAAGGCCGCGCTCCAGCGATGTGGTGTGAGCCGCAGGTAGGATACGACACTCGGCGCTGTGATCGCGACGATCGCGGGAAGGTACTTGAGGATGCCAGCAACAAATTGGCCTGCGGTCCTGGAAAGCTCATGTTTGCCGTTTGGATCCCACGTTGCCGGCCTGTCGTCATTGAGGAAGCTGAGATGAATGTGAACCCCGTTGCCCACGCCGGCCGGGTCCCTGATCGGGGTGAATGTGACGTTCTTACCGAATGCGTTGGCAACCAGGCGGACGAGCTCGCGCAGGATCGTAGACTGATCCGCTATGGCGATCCCCCGCGACGGTCCCATCGTGACTTCATACTGCCCCGCGCCAAATTCTTTCATGAATGTGTCCGGCTCTAGTCCTGCGGCGCGCATGGCTGCCACAAGTGCTTCGGCCAGGCGTCGCTCGATGCGGAAGCCGTTAACGCTGTAGGCCTCTCCAATGTGGCCTGCATCGTTTCGGAACTGGAATTCGTGTTCGAAAGCCCCGAATAGCGTCAGGCCTGTCAACCGATCGAGGCGATCGAGAGCCCCCCTCAGGATCGAACGGGTGCAGAATTCCCAAGGCCTGCCATCAGTGTGACGAATGTCACCGAGCGCGAAATGCTCGGCCGGCAAATCCTCGCTCAGTTGTACGCGCACCCTTGCAGCTTCATCGGGAATAAGGACGAGATCACCAAGCGAGCCAAACGGGCTTTCCGCAATGGTGTCGAAACAGGTGATCTGGGCGTTCGTCGGCGTCCAGCCAATGCCCCGCTTTGCCCGCTTGTCGAGCTGCGAAGCGGGAAACGCCTTGCCACGAACCTTGCCGGCAAGATCCGTGCAGCATGCGATCAGCATTTCCTCAGCAATCATCTTTTTCCTCCGAAGGCTGACCCGGCGGCACCAGACGAAGTCTGTCCCAGGCCTCCAGCCGTTTTTTTGTCGTCGACCAATTCGATTCCGATACCTTGACGATCAAGGCCTCGACCAGGGTGAGTGCGCAGACGAGCGTGTCCCACGCTGTTTCAATTTCGATCGGCAGGGCAACAATATGGTCGCTATGGCGAGCGATTGGCGACATCCACTTGTCAGTGATCAGCACAATCGACGGCCGGCATTCCCTTGCGACGATGTCGGCAAGCGTCTGCAGGTCGGGCTGATAGCGGCGAAAGTCGAACAGGACGAGGACATCCTGCCTGCGGATCGCCAGCAGCTGGTCGGGCCAGTGCTCGGGATTGGGTGGAAAATGATAGACCTTCGGTCGAATCTGCTTGAGGTGCACCGACAGGAAGCGGGCGATGCTGTCACTGACGCGCCCGCCAAGCACGAAAACGGCCCGGGTGGGATCGGCAATAAGCCCAAGGATCCGGTCGAACTGCTCCTGCGGAACGCTGGCGCCCATCTCATGTAGCCGGTCGGAAGCCCGCCGGGCGTAGTCGGCCAGAAAGGCGCGACGGCTGCCCGGCTTTTCAGTAGCCTTGAGCTCCAGCGGCGAGCGTCGGCTTTCGCGCAATTCTGCTATCAACTGGCGCTGAAACTCCTGATAGCCGGCAAAGCCAATCTTGGTGACGAAGCGCGTGATCGACGGCGCACTAACCCCCGTACGCTCGGCCAGCTCCTGGATGGTCTGGAGGGCGCCGAATGGATAGTCCGCGAGCACGGCATTGGAAATCTTGCGCTCGCTGGCGGTCAGATTGGCGCTTTCACGCCTTATTGTTTCACGCACGGTCATGATGGCTGCAGAAGTTGATTGGCGGAGAATGGGATGCCCATCTTCGGACACTATCGAACATGAAAATAAATAGTCAAACGAAAAAAATAATTTGACTTTGATTGAGAATTTTTGTTCATGCCTTCAGCCTCCATGGCGAAGGACATCCGCCGGCTTCGGTATTGTTGCCGCAGATGTGTCCGAGGTCATTGCACGTGCGCGGTCGACGTTTCGCGGGCGGCACAATTGGTCATGAAGACCAACAGGTATTGTCGTTTTGCCGATCGTGCGTCCAAGTCGCCATTCGACTTCCGTGCTGCGGCGGAGTCACTTCATCAGCGGAGTGGCGTGCGGCACAAACGACAGGATCACTGCCTGACTTTACTCGGAGGTCAGCTGACGGCGTTTGTCTGGTCCAGAGCAGGACCAGCCAAGCAGAGTAACTGGCGAACATGCCCCGAGACAGCTGGTCTTCAATGGCAAGACCATCACAGGCGAGCGTGACGTGCACGACAACCGGATTCGCAAATTGCCGCTTTTGGCTGCGCCCAGGCAAGTTGACGGCGCCTGCTTCAAGCCAGAGACAGAAAAGGGTCGGCTTGTCGAAATCCATCGAAAAGGACGCCCAAAAAGCGGGATTTGAGTGGCGACGGCAGGCTCTTTGCATTTATCAAGATTCAGACATTGCGACACTTGGCGAGCTTAGCTCGCAAGGATCGAGATGTCAGGAGACGGACGTACCATGGCTGACCGCGTGCCCGCCCGCCTGGACGTACGTGATCGCTCCGCAGATGCAGCTCTCAAGCCGGGGCGCAGCACTCACCGGTTGCTTCAGCGGCCTGGTCCCGGGACGCACCCCTGTGTCAGAAATGCGGTGCTGGCGAGAGTCTCCCTTCAGGATCTCGCGCCAATGGCGAAGTTCCTCGAGCCGGTCGTCCTGAACGAGCGCATGGTTCTGCAGGAGCGGAAAAAGCCTCCTGAGTATGTTTACTTCGTCGAGTCAGGGCTCGTCTCGCTGAGAATTGTCGCAGCGGGAAGCATCCTTGAAACTGCAGTGATCGGATATCAGGGGGTGGTCGGTGCCTCATTCTTCACGGGAGGACATCTTTCGACGCTTGAAGCTGTTGTTCTCTTTCCTGGAAGCGGGCACAGAATTCGTGTCGAGGACTTGCGTCGAATGACGAACGAGCGTCCTGAAATCCGGAGAAGCCTTTTTCGGTACGCTCAGGCGCTGGCCCTGCATTGCGCCCAGACAGGATTATGCGCCGTTCGGCACCGTCGCGAAGAGCGGCTCGCGAGCTGGCTATGTCTGGCGAGTGACGCTGCTGGCACTCAAGTACTTCCAGTTACCCATGAGTACCTTTCGTCTTTCCTGGGATTGCGCCGCGCCACCGTAACGGAAACCCTGATCCGGTTCGAAGAACAGGGATTGATTCGCAAGATGCGCGGAATCTTGCACATCGATGAACGCAGCGATCTCGAACGGACGGCGTGTGGCTGTTACAAGCTTGTTTCGGAGGCTTATTGTTCGTCCGGGTCCGTGATCTCAGGGGAGGGGGCAGCCGACTGACAAAGTCACTGCAGACGTTCTGCTCCAGCCTTTCGACTCTGAACGAAACTGCCTTGCGGCGGCGTCGAATGCGCGCAGCCGATTGGTGTTGTGACATTATCTGCCTTCTGTGACAGCTCCGGACATCCGAACACTTCCGGATGGTCGGGCAGCATCATTTTCGACGGCGCTAATCCGTACGCAACGTACGAAAGTGCGCACTGCATGACGACCAGCTGAGCACTCCTCACGTGTACACGCTTTCTATCTCGTCGGGCTGGAGGCGCAGCCCGGTTTGTCACTGAGCTCCACGGGTCATACGAAAAGTCAAGCCAAGCTTGTCGCGTCCAAGATCTGCGGCTCATCCAGGAATCGGCACGCACCGGATGAAGAGCACTCGATGCACCGCTTCGCGAGAGGGGGCAGCCACATCAATCCTCGGGCGGAGCCGCAATTGGAACAGCAAAACCTACCTTGACGCGGTCCATGATGACCATCGTCTTGAAGCCCTTGATGTCCGGGTTCTCATAGAAGAACCGCCGGGTGAATTGCTCATACTCTTCCATGGTAGGGGCGGTGACATACAGGACAAAGTCGGCCTCGCCGGTGACGTAGAAGCCATTGACGACGTCAACAGACGACTTGATCGCCTTCTTGAACCTGTCGATGATATCCGAACGCTCCCGCTCCAGGTTGACCAGCACGAGCATTTGAATGGGCCTTCCCGCCGCCTTCGCAGAAACGATGGAGACATCGGCCTCGATGATACCTTCCGAACGGAGCCTCTTCAGTCGTCGCTGACACGCGGTCGCGGAAAGGCCTGCCATTTCGCCGATCACCTCGGATGTCAAACGATTGTTCTTCTGCACGACCTCGAGGATTCGAGCGTCTATCCGATCGTACTGCATGTCGTCTCCAGCCTTGAGGTGAGTTTCGTCGCAAAATGCCTGCGCGGTGCAGGAAATCATCCTAGCGTCAGGTAATGCGACGCAAATGTCTCCTGCGGCGCCAGTATCCTGAATGCACAGGAAACTTCAACAAACTGTACGCTTCGGACCTTCGAATGGCCCTTGAAACCAGCCGGCACAAAAGCCCTAATTTGCCCGGTCTTGCAGCCAGCTACCTGCAGGATCTGCATCGTCGCGATTTTCTGGCAGGAGACGCGCTGATCGATGGCCGCTGGGTTTCGAGCGACCACAGGGACGTGGTGGTCGATCCGGCGACCGGGGAAGCGATCGCGGATGTGGCTCGTTGCTCAGCTTCGGATATGAGTCTTGCGATCGCGGCAGCTGATCGATCGTTTGCTGCGTGGCGAAGGTTGTTGCCAGCAAGGCGTGGAGCGCTCCTCAGGTCCTGGGCGTCATTGATGCTCGACCATTCGGAAGAGCTTGCCGTCCTGGTGACGAGCGAGCAGGGCAAGCCACTCCAGGAGGCTCGCGAGGAAATTGCATACGGTGCTGGGTTTCTCGACTGGTTCGCCGCAGAGGGCGAGCGTGCATACGGCGAGACAATACCGAGCCACAAGGCAGGAAGCCTGCTTCAGGTGCGAATGCAGCCAATCGGCGTGGCGGCGGCGATTACTCCGTGGAATTTTCCAGTCGCGATGATTACCCGAAAGGCCGGGGCCGCTCTTGCGGCCGGTTGTCCGGCCATTGTGAAGCCCGCGCCGGAGACGCCGCTTTCTGCGCTTGCCGTGGCCCGGTTGGCGGAAGAGGCCGGTATTCCGCGCGGCGTGTTTCAGGTGGTGGTTGGTCATCCGGTCGAACTGTCGACGCCGCTGTTGCGCGATACGAGGATACGCGCCGTTTCATTCACCGGTTCTACCGAGGTCGGGCGCCTGCTTCTCGAGGGGGCGGCCGACACGATCAAGAAGGTCTCGCTGGAGCTGGGCGGACATGCCCCTTTCCTCATCTTTGATGACGTTGACCTCGAGAAGGCCGTCAACGGCGCGATGGCCGCGAAGTTCGCTACGTCAGGGCAGGACTGCCTCGCCGCCAACCGCATCTATGTTCAAAAAGGGGTCTATCCCGCCTTCGTCGAGGCTTTTGCTGCGGCGATGGCTCAACTGAAAGTCGGTCACGGTCTCGAAGCTGCAACAGACATTGGACCAATGACCAGGTTGTCAGTCGCCAACAAGTGCAGGATCCAGATCGATGATGCCCTGAAAAAGGGCGCCCGCATTCTTTGCACTCATCAGGGCGCCAGTCTGGGTCCGAACTTCGTTCCGCCGACGCTGCTAGGCGATGTCACTGAAGACATGCTCATTGCGCGTGAGGAGACGTTTGGACCAGTAGCTGCCGTACTTCCGTTTGAATCTGAAGAAGAGGTCGTCGCCCGGGCAAATGCCAACGAAATGGGGCTGGCCGGGTACATCTACACGAACGATCTACGTCGGGCGCTCCGCCTTTCCGAGCAGATCGAGTGCGGCATGCTCGGTATCAATACGGCCTCGTTCACGGGCCCGCCGATTCCGTTTGGCGGGTGGAAGCAGTCCGGCCTCGGCCGCGAGGGCTCGCGGCACGGTTTGGCGGAATACACGGAACTCAAATACGTCTGCTTCGGCGATCTGGAAGCTTAGGAGAACTGGAATGATCGACATGAAAACCATCGCCGAACGGGACCGCTCGAGCGTCTTGCATCCATTCACTCAGCTCAAGGAGTTCGCCACAGGCAAGATCGGTGATCCGACGATCGTCACGGGCGGTCAAGGCATCCGCATCGAAGATGCCGGTGGACGCAGCTACATCGATGCCTTTGCCGGCCTCTACTGCGTAAACATTGGCTACGGTCGGACCGAAGTGGCTGACGCCATCGCGCGGCAGGCTCATAAGCTGGCCTACTACCACACATATGCCGCCCACACGACTGAGGAGCTGGCAAGGCTGGCGGATCGTCTCGTGCGAATGGCGCCGGGCAAGCCAGCCAAGGTGTTCTTCGGCTTGTCAGGATCGGACGCCAATGAAACCCAGGCTAAGCTCGTCTGGTACTACAATAATCTGCGTGGCAAGCCGAAGAAGAAAAAGATCATCTCTCGCGACCGCGGCTACCATGGCTGTTCGGTGGTTTCCGGCTCGATGACCGGAATGTCGTTCTACCATGATCATATGGACCTTCCCTTTCCGGGCATCCTGCATACCGGTGCACCCCACCATTATTGGGGCGCGGAGCAAGGCGAGAGCGAGGAGGTCTTCTCTCGCCGGCGTGCTGCCGAGCTTGAACAGCTGATCCTGCGGGAGGGGCCCGAAACGGTTGGCGCCTTCATCGGCGAGCCGGTGCTGGGGACGGGCGGTATCACCCCGCCGCCGGCGGCCTACTGGCGTGAAATCCAGGCCGTGCTTCGTCATTACGACGTGCTGCTGATCGCCGATGAGGTGATTTGTGGGTTCGGGCGAACCGGGGCGGATTTCGGCAGCACGCTTTACGAAATCGAGCCTGACCTCGTGACCGTCGCCAAAGGCCTGACCTCCGGCTACGTGCCGCTCTCGGCAGCCATCGTTGGTGAAAAGGTTTACGCTGTCATGGAGGAAGCCGCGGACAGAGTGGGGGCTTTCTCGCACGGATATACCTATTCAGGCCACCCGATTGCCGCCGCGGCCGCCAACGCGGTTCTTGATATCGTCGAAAGAGAGCAACTAAGCGATCGTGCCAGAATCGTCGGCGTGCATTTCCAGAACAGACTCAGGGAGCGGTTCGCGCAGCTCGAGAATGTCGGGGAAGTGCGAGGCGTCGGCTTGCTAGGCGCGATTGAGTTCGTTGCAGATCGCCATACGAAACGGCGATTTGATCCGCAGCTCAAGATCGGTGCCCGCATCTCGAAAGCTGCACGGGATCGCGGGCTCATTGCTCGCGCGATGCCGCATGGCGACATTCTTGGTTTTGCTCCGCCTCTCGTTGTCTCCGAAGCCGAAATAGACGAGATTGTCGAACTGGCGCACGGGGCGACACGGCAGGTGCTCGATGAGCTCTCAAGGGAATCAGCCATTGGCTGAAAGCTGTTTCAGCGTCGACTGGTCGCTGCGAGCTCTCGCGAGGCGTTTCGCCTTCAATTGGCTCGCGCTGAAGGTTGGTTGCGCGGCAGGCGCGCAGCCCAATCCCGGCGTGCTTTTAAGATGATGCAGGTGCTTCTTGAGAGCAACAGGCAACCCGCTGGTGAGACTGCGGCGTTCCATCTCTGATGGGAAAAACGCGTCGGAGACGGGGGTGTGCATAGGGATAATGAGCTTGCCTCCGCCAGCTTTTGCCCAGCACCTGTCCGCATTGCGCCATTGATCACGCCATTCAGGACAGCCGCTGTTCTGAAACAACGACCGTGCGGATCATGCAGCCGGCAAAGTCCACAGTCGACTAGCCACTGTAGAGCTCAGGCTGATGACCTGATCGCAAAAAAAATGCGATTGTTCCCGGCTTGCGCGCAGAGTTTGGCAGCTGCGAGGGGCCAGATCTTCGTGATCGAGTTATTGGTGCTCGCCGGCAGCATCTTGGCGCAGGAATTTCATCAGGTCCTTCAATGCCGCTTGCTCCTGGGCGATCAACTCGGTCAGATCGCCGGACGTTATCGTTGGCGTTGAGCGAAGGCTCTTGCTGATAGCCGCGTCGGTCTTGCGCCGCAGTTCCGCGAGCACATTCACGCGTTTTTGCCATTCCTGGTGCCAGTACTGAGTACCCTTGGCATCGGGCGAGGATATTTTGGTGAGGTGGTCACTGGCTACACGAGCCGGCGCCTGCCCCTTATCATCCCACTCAACCGGAACGGTCCAGCCCCTGGGCACCGTTCTGCGGAGCGTGGCATCAGGCCCAACAACGGCTGTTGGCTCGCCGTTCACGGTGGCAAATCCAAACAGCTTGTGGCTGACCCGGTCTCCCCATTTAAAGGGACATTCTTCGTGCTCCATCGACCGTCTCCTAGTGCTGGCTTTGCCTCAAGATACCCCCGCCTGTCAGCGCGATCAAATCCAGTGGGATATTTCAGTTGCTCGATTGTGGGGATGTACATCTGGCATGGCCTCTTTGGGCGCAGCGCAGATGAGCAACTTCAAAGTTAATCTGTCGGAGCGCCGTGGCTTATCCGAGGATGCTCGCTTCCTCGCAACCTTTTCTTTTTTAGCTCGTGGAGCTCCGCGTCGGCTTCGCCGGTGCGCTCCGCCCAGCCTTCGACAAACCGCTCACTTCCGCTCCGGCAGATTAACTTTGCGGCCGCACAGCCCCTGCGGCCCTTGGGAAAGGACTGACGATGGCTTCAACATCCCGATCCCGTCACGACATCCACCAGCGCGGGCCGCGCTCGCAGTATTTACGTTCGTGCTCGAAGACGAAGGCGCAACAGCTTAGTGCTGCCACAGCGGAATTTGGCGCGACGAATTTGAGAAAGATATCTTGAGGGCGAGCACTGCCCCAGCCTGCATCGAAGCGAACAACCGGCATGCCTCTGTTTCCCTCATGCGCTGCTTATTGGCGACAGGGCGTTTCCTGCGCAAAAGGGCAACGGGATGCTTGCGAATACGACCTAAGGACCGCTGGCGGGCAAATCATCGTGAAAGCAGGCTGCATCAGAGTGAAGCATCTGATTACGCAGGAACGCGTGGCGGAAGCCCAATTCCGCGAGGCGCAGGATGCGGACGTTCAGCTGTCCAGGATGCCTTTCCAAGAGAGCTACGAGCCGCATCCGCTCGCCTTCGCGAGCTTTCTTGTCGATTTGGGGCTCTTGCATCTTTCCTCCCGACGCGCGAATGCGCTAAAGCCGAAAGACGCTGACCTGAGTCACCCTTCGCCCCACAACGGGGAGGTCTGTTGCCTGACGGGCGTTGAGTGAGGCGGCTTCCTTGCGCGCGCCAAGACAGCATCCCGAAAGAATCGTGCAACGGCAGGTCAGATTCGGCCGCGCGCCGTCCTTTACTCCATGCTCAGTTCGTGCCGTCCCACAACCATCCAGTGGACCTCGTCGGGACCGTCGGTCATGCGCAACTGGCGGACATCCGTGTACATCTCGGCGAGCGGGGTCCAGTTCGAAATGCCGGTCGCGCCGTGCATCTGGATCGCCTGATCGATAATTCGGGAGGCACGCTCCGGTACCATAGCCTTGATCATGCTGACCCAGACACGCGCCTCCTTGTTGCCGAGCACGTCCATGGCCCTCGCGGCCTTCAGGACCATCAGCCGCATGGCCTCGATTTCGCAGCGGGCCTGCGCGATGATTTGCAGATTGCCGCCGAGACGGGCAATCTTCCTGCCGAAGGCCTCGCGGGTGAGCCCGCGGCGCACCATCATGTCGAGTGCTTTCTCAGCCTTGCCGATGACGCGCATGCAGTGATGGATGCGCCCCGGACCGAGGCGGATCTGCGAGATCTCGAAGCCGCGGCCCTCCTCGAGCAGGATATTTTCCTTTGGTACCCGGACATTGTTGAAGCGCAGGTGCATGTGGCCGCGCGGCGCGTGGTCTTGCCCGAAAACGTGCATGGGTCCGAGGATCTCGACGCCGGGCGTGTCCTTCGGCACCAGAATCTGCGAATGCTGCCTGCTGGGCGGTGCATGCTGGCTGGTCCTCGCCATCACGATCATGATCTTACAGCGCGGGTCACCTGCGCCGGAGATGAAGTATTTCTCGCCGTTGATCACCCACTCGTCACCGACACGCCTTGCGCTTGTCGAGATGTTCCTGGCGTCCGATGAGGCCACGTCTGGCTCGGTCATGGCATAAGCCGACCGAATTTCACCGTTGAGCAGCGGCTTCAGCCACTTCTCCTTCTGCTCCGGCGTGCCGACACGCTCCAGCACCTCCATGTTGCCGGTATCGGGCGCCGCGCAGTTCAGGGTCTCAGGTGCAAGCAAGTCCTTGCCAAGCTCGGCGGCGATGTAGGCGAAGTCCAGATTCTTCATTCCCTCGCCAGTGTGTGCATTGGGCAGAAAGAAGTTCCACAAGCCCTCCGCCCTGGCCCTCGATTTCGCTTTTTCGATCATTTCAAGCTGCGTCCGCGTGAAGCTCCAGCGGTCGGCTGTCTCGTCGGGAAGCTTCTCGAGCTCGGCGGAAATCGGTTCCACGGTTTCGCGGATGAACTTGCGCACCCGCTCGTACAATGGCCGCACCCCCTCGGACATGCGAAGGTCGTTCAGCTCGTCACCCGGGGTGAGGCTGTAGCTGGTGCAACGAATCGGTGCTGCGATGTCCATGATTCAGCTCCTGATCTGGAATAGGGTCTGCCGGGAGGCGACGGGCTCCCGCTGCGAAAGCCGCTCACGGTAGCCGCCGAAAACAACAGCTGACAGGTTAATCCCTTGAGATGGCGGTCTGCACTGTTCTGTCCCTGCAACTTCGATTTGATGCATTGCGTTCGTTGGGAGGGAAACCCTGAAGCCAACAGAGAGTGTGGGTACCCGGCCACGTAATCTGCCCCACCTTGAAAGTGCGTTTCGTGCTGCAGCCGGCAGTGGAGTGTTGCACGAGCACAGGACTCCCAAGGCGCGTGGTCAGGCGCCTATTGAAGAGCTGCCATCGAAGGCGACCCATCGATCGGGCCCCGCTGAGGATATCCGCCTGCGGCAGCGGCGATTGATTACAGACCAGAAGTTCGTCCGGATAGGGCGGAGAGAGCCCATCAACAATGATGGGATCCTCTCGATCACATCTGACGGACCAAGGGTATGAGACAGGCCAGTATCCACTCACCGTGGGAATTCTAATTCCGCTCGGAGGCTCGGAGGAACCGCAAGTGATAGCCCCGCCGATCGAAGTGAGTCGCGTTTGAGCATTTCGCTGCATCATAGCTATAGACGGGCCTCTCCTGTTCTGCTCGTGGAGACTACCGCGCGTGAATTTCTCAGCGATACTGCCGGCCTTGGTAGGCAGGATTTCGGTTCTCATCTAAGTACTGGAGTTCTGCCTGAGATCATGCGTCGCACAATACACACTGACGCGGAGGGTCGCGACGCCTGTTTTCGCGGATAACGTCATTGCGGCTACGTTGCTCTTTGCAGCCGCGCCTGACCAGGGATAAAGCCCTGACAATAACTCCGACCAACGAGCTCAATAGCTTCAAAGTGTGCCCGTCTTGGAGGCGTTACAATATCCATACTGCTGGCCAGCGCTGGCAACCAAGCGGTCACTTCTATCGAAAGTGATATCCAGGAAGGCGTACCGTTATCTCGCTACTGGGACCAGCCACGCCCGGAGCCGCCTGCGCGCGAAAGGTGGCGTATTTCACTATCCGCTCACCCTAGAGCGTGATTGTCTGGGGCTGAATCGATTGGGATTCCCAAATCAGGCGGGTTCTGATCAAGATGCTGGCTGGGCTGGAGGCCAGCATCTCATGGGACGAGCCTATTCGCTTGATTTGCGCGAGCGGGTGGTTGCTGTGGTGGCGGCTGGGAAGAGCTGCCGGTCAGTGGCGGCAACCTTTAAGGTCAGCGTTGCCAGCGTAGTGAAAGGGTCGCAACGGTTTCGCGCGACTGGAAGCGTCGCGGCCCCGGCCGAGGGGCGGTAATCGTCCCTACGTGCTGTCTTGCGAGCGGCACTGGCTTCTCAAGCGGCTTGCTGAGCAACCGGACATCACTTTGCGCGCTGCTTGCTGGCGAGCGTGGAATCAAGGTCAGCTATTACGCAGTGTGGCACTTCTTCGAGCACGAGGCATCACCTTCAAAAAAAGGCCTGCACGCCGGCGAGCAGGATCGCCCCGACGTGGCACGGCGCCGGGCGCAATGGAAAAAGTACCAAGGGCGGCTTGATCCCGCTCGCCTGGTCTTCATCGATGAGCCTTCGGCTAAGACCAACATGTCGCGAACTCACGGTCGCGCGCGCCGCGGTGAGCGGCTGGTCGCCAAGGCACCTCACGGCCGCTGGCCGACCTTGACCTTCCTCGCGGCGCTGCGCCACGACCGCATCAGCGCTCCCTGCGTGATCGACGGGCCGATTACCGGCGACAGCTTCCTAGCCTATGTCGAACAGGTGTTGGTGCCATCCCTCAGACCCGGCGACATTGTCATCATCGACAATCTCCGCAGCCACAAGGGAAAGGCCGTGCGGCGCGCCATCCGCGCCGCCGGAGCAAAGCTGTTCTTCCTGCCGCCCTACAGCCCCGACCTCAATCCGAGCGAACAAGTCTTCGCCAAGCTCAGGACCCTGAAGGGCTTCACGCCTTACGAATACATCTGCAAATCCTGGACTTCCCAGCCAGAACGATCCAAACTCAATCCGCTCCAGAAAATGCCCGGACTAAACGCCTAGAAGGCTATGCCGCCTTCAAATGTTGATAGACTCAACCATTCCTTCCTTTTTGGTGCAGGATCTTCCTCTCTCGTGTAAGTTGGCAGCCCTCGCAGTAGCCCTTCAGAAGGCGGGACCAGCGAGATGCCCGTGACTTGGGCAAACACGTCCATCCCGTCCTCGAGCTCCAGCACGTCAAAGGAGCGGCGCGTAACACGCGATAAAAATTGCGCGCCGGAGCCACTGGTTTTGAGTGCAAGGAGTAACGTGACCTCTGCGCCGCCGAGCGGCACCGAGGCTTTGATGCGGGCCGGAAACACATTGAGTATGGAGCTCCCGCGTGGGTCCTCGCGCGAGACGCTAACGTCGCAGGCTGCGATGCGAAGCCGTTGCTGCGTGCCCGATGCGAGTGGCTTGCCTGGGATCAACAGGCGTGCACCTTTAAAGACGAGGACGAGCAATCCATAGCTCTCGTCATAGCCGCTGACGACGGCATCAAGACTGACGGCGGCTTCTTGGCGTGTGGCAAGCGGCAACGCAAGGTCGCTCTGCAGGACATGCAGCGGCGCAGCCGCTGTAACCATACCGTGTTTCATCATGACTAAATGATCGGCTAGGCGTTCTATCTCAGCCATGTCATTGCTGACATAGATTATTGGCACCGTGAGTCTCTCATGCAATCGCTCTAGGAATGACAGAAGCTCGCGCCTGCCAGAGCGATCGAGCCCGGCTAGCGGCTCCTCCATCACAAGTAGTCGAGGCTGGGATAATAACGCGTTGCCAATGACGATACGCTGCCGCTCGGCGTCGGAAATAAGTGAGGGAGAACGGTCAAGCAGCGGCGCCAGATCGAGCAGTTCGATTACCGCGTCAAGCTCTATCGGAGTCGGTTCAAATTTTGGCGCGCCGTAAAGTAAGTTACGCCTGACAGACAGATCTGAAAAAAGGATCGGCCGTTGGAAAATATAGCCTATGCGACGCAGATGCGGCGGGCGGAAAGTGTCTTCGTCCTGCCAAACCTCGCCATCCAAGGCACAGAATCCAGTCGGCAGACGCTCGAGACCGCCAACGCAGCGCGCGACTGTTGTGTTGCCGCAACCTGAAATAGCCGTTATTCCATTAGCCGGCACGCTGAATTCGGCATCGAGCGGAGTGCCCGCGAGAGAACCTCTGAAGGCGACTTCAATAAAGCCAGGCTGTGCTATTCTCATGTGCTCTATCAGTCGATCAAGTTACGTGGAGGGCGAACCAAATGCGGGACATCACCATGGCCGCCGGCGCTCCAGCGCGTGACCCCCTGCCGAGCGAGACGAATTAAGGGGCAGTCGGATTGCAGATCGACAGTTTTGCGCTGGCGGCAAGCCGAGCTCCACTGGGGGCCCCACGCTCCGACTGCGCTTGATCTCCGGGTCAAGTAGGCCGGCAGTTTGTTGAAGGACATGGATGAGGACCTATGAACATGCTTCCAAGCTCTTGGTCATGAAAGTCCGGAATGTTCCGGGCCTGTCGGAAGGTGTTCGCCCGAGGGCCTTCCATCCATTTCGAGCGTAGAAACCTGAAAGACTGATGGTGTAGAGGAAAGCCCATCGGCAGCCACGCCGCCGGCCTTCGTCTTCAAATTCGTTCAAGACCATCGTTCCTAAGCCCTTTCCGCGGAATGGCTTGGGCAAAAATAGTGCATCCAGGAATAGCAACCCGACTGAGGAAAGTCCGATCGCACCTCCGACGACGTGTTGAGTTTTGGGATCTTGCAACGCCACAACAAGAGGACGATTGTCGCCGGTGCTAGTGATAACAACATCGGGATCGTCAAGGCGTCCCTCGATTGCCTTTACGATGGAAGGCGGAACTACGTCTGTCACCACAATGTTCGGCATTGCACCTCGCCCATTGTCACCGCCTTTTCTAAAAGCGTGGCTATCCTGCATGAAAATCACGCTCCATACGCTCAATCGTCGAAAAACACACCATCAAAGTTGGTTAGTAAGATCGGGCAGACTACATACCCTAGCCAGGCTCTGAAACTACCAAGATCAATAGTCGCAGATTCGCAGTCGCGTTTCGGATTGGGCGGCCTGGAAATGAACTAATGATGGACAGCTCTGCTCGAGCAAGTCAGTTCTCGACTAAGTGTTCGCTGCTGGTGACGTGTGCACATTGAAAGAGGTTCCTCAAAGCGGCCCGCTTGCAGGGTGCGAGTCAGGCCCGCAATCGGAATTCGGTCAGGGTGGAGTTTGACCAGTTAGACCGGAGGCGCGGCTGGTCGATTGATGCACTGTCTCCTGTCGTGAGCGGTAGCTCAGGCGGGAATGGTCCTGTCGGTTGTAACCTTCCATACAATGGTTGATCCGCGTCAGGAAAATTCTCGTGTCAGCAATCGGGTTCACACAACGGTAGTTGCGCAAGGAGCCAGGGTGCCTCGGTCACGGTTGGTCTAAGGCTTGAACCGGTAGCAAGGCTCTAGGCCGCGGAAGAAGATGGAGCCTTGTGAATCAGCGGCAGTCGAGTATGGCGCTGGGCGTGGCGATCGACCGAGGCTATGGCAATGGAAGACCGCGGGAAGCCGATGGCGAAAGCTCCACACCGTCACCCCTCGATTCCGGTTTCGAATCGGCTCGCACTGCGGCAGCCTGGTGCGATCGCGCTAGATTACATCTCTTCGGTACTCGATGTTCGACCGCCCCGGCCCGCCCGAATGGCTGGATCGGCAATTGCAGAATCTACGATCCGGGCGACGAACCCCCAATCTTACGGTCGTGTGATCACTGCAATATCGGGACACTCGGATTTGCGACCTTGTTGGGGTCGCGACACGTCCGCTCCGAAATAGTGGTGACAACCCAGGCTCTCGCATTTGGCACGATCTTTGAAGAGAACATGCCATCCAGATGCTACTCGGCATCGCGGCTCAAGAAATTCAAGTGATGGTTGATCGGAATATTGCCCGTCAGTTTTCGTCGCATCGCAGGGTAAGTCGAGCAGCGCATTGCTTTCTCGTCCTGGTTGCCGGAGGCGTACGATTCCGTTGCCGTGATCGCCCACTTCCAGGTCGCGGTTCGTACCCGATCCATGACGCGATCCCTGTGATCGACTGGCCCGGTGTGCGGATCACCCTCATTCCTCGCGCCTGACATGCGCCAAGCCATGGCGTCGGCGCCGGGCAGCGGCAGGCAGATATCTCGTCAGTTGGCGAAGATGCACCAGACCTGAGCTCAACGGCACGCCGGGTTCCGGCGCACCTCGCATCAACACTTCGCCGGGGGGTATCGCAAGTCGCAACCTTCGAATTCAAGGCCGGAAAGGGAAACGCTCGAGATTAATCGGGCAGCAATAATTTCCATGCACAAGACAGCCGAAAAAATGCCGGTATCCGTCTCGCCGCTTTTACGAATAAGACAGATGAGCCGCCACGTCGCTGTCGAGCTCAGCGAAACCGCAAAGCTGGCATGGCCGATGGGGCTGACCCAGATCGCCCAGATCGTCATGATGACAACTGATCTCGCGTTCATCGGGTACCTCGGTGCGGAGGCGTTTGCCGCGGCAGCGCTGGCCAGCAGAATCTATGTCCTTGCGTTCACCTTCGGCTCGGGTCTGCTGGCGCCAATTGCACCATTGGCGGCACAGGCGTTTGGGGCAAATAATCTTGCCGTGGTACGCCGCTCGGTACGCATGGGATTGTGGGCGGCGATGATGCTGTCGTTACCGATCATGGCGTTTGCGTCGCGCGGAGCGCCAATACTGCTGGCCTTCGGCCAGGCGCCCGACACGGCGCGGCTCGCCCAGCAATATCTGTTCGGATTGGCCTGGGGTGTGACGCCGACACTGGGTTTTCTGGCTCTCCGCGGTTTCATGGGCGCGGTCAACCGGCCGGAGCCGGTCTTGTGGATCACGCTCGCGGCAATTCCCGTCAATGCTCTTCTGGCCTGGTTGCTAATAAACGGAAAGCTCGGGTTCCCGCGTCTTGAGTTGTTCGGGGCCGGACTCGCGACCACCTTGGTGAACTGTATGACGTTCCTAGCCATTCTGTGGTTCGCGACAATGCGTCGTCCTTTCCGCGACTACAACCTACTTGCACATTTTTCGCATTTTGATTGGCGCGTCATGCGGCAACTGGTTGTGATTGGAGCTCCGATCTCCATGGCCTCGTTGATGGGCGTCGGGGTGTTCTCGGCAGCGGCGCTCCTGGCCGGCCTGATCAGTACCAGCGCACTCGCTGCTCATCAGATCGCTCTTCAGGTGACCATGATCCTGTCCATGATTCCTTTCGGTATCAGCATGGCGGCGTCCGTGCGCGTCGGCCATGCGGTTGGCCGCCACGACCTTTCCGGCGTCAATTGCGCAGGTCTGGCTCCAATTCTGCTCGGTGTCGTGATCGCCGCGATACTGACGCTCGCCGTGATCGCCGCGCGTCTTGAGATTGCTGGATTGTTCCTGGATGAATCACAGGGCGATGCCAAGGCGACAATCGGACTGGCTGCAAAACTACTTTTGATCGGTGCGAGCTTTTTCATCACGGATGCCGCGCAGCTCATTGCGACGGGAAGTCTGCGTGGAATGAAAGACACGCGGGTGCCGCTCCTCTTCATTGGAATTGCTTACTGGCTGATTGGCTTCTCTCTCAGTTACCTGCTTGGTTTGAAGATGGGACTTGGCATCGTTGGTATCTGGATCGGCCTGTCGACCGGGACCACCATCTACGCGGGACTCCTCGTGTTGCGTTTCATAATTCTCGCAAACAGACGCGTCCTTCAGAGTCAATAATCTGATCCTTCAAACAAAGTTTGGTTTCTCTCTTCAGACAGAGGTGACCGTTAGATCTGGCAGCCCAGGATAGTTTCATTCCTGTGATTTTCAAGACGGGCAAAACACTCGGCGTTCAATACTTTCCACGTTGGCGCGTCTACAGCGCCAGATCTCATATTTCGGAGAGTCGTTATTTAGGCGCCGGGCCGGAGTTTTTCGGGGGGACTCCGCGCGTTTATATGACAGGACACAATTGAACATTCTGAAGCACCAGAAACTACCAGTATTGGCAGGTTGGTTGTTCCCGCTGCTCATATATCTGAGTGATTCGGGAGACACGCTTCACGCAACATAAGTCTTGCCAGACGTGCACGCGTTAGGCTCGCTATGTCCGCAGCTCGCGAAAGTCGCGGGAGCGTGCTTGTCACGAACCACTTTTTGCGGAGGCGATCTTGGGTCGAGTGATTGGCGAGCCATGTGGCATGCGGGCTTTCGAAGCCCTGGAATCGAATGTGCGCTCATACCCATTGTCGCTACCAGCCATTTTCAGCCGGGCGCGCGGATCCGTCATGCTGACGGAAGATGGCAGGAAGGTCATTGACTTTCTCTGCGGTGCAGGGGCTCTGAACTACGGACATAACAATCACCTGATCAAAGCTGCCATCACCGAGTATCTGGCATCCGATGCGGTCGTCCACGGGCTTGACATGGCCACTCCTGCCAAGCTCGAATTTATGGAGACCTTTGATTCTGCCATACTTCGCGAACGGGGCTTGCGCTACCGTTTCCAGTTCACGGGACCAACGGGTGCCAATGCCGTCGAGGCGGCTCTAAAGCTTTCGCGCAAGATCACCGGACGTAAGAATGTCATTTCATTCACGCGTGGATATCATGGCATGACTCTGGGGGCGATGGCCGCGACGGGCAATCTTTTCTATCGAAGCGCCAGTGGCGTCTCCTTGGCTGACGCGACCTTCATGCCCTATGACGGTTATCTTGGACCTGCCCTTGATACCACAAACTACCTACGTAAGGTGTTGCTCGATGAGAGCAGCGGTGTCGATGCTCCGGCCGCCATTCTCGTCGAAACTGTGCAGGGAGAAGGGGGGATGAATGTCGCTAGCAAGGAGTGGTTGCGATCGGTTCAGGCCATAGCGAGAGATGTTGGTGCGCTCTTCATAATTGATGATGTCCAGATGGGGTGCGGCCGCACGGGCGAGTTCTTCAGCTTTGAGTTCGCAGGGCTTTCGCCGGATCTTGTCGTCATGTCGAAATCACTAAGCGGGTATGGCCTGCCACTATCGATGTTGTTGATCAAGGAGGAGCGCGACGCGTGGCGGCCAGGAGAACACACGGGTACGTTCCGGGGAAACAACCTTGCGCTTGTATCTGCCACCGCGGCCATCAACAGTTATTGGCGCAGCAAAACGTTCGCGGAGGAAGTGCAGCGTATGGGAGAAATTGTGCGGAGCCGGCTTGAGGCCATTGCGTCCCGGCAGGCAGGCAGTTTTGCCGTTCGAGGACGAGGCATGGCATTTGGATTTGATTGCCAAAGGGCCGAAATTGCGGAGGCGACGACCCGGAAGGCCTTCGAGAAGGGGTTGATGCTGGAGCGATGCGGGCCCATTGATCAGGTCATAAAGTTCTTGCCAGCGCTTACGATCGATCTGGAGACGCTAAACGAGGGTATTGAGATATTCGAAGTGTCTTTGGCGGAAGCGCTGAGGGAGACCGGGTCAGACTTAGCCAACTGGTGAGTGTTCCTCAGGTAGTGAAGAGACGTGGGGGCATGCCATCCGCCGCAGTTGGCGTTCGCGCCGGCGATGCGATCCGTCACACAAAGATAACATGCAGCAATGAAGGGGCTGGCAGGTTCACTGTGATCTCCACTTTCTTCAAGAATGTGATAACAAGCTGTCATAATAGTCACCAGGCGTTCGACAAGGTTTGACTTTCAGGACTTCCGCGTTGATCTCAGACCCCCTCGCTCGCGGGAAACTAACATCCAAACGTTTTGCCGCCGAGGTGGCCAGGCAAGTCAGATTATGACTTCTGATACGGCCTCGAAGGGGAAAAGAGGTTGCGGCTCTGCAGGCCGTTCGTTCGTTGTATGATACTTCGCGCAGCAACTTTGCCGAACATCAGCTGAGGATCATGGCCGGATTGGTATTCGGCGCCTGCTTTGCGACGTTGACTCGTGACTGCCTATGTTGACTTGAGGCGAGTTGGTCGATGCGCGCGATATCTTCTTTATGAGCCCGGCAGCTCGATGCTGTTGCTCTCTCGTGAGGATTTCTGGATGAATGACGCCGATCAGCTGGCCGGCGCCATCGGACTGGACCATGAGGATTCCGCGAAGTCAGGCAGGCCTTTACGCCGCCGCACACGTTCTCGCCAACCGAACCACATCTCTTTGCACAATAGCAGGCGCTGCATCAGTCGGGCTCGCTCGACAACCCACTCGCGCAGAGCAACGGTCAGTGCTTCTGGGGAACGGAGCAGCGCGCGACTGACATGCCTGGGCTCAAGTGACCTTTGGAGGAGACAAGCGGCCAGAGGAGTTTAGTTGGTCCGTTTCGGACGAAAGTGGTGCATTTGCGATACAGCTCACAAGACAAGAAACGGATCTGTACGTTACGTACAGATCTGTCCCTTTGACGGGGCGTCGAGCTCGATTAGCTGAGATACAGACACAAATTGTGCGACGGCTGAAATCGAACGACGGCGCGGCACGAAATCAATGGCCCTACAAGCGAGAGCCTGGCGAATTCATTGGATGATATCTCTCCCCGCCATGACGACTTTCTCTGTCCAGCTGCTCCGTGCTCGTTCTTTGTCCGGTTGGGCGCGCTCGCGGAGCATTCAGCTGTTCTGGGCCGACGCTCTCGAATCGAGATACTGCTGCGTCGGGCGATTGTCCGGCGCGGTGGTCGAGCGAGGCGGCTGGATCAGGGGCTCTGCCGCCTTTTCGTTGAGATAAAGGTTTTGGGAAGGAGGGCGGCAATGCGTGGCTGTGCATTTCGATGGACGGGACAGCCTGTCCAGGCGGCGCCGTAAATGATTTGCAGCTCAGGGTCGAGCCCCCGCCATTCAGCCCGAGCATTGCAATCCAGAGACAGCATGGAAATCACTAGCCCGGTGCTTCGGACGGGTGTTTATGAAAGAGGACAAGCAATGGCTGACTACAGGATTGATTGTGTCAATAAGCCGGACCGTAACAGTCCACACGAACACATCACGCATGTGGGAGGTCCCAGGCCGGACAGCTTAGGGCGTTGGAAGGATACGGTTCCGAACGTGGTTCGGCTCATCGAGGAGGGCGCGCACGGCTTCTACACGACGGAAGGTGGGGCGACAGCCTGGGTCGGCGTGCGTACCAGCGCTGCTGGTAATAAATTTCTGCAAACCCACGCGGATGGAATCTGGAAGGACAATCTGCTTGCGCTGAAGGGATGTGGGTGACCATACGGCTTTTCTGACTGGTGATCATCGACGGCGCACTGGCGATCGGATTGCGGGACGAGAGCTCGAAGCGGGAATTTGGTGCACAGAGCATTCGATCGTTGCGCTTCAGAAGGGTCCTTGCTCGGCAGACAAGGCGCGGTGTTCACGATTTGACGCGGCTGTATCAGCAAGAGAATTACGTCGCGTCTTGTGTTGATCGGGCTGCAGATCAGTGTCGGGTTCGCAAGTGCGGGCGCAGGCGCCATTCCCTTGACGGAGTCGTCGTCCCAATGATCATCCTTGTCGTGACTACGTTGTTGGCCCCCTGATTACTGCCAACATCGAAGGGATTTCGGCAGGCGATATCTATGTCGGCCGAAAACTCTGTCAAGAGCAAGGCAGGTCTGGATGCTGCAAGGTATCCGATCGGAATGTAATCGGCGGCGGCACGGGTGCTGCAGGTATCTTCAAGAAACCCTTTAACAAGGCAGCAACGATGGATTTGAACTTAACTGCCGACGAACTGGTTTTCCGCAAGACGGTCCGGGCGTTCTTCCGCGCCGCCGTTCCGGTTGATATTCGTGAAAAGCTTGTCGCGGGAATTCACCCGAGTAAGGACGATATGGTGTGCTGGACGCGGATACTTGCCGACAAGGGCTGGGGCGTGCCGCATTGGCCGGTCGAACATGGCGGCACCGGCTGGAGCGCGGTCAAGCAGTACATTTTTACCGAAGAGATGAGCCAGACGCCGGCGCCGGCCCCGCTCGCCTTCGGCGTGAACATGGTGGGACCGGTCATCTACACTTTCGGTAACGATGCCCAGAAGAGGCGCTTCCTGCCGCGCATCGTCACGCTGGAGGACTGGTGGTGCCAGGGCTTCTCCGAGCCCGGGGCCGGCTCCGATCTCGCTTCGCTCACGACGCGGGCTGTGCGTCATGGCGACCACTACGTGATCAACGGCCAGAAGACCTGGACAACGCACGCACAATATGCGGACTGGATTTTCTGTCTGGTGAGGACGGATCCGAAGGTGAAGAAGCAGCTGGGCATTTCATTCCTCCTGATCGATATGAAGTCGCCTGGTATCACCGTTCGTCCTATCCAGTTGATTGACGGCAGCCACGAAGTCAATGAAGTCTTTTTTGACAGCGTGTGGGTGCCGGCCGAGAATCTTGTTGGTGAGGAGAACCGTGGCTGGGACTATGCGAAATATCTGCTCGGCAATGAGCGCTTCCACATCGCCGCCGTCGGCGTTTCCAAGGAGCGCATCCGGCGCATCAAGGACCTCGCCTCACGCGTTCGTGCCGGAGGCGCGCGGCTGATTGACCAGGCCCACTTCCGCGAAAAGCTCGCCGCAGTCGAGATCCGGCTGAAGGCGCTCGAGATCACACAGCTTCGCGTGCTCGCAAACGAATCGAAACGGCAGAAAGGCGCACAGGATCCGGCAAGCTCCATTCTCAAGATCAAGGGAGCGGAGATCCAGCAGGCGACGTCGGAGCTTCTGATGGACGTGGTCGGTCCTTATGCCCTGCCGTACGAGCCAGAGGAGAGGTTTCAACTTACGGATCGGCCGCCGATTGGTCCTGACTGGGCGGCGACAATCGCACCCGCCTATTTCAATGCGCGAAAAGTATCGATCTATGGCGGTTCCGATGAGATCCAGAAGAACATCATCGCAAGGGCGGTCCTCGGGCTCTGACGCTCGCACATCAGTTCGCGAACGCGGGGAAGAGGTCGCTCTGCAAGGCACGGGACGGCCACTGGGACGGCATTGTTTTCAGGAGCATTCGGCACATGGACTTTGATCTCTCCGAGGAGCAACGGCTTCTGAAGGAAAGCGTCGAGCGGCTGATGCTCGACAGCTACGGTTTCGACGACCGACGGAAGTACCAGGACGAGGGCCCGGGCTTCAGCGAGAGGATGTGGGCGCGCTATGCCGAGCTCGGGCTTCTGGCGCTGCCCTTTCCCGAGCAGTACGGTGGGTTTGGCGGCACCGCGGTCGAGTCGATGATCGTCATGGAGGCATTTGGCAGGGCGCTGATCCTCGAACCCTATTTCGCAACCGTGGTACTTGCCGGCGGCGTTCTGCGACACGGGGCGAGCGAAGCGCAAATGGCTGGACTGATCCCGGCGATCGCAGAAGGCCGTTTGAAGCTCGCATTCGCCTGTGCCGAGCCGCAGTCCCGGTACGACCTCTTTGACGTTGAGACGCGGGCGGAGAAGGATGGTGACGGGTGGACACTCAACGGCATCAAAAGCCTCGTGCTCCACGGAGTTGCAGCCGACAAGATCGTCGTGTCGGCGCGGACGGCCGGTACAGCGCGCGATAAGGACGGGGTCGGGCTATTCCTGATAGAAGGCAATGCACCTGGCGTCACGCGCCGCGGCTATCAGACCCAGGATGGGTTACGTGCAGCCGAAATTACGATGGATAACGTGCGGGTCGAAGCAGACCGCGTTATTGGCCATCCGGCGAGCGCCTCTCCGGTCATCGCTCGAGTAGCAGACGAGGCCGTTGCGGCTCTTTGCGCTGAAGCGATCGGCTGCTTCGCTGAAATGCAGGTGATCACCCTTGCCTATTTGAAGACCCGCAGGCAGTTCGGCGCGACGATCGGCTCGTTCCAGGCGCTGCAGCACCGGGCCGTCGACATGTTCGTCGAACTGGAGCAATCGCGCTCCATGGCAATGTACGCCACGATGATGGCGGGCGCAAATGACCAGGCCGCGCGCGAGCGGGCGATGTCAGCGGCGAAGACGCAGATCGGCCAGTCGGCAAAGACGATCGGCTGTGAGTCGATCCAGCTCCATGGCGGCGTTGGCATGACGATGGAGTACCGCATCGGGCACTATTTCAAGCGCGTCACCACGATCGACACGCTGTTCGGCGATGCCAGCCATCACTTGCGCCGGCTCGCCGCCCTGGACGGCCTTATCCTTGAGGAGCATGACTGACATCCTGTTAGCCTGGTCGCAGGATCACGGTCATGACGGGTCCGCTCTCAGACATGCCGCAGGTCATGCAGCGGTGCCGATATCGCCCGCGCGAGGAGCACAGGCCTGGCCTGCAGGCGAGAGGCGGTGGCCTGTGCGCAAAGAATGGACGGGGTGCCATCGCTTTTCCACTCTCGCCCGGACCAGCCCCGAATTACCTGCTGCGATGCGAGAAGGCTCGGAGAAATTCCCGCTCGCGGTAACGGTATTGGGTTATCAAAACAGGCGAAAAGAAGCAGAGCCTGCTCACGGACGGCTCGTTTCCTGGGTCCGTTTTAATTGCTCTCCGATTGAGAGCGAGCCCGCGAGAGCGTTGGCCGCATCGCGCAAGGCTCCCAGCCTTTCAGCCAGCTCGTCGTTCATGATGCGTTGCAGAGGGCCTGTCATGCCGAGGGAGTGCAGAACCATGCCGCTCGAAAGCCTTACCGGCACGGCGATCGCAGCGAGGCCTTCATCTATCTCTCCGATGCAGGTTGCGTAACCTCGGCTTCGCGTCTCGGCAAGCTGCTGTTCGATCCACTGCCGGTCGCTTCGTGTACTGGCCGTGAACATCGGCAATTCGTATGAGAGTACCTGTTCGATCGCTGCCTTCTCCTGATATGCCATAATCGCCTTTGCCGATGCTGCAGCGTTTATCGGCATTTCGATGCCAAGCTGGACGTAACCTCGCCATCTTGCGTCGGGTGAAAGAGATGAAACGACGACAACGCGCGCGCCGACCAAACGCGTGACATAGCAGGTCTCTCCGGTGCGGTCGGTCAATGCGCGAAGATGAGGCCTTGCAAGTGACCTCAGCCAGCCGTCGTCGGCGGAAGCGTGAAGCAGCCTCATCAGCCGTTCGCCAAGTCGTAAGGACGATTTCCTCCCCCTTTTGGCAAGTCCGGAGCGAGCTAGACCTCTCAGCAGGCGATGCGCCGTGGTCTTCGGCAGCCCGAGCAGGGCGGCGACATCGGCCAGAGTAAGTGAACCCGGGAAGGCTGCGAGCACCTCGAGAATTTGCATGTACCGCTCGAGTGGTCCTGCCGGACCTCCGGGGAAACTTTGCGAATCCATTTTTCTATCTCCGAAGCAAACGAAGCATCGCTTGACTTTCATGGCCCGGACGTGCATCTATACCGTATATCGGTATATCATTCCGAAAAACGGAACGGCTTGTCAAGGCGGCTTCGGCCGGATCGAAGGGAAGCGCAATGGAAATGACGGCACAGGAATTTCTGCTTCGGGGCCGGCGATGAACTTCGAAAGCGTCTCCGAGCATGAGGCCCTGCGCGACAGCGTGCGCGATTTCTTCAATCGGGAGCTTCAGGAGCCGAAGATCAGAGCGATGGATCGTTCCCGGTGCATCCCGCGCGATCTCTGGAAGCGTCTCGCCCAGCTCGGCTGGCCCGGGCTGTCAGTCCCGACGGAATACGGTGGCAGTGGCGCGGACGTGATGACCGGTGCGATCCTGTGCGAGGAGATCGCACGGTTCTTCCCGTCGCTGGCCACCGACTGGTTGCTCATTTCGATGACCGCCAGGGTATTGCGCGAATCCGGCACGGAAAAGCAGCAGTCGGAGCTCTTGCCCAGGCTTGCCGCCGGCGAATTCCTGATGAGCTTCGGGATGACCGAGCCGGGTGGAGGGACCGACGTCCTTGGACTGAAGACACGCGCCACGCTGGTTGGGGACGAGTGGCTGGTGCGCGGCCAGAAGCTCTACACTTCCCTTGCAGATGATGCCGACGCAATTCTGGTGCTGTGCCGCACCGATCCCGCCGAGGGCGCGAAGCGCTCGCGCGGATTGTCGCTGGTGCTGACGCCGCGGCATCAGGAGGGGGTACAGGTGCGTCGCCTCGAGCTTATGGGCCAGCGCGCCGCCTGTACCTGTGAAGTGTTCCTGGATGATGCCCGTGCGCCGGCCGATGCGGTGGTCGGAGAACGGGGCCGTGGATGGCACACGCTCCTGCGCTCGCTGGACGAGGAGCGCATTCTGTGCGCGGCAATGTACGTCGGCATCACCGCTGCCGCGCTGGACCTGGCGTTGCAGTACGCGAAGGACCGCACCGCTTTCGGGCGGCCGATAGGTGCTTACCAGGCGCTGCAGCATCCGCTGGCCGACACTGCCTCCGAGCTCGAGCAGATCCGCTTGCTCACCGCGAAGGCTGCCTGGCTGCAAAGCAACGGGCGCGAATGCGCGATGGAGGCCGCGATGGCCAAGCTCGCGGCAAGCGAGGTCGCGGTGCGCGCCACCGACCGCTGCATGCGTGTGCTGGGCGGCTTCGGAATGGTCGAGGAGTCGCCAATGGAGCGCCTGTTCCGTGATGCGCGTCTCGGGCCGTTCAGCCCGATTTCCAACGAGATGGTCCGCAACTTCATCGGGGAGCGTTTGGGACTCCCCCGAAGCTACTGAGTGCCGGCTTCGGCGACAGCACGGAAGAGTTGGACGATATCATGACGATTACGCCCATACATCCGGATCGCTTCCCTTGGTATGACTACAAGCGCTACTCCTTCTCCCTCGGGCTGAAGACGTCGGCGGGGACGTATCTGTCCGGCCATACGGCTTCCGAGTTCGAGCCAGCAACCAGGCGCATGGTCGTGCGAGGCGGAATGGCCGAACAGGTACGCGCAGTCTACGCCAAGGTGGCGGCCATCCTGGAAGCCGGTGGCCTCGGATACGGCGATGTGGCCAGGATCGTCGAGTACGTGCGGTCCGAGGGCATCGAGCGCTATGCAGAAGCGGCGGCCGTGCGGCGGGAGTTGTTCGGCGCATATCAGCCCGTAATCGATACCGTCCCGGTGAAGAGCCTGCTCAGGCCGGACGCCTTCATCGAGATCGAAGTGACGGCGGCGTCCGCACCTGGTGCTGCCCCGGGCGCCGTCTTCCTGCCGTCGATCCAGCCTGTGGACGGGCAGGGCAACATTGTGGGCGCCGGCGATCTCGTAGCCCAGACCAACGCAGTGTACGATCGTGCCGTGCGCATGCTTGCAGCGCTGGGGCTTGGCCCTGATCGGGTAGTGAAGGTCGCCACGTATATCACGCCGCGCGGGTTACCTGGCTATGAGCGCGCGGTGCGGGTGCGGCACGAGCGGCTCGGCCCTGTGTTTCCCGCAGCCGTGGACATCGTAATGCCGCGGCTGCTCCATCCGAAAGCGATCGTTCAGTGCGATTTCATCGCCACTCGCGATATGCCGGTGGCGGTGAACCCAGGCTGGAAGCGCTACGACGACCTAGCTTGCAGCCCGGCCGTGCGAGCTGGAAATCTGCTCTATATGTCGGGCCAGGGCTCGCTTGATCCGACGAGCGGGCGTGTTCTGCACCAAGCGGACGTTGTGGCCCAGGCCGAATGCATCTACGACAAGGTACTCCAGCTGGTCCGGACCGCCGGAGGCGAACCTCGCCACCTGATCAAGACGATCGAGTACGTGACGCCAGCTTCGCTCGGGCGTTATCGCGACGTCGCCGGCGTGCGCTCGAGGATGCTCCAGGAGCCGCCTCCCGCCTCCACCGGCATCATCAGCGAGGCACTGTTGCATCCGGGCATGCAGATCGATGTCGATGCCCTTGCCGTTCTGGACTGAGTGATGGCGCTGCTCACCGACGAACTCAAGGACTGGATCGGTCGCGAAGTCCATTATCCGGCTCGCGAGGAGCTCGGCCGTGCCTTGATTCGCTACTTCGTCCTCGCGCTGGGTGACGAGAACCCGCTCTACCTCGACGACGCTTACGCGCGGGAGGCTGGCCATCCGTCCGTGATCGCGCCGCCGACGCTCGTCTGCGAGACCTGCCAATACTCCCACCAGAGGCCAGAGACGAATGGTTACATCGGACACGAGTGGCATCTGCCGATCACAGGCTGCCGCATGATCCGTGCCGGCAACGACTATGAATTCATGCGGACGATTCTGCCGGAAGATCGCATCTCGGTTACCTGGGCGCTGGAAGACATCGTGGAACGCGCTTCTTCACGTGGCGGCCCGCAGCTGTTCGTCAGTTCTGTTGCCCGTTACAGGGACGCAACGGGCGAGACGGTAGCCATCAACCGCGAGACGGTCGTCTACCAGCCGATTGGAAAAGCATGATCAGGCCGACCAGGAGCGTGGCGATGGTCCAGCCGGGCGAGCCGCTACCGGCACTGGAGAAGACCTTCACGACGGTCGACCTCATGGCCTATGGCGCCGCCACCTGGGACTGGCACCGCGTCCACTACGATATCGAGTTCGCCCGTGCCATGAAACTACCGAATGTCGTCATTGACGGGCAGACTTTCGGTGCACTGTTCGCGCGTGCCATCATGGATTGGGCCGGACCGCGAGCCTTCGTCGCGCGACTGTCGTTCAGGATGAAGGCGATGGCCTTCGCGGGCGAGACGCTGCGCGTGGAAGGTGAAGTGACGCAATTCCGCAGCTCTACCGTCGTCGTAACGCAGCGCCTCACGAGCGACTGCCGCCTCGTGTCCGAAGCGGAGACCGAGGTGCGGCTACCCCCGTAGAGCTCAGCGGCCTTGGCCAGGACCAGAGCAGCAGCTCGGGGTTACGACCGCTGCTTCGGGCTCATGCCTTCCTCCGTCGCGACGCGCCAGCAAGATCATACCTGCCGCGATCTGAATTTTCGGGCGATCCGATGCCGGAAGCTCGCCTTTGATGACCTGTACAGAATCCAACAGAACAAGTGAGAGAATGTCCGTAAACCCCGTCAGCTATGAGAACCGTAATGGCATCGGGCTGGTGATCATCTCCAATCCGCCAGTCAACGCCATCTCGCCCGAAGTTGTGGCAGGCCTGCGTGAAGCGCTCGCCGCCTTTGAGACCGATGCCCAAGCGAAAGCACTCGTCATTCATTGCGAAGGACGCACTTTCGTTGCAGGCGGAGACATCGCCAGCTTTGAGTCTCCGGAGTTTGATACTCGGCCATTCAGTTCGCTGCTTACGCGGCTGGATACGTCCCCACGCCTGGTTGTTGCGACGCTGCATGGGACGGTCCTGGGCGGTGGACTGGAACTTGCGATGGCCTGCCACTATCGTCTGGCGCTGCCGGACACGCGGTTCGGCATGCCGGAAGTCAGGCTGGGCCTGCTCCCCGGCTCCCAGGGCACGCAGCGTCTTCCTCGTCTGTCCGGAGTGTCGCTCGCGCTCAGTCTGATCCTTACCGGCCAGTCGGTCTCCGCAAATGATGCGCTCGCCGCAGGCATCATCAATGAGATCGCGGAAGGAGAGCCGCTTGCGCTCGGTATAGCAGCGGCCGAACGCCTGGTCGAGGCGAAGGCGCCGTTGCGGCGCTCGAGCGGCTTGAAAATTGCGATCGACGCAGCGACGACGCAGGCCCTGGCGGAAGCAGCAGCCACGGCGGCAAAAAAGCCGGCCTATCCGGCGCTCGGCGCAATCGTGCGTGCTGTTGAGGCAGCCGTGAATCTGCCGTTCGAAGAAGGTGAGAGGGTGGAGGCCCGCGAGTTCGATCAACTGCGTTTGAGCAGTACCTCGCGAGCGCTTCGCCATTTGTTCTTTGCTGAACGCGCTGCAGCGCGCATCCCGAGCCTCAAGGGTGATGTTGCCCGGGGGCCGAACAGTGTAGGGATCGTGGGCGCCGGCACCATGGGCGGCGGCATTGCCATGAACTTCGCCAACGCCGGCATTCCCGTTGTGATCGTCGAAACCAGCGACGACGCGCTGAGACGCGGCCTCTCGCTTGTCCGCAGGAATTATGAGACGAGCGCTGCAAAGGGCAAGCTGAACAGCGAGCAGGTCGAGAAACGGATGGGTCTGTTGACCGGATCACTGGACTACGCCTCGCTGGCGAGCTGTGACCTGGTCATTGAAGCCGTATTCGAGAACTTGCAGATCAAGAAGGACGTCTGCGCACGTCTGGGGCAGGTGTGCAGGACCGGCGCAATCATCGCGACGAACACCTCGACACTCGATCTCGACGTCCTGGCAGAGGCAACCGGCCGGCCAGCGGACGTGGTCGGCATGCACTTCTTCAGTCCCGCAAACGTGATGCGCCTGCTGGAAGTGGTACGCGGCGCCAGGACGGCTCCCGATGTGCTGGTGACGGCAATGCAGGTCGCGCGCCGCATCGGAAAGGTCCCGGTGGTGTCGGGCGTCTGTTATGGTTTCATCGGAAATCGAATGCTCGAACCTTACATGCGCGAGACAGAATTCCTGTTGCTCGAAGGCGCGCATCCCGGACAGATAGACAGCGCTGTTGAATCTCTGGGTATGGCAATGGGGCCTTGCCGGATGTCCGACCTGTCCGGCGTGGATATCGGCGCAAAGGTCGTCATCGGCCAGTACGAAGCAGGCGCGTTACCGCCGGATCCGAGCTACCGAGTGGTGGTGCGCAGGCTCTTCGAGCTGGGACGTCATGGTCAGAAGACCCAAGCCGGCTATTACCGGTATGAGGGCCGCACCCCGCTGCCCGATCCGCTTGTCGCGGACATATGCGCGGATCTGGCACGGGAGCATGGAATTGCGCGCCGCGGCGTCATCACGGATCAGGAAATCATCCAGCGGCTGATGTACACTCTCATCAATGAGGGCATCCAAATTCTTGACGAGGGGATCTCGTACCGGCCTGGTGATATCGACATTGTGTGGACCGCCGGATACGGCTTTCCCGATTACCGCGGCGGGCCGATGTTTATGGCGGACCAGATCGGACTGTCTGAAATCGAGAGCACGCTCGAGCATTACGGTCGCGTACGAGGAAACCAGTTCGGCTACTGGACGCCAAGCAACCTTCTCAAATCGCTTGTAGTCACCGGTCAGCGCATAGGCGGATGGACCAGATGATGAAGCGGCCATCGACCTGAAACCCAATCCCCATCGACAGGATACCCCATGATGCGCGAAGCAGTCATCGTTTCCACCGCACGAACCCCGATCGGGCGCGCTTTCAAAGGCGCTTTCAATAACGTCAAGTCGCCAACGCTTCTCGGCCACGCGATCCGACACGCAGTCGCCCGGGGGAAAATCGATGGAGCGGAGGTCGAAGACGCTGTGATGGGATGTTGTCTTGCCGCGGGCACCTCGAGCATGAATGTTGCTCGCCTCGGCGTAATCGCCGCGGGCCTTCCTGCGGAAGTTTCGGCCCAGACCATCGATCGACAATGCTCGTCCGGGCTGATGGCGATCGCGACGGCGGCCAAACAGGTTATGGTTGATGGCATGAGTGTCACGGTTGCTGGCGGCGTCGAGAACATCTCAGCCGTTCAGAACGAGTACTACCAATGGTCGGGCCGCACGCAGGATGAGGCCGTAGCGGCGCAGGCAGCCCACGCGTACATGCCCATGTTGCAGACCGCCGAATTCATCTCGAAAAAATACGAAATCAGCCGCGAGGCCCAGGATCAGTACGCCCTGCGGTCCCAACAGCGTACTGCGGCAGCCCAGGAAGCCGGGCGACTGGATGAGGAAATCGTTCCTCTCACGACCACGATGGCGGTGAAGGACAAGGCGACAGGTCAGACAAGCTACATGACGGTCACTCTCGCTGCGGACGAAGGAAATCGGCCGGATACGACGTTCGAGACATTACAAGGACTTAAGCCAGTGATGGAGGGGGGAGTCGTCACGCCTGGTAATGCAAGCCAGCTTTCCGACGGCGCCTCAGCCTGCGTAGTGATGGAGCGATCGCTCGCCGAGAAGCGAGGCATACAGACGCTCGGAATCTACCGGGGCATCGCGGTCGCCGGGTGTCCTCCGGAAGAGATGGGGATTGGTCCGATCTACGCGATACCGAAGCTGTTAAAGCTCCATGGGCTAAAAATTGACGATATCGGGCTGTGGGAGCTCAATGAGGCTTTTGCTTGCCAGGCTCTTTACTGCCGGGACCATCTTGGGATCGACCCCGCCATCTACAATGTCAATGGAGGAAGCATCTCAATCGGGCATCCCTATGGCATGACCGGGGCGCGACTGGCGGGCCATGCCCTCATCGAGGGCAAGCGGCGCGGTGCAAAGTATGTGGTGGTAGCGATGTGCGTCGGAGGCGGCATGGGAGCTGCCGGCCTGTTCGAAATCGCCTGAGGCGCCCGATATGGAATTTCAAATTTCGAATGGGTCCAGGACTCCAGCGATCACTCTGAAAGGTGATAGTAGCGGGAACATCAAATCGCGATCATATCATCAGCAGGAATGCGAGCCGCTTCTGCCACGCCAGCACCAATGTGCGCAATGTCGCCGATTCCCTCAGCTGAGTGCCTGCGTCGAAGGCTGCGATGGACTCGCACCTCCGATGAGTCGTTCGGGCAGCGGCGCGCGGGGGCATAGCGTCTAACGTGTCGTACCACCGCAGTTTGGTTGACCAGAAGGGAGACAGACATTGCAAAGCACCATGATGGATGTGCCGCTCTCGCTCAACCATCTGCTGGAGCGCGCAGGAAAAATCTTCGCCGGAAACGAGATCGTCTCGCGCATGCCCGACAAAAGCCTTCGCCGCCACACTTATGGCGACTTCTACCGACGCACGCGCTCGCTCGCGTCGGCGCTGCGGGGGCTTGGTCTGGAGAAAGGTGACCGCGTCGCGTCGCTCTGCTGGAATCACCATGCTCACCTGGAGTGCTACTTCGGCATCCCCGCGGCGGGCGGGGTGATGCATACGCTCAACCTGCGCCTGGCGCCCGGCGAGATCGGCTGGATCGCGGGCAACGCCAACGATCGCTTCCTGATCGTCGATGACGTCCTGCTGCCCTTGTACAAGCAGTTCGCGCACTTGCATCACTTCGAACACGTGATCGTGTTTCCATTCTCCGGCGCGCCGGTCTCGGCCGAAATGCACGACTACGATGCGCTCGTGGAGCGCGCGGACCCTGACGGTTTCGAGTACTCCGCCCACCATGAAGCCGATCCAGTCGGGATGTGCTACACGTCTGGTACGACAGGCCGCCCGAAAGGCGTCGTGTATTCCCACCGTTCGACGATCCTGCACACGCTCGTCGCGAGCCTCGGCGATTTCTGGGGTCTGCGTAGCACAGACGTTGTGTTGCCAATCACGCCGATGTTCCACGTAAACGCCTGGGGAATTCCTTACGGCGCAGTGAACGCGGGCGCGAAGCTCGTGTTCCCTGGGCCGCATTTGCATGCCGATGACCTTCTCGATCTGATGCAGCTCGAATCGCCCACGTTGGCCGTCGGTGTGCCGACGATCTGGATGACGTTAATGCAGACATTCGATGCGGCGCAATCCGAAGCCTCACCTGACCGGGGCCGATGGAAGTTGCCGAAGGCAATGCACGCAATGACAGGCGGCGCTGCGGTGCCCGAGTCTCTGATCCGCGCTTACGACGAGCGCGGCGTGTGGCTGGATCAAGGATGGGGCATGACCGAGACTTCACCGGTTTGCACCAGATCGTATGGTCGGGCCGAATTGCGCGCCGCCGGTGCCGACGAGAAGTACCGGCGCGCTGCCATGGCCGGCGTACCCGTGCCGCTTGTTGATCTGCGACTTTGGGGCGAGCAAGGCGAGCAGCCGTGGGACGGGAAGAGCGTCGGCGAGATCCAGGTACGGGGACCCTTCATCACGGGATCCTACCACGAGCTACCCGTCACCGGTGACAAGTTCACCGGGGACGGCTGGCTACGCACGGGAGATGTTGCCTCGGTTGACCCGCTCGGCTTCGTGCGTATCACCGACCGGACCAAAGACCTCATCAAATCGGGAGGCGAGTGGATCAGTTCGGCGGACCTCGAGACTGTACTGATGGAGCATCCGGCAGTCGCCGAAGCTGCGGTAATCGCGATCCCCGACGAGAAATGGAACGAGAGACCGCTCGCCTGCATCGTGCTCAGGGGCGGCAAGCAGGTGGACACAAAGGAGTTGGATCAGTATCTGCTCGCGCGCAACTTCGCGAAGTGGCAGTTGCCCGATCGTTACGAGTTCATCGACGCCGTACCGCGAGCGTCCACAGGCAAGTTCTCGAAAGTGAAACTGCGCGAACGCTTCGCGGAGTGACGGCGTATGTAGAGCGTCTAAGGTATTCAAAATAGCCCAACCCGGGCGGCTTGAATTGATGCCGAAGGTGAGAATATGTCCTTTAGGAGCGGAAGCGATGGTATAAAGGGGCCAGTGCTCGACAAGGCCGTTATGCAAGACGAAACAGGCCGGACACGACGTTCGAGACATTGCGACGAGGCATCTTTGGTGGAGGGGCAGTCATCGCACGTGGTAATGCGACCCAGCTTTCCGATGGCGCCTCAGCATGCGTTGTAATGGACCGATAGGCGGCCGAGAGGCGCGGCATACAGCCGCTCGGAATTTACCGCCGCATCGCAGTGGCCGGATGCCTCCGGAAGAGTGGGAATAGGTCCCATCTACGCCGTTCCGAAGCTGTTAAAATTCCATGGGCTGAAGACTGATGACATCGGCAGGCTTTTGCCTGCTAGGCTCTTCATTGCCGAGACTACCTCGCGCTCGGCCCAAGCATCTACAACGTCGATGGCGGAAGTATCTCAGTCGACCATCCCTATGGCAAGCCGCGACTGGTATGAGATGCTCTGTTCGAAGGCAATTATCGCCGAACGAAATATGTCGTGGTAGCGATGTGCGTCGTAGGTTGAATGGTGGCTGCCGGTCTGTTTGAGGTTGCCTGAGCCCGACGTCAAGCAGCCTTTGGCGTCGTCGGCCAGGACAATCCGCAATTGCTATTCGCGCGAGAAGATCGGTTCAGTTCACAGACTTGCAGTTCATAGCACTCACATTGGCTCAACGATAAAGACAGACGGTGCAAAGCACGATGGTGGATGCACCGCGCTCGCTCAACCGCCTCCTGGAGGGCGTAGCTATCGAAGGGACAATCATGATGGAGCATCGGATGATACTGTCCTTGATAGCTCTATGGTGAGCGAAGTGAAACGTGCTTGCCACATCGACTATGCGCTGAAAATCTGCTCGGCTCCCCCGCCTGTATTCCTCTGTGTTCGCTGCCTCCATGAGTCTGAGACCTTCCAAGGGTACGTTGCTCGTTACGGGGACCGTCTCAAGACCGGCCGCTAAAGCGTGATGGCATTAGGTTCGATAGCCTAAATTTTTGAGGTAGTTAGCGCAATCCTCGGAGGTGAAGGCATCGAGTGCAAGGCTGATCGCGGCGCAAACCCGATTGAACGTTCGCGTGGTAGCTTTGCCGAGGAGGTGCTTGAGCTTGGCAAAGACCTGTGCGATCGGGCTCAGGTCGGGTGAGTATTTTGTCAGGAAGAAGAGCTGGCGCCGACCGAACGGTTGAGCTGGCGAACTGCGTTGCTCCTATGGCTGCCGAGGTTACCCAGGACTACGATATCGCCGGGTTGAAGGACGGGCAGAACAACCTTCACGACATAGGTGCGAAAGCTCACGCCATCGATCGGCCCCTCCATGGCGCGTCGATCCGGTCATGGCGCGGGGCCGCCGGGAAAGTCATGGTCTTCTAGCGGCCGTGGGGAACTGCCGGTCTCCTCAACACGCTGCATCCAGCCGATTGCCGTGCTGATCGTCACTCCGAACTGTTTGGTCGCCTGATTGCGGGACATCGCCCTTGATCGCGGCCACCACACGCTTACGAAGATCCAGTGAGTAAGGCTTGCCCATCCATGCTGGCCTCTAATCCAGCCAGAATGGTGAATCAGAAACCACTGATTTGGGAATCCCAAATCGATTCAACTTAGCCCTATCCCGTTCAGCGACCAGAAGAACTGTCGACTGGCAGAATTGGTGGGTTGCGCATCATCATTCCAATTGAGAATTATCTCTTGAGAAAGATCGTTTGCTAGGCATGAAAGCAGATAGATGATCTCCTTCCTGGAAAAGCAAGGCGGCCTTATGCGAGCGGCATCAAAACTTTCGTTGCTGGTTCTGCTGCTCACGGTGGCCATTTATTCGCTTCCGACCTTTGTCCAATCGGAGAACCCTATTCTCGCCTCGATCCGCGAGGGCGGCCTGGTCAAGGTGGCGGTGGCGTCGCTACCTCCATACATAGTCGTGTCGCCAAGCGGAGAAGTTGCGGGTAGCAACATTGAGCTGCAGAATATGGTGCTGAAAGTCATGGGGGTGCCCGCGCTTACGCCGGTCCTCACGGACTGGAGTGCGATGATCCCCGCATTGCAGGCCCATCAGATCGACTACCTTGGCTCGGGCCTCACCATCACGGAAGAACGCTGCAAAATCGTGCTGTTTTCGGTGCCATATTACGCGGCTCAAACCGGTTTGTTTGTTCAACCCGAAAATCCGAGCCATTTGACGAGCATCGCGGAGATTGCGGGCCGCCCAGGCGTCAGGTTAGCCGTAATAACAGGGTCGTCTCAGGAAGCTTACGTACTAAAGCGACTAGTCAGGACCGAGCAGCTTTTGCGCGTCCCTGACAATCAGGCTGGCATCGCGACGGTCACCGGCGGGCGGGCCGACGCGTTTGTCGCTGGCCAATTCACCATCCCCAATCCGGAGCAGAAAGGCGTCGAAGTGATCGTCGATAAGGAGTCGCCGGTCGATGGAGCGAGTATGGCGTTCCGCAAAGAAGACAAGGCGTTCCGCGACGCAATCAACGAGCATATGATCCCGTTGATCAGAGATGGAACGTTCGAGAAGCTCTACGAGAAGTACGGAATTCCCAACGGAAAAGCGATGGCCCAGTTGCTCGTCAAATTCACCAAGGCCAGTGATGTCGTGCCAGGCTGCGAGTAAGGGGCAGCTGCGATGAAGGTTGTTCTGGAGTACTGGCCTGTACTCGCGCAAGGCTTGTGTGTCACCGTATGGGTATCGATATGCATCATCTTCGGCGCAGCACTCGGTGGCGTCGTCCTCGGCGCCCTGAGGCTTTCTGATGCGCCAGCAACACGAGTGGCATCAACGCTGTTCATCGAATTCGTTCGCGCGCCTTCGGCCGTGGTACTTCTGTTCTGGATGTTCTACGCGCTACCGCTGTTGCCGGGGATGCCCCGTCTTAGCCCCCTTGCGGCCGCGATCCTCGTGCTGGCGCTCGATGGAGCCGTGTACGGCGCCGAGATCGTCCGTTCTGGCATAGAGGCTGTGCACCGCGGACAAACTGATGCGTGTCATGCACTTGGGCTGAGCAAATTGCAGAGTTTCACGAAGGTGGTCCTGCCACAAGCGCTCTCGCAAATCGTTCCGGCTTTTAGCAGTCTGGCGAGGAGCATGGTCAAGTGGACCGCGATTGTGAGCTTTATAGGGGTGCAGGACTTGCTCTATGTCGCGAACTACATTCGCGGCCAAACGTACGATTCGATCACTGTCTTTTGCCTGCTTGCCGCCGTCTACTGGATCCTAACCGTTCTTTGCGGCGTTGCCTTTCGTGCACTTGAGCAGGTACTTCCGCTGAACCGCGCGTTGCGAACCGCGCGCCTATCGGTTCAGCCAGCAGCCGACGTGTATGCTCATGCAAGAGTCCCCCAATGACATGGGATTGGAGCTTTGTCTTGAAGATCCTGCCGAGCCTCATGGAGGGCGTTTGGTACACCGTCCTTGTGACGCTTGCGAGCTCGGCGATCGCGCTAGTAGGGGGCCTTCTGCTTGCAATCCTGGAGAGCGTGAGTACCAAATTTGGAAGATTTTTCGTGCGTTTCGGGCTCGAGCTCTTCCAAGGTGTGCCCACTCTCGTGCTACTTTATTTCGCGTTCTACGCCCTACCCCAGGTGGGAATTACTGTTCCGGCAATGCCCATTGGCATCGTCGTATTAGGAGTCGTCTACGCGGCGTATTGCTCGGAGGTTTACCGAGGCAGCCTGATCACAATTCCATCAGAACTGCGCGACGCATGTGTGGCGCTCAATTTGAGCCCGCAGGTTACTTGGCGGCGCGTGCTCGTTCCGGTGATGATTAAACGGGCTATGCCCGCTCTGCTCAATTACGTACTCGGCTTGTTCCGGGAAACCGCAGTACTTTTCGCGATCGGGGTGCCGGTGCTGATGGGCCAGGCTAACGTGATCGGCTACGAAAACTTCCGCTATCTTGAGCCCTTCACGCTAGCGGGCG
Organism: Bradyrhizobium sp. IAR9; assembly: GCF_013408065.1. Classification (NCBI taxonomy): domain Bacteria; kingdom Pseudomonadati; phylum Pseudomonadota; class Alphaproteobacteria; order Hyphomicrobiales; family Nitrobacteraceae; genus Bradyrhizobium; species Bradyrhizobium sp. IAR9. Next base: position 316,051 of record NZ_JACBZW010000004.1, read on the forward strand.
TCATCTACTTGGGCCTGAATTTGCCATTTCTGTACCTCCTTTCCCGATTCAAGGACATGTATGTCTAGCAGCCTGGATTTTAGCCACACAGGATCTTACGCACCCGAGGCTGCCGCCGGCGCGAGGCCGGCGCATGCATCCGCTCCTAAATCGCAAGATCCCGTTTGGGCGATTGAATTTGAGAAAGTCTCGAAATTGTTCGGTGATCACCGAGTGCTTGTCGATCTCGATCTGCAGGTGCGACCAGGCGAAAAAGTCTCGCTTATCGGCCCGAGCGGTTCAGGAAAGACAACTGTGCTGCGCTTGGCGATGACTTTAGAGAAACCCACCGCTGGCGATATTCGTGTTTTCGGTGACAGCATCATCTTCGATCCAGCGCGCAAACCGCTCTTGGGCTCGCGACAGGCGCAAATCCATCACCGCTGCGGCATGGTCTTCCAGCAGTTCAATCTGTTTCCGCATCTAACTGTGCTCGAGAACCTGATCTTGGCGCCAACGACTGTGTTGGGTCAGTCCAAGGAGCAGGCTGGCAAGAGCGCGCTTGAATATCTTCAGATGGTGGGCCTCCAAGACAAGGTGCATGCGTATCCCGCCCAGCTTTCTGGCGGACAACAACAGCGCATTGCGATCGCGAGAGCGCTAATTTTGAAGCCTGAGATACTCCTGCTCGATGAAATTACCTCGGCGCTCGACCCTGCGCTCGCCGGAGAAGTTCTCGCCGTCGTGCGAAGTGTTGCACGAGAGACGAACGTAACTCTGCTGGTGGCCACGCATGAAATGCGATTCGCACGCGAGATCTCCGACCGCATAGCCTTCTTCGACGCCGGGCGGATCATCGAACAGGGCTCACCAGACAAGATCTTCAGCAATCCTTGTTCCGATCGCACGCGCTCATTTTTGCAATGCGTGTTGAATCACTGATCCCGAATGGTGCTCATTGCAGTCCGCTTCTGAGCTCGTCAGAGCCGCGCACCGAAGGGAGCAGAGAGAGCTTCTTCTGCTCGTTCTTTCAACGGCATCGCAGCCGAGTTCAGGAATTTGCCGAGAACTTGGCACGGGAGCAGGGCGGTCTCGTACGCCGATCATTGATTGAGCACATCGAGCTGGATCTTGCCAGCGCGACACGCTCGGCGCGATCATCCTGTCGTTCGGCACATATCCCCGGCTTTGAAACGCGCTGCAGTCGCAGCGAAATATCCCGCCATGACGCCGTGTCCGGTGACGCGCGGATTGTCTAAAAATCTATAGGCCGCCTTCGTCGCAGCCCAATCGCCGCACGCCGCCGGGACGGGCGCAGCAAAGCTGCTCCAGCAGCCGCCGTAAACGACGTTGCAAACGTTTATCCGGAAGACTCGCCGCCGCCACCTCGGCATCTTGCCAGCCGGCCGGGCCGGACTCCGATGCGGAGCGGATACGATCGAGTTAGTCGCGGCGCAAGAGGTGACCAGTCCGTAGCGGTGACCACGTCGCATGGGCCTTTACTTTGCTGCCGCCGCCTGCAATCTGGCGCGGCTGCCCAGCTGATCGCGGCGACCAGCTGATGGCCGGCTTCGTCAAATCTTTGCCGGCCGCTGCCGGAGCGCAGCGATGGAGATCTGGGATGGCGACTTCCTCGCTCTTTGTCGACGGGGAGCATCTCACCTTCGCGGGTACGTGCCATGGGTCAGCGGGCGCGCGCGTAGCGCAATCGGCATCCAGTACTGGCGGATGACGTCGGAGGCCGCAGGGGCCGCATCAGAAAAATCGCTCTGTATAGGCCAAGTGGCCTCAGGGAAGATCGCTGGAGTCGGCCAGGCGCTTCTTCCATCACTCCATGCACCAGAGGATCGATTGAACAAATTACTTGCAAATGCTAATTGTCGCTACAGGAAGCAAAGGGCTGGACTCAGAGTGACATATAACGATCTTGACGCTAAGATTGGGGAACGCATTCGAAGCCAGCGAAAGCGAATGGGCCTCAGCCAGAAGGAGCTTGCGAGTAGACTGGATATCGTTTTTCAACAGCTTCAGAAGCACGAGAATGGCACAAGTAGAGTCCCAGCCAGTCGGCTCTATGAAATTTCCCGCGCCCTGAACACACCGATCTCCGTTTTTTTTGACGTCGATAGTCGTGAATCGTACCGAAGTGCGTTGCCAGTTCCGGATGTTTCCGCAATAGTCGGCGCACAAAAGAGCAAGCTCGCGAAGCAAGCCCTTCAGCTTATCACGGCTTTCGTACAGATCAAGGATGAGGATGCTCGAGCGGACATTGTTTCATTGGTCGCAAGATTATCGAGATCAAAAGCTAGACGATAGAGATGGGGGCAGCCAGCCATCACATTGCCCGTGCAATGCGTTACGACGACCTCGACATCGGCTATTCGCGTAGGACACGTTTGAAGTGATGTTGTGCGGCCCTGCTTGCAACGCCGGCAACATGTGCGTCTTTCGCCTCCAGCGCTATGTCGCGCAAACCAGTGATCAAGGCTTGATTAATAGATTCTTTTGTTCGCCGAAAAGTGGTTTCGGGAAATTCGCTGAGTATCTGTGCTCGAGCAACAGCCGTCTCCACAAGGCTTCTTCCATCAGTTATCTCATGAAGTAGTTTGTGATTCAGCGCCCAGGAAGTTGGAACGGCCTCGCTTCCATAAATGATGTCGGACATCGCCGCTCGGTGCAGGAAGTTCTCGAGCATATAGCCGCCGATTATACAAGCAATTCCATGCTTTAATTCCCACATCACCAGCTTAGTTTCCTGCGATCCGATGCGCCAGTCGCAGCATAGAGCGATCTGAAAACCGACGCCTATTGCGTATCCGCCGACTGCGGCAACAGTCGGCTTCGTGACGTTGAGTATCGTTGAATAGAAATCGATCATCCGATCAAGATATGCCTCGACCATCGCGTGTCCGGAAAGCTGGCTCACTTCGCTAAAATCACCCCCCGCGCAAAAGGATCGGTTGTTGCCTCCAGTCAACACTAACGCCCGTATCGCAGGATTGTCCTGTGTCTCCCGACACGCTGAGCGAATGGCGCTTTCAAGCTCAAGACTCATCGGGTTATGGGCGTTAACATGATTGAAGCTCGCGACAAGAACCGCGTCTCGAGCTTCCTTTTCTACAATAGCCATGCTGCCCCCAAATCGGCCTCGTGCATCTGCGATGGTCGTGCCTCGCTTGTCGCGCTTTATACACCTATTTAGAGATTATATCATTTTAAAAAGACATCCATATTGAGAATTTTGAGCTTGCAAATTGCAGTCGACCGGCACACAGTTACCCTGTCGCTACATTCTCATGGAGTTAGGCATTACATGGCGCTTTCTTCCCCTGCCGAACGAAAAGTCCTTCATCGCCGCACTATAGAAGTGTTTGGCTATGTTCGTTACGATCAACTCTGGGACATCGAGGCTCACTTAGTCGACGCAAAGACGAACACATACACGAATCCTTGGGGTGGACAGGTGCTTCCCGGCGAGCCCGTGCACGATATGTCGTTGCGGCTGACGCTCGACAGCAGCTTTAAGATCTGTGCGATTGACGTTGCAAGCGACAAGAATCCCTATCCGGTTTGCTCGAAGGCAACTGCCGCCTTCGCTCAGCTCGTCGGCCTTGCGATAGGGCCCGGTTGGAAAAAGAAAGTAAAAGAACGCGTCGGCCAAAGTGCGAGCTGCATTCACCTCGCTGAGCTCCTAGGGCCTATTGGGACGGTGACGTTCCAGACAATCTTGCCTTTCCTGTACGATAAAGGAACGTTCGATGAGGCTCCTCGCCCCGGCTTGATCGATAGCTGCTACGCATATCGACGGGGTGGCGATGTCGTAAGGCGGTTATGGCCAAATTTGCCGACATAAGTGCGCGATCGGCGCCTCTACATTCGCTGCAGGTTGAAGGGAGAATCGTAGCGGATCCGACCAACGAACAGCGAATTTCAGGCTGGGTCACCGACGGTGTACTATTTCTTCATGGCCCGCTCTGGTCCGAATGAGGGTGCGCCGCCGTGGTTGTCCGCACTCATCAACTCGATACTTCAGGCAATCACTAAGCGAGGCGACATCGCCTTGGAGTTAGACAGAAAATCCGCCTATGTCGTTATCTGGATCCTCAACCTTCGGAGCAAGCAGGCGGCTTTGATTGCAGAGCTCAGCATGCAAATGGTCCAATCGTGCCAGGCCCTGTTCCAGCGAAGATTTAGGGAGATAACTAAAACACAAGCGTAGATGACCGCCACTTCGCGGGCCATAATTGCGACCATGTATAAGGTGAACATCATGAAGTTCGCGCGCGGCCGTAATGAAAGTCTCGGCGTCAGTGCCCGCGGCCAGCCGTACCCAAAACGAGAAACCGCCGCTGGGTACGATATATTCTTGTTCGCAAATGCGGCTGCCCTGCAATAGGATATGCATAGTATCTCGCTTGTCACGATAGTGCTGGCGCAAGCGATTGATGTGCTGATGAAGATCGCGAGATTGCAAAAGCCCCAATACGATGTTGCTGACAATGGGACTTACGCCGCCGTCGTGTTTAAGCCGTGCAAGTCTTTTGATGATGTCCGGCTCTGCAAGGATCCAGCCTACTCGCAATCCCGGCCCCGCAATGTTGGAGACGCTATGTATATTGATCACATTCTTACCCGGCGCCAACCAGTCAACGTCTTCGTTATACGGCAACTCCGCATACACAAGATCCTGGAGCAAGGGCAGACCGTGGTCGGCTAGCAACGCCGCTACTCGTTCCATGTGAGCCCGCGATAACTCGCGCCCAGTCGGGTTATGAAATGCTGGCGTGGTGTAGAACAGCTTCACGCGGAAGTTACTCTGTAATATTGCTTCGAGCTCGTTGAGATCGACTCCGTCTGCGCTCATACTCAGCTGGAGTACGGTAGCACCCGTTAGCGAAAACGTGCGCAGCGCGCCCAAGTAGGACGGATCTTCGGTCAACACGACGTCACCCGGATCGATCGAAAGCTCGGCCAGCAATTGTATAGCCTGTGAAGCTCCTGCAGTAACGATAACCTGGTCGTGCCGCACGCCGTAACGCAGTGCGAGCTCGGCAACGAGCTCGGGCAAGCCCAGCACATCTGTATATTGCGGCAGATCGGTCGCACCGATTCCGGTCCCTTGCTTAAATGCGTCCGGCCACACCAGTTCTCCAAACGTCACTGGGTCCGGCAGACCGTACCCGAAGTTGATGGTCTGCTTCGCGCCCGGGTAGTTGAATGGCGTAAGATCCAGGGCGATGGAGCCGCGATGTGAAATAAAGGGTTTCATGCTTCGTTATCAGGTTAGCGCCACCCGACATAGGGTAGCTCCGTTTCCTCGCCCATGGAACGCAGCTGACCGAGGTGTCATGGCTTCTGTTGCACGAGGTGTCGGGCCGAATTAATTCCACTTTCTTACTTGAGAATTGGGAACAGCAAACCTACTATTCTTGGTAGTTTCTGTGACTCGGCGTTGCTTATGTGCCATTTGGGCGGCCGTCCTCCTTGATTTCGGACGATTGAGACGTAGGGGCGACCAGAACTGCGCGGTGGCACGCAGATTATTCATAGTGGGGCCGTTATGGAGGATGCAACGCGATTGCCGGCAGGTGGCAGTCTTCCTTGGCCCAAAGCGGTCTGACCTGATGTGACCGGCTTGGGCAAAGCAGGCAGCCTTTCAAAGCATTGCGCCGCCACCGGTCAAGAAACGTCGCCTTGGCGGAATGCGTGCCGCCGCCGAAACAGCAGAGTCAACTTTCGATCGCGAATGACCTTGCCGCACGGCTCCAATCAGGTTGAAGTTCGCTCTACCCGCGCGTTGCGCTCGGATGCTGGCGGGACCGATAGCAACGATGCACGACCACACTCGCAGCTCGGATAGAAGACGCCTTGAGTTCGCCTTCACCTGCCATCCGCGCCAGAATATGAAATGGCAGTGCGGCTATGCCGAGATCGTGTCCCCTGGCGTGGTGTAGCTGGCGGGTCACCACGTTCGCCGGCGAGAGCCGGGCTGGTGCTGGCGATAGCCGTGAGGCTGACGGCGGGATCATCGCTCAATGGCGCGATGGTTTCCAGCGTCATGTAGCGGGCACGTTGGACGGCCCATTCGTCGTTCTGCTCGAGCAGGATTGCCCCGATGAGACGGACGATGGCGTCCTCATTGGGGAAGATGCCGACGACTGACCTGCCACTGAATTTTCATCCAGCGGCAGTTAGAGCCTCGGGGTTTTGTACGCCAAGTGGCGCGGGTGGAGCAACGGACGATCGGCGGAGCTGGTCGGGGTTGCGCAGCCGATCGTCCGTTGCGGTGAGGTGGGCGGCGTAGGCCGCGGGGGTCAGGTATTTCAGCGACGAGTGGGGACGCTGGAGATTGTAGTCGGCGACCCAATTGGCGATCTTGGCGCGGGCGTCATCGAGATCGAAGAACAGAGTCTCGTTGAGTAGCTCATCGCGCATCCAGCCGTTGAAACTCTCGACGAAGCCATTCTGCGGCGGCGCGAAGACATGTTCGTACCGGTCGTTGCCCACCAGTGCCGCGCGGTCGTCGCGATGGATGAATGGCATCGCACGTCTCGACAGGTTGCCAAGACCTCGGGATTCCGCTCGCGTGCAACAACGGCTCGGATAATCCGCATGCCAGTTGCGCCCGTGATATCCGCGACCACATGATGGAGCTGCGATTCATCTCCATCAGGGCCTTCTCCAAATGCCGGATATGGGCCGCGGCATATTCCACCAGCCCTCCCGCTGGCGCAGATACGCGCGCATGGTTGCGATCTCGGCATCAGGTCGGAAGCTGCCGCGTAACAGGCCATAGGGATGAAGCTCGCGCAACCACGCGGCATCACTGACATCGGTCTTGCGCCCGGGCACGTTCTTGGCGTACCGCGCATTGACCAGAATTACCTCAAACCCGCGCTGCTCTAGGAACTCGTAGACCGGGATCCAATAGACCCCGGTGGATTCCATCGCGACGCTCGTCGCTGCACGCTTTAAACCAGTCTGCCAGCTCATGCAGGTCTCGCGTGAATGTGCCGAAAGGGCGCACAGGCACGTCGGTGCAAGCGGGGTTCACCGCAGCCATGTGCATCGTTGATCCGATGTCGATGGCGGCGGTCCCGACGTTGACCGGCCTCAGTTCCGGACGGTTGCCGGCCGTCCTCGGCATCGCAATCCTCCATTCAATGATGAGCAGGAGGGTCTGGGCTATGCCAATTGTCATCTTCCTAATCGGGATCGTCGCCAGGGCGACGTCACTACTCTCAAGTTCGCACGCACCCATGGACCATGTTTTTAACGGGGATTGCGCCTACAATAATCGAACCGCCGCTACCTCCCAGCCGCCAAGCATAGCAAAAGGCTGTTTCTTCGCCCCACAGGTGCGCCACTGTGCTGGACAGTTCTTTAAAATGTCGCGCTCAATGCGCAGCCGCTCGTGCTCCTGGCACAGCCGAGCGATCTCCGAAGCCTGGTCCACCAACACCGGCGTCGCCTGCGTGGTGGGGCGCCACGCCGCCGATGCCGGCTCCTGCCGGAGTTTATCGACCCAGCGTCGCAGCACCGAGTCGCACAGACCGAGCTCCTTGGCGATCGACCGATCGATCGACCGCTCGATACGACCAGTTCAACGGCCTGGCGCTTGTAGTCGTCCGTGAACGACCGACGTTGACGCACTTCCATTCGACACCTTCGGGCTCTCAGAGGCTACTACAGGCGTCCACTCGTTCGGAGGAGGTTCAAGTTTGATCATATCCGCGGGCCATGAAGGTCATAGATGTGCTAGGCGCGCGAGCGAACAGAGGGCTAAAGGCGGGCTAGATGAACCCGTGCAGACCGACCTTCTACTTCAACTGGGTGGAGAAGTGGAAAGCCGGGCTACTCTGATCAGCTCAGCCCCAGCATCTTTGTTCGAGCCACCCCAGGCGGGCCTTTCCTCAGGCTCAATTTTGAGTTCATCTTACTTGTCACTTCGCTTCCAGAGGGACCTGCGATCGGAGACAATCTGCACCGCGCCGAAACAAGCATTCATGGATGCGCATTAGGTTTCCGCCACGGGAGTAGGTTGTTCGGCTTGCGCTGCACGGACTGCATAAGACCATACGCGCCGTCATCACATTTGTTGGACTGCCGGTACGCTTATCTTCCGAGCTCCCGCCGATCATTGCAATACTTGTGCAAAATGGGCTTGGGCGGAGCTGCCCAGGAAACCCGCCAAATTGACAATTTTCGCGGTGGGTCCAAGGTCCCGCAGCCCCGCAATGAACGAACGGTTCACAAATTCCTTGGTCCGTTGATAAGTGACTTCAGGATAGGCGCCAAGGACCGCAGCTCGCGAAACAGCCTTCTCGACGACGTTCTCCGGCTCAACAACCTCATTAAAAAGCTTGTGTTCTGCAGCCCACTCAACAGGGACGACTTCGCAGCCGAAGATAATGTCCGTCATGGCCGCGCGCCCAAGCGACTTCTCCAGCATGTAGGCGCCGATTGGACAAGCCAGACCATGCTTGAGCTCCGAGGCGAGAGCCTTTGTCATCGGCGTTCCCACACGCCAGTCGCAGCAAAGCGCCATATCGAGCCCCGCGCCTATAGCATATCCATCAATCCCAGCAATGGTAGGCTTTGTTACGCCGAGAACCGCGATGTAAAGCCCTATTATACGATCTATCAGCTCCTCAACTTCCGTCACCGTTTTAATTTCGCTTGCCTCGTTGAAATCGTCGCCCACGCAAAAGGACCGGTGCAATCCGCCAGTAAGGACCATTGCTCTTACGGTGGGATCATCCTGAGCCAATCGACAAGCTTCCACGATGGATCGCTCAAGCTCTCGATTTAGCGGGTTCACGGACTTCTCGCGGTTGAACTGCGCCACAAGGACGCTTTCCCTCGTGTAGACATTCAGTGCTGTCATGTGCATCTCGTGTGAGTGGGATGTTATTGTTTCTGCTGCGGAGCGCTGCCCCAGCAAACATGAAAACTGCGGGCTGACCCCCGCAGGCCCTTAGTTTATCGATTGTCAAAGCCGATACAACTATACAATTCTCATAATAGATGCAGTTCTCTTGTTGAAGAGTTCTTATAAAGGATGTACAATCTTTCTGTTCCACGCACTCGCATAGGTTGAACGCAATTCAACATAAGAGTCCCTCTCGAGCCGGCAGCTCAGGCCTCATGTCGGAGACGTAACCATGCACATTCCATGGGAGCAGGAACACCGTGCGATACGATGAATCGGAGCAAGGATGTGAGGTGCCCAAGATGCAATCAGCGGTACATCCTTACGCGGGTTGATCTTTGAGATGGAAGGCGCCGAGTGGAGAGCTCGGATCTGATGGCACGCGCTGCCAATCTTCTCTGGTGTATTCGCGTGCTCCGGATCTCGTGACATTGTCGGGTCTTCCAGACCAACTACACTCTTCGCGCAGCTACCGAAGGCGGCAGGCATGTTAGGAGCAAACTTTTCGGGGCGTCGAACTTGAGGGTGCGCACAGCAATGAGCAGTCGACTGCAAAATCCTACGGCAGGGGTGGTAAAGTCGGGATAGCGCCCGAGCTCACGGGCTGGCGTCCCGTCGACACGGCTAATTCGTTGTCGCACCTCCTTCTTCTTCAGTTGCAGCGAGATAAATATGACTGGAATCGATCAGCACAGCTCCCATTATCCGGTCGTCACGAGCTGCGCCGAGGAAAATGTCGCAATGGATCTTTACGAAATTGGGAAAAGTCCACCAATGGGTCATGTGCCGAAGCACATGTATGCTTGGAAAGACGCCGAGAACGGCCATGTGGATCCAGAGAAAGCGATGCAAATTGTGGTGGTTGATACGCCCATGCCGAGGCCGGAGGATGCCTTGATCATGCTTATGGCAGCAGGGTAACGCGATCGGCGTCATTTCTGACGAGTCGAAGGGTCACTATGTAATGTCATTGGGAACCAGGGGTGTAATAGACCGAAGCAATTTCAAATGTTGGGGCCGACTTCCCGATGTTAACGACGCGACCATATACGGCGATTATATGAAGGGAGTGCGCCGTTTGGAAAAGCCATTGGGGAGATTGTGGGAAAGGGTAACTACGTCGACACATTGTTTGACCTGCCACCGAACTTTCATCCACTGCGGTTGGAGTCTCGGAGTCGTTTGCGACGAGACAAAGTTTGGACCACTCAGAACGAGAGTTTTGCGCCTCTGATCACGTTGGCGGGCTGGTTGCGCCGACGTCAGCAGTCGAGCTGCCCCTTAACAGCCTTGAATAGCGAATTGGCCGTTGCGGAAGCTGCCGCACCTATGATGAATACGCTCTTTCACGGATGACCTTCTGCCGAACCTTCTGCCTCAGCGACAACTTCTCGCCATACCCGAATCGCTTCGTTGCGATGTGTCTCAACTGCTTTCTTGAACTTGGATGCCGACCTTGCCTTCAAAGCATCGAGCATGGCTTCGTGCGTTTTGTTGCAGCCTGTCCTCCGCTCGGGCCGCATCTCGAAAATTGATCTTGATTGGCGCCTAAAGAAGTGGGCCGCGATCTCGTCAAGTTTCTTATTAAGAAACTCGTTCCCGCAGGGTGCCCGAAGCAGCCGATCGAACTCATCGTTCAACTCACTGTATTTGCTGCCGACATTCGTCCTTTTCATCTTCTCGTGCAGCGCAGTCAACATCGAGATCGTGCGCTCTGTGTGATGCGGAACCGCTTCAGTGAATGCGAGCATTTGAAGGTAAGTCCCCGTTACGACAACGTCGTACAGCTCCTTGAGCGATACGCTGGTAACGGTTGCCCCCTTGTGGCTCTCGATAACTACAAGCCCGTCGCGGCGGAGCATAAAGAGCGCCTCTCGAACCGGCAGCATGCTGGTTTCGTAGCGAGAGGCCAGTTCAGCAAGGCGCAATCGCGTGCCAGGAGCGAGCCTTCCTTCCAGGATCCCATTCCTCAGCGCGTCGTAGACATAATCCGCCTTGGTGGACGGCATCTTCATCTTCATCAGGCACATCCAAAAATCGTCAAATATCGATATAGTATCAAATTGATCGACTGGTCAACGAACGGGCGCTCGATCGATATGATGATTTCGAGCAGCGACTAATCTCCGATCGGGGCTATTGGTTAAAACTGACCTACTAGACTCTGAGTCGTACGGCGCGCACGAAGACAATTGCTGCGCAGTGAAGGCCTGTGGTTCGGCTATGCTGACGAGATCATCCCAAGATGGAAGCAACAATCATCACGCCGTTATCAACTATAGCTCCGAATCGTCCGCGGTATCCGCTCGGTGAAGCCCGATGAAGGCCGCCTTGCCGAGTGAGGCCTGTTGTTGAGAACCGTTCTTATGGACATGTGTGGACGCCCCCTATGATGCAAGGAGGATCTTTCGAATGAGCAAGGATCGCGGTCGGGTGCTGACATGTGTCCGGCCTCTGATGCGGCCACTATGTGCCGCCGGCCCGTATGGGAGTTCGCGGAGCGGGCTGAATTCAGTGAGGCACTGCTCGGGGCGCGTGTCCATAACCTGGTTTTCCCGATCCCGTGTCTGACCACCGTTGCGCCATACTCTCCATTCGATCCTCTCGCATCGCCGGCAGTGGTGAAGCTAGCCCGCCATAGCCGGAGCTCGATACGTTCCGCCTCTTGCCTAAATGCGCAGACTATGCGCGACATATTGTTGGCAAGCGCCACCGTCATCAGCATGGGTGGCTCACGATACACCATGTTCATGAGCCATGAGTTGGAAGAGCCCTTGCACTTTTCTCATCGCACCGCAGCACTTGCGCCGATGGTCAGTAATCTACGTAATGTTCGCTCACCCATTGGAGAGATCTCACCAGCTGCTTTCCCCCAGTTGAGCGCTGCAGCGGTGTTAGACCGAGCCAAGCTGCAAAGTCGCGGCCCTTCTTGAAGGCCTGAGCAGTCGGGGCTAACGCAACAAGCGCTGCCCCTATCTTGGGAATGGTCATCAATCGCTTGGCTTCCGTTCCGCTTTAACACGATATGCGAGTTCTTAGTCTAAATGGGCGATCTTCTCATCTAGGGACTGCAACCGGTCGACAAGCCATTGCGGGGTATCTGCTATCCTATCCAGTAGGTTTGGCGACGTGACAGAGCCCTTTGCGGCGACGATCCCGAACTCAGCCAGATGGCCTCGTCTTGCATTGATGATTTGGGTTTGTTGGCGAACCAGTAGATCGCAAGCGCGAAATACTAGAGACGCTGCCTGTTGCTCTTCTGTTTTTACCGCTCCGAAACGCATGCTGGCCGCTGTGCGGCTTCACAGATCGCTTCCGCATCGCTGCGTCGTTCTTTTGCGGCTTCACAAACTTGACGTAAGCCGGTGCAATGCGGTGAACCTGACTCCCAATTTTGCGATCTCTCGCCCGGAATGATGGCTGCTCGCGCAGGCTTACATGGCAACCGTAGAGGCCGGCGGGGTAGCCAAAAAGTTGAGTTTCTGATCTCGTCGCAGCCGCTTGAGGAAGATCACGGCTCCTGAAACGCTCGAGCCATGTACCTGAAACATGTGTTTCGCAAGATCCAACCAGGAAATTCGGCATGGACTTCCGAGTCCTTAAGGGCATCGAGTCCGACATCCTGGCGAACGGCTCGCTGGACCATCCGGACGAGGTCGACCGCTTCGACTTCGTGGTCGCCAGCATACGTGGGCGCTTCAAGCTGGACCGAAAGGCGCTGCAGCAGTCGGGTGAGATCAAGTCGCTGCGGCTGCCAACTCCTGACATGGGAACCTCCGTTTCGACGACGCACGCCGCCACCTTGCCACAGGGATGCAGGGCGTTTCGCGCTCATGGTCGATTCGCCCCGAGTCAAAGGCTGCTGCCCATCAAACGGGCTTCGTACCGGTGATGGTGGTCGCGGGATCGAGGCCGACGCCTGGCCCGGTCGTGCCGGCCGGCGCCCGCACGATCGAGATCGAGTTTGCGGCCGGGAAGCGGATGCGGATCTCAGGCACGGTCGACGCGGCGACGCTGAAGGCCGCGCGACTGGCGAATGCCGCAACACACGAGGCGGCCGGCTGACCGCTGTGATTTGAATCGACCGCTCGACCAGCGGTTCGGACAGAGCCGCGCGACTTGTGAGTCTCTCGTCGACGATGGGCACCGATTTTCTCTCCCCGAGGTGTGACCACGCTGAAGGCGATGCTGCGCTCCGAGCGAGCCGCCCGATTGTCCGCGGAGGCGAAAGCTCAGGCGCGGACACTGCTGATCGAGAAGCTCAACCTCACGATCAAGAAGCTGCGGCACGAGCAGTTCGGACTGTTCCTCCGAGCGGGGCGCATTGCTGGACCAGCTCTAGCTACAGCTCGCCGACCTGGATGAGAACGCGGCGCAAGCTGAGACTGCGGCACAGATGGCAGCCGAGAAGATTGCAGTACCATCGTTCTAGCGCCGCAAGCCAGCCCGTCGGTCGCTGCCGGAGCATTTGCCGCGGGAGCGCATTGTCTATCCGGTGCCGGTGGCCTGCCCATGCTGCAGCGACAGTCGATTGCGCAAGATCGGCGAGGACGTGACCGAGACGCTGGAACTCATTCCGAGCCAGTGGAAGGTGATCCAGCAAGTGCGCGAGAAGCTAGTCTGCCGAGCTTGCGAAGCGATCACCCGGCCGCCGGCCCCCTCGCATCCGATTGCGCGCGGGCGTGCAGGGCCCAAGCTGCTGGCCTATGTTCTGTTTGCCAAGCACGGCCTGCACCTGCCGCTCGATCGTCAGAGCGACGTTCACTAGCGCGAAGGCATCGGCCTCGACGTATCGACGCTCGCGGACTGGGTGGGCAACTGCGGCAATCCGGATGCCGCTGGTAGATGTTATCCAGGGACACGTCTCCGCCGCAGAGCGCATCCACGCGGATGACAGTGTGTGCTGTAGAAGCGCACAGAAAGGACGATCGAAATGATCGGACAATCTGTGCGCACAAGCTGTGGCAGCGATGAGGGTAGGCCCCTCGGGATCCACTTTCAGGAGTAGGTCTCAAATCACTTCAAGCGGCTTCGCTTAAGGGGCGCGGTCGTGATTGTTGAAGCTAACGGTCGGGGATACCCGAACGGATACGCGTCCGAGAGACGAATGAAAATGAACCCGCCGATGAACCGCTGTGACGTGGAAATCGTCGTCAAAACCAGAGGTGTGTCGTCCCTCTGGGATGAGCCCGCCGGAAGGCTGATGACCGGGCGGGCGGCGACCGGCGTTGAGGGTCCGTGAATCGGATGAGGGCGCTGCCGCGGAACTGCAGGAACCAGTCGCTCCGATGGAAAGGGAGAAGGACAAGCGGAGAAGACCGCGAGGCGGATTACCTACGCGGAGCACTGGGACGGACCGGTCCGTAATAGCGCGAAGGCGGGTAATGGGGCCGGAGCGAAGGGACCGGATCAGGTGGGCTGGCCACCGTCGCAACTGACAACAGGAGGACGACAGTGAATCAGCCTAGCACACCGTTCAGTATCGACAAGAGATGAGGTGTACGAAGCATATCTGCAGGTGCGATCCAATGATGGCGCAGCCGGTGTCGACGGAGTGACGATTGAGCAGTTCGAATCCGACTTGAAGAGCAATCTCTACAAGATTTGGAAGCGAATGAGCTCAGGCGCTTACTTCTCACCCCCTTGTTCGCGCCGTGTCCATTCCAAAGAAGAGTGCGGGCCAAAGGATCCTCGGGGTGCCCACTGTGGGAGACTGCGTGGCACAGACGGTTGTTAAGCAACTTATTGAGCCGGCTCTCGACGCAGTCTTTCTGGCAGAGTCCTATGGCTACAGACACGGCAGATCGAATCTTGATGCGGTAGGGGTTCACGCGACAGCGGTGCTGGAAGTACGATTGGGTTCTGGAGTTCGACATCAAGGGATTGTTCGACAATATCGACCACGAGCTCTTGCTGCGGGCCGCGCGGAAACATGTAACGTGCGCAGGGGCGCTGCTCTACATCGAACGATGGCTGACAGCGCCGATGGTGCAAGAGGATGGAACGTATTGAGCGAAGCCGCGGTACCCCACAAGGGGGGCGTAGTGAGCCCGATCCTCGCCAACCTCTTCATGCACTATGCTTTTGATCTCTGGATGGCACGGGTGTTCCCTGATCTCAGGTGGCGTCGGTATGCGGATGACGGGGTTGGTACATTGTCGGAATGAGATGAAGGCGCAAAGTGTTCGCGAAGCGCTCCAGGCTCGGCTGGCGGAGTGCCGCGGGGAATTGCATCCTACGAAGACGAGTATCGTCTACTGCAAGGATGATCGACGCCAAAGCAAAAGCGAGTCGGTCATGTTTGTCTTTCTCGGCTATTGCTTCCGGGCACGATCGGTCCTGGCGCCGCATTCGCAGAAGATGTTCTGTGGGTTCACCCCAGCGGTCAGCAAACCAGCGCTGAACCCATGCAGACGACGGTCCGGGCTTGAAACTTCGCAGGCGAACCGAGGTGACGCTGGACGATATTGCTCGCGAGCTAAACCGGACGATTAGAGTGTGGATCGCTTATTATGGGCAATACACCCGCTCAGCGCTTTATCCCTCGGCACGCTACATCAACCAGACGTTAGCTATTTGGCTGAAGCGAAAGTACAAGCGCTTCCATCACCGATTTAGGACGCGCGCGTCTCTTCCTGGAGAAGATCGCGCGTGAGAACCGCAGGTTCTTTGTGCATTGGACTTGGCGATGGCAGCAAGCGCGGTGAGGCGAGAGTCTCACGCCCGGTTCTGCGAGAGGCTGGAGGTGAAATCCCTCCGGTCTACTCACCCCACGGTGCCGGTCCTGGCCAGGCAAGACCCGGATCGGCCAGCTCTGGACCTACGTGCGCGACGACCGTCCAATTCGCCGGCGGGGGCCGTGTTCTTCTCGCCCTATCGTGGCGGTGCGCATCCGGAGCAGCATCTGGAGGGCTATACCGGGACTGATGCAAAGCCGACGCTTACGCCGGCTTTGGCAGGCTCTACGAGGCCAATCGCAAGAGCAGCCTAATCATGGAAGCCGCGTGCTGGGCGCACGGCAGGCGCAAATTCTTTGATCTCGCGCGGCTCAGCAAGGCGTCGATCGCGGCCGAGGCGGTCAAGCGCCTCGATGTCCTGTTCGCCATCGAGCGCGAGATCAACTGTCTTACTGCGCAGTAGCGTTTGCGTGTGCGCCAGGAGCGTAGCCGCCCCCTCATCATCAGTTAATGCCTCAGCCGCTGGGATGCATTTAGCCGCTTCCTTGATGACGGACGGCTTTGCATGCCGAACAATCCCGCCGAGCGCGAGCTTCGGGCGGGTCGCCGTGGACAGAAGAAATTGGATCTTCGCCGGCTCCGATGAGGGCGGCCGGCGTGCGGTTGCCATCTACAGCCTCATCGCCATCGCCAAGCCCAACGACATCGGTCCCCAGGCTAGCTCGCCGACCTGCTGGCCCGCCTGCCGGATCATCCCGCCAAGCGCATCCACGAACTCATGCCCTGGAATTGGCGCCCTCAGAACGTCGCTCACGCCGAATAAGCTCGGTCAGCCATCCGCTCAAGATGACCTAACAAGGGCCGTCACTGGCCGCGCTACCGTCCGCGGACGAGCATTGCAGATGCAATGCTCCAAGCCTCAGCAAATAGGTCTTTGACCATCCGCTCTGCGGCCGAGCAATTCGATCCGCGTGCGTGCGAGCCGATCTCCTCGGAACGGACGGCAAAGCCACAGGCGGCGGAAATAGGCGCAGCGCCCGCTTCCAGATGGTGTGATTTCGGCGCCAATCAGCTTGCGTGCGAGAGCGCGGGGCAGCTTGACTCAAGCGCGTCAGATGAATAAATTTGATAAAATATCAAATCGTAGGGCGAGCATGACCGGTAACCCTTCTCCTCTAGTGATGACCAGTAACCTTACACCTTTGGTGGCCCCCTGGCGTATAGGCATAGACGTCGGCGGCACGTTCACTGACATGGTATTGCGCGACTCAGCGGGTTTTGTGCGCATCTTCAAAGCGCCCTCGATAACTGCTGATCCGAGCGAGGGCGTGCTGAATGTCCTGCAGCTGGCAGCAAAAGAGCTCGCTCTGCCGCTCGCGGCCCTGTTGCGCGGCTGCTCGCTATTCGTGCACGGCTCGACAGTCGCTACCAACATAATACTGGAGAAGAAGGGAGCGCGGGTCGGGATGTTGACCACACAGGGGTTTCGCGATTCGTTGGAGATCCGCCGAGGTATGCGCCAGAATCAATGGGACACCCGAGCGCCTTTCCCGGAAGTGTTGGTGCCGCGCTATCTGCGGCAGCCCGTCCGCGGGCGCATCGCCGCAGACGGTGCGGAACTTTCGCCACTCGTGATTGAGGATGTGGTGATGGCCTCCGCGCTATTCGATGAAGAAGGAATCGAATCGATTGCTGTGTGTTTGTTCAACAGCTTTCTTGATGGCAAACACGAGCGCGAAACCCAAGAGGTGCTTGCAAGGAATTGGCATAGCGATTGGATTTCGCTCTCGAGTGAAATCATGCCTACGATGGGTGAGTATGAGCGCGGCTCGACTGCCGTTGTGAATGCATACATCGCGCCAAAAGTCGCAACATATCTGAGAGCACTCGACGAGCGACTCCGCGAGCTCGGCCTGCCGCGTTCGTTGCTCATGTTGCAAAGCAACGGTGGTGCTGTCTCGGTAGCCGAAGTCGCTAATCGCCCTGTGATGCTGGTCTTGTCCGGACCGGCAGCGGCTGTCGGCGCTCTCAACGGATGTATGGCTTCCGGCGGGCCTGCCAACTTCATTTCGATGGAGATCGGCGGGACGAGTTGCGATGTGATGGTGATGGCGAATGGCGAAGTGCCTGTGAGCGATCGGCTAGTGATCGATGGCTATCATCTCACAGTGCCGTCTGTCGAGATCCATACGGTCGGCGCCGGCGGGGGTACTATCGCGGGCGTCGATTCAGCAGGGTTGTTGAATGTCGGCCCACGGGGGGCTGGCGCGCAGCCGGGGCCAGCGGCGTACGGATTGGGCGGTCAGGATCCCACAGTCACGGATGCGCTGTTGGTCCTCGGACGTTTGCGAGAAGGGCCACTGGCCGGAGGCGCAGTTACGCTCGACCGCGATCTGGCGTGGCGGGCCGTAGAGACCAAGCTAGCGCGACCGCTGGGCCTCTCCGTTGAAGGGGCGGCAGCCGGCGTGGTCCGTCTGCTAGAGCAGAACCTGCTGCATGCGGTCGAGAGACTAAGCATCGAGCGCGGGCATAACCCGGCGCACTTCACATTGGTTGCTGCCGGCGGCGCTGGCCCGATGCATGGCGCCGCCGTCGCGCGCGCCCTTGGATGCAAACAGGCGTTGTTACCGCGCGCAGCGGGCGCCTTTTGCGCCATGGGTACGCTGCAATCTGATGTGCGTCAGGACTATTTGCAAGTGTTTGCAGCTGATCTCGACAAGGTGGATTACCTGGCAATTGACGGGGGATTTGCGCTGCTTGAAGCTAAAGCTCGCGCAGCGCTGATACGACAAGGCTTTGGAAATAGTGGCTCGACTCAGCGAGAGATTGATCTGCGTTATGAGGATCAGCAATGGTCTGTACGCGTCGCGTTGACAGCAAACTGCTTCGACGTATCTGCGGCGCGGCAGGCCTTTGAAGCTGAGCATCAACGCCTCTTTGGCCATATCCAGCCCCACGGCCGCCTTGAGATCACGACGCTCCGCGTCGTCGCGCGTGGGATCGTCGAGTGGTCACGGTCAGCCGGTCGGGCAGCACAGCAAGACCGTCCAATTCCCAAACAAAGGCGTCGAATGTGGATTGATGCGACATGCGGCTGGGGCGATGTCCCAGTGTACGACGGAGTGGACCTACGACCCGGTTGCAAACTGCAGGGGCCACTGTTGATCGAAGAACGCACGACTACCGGCTTTGTTGCTTCCAAGGACATAGTCGAAGTGAACGCGGCAGACGATTTCCTGGTCACCATCGGAGCTGTCATATGAATTTCCCGTTAGACCCCGTGGCGCTCGCCATGGTGCAGAATCGCCTAGATCACATCACGCATCAGATGGGATGGGTGATGATGCGCACCGCCCGCTCGCCAATCTTCAGCCAAAGTCACGACTTCTCCTGCTTCATTACCGACGCCAACGGATATTTGGTGAGCCAAGCGGACGGCATACCTATGCATACTGGCGGGGGCGGTTTCGCCGTTCGAGCGATTCTGCGTGATTTCAAGGACGAGATCGCGCCGGAAGATGTGTTCGTGCTGAGCGACCCGTATACGGCAGGTGGCAATCATTTGCCCGACTGGGTCATCGCCCAGCCCGTATTCGTGAGGGGCAAGCTTTTAGCCTTCACGTGCAATCGGGCGCATCAGGTGGATATCGGCGGCGGCGCGGCCGGCACTTACAACCCCCTTGCCACTGAGATTTTTCATGAGGGTATCCGACTGCCGGTTCTAAAACTAATCGAAGCCGGGCGCGCGCGCGAGGACCTGTGGCGTCTCCTGCTCCTTAATACGCGTCTGCCCGAAGCAGTCGACGGAGATCTACGTGCTATGATTGGCTCGACCCGAATCGGTGCGGAACGCGTTGCGCTATTGGCTCAGGAGGCGGGGGCAGGTCTTGCGGATCTTGCGGATGGATTCTTCGAGAGCGTTCTGGCGTACGCGGACAGGCGCTTCCAAAGCTGTCTTTCTCGTCTTCCGAAGGGTAGCTGGAGAGTTGAGATACCGATTGACCACGACTGCTTCCAACCCATTGAGGCTCGTATCGCCATGATGCTGACGGTTGGTCAGTCCGACCTGATCGTCGACTTCGATGGGACGTCACCTCAAATACGGGGTTTCAAAAATAGCTCGATCGCCAACAGTACGTCGGCGGTATACATGGGGCTGGCTTCATTCTTTGAGCCCGACCTCCCTAAGAATGAAGGAACGTTCCGCCGTGTCGAGATCAGATTGCCCGAGGGTACATTGGTGAACGCGCGACCGCCCGCGCCCATGACGATGAACACGAATTTCCCGGGACACGAGATCGTGCAAGCAATCTGGAACGCGCTGGGACAAGCCTTGCCTGAACGCGCTACTGCCGGCTGGTCCAAGGGGGTGCGTTCCATCACGGCTGGCGTGCGCCCCAGCGGCGCCCGGTACGTCATGTATCAGTGGCCCGCAGCCCCGGCCGGCGGCGCAATTGAAGGCCGAGACGGCTTCCACCTGATCGGCGGCACCGTCACGCTGGGCGGGATCACGTTACCAAACCTCGAAACCTACGAGCATCTCTATCCTGTCCGCTTCCGCCGCCAAGAGTTGCGCTGTGACAGCGCCGGTCCTGGGCGCTTTCGCGGCGGAGCGGGATGTGACTACGAGGTCGAGATCCTCACGCCGGCAGACTATGCCTTCTGCAGCGAGGGTGTGGGGGCGCCGTCGGGGTTCGGCATTGCCGGAGGCAAAGCGGGCGCAGGGGGAGAAATGGTAATTTCGTTGGCCGAAGGCAGGATCATCCACCCCCCCAAATACGGCCTCGAGCAATACGGGCCGGCGACGTATCACGCCCTCTCACCGGGTGGTGGTGGATTTGGCGATCCGAAAGCGCGCCACCCGTTAAGCGTCTTACGCGACGCGCGCGACGGCATCGTGAGTGTTGGCTCAGCCGAGCAGGAGTATGCCGTTGCTATTTCGCAGGACGGGCGCAGCATTGACGTAGAACGTACTCAAGAACTTCGCGGAGGGCAACCGCTGGTCCTCAACGAGAGGTCGGCAGCTCTTCCAGAGTAGCGATGCCTATTAGGCGGGGCTGTATCATCGAACCGACTAAAGATGCACATCAATGGGATGAACGTGCATCATCCGACCAATGAGATGTAACCGGGGCTGGTTAAACCATGCAAGGTCGGCCGCCTGCACGCCAGATACCGACTTGTCCAAACCTTCTGTAGGGGGCGACGGATGGACATTCGGAATCTGCGCTACTTCGTTACTGTGGCAGAGGCGCTGAGCTTCGCAAAGGCAGCCCGCGACTTGCACATGAGCCAGCCACCGCTTTCAAAGCGGATCGCCGACATGGAGCGAGAACTCGGCGTTCGACTGTTCAACCGCTCAAGCAAGAAGGTGGCGCTCACTGCGGCGGGTCAAAGCTTATTGCCGCAAGCCCGCGCTGCCGTGCAAGCGTTCGATTCCGTGGTGAACGTGGCGCGTAGGGTTTTATCAAGCCAGTTAAGATGTCTGCGGATTGCTCTACCACCTGAGACGTCCCGGAGCGAGCTTCTTGATGTCGTAAACAGATTGCGTCGTGAAAACGTACAGGTGAACATCTCTGAAGCGGGCACGTCCGAACAGCAGCGGCTGCCTGATGCCGGTGAAGTCGACATCGGGCTGCTTCACCACCCGTTTGATACTTGTGGATTGGGAGTATCGGAGCCGTTAGCGCAATCACTGGGCTGCGGTTGTCTGACTTGCAGCCGTATGCTCTCGTGCATTTCCCGCCCTATGTCGCGCCCGGCCTCGTTTCCCGGCCTGTTGCGTTGTCTATTTCTTTTATCTGCCCCCTCGCGGGCAGAGCTTGGCGTTCCATTGCCGCAAGCACTATAGATGCTTGATCGTTGCGTACAATCCTATTCTGAAGCCGTGTCTGGCATGTGCGATGGTGCAACCATACTCGTCGGCGGCTTCGGCGGAGCGGGCGTTCCGCTTGGACTTATTAAGGCGGTGCTCGACACCGGGGCGAAGGACCTCGTACTCGTTTCGAACAATGCGGGATCCTCAAACGACGACATCGCATGGCTTCTTCGCGAGAACCGAGTAGCCAAAGTAATCTGTTCGTTCCCTCGTTCCAAGGCAAACTCCGATGTCGCCGAACTACACCGACGCGGCAAAGTAGCGCTCGAATTGATACCTCAGGGACATTCATCGAGAATCCGGTGCGCGGGAGCGGGTCTCGGAGGATTTTTCACGCCGACTTCAGTAGGTACCGAGGTTGGAGCGAACAAGGAATCTCGGACAATCAACGGCAAGGAATACGTCTTCGAGCTGCCCCTCGGCGGCGATTTCGCACTGTTGCGCGCGTTGAAGGCCGACCGCTACGGGAATCTCACGTACGATAAGTCGGCACGGAACTTCCACCGGTCATGGCAACGGCTGCGCGCGTTACGGTCGCTGAGGTCGACGAAATCGTCGCGATTGGCGGACTGGATCCGGAGCAAATCATTACGCCAGGTATTTTCGTCAAACGCGCGTGAAAGCAGGAGCGCCCGCATGAAGCCGTTGTCCCGAACCGAGATGGCTCGCCGTGTCGCACGCGAAATTCCGGAGGGCTCGTTTGTCAATCTCGGCATCGGACTGCCCACCTTGATCGCCAATTACATTCCGGTAGACGGGGAGGTGCTTCTCCACAGCGAGAACGGAATTCTCAACATCGGCCCAGCGCCTGCCGAAGGCAAAGAAGACTGGAATCTTGTTAACGCCGGAAAAGGAGCCGATCACTCTGCTTAGTGGTGGTTCTTACTTCGATTCCGCATTGAGCTTCATGATCATGCGTGGCGGGCACTTGGATTATTCGGTGCTGGGCGCCTACGAAACCTCGGAGTCCGGAGATCTTGCAAACTGGTCTACCGGCGACGCCGCGGCGCTACCAGGCATTGGTGGAGCAATGGATCTTGCAGTGGGAGCCCGATCGATCTGGGTGATCATGGAACACACGACGAAGGAAGGGAATCCCCGCATCGTCACCGATTGCAGGCTGCCGTTAACTGCACCGCGCGTGGTCAAGCGAATTTTCACAAACCTCGCCGTCATCGACGTGACACCTTGGGGCCTTCAGATATGCGAGATGGTCGAGGGAATGACCGTTGCAAAATTGCAAGGGGTTACTGGCGCCCGGCTTGTAGCAGCGGGCCAGATCGCCCTTCTGACCGCGTGAAGAGGTAGGGTGACGGCGCACGTAGGAGACAGGATGCCTTCATTGACCTACATCGTCGCCGGCGTCGGCAGACAGCGCCAAGGTCCGAGCCTGGCGATCTTTCAGGCCACGGGCATCGAGGCCGATGGCCGCCCCGTGCTCGTTCTGCATGATCGCGATCTCCTAGTTTACTCATTTGCGCTCCTGACAAACGAAATGGTCTTACAAACGCGGGTTCAATCCAGAAGATATCGCCACGGTCGCGGTCAAAAACGATCGCAACGGCTCACTGAATCCAAATGCACATCGTTAGCAGAAGCGTCGCTCAGCGAGATTCTGAGCGGCAAACCGATGTCCGGCAATCTAGCTAAACTGCAGTACTGCCTGATCGGCTAAGGCGCGGCAGCCGTGATCGTCGGTCCGAAGAGGCCATCAAGCGTCTTGGTATTGACGCAGGACGCTCTAAGCGTGTCGCAGGATCGACCCCTCCGGCGAACGGCGGGATTGCACTCAGCTACCGACGTTTAAAATCACGAAAGGCACTTTCTCGGATGCGCGGCGGCAGGCGGGACTCGAAGCGCGAACGTGGATACCCTTGAGATCGCCGATGCATTGATCATCGAAGAATTGCAGTGCATCCGGGCGATGGGCGTCTGGCAGGGGCAGTGCTATCCACTAGCTCAACAAAGGGCGTTCATATGGGCGGACAGTTGGCGTCAGTGCCTCGGGTGGTCTGATTGCCATGCGCCATCCGGAGGGGCCTACTGATATCGGCCAGATTGCCGAACTGACGATGCAGCTGCGCCGCGAAGTTGGTGCCGGCGTACGAAGAATCGGTTTGGCGCACATGATTGGCACCGGTGCAGTCTGTTATGTGCATGTGCTGCAGAGGTCTTAGGCACGAGCAAAACTATGGATACCTAACTCGCTCAAGTTTCCTCGCCGTTTCATGCAGTGCAACTGACCCTTTTAGGTTGATCTTTAAGACGGTGTTGTCGATGTTGCGTTCTAATGCGGCGACGCATTTCGCGCCTTCAAGGTGATCCCCGGGTAAAGCCATCGAGTCATACATCAGAAAAAGAAAAGAAGGTTGCGTGAGCAGATTTTATATTATATCAAATCCAGATCATTAAGGGCGGAAACCAATGAAAATTGCTGCGAATAGGGGATATCTGGCTGGCAACTGTCTCGGGATGTTCAAGTTAACTGACGAGGTGGCGTTCACCGTTGCGCGCAGCAGCGGGCCATGGCTCTGGTCGTCCGACGGGCGGCGGTACGCCGATTACGTAATGGGGGCGGGCCCGATGGTGCTCGGGCACGCGCATCCCAACGTCGTATCGGCGATCACCGAGCAGGCTACCAGGGGAACGCATTATTTTCTTGTACACGAGCGGGCTCAAGAGCTCGCCGCCAAGATCTGTCGGTTGGTGCCCTGCGCCGAGCTGGTGCGATTTTGCAGCGATGGATCGGAAGCAAATTTTTACGCCCTACGATTGGCTAGAGCTTTCACCCGACGCACCAAGGTATTGAAATTCGATGGCGGCTTTCACGGACATAGTGACTACGGTCAGCAAAAGCGTCGCGCCGAATCTTGTTGCAATGATCAGCGTCCAGTGGCCGAATCGGCGGGTATTCCGCCCGAGATTAGTGAGACGGTCGTCCTCGCGACTTACAATGATATCGAGCGGACTCGGCTAATTGTTGAGCCCGTCGCGCACGAGATTGCTGCGATCATTGTAGAGCCGGTTCAGCGGGCGTTGATGCCTGCGCCGGGCTTCCTCGAAGGCCTGCGGGAGCTGGCAGATAGCATAGGCGCCCTGCTTGTGTTCGACGAGGTGGTGACCGGATTCCGGCTTGCGCTTGGGGGCGCTCAGGAACACTTCGGCGTAACGCCAGACCTTTGCGCTTTGGGTAAGATCCTGGGCGGCGGAACGCCGCTGGCCGCCGTAGCGGGGAGGGCCGATATTCTGGAACTCGCGATCAGTGGCCGTCGCAAGGATGGCCGGACGGCCATGGTGAGTGGTACGCTGAATGGCAATCCACTAGGTTGTGCGGCAGGCCTTGCTACCCTTGCCGTGGTCGAGGATTTGGGGGTTCCTGCACTACTCAAAAAAGCGGGTGAAGCCGTGGCCGTTGGCTTGCATGAAATCGCCCACAGGCTTTCAATCCCCCTACAGACGATCGGCCCTCCGGCCGCTCAACAAGTGGTATTCACGGAGCGATCGATCGACAGCGTCGCGGCTCTTGCTGCGGCGCCACGCGCCGCCCTGGACCACTTTGCGACCGAGATGACCAGGCGCGGGGTGTTCTTCGGGCCTACCAAGCTCTACGTGTCCATTGCGCACACTGACGAGGTGCATAGCTTATTCTTCGAGCAGGCCGAAGGAGCCCTTCGCGCGGTGCGTGACCAAGGCTTACTAGGCTAGCGGGGCCGTCAATCACGCCGGGTCGGAACTGTCCGGGCGGATGGGCGGCAATCCATCACAATTTTATCAATAGTAAAGGAAGGAGATCTCTTGCGCTGAGATACGAGTGACGAAAGGGCGCGGTGAAGGCCTTCTGGAGCACTGGGTTGCTCGCGCAGGGCCTATGGGGCAGGTTAGGGTGGGCATTATCTTCGGTGCAGCATTCGGCGGCCGTTCTTTGCCCACTGAGACTGTCCAAAACTCAGCGATACGAGCAACGTTAATGCCCCCCATTGAGCCGATACGTGGACCCGGCGCTCCGGTTCTCCAACTGAGTTCGCTCACAGCGGCTCTTATCGGCGTCGGTGGAGCTCGTACGGCGCCGAGGTCATGCGTAGCGGCGTCCGTATTAGTCGCGATATCCAAGGCGAACGAACGCATTGCTTTTGTTGGAGCGGGCCGCGAGCCATCCCCTATGTGAAAGGGTCATTAATGTCTTCCGAGCTGCTTTACCTGTCGACAGCAAATATCCAGGACCTCAACATCTCGCCTCGGAAGCGCGTGAGGCGGTCCTCGCTGCATTCCGTGACAACGCGGCTGGCCGGAATATCAGCTTGCCTAAAGTGAGCATCGAAATGAGGCTGGGCCACGTCTTTCAGTCCATGCCCTCGGCATCAGAGGTCCGGGGTATCGCCACAGTCAAGTGGGTCGGAGTGACCCGATTCAAGGCAAGCCTGGTACCTATGCAATCAACGCTCTAATTTGTGCAAGTGATTGCAAGACAGGGATTCCCATCGCGGATCTCGATGGGAATTGGATCACGCTGATAAGGACGGCGGCGATGTCGGCTGCGGCAGCCAACTATCTCGCGCCTGCGGCCCAGACAACCATTGGATTTGTCGGATGCGGTGCACAGGCGCTTAGCCACCTCGATGCGTTTGTTGACCTTTTTCCGTCGCTGCGCAGGATCTATCTCCTGAGTCGGAGCGCCACATCGGCCGAGAGGGTTGCAATTGCGGCGTCGAAAAAGGGACTGAATTCGATGATCGTGAACGATCCTGGTACGCTAGTTAGTCAGAGCGAGATCGTTGTGTCCATGGCTCCGCGTTTGCCTGATTCGAAGCCATTCCTAGACGCTCGATTGTTACCGTCGCCGTCATTTGCTTCGTCTGTCGAATCCGGATGAACTTGGTACCCTGACTCCTTCAGCGCATTCGATAAGCTCGTTACGGATTCTTTGAAACAAACCGTATCGCCTCTGGATGAATCGGAACGCCCCATCGGATCCATAAAGTTCCAGGACGATCTTGCACATGTCGCTTCCGTTTCATCGCGCCCCAGTCCGCATACGCTAAGTAGGGCCTTGTTCAGCTTCCGGGGTTTCGCGATTGCGGATCTCGCGGTCGCGGATTTGGTGATCCGAAAGGCTCGTGCTGTGAAGACTGGAACGATTCTGGCGCGTTAGATTTTCAATTCATCTATTCCTAGAAGCTCGCGAGACGTGCGTGACATGATGCAGAGTCGCACGTTCCTCACTGCAGGTATCGCGGCAACTTCTGAAAAACGCTGCTGGCAACAGCGCTAGTCGCAGCATCGCGGGTCCCAAGGTCTCCCGATCGGAACGAGACTTCTCGGCCTGAAGCAGAACTCAAGCGCTGGCAAGGACATAACTTGGCAATATCAGCCAAGGTGATCGGTATTTACCCAGCCTGTTCACAGCCGCGTGCTCGTCGCTAATCCGCTATGCACAGATCCCTGGCGCTGATCACCAACCTAGACTCGCTCGATTGTTTGGCCGAATGACGAGACGAGGTTACACCCAAAATTCGGTGTGACCTAACGGTTGGAGCACGGACGGCACTTCATGCATGCCCACGCGATCTGGCCCAAACCAAAGGGCGATAGCATCTTCGGGTGCACTTGTTCGGGATCTGATCCGCGGAGAGCATTGTCGCCAGCGGTCCTTTGAACTGCGCAACCGGGCCGAACACGCGGTCGCTCCGACCAACGGCGCGAAGAGTCTCCTTGCCCAAACTCGGAACCGTCCAGACAAGCCGCCAGCGCGAGTCTGCTACCCCAAGGTCCAGCCTTCGCAACGTCAAAGACCACTATCAATGCTGGAAGTAACTCCATGCGGAGACATCTTTGGTCAGCAAGATCCCTAGGGCAGCCGCTAGAACTCAGGCGACATCAATCTAGAATGGCGCTCGCCTCAGGAACGGGAATGTTGAGTCAGATGTTGACAAGAGGAGTGATATTCAACCTGTAAATCAGGCGATGCAATTCCAATCTGGTATAGATATCGCCGAAATTGGTATTGGCCTAGCTCCAGTCTGCAATGCAGAAATTGAGATCAACAATTGATGAAATATCAACGGAGGAGACATGTTGCATACGACCTTCAAGCTCTCGCTGTCTGTCCTGTTGCTTACATTTTCCAGCTATTCGTTCGCCGCGTTTGCGCAAACCGAAGATCCTCTTCTTTCTTCGATCCGTAAAACCGGAAAGGTGACGGTGGCGATTTCCTCGCTCCCCCCTTACATGATCGTGTCTCCGAGCGGAGAGGCGACTGGAGCCAGCATTGAACTGCAGAACATGGTGCTTCATGCAATGAACCTGCCGGCGCTTACGCCGGTGCTCACGCAATGGGATGCTATGATGCCGGGACTGCAGGCCGGTCAATTCGACTACGTAGGCGCTGGACTTGCGATTACGGAGGCTCGCTGCAAAGTCGCGTTGTTTTCGGCTCCCTATGCCGCTGGTCAGCTCGGGCTGCACGTCCTGCCCGGAAATCCGAAGCGCCTGACAAGCGTCGCGGAGGCTGCGCGCCGACCTGACATCAAGCTGGCGGCGATAGTGCCGACTCCCTATCAAGCCTATGCGCTGAAGCAGGGTGTCAAGCCCGAGCAAATCGTTACCGTCCCTGACGTTCAGGCTGGTATCGCGACGGTCGTAGGTGGTCGGGCCGACGCCTTTATCGCTAATCAATTCAATATCAAGAATCCGGCGGAGAAGGGTATCGAGATAATCGTTGACGAGAGCTCGCCTGTGGAGGCATATGCATTCACGTTCCGCAAAGAGAACATGGGATTCCGCGACGCCTACAACAAGCAACTCGACGTGTTGATCGGGAGTGGCACGATACAGAAGCTTTACGCGAAGTACGGCCTGTCCAACGGGGAGGCTGTCGCAAAGCTACTCTCAAGGTTCAGCAAGGCCAGTGACGTATTCCCGGTCTGCGAGTAGGGAGCGCCCGCAGTGAAGGCCGTTTTTGAGTATTGGCCTGTACTCGCGCAGGGCCTGTGGGTCACCGTATGGATATCGGTATGCATCATCCTCGGTGCCGCATTTGGTGCGCTCGCTCTCGGTGCGCTCAGGCTCTCGGAAGTGGCGGCGATACGAGTGGCTTCGATGCTCTTCATCGAATGCATTCGCGCTCCTTCTGCCTTAATTCTGCTGTTCTGGGTATTCTATGCGCTTCCGCTCCTGCCGGGGATGCCGCATTTGAGCCCACTGACAGCGGCGATCCTTGTGCTGGCGCTCGATGGAGCCGTGTATGGGGCTGAGATCGTTCGTTCTGGCATAGAGGCCGTGCATCGTGGGCAGACCGATGCGTGTCACGCGCTTGGGATGAGCAAACTGCAGGGTTTCAAGAAGGTTGTTCTGCCGCAGGCGCTCGCGCAAATCGTGCCCGCTTTCGGCAGTCTGGCGAGGAGCATGGTCAAATGGACCGCGATCGTGAGCTTCATCGGTGTCCAGGACGTACTCTATGTCGGCAACTACATTCGCGGGCAAACGTACGACACGGTCGCTGTTTATTGCTTGCTTGCATTCCTGTACTGGATTCTGACCCTGCTTTGTGGTGCGGCTTTTCATGCGCTTGAGCGGATCCTCCCGCTGAACCGCGCCTTGCGTGCTGCGCGCTTGCCTGTTCAGGTCACATCCGCGGCAAGTGGTGCGGTTGGAGCTGCTCGATGACGTGGGATTGGAGCTTCGTTCTGCAGATCCTGCCAGATCTCATGTTGGGTGTCTGGTACACCGTCCTGGTGACCCTTGCGGCTTCGGCGATTGCTCTAGTTGGAGGGTTGCTGCTTGCGATCTTGGAGAGTGTAAGTACCACGTTCGGCAGGGCCTTCGTTCGTTTCTGGCTCGAACTCTTCCGTGGTGTGCCAACATTGGTACTGTTGTATTTCGCCTTCTATGTGCTCCCGGAAGTGGGAATCACTCTTCCGGCAATACCGATTGGCATCGCCGTATTGGGGGTCGTCTACGCCGCGTACTGCTCGGAGGTTTACCGAGGCAGTCTCATCACGATCCCCTCTGAACTGCGCGACGCGTGTGTCGCGCTTAATCTGAGCTCATTTGTTACATGGCAGCGCGTGCTCGTCCCTCTGATGATCAAGCGGGCCATCCCTGCGTTGCTCAATTACGTACTCGGCATGTTCAGGGAAACAGCGGTGCTGTTTGCGATCGGAGTGCCAGTGCTCATGAGCCAGGCTAACGTGATCGGCCACGAACACTTCCGCTATCTTGAGCCCCTGACCTTAGCGGGATTCATCTATTTGGGCATGAACTTGCCGTTCCTCTATCTGGTTTCCAAATTCAAGGTCAAACATGCTTAGCACCGCAGAATTTGGCCGCGCAGGACCGTTTAGGTCCGGGGCGGCTGCAGAATCTAACGCGACAGAGGCGCATGGATGCGCTTCCAAATCGCAAAAAGCCATGTGGGCTATCGAATTCGAGAAAGTCTCGAAATCGTTCGGTACTCACCGCGTGCTGATCGATCTCGACCTGCAAGTGCGGCCCGGTGAAAAGGTCACACTGATCGGACCGAGCGGTTCAGGAAAGACGACCGTGCTGCGCCTTGCGATGACGCTTGAGAAGCCTACCGCTGGTGATATCCGAGTCTTCGGCGATAGCATCATCTTCGATGCGGCAGGCAAACCTCTCTCGAGCTCGCGGGAGGCGCGAATCCGTCGCCGATGCGGCATGGTTTTCCAGCAGTTCAATTTGTTTCCGCACCTAACGGTGCTCCAGAATTTGATCTTGGCGCCGACGACGGTGTTGGGCCAGTCCAGGGAGCAGGCGGAGAAGAGCGCTCTCGACTACCTTGGGATGGTAGGCCTGCAGGATAAGGTGTATGCGTACCCCGCGCAGCTTTCGGGAGGTCAGCAGCAACGCATCGCAATTGCGCGGGCGCTCATACTGAAACCCGAGATACTCTTGCTTGACGAAATCACCTCCGCATTGGATCCCGAACTCGCAGGAGAAGTTCTCGACGTGGTACGAGGTGTAGCTCACGAAACGAAGGTAACGCTGCTGATCGTCACGCATGAGATGCGTTTTGCCCGAGAAGTCTCCGATCGGATCGCCGTGTTCGACGCCGGCCGCATTATCGAGCAAGGCTCTCCCGATAAGATCTTCTCCAATCCCGAATCGGAGCGCACGCGAGCATTCCTCCACTCCGTCTCGAACCACTGAAAGGTAAGCACATAGGTGCAAAACTGCATTTGAACGCTTCCTGGACCGGTGTCCAACGCAGCGGCGTGCGTTTTGTATTCATTCCGACGAACAGGAGACCAGCTTCAAACAACTTCCGCCTGGTGCCCCTCAGCATTTAGCTTAAACCAGCGGGCTCGAGACGCAGCAAGCTCGTCTAGGCGGGTAGCCATTCTGCGCAGCTCAAAGAAAAAGAGCGATACCGTCTTCTGCATGGCGCAACAGTAAGGCCTGATATCAATGCTAACAACTATTGCAATCATTGCCGGCGGCAGAGTGGTCGACGCTTTCATCACCGGCTTCCTGGGGGACCTTGCCACCATTGTGGATCGCCCACCGAACTACTGATTGGAGCAGCAGGCGACTAGCCGCTATGACTGGTCCGCCGGAATCCGAGACATTCAGCGCGGACGGCATTACTGCACCTCTGCGCATTGAAGCCTTCCGGCGCGTCTGGCTCGCCAGCCTGCTCTCCAATCTTGGCATCCTGATCCAGGGCGTCGGCGCGGCATGGGCAATGACCCAGATGACATCGTCGGCGCATAAGGTTGCGCTGGTGCAGACCGCCTCGATGCTGCCAGTGATGCTGATCTCGATGCTAGCCGGAGCGATTGCCGACATGTATGACAGGCGCGTCGTGGCGCTGGTCGCGCTCTTGATTGCGCTCGCGGGCGCAACCGCGCTGACCACACTCGCCTGGCTCGACCTGATCACGCCAAATCTCTTACTGGTGCTTTGCTTTGTCGTCGGGAGCGGCATGGCCGTGATGGGGCCGGCTTGGCAGTCCTCTGTTAGCGAGCAGGTACCGTCGGAAACGCTGCCCGCGGCAGTCGCCCTGAACGGCATCAGCTACAATATCGCGCGCAGCGTCGGCCCTGCGATCGGCGGGGTCGTGGTAGGGAGCGTCGGCGCAGTGGCGGCATTCGCGCTAAACGCTGTGCTCTATCTGCCGCTGATGCTGGCGCTATTCCTGTGGAAACGCATAGCTGAACCCAGGCGCCTGCCGCCCGAAAAGCTCGGCCGCGCGACATTGTCCGGAGTGCGCTACATCACCAATTCGCCATCGATAAAGATCGTCTTGAGCCGTGTCGTGGTGACCAGCGTGGTCGGTGGCGCCATCATCGCGCTGATGCCGCTGGTCGCACGCGATCTCCTGCATGGCGGTGCCCAGACCTATGGCATCATGCTTGGCGCCTTTGGGCTGGGTGGAGTGATCGGCGCGCTCAATATCACGAAGATCCGGAAGAGGATGAGCGGAGAGGCCGCGATCCGCGCCTGCACCCTGTCGATGGGAGGTGCCGTTGCGGCAGTCGCGCTGGGCCACGAGCCAGCGCTGACTGCGGCCGCGCTCGTCCTAGCGGGCGCCATGTGGATGATGGCTGCGGCACTGTTCAATATCGGCGTGCAGCTATCGACACCCCGTTGGGTGGCTGGGCGCTCGCTTGCCGCCTATCAGGCTGCGGGATCAGGCGGGATTGCCATTGGCAGCTGGGGATGGGGCCATCTGACCGATGTCGCCGGGGTCCAAACGGCGCTACTGGTCTCGGCCGCCCTGATGCTGGCCTCACCTCTCATCGGTCTTTGGCTGCGTATGCCGGAAATCGGCGCGCGGGGCGAAGAGACCGTGGCGTTGGCCGATCCCGAGGTGCGGCTACCATTGACCGCTCGCAGCGGGCCACTAGTGATCGAAATCGAATACCGGGTTACACAGGGGAATGCGCGGGCCTTTCATAATCTAATGCAGGAGGTTCAGCTGTTCCGTAAGCGTAACGGCGCCTACGGCTGGTCGATTGCGCGCGACATTGCCGATCCGGAATTGTGGACAGAGCGGTATCATTGCCCCACTTGGCTCGATTACCTTCGCTACCGCAATCGCTCGACCCAGTCGGAGCACCTAATGGAACAGCAGGCGATCGCCTTCCACGTGGGCCCACATCCGGTGCGCGTCCGCCGCATGCTGGAACGGCCGTTCGGCTCGGTGCGGTGGAATGACGACACGCCCGACCGTGCGGCGGGCGAAGTACTGCCAGTGATCACAGGCGCGGCTGGTGGCAGTACGTAGTTCCTGTCTGCCACAAAGCTGTTCATCTTAGGCACGGTCAGTGCGCATTCACCGAATCTACCCGTTGTTCGATGGGCCTTATGTCTTCTGATTGCGCCCTCACTGAGCGAGGCATAGGAACCCAGCCTTCGTGTTGCTGCAAGGAAGCTAATATAACATCGACAGCCACACGCGTTAGTCCAACGCACTCATTTGCTCTGCAGATGACCGATGACCACCAATGGAGCGGCGAACCTTCCAAAGGCTTCCAGATAAATTCTTTTGATCCGGCTTCACCGCTCCGCTTAGCAAGCCGCTCTGCCACGATCGCCACGGCGGATTCTGTCCTGAGAAGCGCCTTAGTCATCCTCGTGGCGTGCAGAATACGATGGGGAACGTAACCTCCGGCTCGGCACAGGTCCAAGACCTCGTCGTAAAGGCCCGGCGCAAAGCGGCGCTGAAAGATCACGAGAGTGTAGGGATCTAGGTCGCAAAGACGCAATTTAGCAACCGTTGCAAGTGGATGCTCAGCAGCCATAACCACCCCCAACGGCTGGCCAAGGGATGCCGAGGCCCAAAGTCCCTGTTTCTCAACCGGAAGACGAATAACACCGATATCTATTTCTCCGGCTGTCAAGAGATCTTGTTGATCCGCGGTGCTTGCCTCGACAAGATGTACCTGCACGCGCTCCTGCTGAAGGCGGCTAACGATGTCCGACAATACGTTGCGCGAAGTTTCGGCAGGCAGCGCAATCCGAAGGCGTCGAGAGTGGCTGGGCGACAGTAACCGTGCCGTACGCAATGCAGCGTCAAATGCGCGCACAGCGTCGCGCGCTTTCGGAAGGAACGCCTCGCCAGCCGTGGTCAAATTGACCTTTTTGCTCGTACGATCGAACAGTCTTACGCCCAATTCGGTTTCCAAATCGGCAATGCGCTTTGAAAGGGGCGGCTGGCTCATGTTTAAGTTGCGAGCCGCCCTCGCGAAGCTGAGAGCTTCTGCAACCGCGACGAAATAACGGAAGTGCCTGAGATCCATCTACCAATTATAAAGCGAGCCAAGCCTGTCATCAAGCTTATGAGACATCAGATAAGATTACCGAACTGTACGTCAGGCCGAACGCATTAACCACATCGTGTCCTCCGCCCGAGCCCAGCGTCAGCGCAGATGGAAGTTCCGTTCCTTCTACGTCCAAGTTCGACGTAACGTGAGGGCTAGATCTTCAGGAGCAAGCAGATCTCCGAGGCGAAGTTTGCACTGCACACTAAGACACCCTAATCACATAACTTCTTACAGGCGCGATCCCAAAACCCGTGTCCGCCTCGTCGCTCCTTGGCGTCGCATCGTGCCTTCTGACAAGGGCGGAACCACAACTCGCGATCAGAGGAAAATCCAAAATTGCAAGCTTACCGGCCATTGAGCCTCAAAGCTTGCAATCTACCCGACCTGCCACCGAACTTGCATCCAGTACTTGTTCTCGGTTTTCTTGGAGCGAGACCGAACTTTGGACCAGACAGAACTAAATGTGCGCCCTTGATTACGTTGGCAGGCGGGTTGCGTCGGCGTTGTGCCGCAAAACGCCAAGTCTCTACTTTTCCCACGCGTCCGCAGAGCGCAGGAGCCTTGCGCGTTGAGACCTTCGGCCCGGAAGGGCGGCCATGGAATGCCTTGATGGACGCGTCGTCGGTCGGCTTGCCGGGCCTGGAGAACTCTGCGACGCCGCGCTGATAGGCCCACAGGTCGACATCGCGCGACACGACACGCTGCCTTGGTCGACCCTTCCTTACAGGCCCTATCAGGACCTCGAGGACGTCAGTGCCGCGGAACGTGAGCCGCGGCTGAGAAGCAGGAGAAGATGTCAACATCGTGAGCACCGGTGGTGCTTGTGACCGGTCGCCAGCTGATTGTGGACGAACGCCATCGCCCCGGTCTAGTTCTCTAGTTCGATGGCTTGGCCGGCCGGCAGTCATTGCACAACTTGGCCTTGACTTTGCGGTTGGGCGATTTGTTCCTAGCAGGCCCAACTCGCGATAGACGCGCCGTCTCTTGTTCTGGCCATGGCGCCAGCCTTCGCGGCGAAGCAGGACGTGAAGGCAGCGCTAGTCGAAGCGGACGGCATGACGGATCTCCTCGACCCTCTGTTCGAGGGCAGCCTGGCTCGCGCGACGAAACTTGTGGTAGTAAGTCGACCGATCGAACTCAAGGGCCTCGCAGGTCTTGCGGATCGAGACTGCCATTCGGCGCGGACTTCGTCGACTATCTTGCGCTTCCGGCCAGCTTTCGGCGACTCTCGTCCTGCAGCATTTCCTTTTCCAGCGACAGATCGGCGACCAGCTTCTTCAGCTTGGCGTTCTCCTTATCGAGCCGCTTCAGCCGGCGCATCTTGGTCGGCAGCAGACCATCATACGTCTTCTTCCAATTGAAGTAGGTCGCTGGCTGATCCCTGTCCTGCCGAAGATCTCCGCGACCGCAATCCCGTCGCTGCCCAGCTTCAGGATGACGCCTTTTGGAGTGTCCGAAAACTGCGAGCCCTTTATCGTCACGTCGCTCCTCCCAGCCGATGGGATTCGGCGACGAAAACTTTAGCCAAAAATGGCCCAGTGCCGGCCTCAGATCAAAGTCAAACCGACCCCCTCGATCGGAGAATCGACTCTCGCTCGGCTTGGGCGATTGCCGCCGATCATATCGACTCGGAATAGATGCTCATGAAATCAGTATTGGACGGTAGAGGTAGCGCCATCCACTATTTCTACCGACATCTAGATAAGTGGATTTTGCAATGCGCACAGCACTCCTGAAGTTTTCTCTCGACCGGGGGCCGCTACCTGTCGACGCACTCGCGTCTCCGACTGTAGCTGGTTCGCAACGCAGAGATCAGAGCGAGAAATGTTGTACCCATCCGGGGCAGACCTTAGGCTCTGTTCACCTAGCCCAAAGCATTGATTGATCTAGGCAGTTCCATGCAAGTTTCTGCTCCTTTGCAAACTCTTTCCGAGCTCATTCAGTCCCGAGCGACAGATAGTGCTGACCGTGTCTTCTGTTCTTTCAAGGGCAAAAACACGACCTTTGCCCAATTCGAAGGCCGCGTGAAAGAGTTTGCCGGGGCGCTGATTGAAGCCGGTCTGAACCCAGGGGACCGGGTCGGGCTAATGATCGGGCAATCCATCGACCACGTTGAGATGTTTTGTGCAGTCGTGTGGGTCGGCGCAATTCCCGTGCCCTTCAGTGTGCATTTGAAATCTGCAGGACTGGAGCTCCAGCTGAACAGTGCGCGTCCCAAGCTGTTCATCGCGGATCGCGTCTATGCGAATATTGTTCGCCAAGCCGTTCTGATTAGTCGCGAGCCGCCGAAGATCGTCTGGCTGGAGGACGGGATCGTACTCGCCGGTGAGGCTCAGCTAAACTGGTTGCTTCGTTCGAGTCGCTCACTGCATAAGGCGTGCCCACGTTCCCTCGATGACCCGCACGTAATCATGTACACTTCCGGTACCACCGGCGCGCCGAAGGGTGCCGTGCAGTCCGAGCGTTGTTTCGCGGTGGGTGCGAAGAATGCTGGTATACTCAACGATGCTCAGCGCGATGATGTTTTTCACTCTTGGGAGCCTTTTTACAACGGTTCCGCTTGGATCGTGGTGACGTTGGCCTTGCAGAAGGGGCTCAAGTTGCACATGGTCGAGCGTTTTAGCGCCTCGCGTCTTTGGGATGAAATCCAGCAGGCGGGTGCCACAAAGCTTCACTACCTCGGCGGTCTCATAAACATCATTCTGGCGCAGCCTGTTGTCGAGAGCGAACATAATAACTCGGTGCGTATCGCGTGGGGTGCGGCTTGCCCCGTAGACAGTTGGCGTAAGTTTGAGAAGCGGTTTCAACTGAAGGTACGCGAGGGATACGGTTCAACTGAGGGGCAGATGTTCACCCACCTCAACCTTGAAGGCGTGGTCGGCTCCGTCGGTAAGCCTATCGAGGAAATGGAGAGCTGGATTGTCGATGAGTGCGGCGGTCGTGTGGGTCCAGGTGTCACTGGCGAACTTGTGCTGAAACCCCGACCTCGAGCCGTGTCAATGCTGGAATATTGGGGCGAGCCCGAAAAAACCGCCGAAGTCGTGCGCGATGGCTGTATCTTTTCTGGCGATTACGCAATGGTAGACGAGAGCGGCAATTACTTCTTCAAGGGTCGAAAGAAGGATTCGTTGCGCCGTCGAGGACAAAACGTTTCAGCTTGGGAAGTTGAGCGAATTATTAATGCGGCACCAGGCGTGGAGGAATCCGCTGTGGTGGGCGTAGATTCCGAGCTTGGCGATCAGGAAATTGTTGCCGTCGTTAAGATGCGCGATGGCGCGCCGCGAGATTCCTTGACCCTCCTGAAGTGCTGCGCAGATCAACTCGCCTACTATCAAGTTCCTCGCTACTATCAATTTGTCGAAGATTTTCCTCGCGGCCCGAGTCAGCGGATCTTGAAGCGGGACATACAGGTTGACCTGGCCAACGCGTGGGACGCCGAAAAGGCTGGCGTAAAACCGACTCGCGCGAATCAAGGAAGGCAGAAATGACGCAAGCTTCAAATATTCCGCTTTTGCCCACCGATCTTGTTTCGGAGATGCACGGTCGCGTGCTCGTGCTTACTATCAATAGGCCGCGCACCTATAACGCTTGGACGGAGGCTCTACGCGCGGAATTCACACGCAGGATGCATCTTGCTGACAAGGACGAGAACGTCGATGCAGTCGTGATCACAGGTTCAGGCGACAAGGCGTTTTGCGCCGGTCAAGATCTGAACGAGACCGAACAGAAGCCTGGTGACGGGCACGTGGAGGCAGTTCTTCAAAGATTCGTTGCTTGCTATGACTCGCTCCGATGGTTCGGTAAGCCGGTCGTGGCCGCAGTCAACGGCGTAGCTGCCGGGTCCGGATTCCAGCTCATGCAATTCTGTGACTACGCAGTAGGGCATCCCGGCGTTCGGCTCGGACAAA
Source organism: Bradyrhizobium sp. IAR9 (assembly GCF_013408065.1). Classification (NCBI taxonomy): domain Bacteria; kingdom Pseudomonadati; phylum Pseudomonadota; class Alphaproteobacteria; order Hyphomicrobiales; family Nitrobacteraceae; genus Bradyrhizobium; species Bradyrhizobium sp. IAR9. Next base: position 353,709 of record NZ_JACBZW010000004.1, read on the forward strand.
CGGAGGTAAATTCGGGCATGCCTAGCGTGCTCGGCACTTGGCTAATGTGGGAGCGCATCGGTAATCGCGCGTACGAGCTTGTTCTACAAGGTCGCCTCATGGGCGGGGAGGAAGCTAAGCAGCTCGGATTTATCAACGAGATCGTCGAGCCCGCAAAGGTGCTCGAAGTCGCACTCGAAGCTGCGCGCCGCCTAGCCGCCCAGCCTCAGCTGGCTTTTAGAATCACGAAGGCGGCTAATCGCCAGTTCGAACAAGAGCGTTACGCAGCTGCGCTCAAACTCTCGGTGGAAGCGAATCGCCAAGCATTCCAGTCCGGCGCGGCGCAGAAACAGATTCGAGAATTCCTTGAAAGTCGCCGTGCTCGCAAGGCCAGCACCCAACCAAGATGACAAAGATGAATCACGTAGCAACAGGCGAAACCCTCACGTTGGCGAGCCACTTCGCTGGTTTGGAGTGGGAAGCGATTCCGGTTGACGTGCGTCAGGAGGCGAAGCATCTGCTGCTGGATACAATGGGTTGCGCGATCTCTGCGACGGACACCGAATCCGGCCCCTTGGTGCGCCAGCTCGCTGTTGATATGGGAGCGCGATCCCTCCCGGATGGTTCGGATTTTCTCGGCCGCGCCTATGAAATTGGCCGTTTGGCTAATGTGATGGATCTCGACGAATATTACGCATATTGCCACTTTGGAGCGGCAACGGTCGCCAGCGCACTGGCCATGGCGCGCTGGCGACGCGTATCGGGTAAAGAGCTCCTGACGGCCATCGTCGCCGGCTTTGAATTTGGTGGTCAAATCGCACTTGGCATCGGTCCCGAGTTCAAGGTGAAAGACGGTAAGGCGAGCGGACGGCTGGACGTTTGGGGCGTTGTGGCACAACCCGTGCTAGCTGGGGCAGCCGCTGCCGCGCGCCTTCTGCGACTTACTCCGCAGCAAACGAGCCAGGCCTATGGCCTCGCGGCATCAAACATGCCCATTCCGATCGGTGGGAAATGGAGCAGCGAGCTAGACCTGCCGAACACCAAGTATGGCGATATGGGCTGGTGTGCAATGTCAGGAGTGTTCGGTGCCGTATCAGCAATGCGCGGATCGACGGCAGTTCCCACAATCCTGGATGGTGAGAAAGGTTTGATCCGGATCGTGCAAGGTGGTGACAACAATAGCCGCCGCTTTTTGGCCCATCTTGGCAATCGGTGGCACCTACGTGGCATTTGTTACAAGCGCTGGCCAGTATGCGGCTGGATCCAGTATCCTCTCGCGGCGCTGGATGCACTCGTGGCCAAGCACGGGATCACCGTGGACGAGGTTTCGGACGTCGTCGTCGAAGTCGTAGAAGGCGCGGCTATCCCACGTTTCACAAACCCACAGCCGCAAGGCTTCGTCAGTCTTCAATTTAGCATCCCTCATGCAGTAGCGATGCGCCTCATGCAGGTTCGCTCGGGGCCGAAATGGCTATCAGTGGAACTCGCCGAGAGCGCCTCGGTTAAGGCATTGCGCGATCGGGTGCGCGTGGAAGCGCACACTGTTCCTCAGTCCTATACCTATGCGGACCCATTTGCCGTGCCCGATGAGCCGCAGGGCATCTATTCGGCGGTCCGTGTTACAACGAACAAAGGGACTTTCCGGGAGGAGAGCAGCCACATATGGGGCCACAACTACCATCCCCAAGTTCGAATGGACTACGCTCACATGGAGGAGAAATTCCGTAGTTTGGTCGCTCCCGACGCCGCAAATCGCATCATGTCGCTATTGGGACAGATTGAGCAGCTTGATGACACGAGTGGTCTCGTGGATGCCTTCTATGCTGCTTTGGCCTGAGTGATCAACACGGCCACTTAAGCACGCTAGGAAACCTGAGACGGTCTGTAGAACACACGGGAATATCTGCCGTGCGGTTTCCAATCCGGCAAGACTATGACGGCACGGAAAATAACCACCGCGGACGGAGATAGGCCTTGGTTGCTGCTGAACTCACCCCTTTGCCAACGCTCTCGAAGGCGCGAGACTTATCCGTTGATTGGCCAGCTGAGCTCTACGACACGCTGAAAGCGGCTAGCGTTGGTGTGATGTCCTACGTGCCCGATGCCGGGCACTCGACATTGATCAAGTTGTTCGGTGCCGATCGGGATGTGGTCACAAACGTGCTGACAACGGAGGAAGAGGGTATTGCCATTGCCGCAGGCTCTTGGCTTGGTGGCAAACGCAGCGTCTTGTTGATGCAATCTTCGGGCGTGGGAAATTGTATCAATATGCTCTCGCTTCCGGTCCAGGCACGATTTCCGTTGATGATGCTGGTGACAATGCGCGGCGAATGGGCCGAGTTCAATCCCTGGCAGATTCCAATGGGGCAGGCAACGCAAGCTGCGCTCGTTGCGATTGGCGTTACGGTTTTTCGCGCCGAAACCAGTTCCGATCTGATCGAAACTGTGGCCCAGGCCGCCACGATGGCCTTCGAGGCTGACCAACAGATCGCCGTCTTGATCGGACAACGCCTCCTCGGCAAAAAGAAGTGGTAAGTCCGATGACATTCGGGGCATAGATCGCCGCATTGCGGTGAAGAAGCTGCTCGATGCCCGTGACGGTGCATTGGTGGTCGCTGGCCTCGGCTCGCCAAGCTATGACGTTCATGCCTAGCAGATCGAGAGGACAATTATTACCTTTGGGGTGCGATGGGTGGTGCCGCGCTCGTCGGTCTTGGTCTCGCCCAGGCTCAGCCAAACAAGCGGGTGATGGTCATTACCGGTGACGGTGAGCAGCTCATGGCCTTCGGTGCGCTGGCGACAGTCGCCGTGGCCCGTCCAAAGAACCTCGATGTCATTGTGCTCGACAATCAGCATTTCGGCGAGACGGGCATGCAATCAAGTCACACGGGCCGCGGCATTGCGTTTGACAAGGTGGCGAGAGCCTGCGGCTTTTCAGAAGTGGGAGAATTGCGCAGGCTGGAGGAGGTCGATGACCTCTGCCAACGCCTGCGGGAACCCGCCAAAGGGCCGCGGCTCTTCGTGCTTAAAATCGCTGCGGAGAACTTACCCAGATCGCTGCCCCCGCGCGACGCGACGTATGTGAAGAATCGTTTCCGCCGGCATCTCGGGCTGGCTAATTGCTAAGGCTCGGATGAGCGTACTGATCGGCTTCGAGAACACCGTCGCAGGGCGCTTGCAACCCGTATCCGCGACCCTGGAATCCTACGATCCATTTACTGGAAAGCCATGGGCGCTGATCCCGGTGACGGAATAGCGGAAGTCGATGCGGCTGTTTCCGCTGCGAAGGCGGCGTTTCGGTCAAGGGATTGGGCGGGTCTGACGCCATCGGCCCGAGGCAAACTGCTCGTGCGCCTCGCCGATCTCATCGCCGAAAACGCCGAGAGCTTGGCTGCGATCGAAACGCAAGACAACGGCAAGCTGATCTCTGAGATGGCTGCGCAACTGCGCTATATCCCCGAATGGTATCGCTATTTTGGCGGATTGGCCGACAAGATTGAAGGCGCCGTCTTGTCAATCGACAAGCCGGGCATGTTCGCCTTCACCCGGCGCGAATCCATCGGTGTGATCGCTGCGATCGTGCCGTGGAACTCCCCGCTGATGCTCCTGACGTGGAAGCTCGCGCCATTGCTGGCCGCTGGCAATACGGTGGTGATCAAACCATCTGAGCACACCTCCGCCTCGACGCTGGAATTCATGAAACTGTTTGCCCGCGCTGGGTTCCCGGCGGGCGTCGTCAATACCGTGACCGGCCTGCCGATAGAGGTCGGCGTACCGCTTGTGTCCCACCCGGATGTCGCAAAGATCGCATTCACAGGCGGCGAACCTGGTGGCTTGGCCGTCTATCGCGCGGCGGCCGAAAGACTTAAGACCGTCACACTGGAACTGGGCGGCAAATCGGCCAACATCGTTTTTGACGATGCCAACATAGAGAGTGCCGTGAACGGTGCGATCTCGGGCATCTTCGCAGCGAGTGGGCAGACCTGCATTGCCGGTTCGCGGCTGCTGGTCCAACGTAGTATTCATGATCGCGTCGTTGAAGGAGTGGTCAAGCTTGCCAAAACCGCACGCATGGGAGATCCGGCGCTACCCGAGACGCAGGTGGGGCCGATCACGACTCAGGCGCAGCGCGAGAAGGTGCTGGGCTATCTTGAGGTAGCGCGTAGCGAGGGGGCTCAATGCGTACTGGGCGGCGGCAAGCCAGAACGTGCCGACCTCGAGAATGGTTGGTTCGTGGAGCCCAGCATCTTCACGGGCGTGAGCAATCGGATGCGCATCGCACGTGAGGAGGTGTTCGGTCCCATATTGTCGGTCATTCCCTTCGAGAACGAGGAGGAGGCCTTCGCCATTGCTAATGACAGTCCCTACGGTTTAGCAGCGGGAATCTGGACCACGGATGTGGGGCGGGCCTTGGCGGCCGACGACTTGCTCAACGCTAGGCTGGTCGTCAAGCCAGACATCGCTCTCGTGAAGTCTAGCCGAAGGCGAGCACCATGCTCTTCGAGTTCGATAGCTCCAATAGGCCGAAGGCGTTCCGGGACAGTCCAGACTATTCGCAGACGAAAACGCAGCGTCTCGGTGCGGTCGAGGGCGACTTCATCTTCATCGAAGGCACGGTCCAGCTTTGAAGCCAACCCGACCAATTCTGACCGACGCATTTCCGCGTTATCGGCCGGTTGCCGAGCGCGCTGTTCTCGTCGAGTTCGGCGAAGCGATCGACAAAGCGATCCACGACAGGGTTTTGCTGTTAGATGCGGCTTTGGCCAGCGCTCCCTTCGAGGGCTTCGTCGAGGCGGTCCCAGCTTATGCGAGCCTGCTCGTTTGTTTCAATCCGATAGCAACCGATCATCGTACCGTGAGGGAGGAGGTTGCCGCGCTGCTAGCACGCGCCCCAGCGCGCTGCCAGCCGGGTGTCCTGCGCGAAGTGGACGTTTGCTACGATGCCGACCTCGCCCCCGATCTAGAGCGCGTCGCCGAGGCGAGCGGCCTGACGCCGGAGCAGGTCGTCGAAGCCCATTTGTCGGGCGAGTACAGGGTCTTCATGTATGGCTTCGCGCCTGGTTACGCCTATCTCGCTGGCGTTCCAGAGGTTATCCAGGTCCCACGCAAGCAGGCCGCGGTCCGCGACATTCCCGCGGGCAGCGTGTTGATCGCCGGGCCGCAATGCCTGGTCACGACGCTGAAGATGCCAACGGGGTGGTGGATGATCGGACGTTCTCCAACTCGAATCCTAGACGTCGAGGCGCGCGATCGGCCATTCCTTTTTGACGTCGGCGACAGGGTGCAGTTTCGGCGCATTTCGCGTGCCGCGTTAGAAGGGGCGCCACTATGAGCGAGGCGGTGCTTTCCGTGGTATCTGTCGGTCCCCATGTCTCGATCCAGGATACGGGGCGGCGCCGCTTCATGCGCTTCGGCGTGCCGATGTCAGGACCGATGGATCGCTCCTCCTTTGCCGCCGCCCACATAGCGCTTGGAAACGAGGTCGATACGCCAGCCATCGAGGTTTCGATGGGAGGGCTCGTACTGGAATGTCTATCTGGGATCGTTACATTCGCGATCGCGGGCGGCGGCTTCATCGTTGAGCATGGTTCGGCGAAGACCAGCTCCTGGACAATTGCGACCATCCGCGCTGGTGAGCGGCTCTCGGTCCGCCCGGGCCCAGGGGGAAGCTGGAGTTATTTGACGTTCGCCGGGCGGCTCGAGGTGCCAGAGTGGCTAGGCAGCGTGTCGACGCATGCGCTGTCAGGCTTCGGAGGAGGACGCCTGAAATCGGGTCAGCGTCTTACTATAACAGGGGCGGTTCGACTAGAAGATCGCGAGGGCGAGATCCCTTGTCCGGTGACAACGCGGCCGAAAGCCGAGCTCCATGTTGTTCTCGGGCCCAGGACCGCTTTTTTCCGGTCGAAAGCATCGAGGCCCTTCTCTCCGAGTCCTATGCGCTAAGCGACGCTTACGATCGCATGGGCGTACGACTCAGTGGGAAGCCGAGCGCGCCGATCGGGCGACTCGATATGCCATCCGCAGCCATTTTGCGCGGGGCTGTGCAGGTGTCGGGCGACGGCGTTCCCACAATTCTGTTGGCCGACCATCAGACGACTGGCGGCTATCCCAAAATCGCAACGGTCCTCGATGTCGATCTGGACGGTTTCGCGCAGCTTCGCGCTCGGGACAAGGTTGCCTTCGTGTCGCTTTCGCCGGAACAAGCGATCGAACGGACCAAAACCAAGGCTGTCGCTGCCGCCCGCTATTATTCAGCGATTTCGAAGCGACGCGGGAGCTTGGCTCAGCGCCTGATGGGAGAGAACCTTATCAGCGGGGTCGTGGACGCGGCACAACCGTCCGATTGAAGAGCGAGAACCCGCGCTCGATGCCCGATCAATATCGTGAAGAAAACCCCAACGGCGATATCGGGGCGTGTCAGCGGCACGGCAACGCTTAAACTTGCTTGTTCCGCCCTTTGTGCTGGGAAGTCGGTCGGAGCATTCGAGAAGGCGGTCGGCAGCTGTCCTATCGACCCTGAGGAGACTGTCTTGACCAAAGCGCCCGGCCTGCACCGCGTTGCGCAGCCACTTCAACGCGCTACCGATCCTGGTTCAGATCAACGGCATTGGCACACCTTGGCGAGGCCCAGGCGTCTTCGTAGAGCAAGAACCTTTATGCCAATTCCGCCATTCAGAACGCTTCAGCAATTCCGATCCGGTCTTGACGTCTCCGAAATTGGTATTGGCGCCCCGGCTGGGTTCGCCGCAAGAATTCTGCTTGAGTGGGAGATCACCCCCTAGCCGTCGCCGAAACCGCGATGATGAGTATACCAATGGCTTGCGCACGCAGCGCTTTTGTCACACTACCAATCGCATGAGTTTCGGACTTTGGTTCACATGAGGAAGCTTGCTGGGATCTTGGGCCCCGTCAACGCAGTACACAGAGCGCGAAATCGAGCATGTCATCGAGTTTAGCATGGGGTTGAAACTTGTCTGAAATAGCGAAGAGTAACTCTATGACCACGATCGGCGTCATTTTACTGTCTGAGGCGTCTTTTCACCGCCCCGCGGGCGATATTGGCAGCGCAGCCTCCTATCCTTGCCGGATCATTCTACACGTTGCGCGCGGTTTAGCTGCTGGCGACGTGGTTCGTTCCGTACCGAATTCCGCTCTGCTAGGCCCATATTTGGAGGGCGCCTTGAGACTGCAAGAGCAGGGTGCCAATATTGTCACGACTACTTGCGGATTTCTTATCCCGCTGCAAAATGCAATAGCGGCGCAACTGCGGGTTCCGTTTGTCGCCTCCTCACTGCTGCAGATTCCACTCGTTCACCGTCTGGTGAAGGGCCGCGTAGGCATAATTACCGCAAATGATGAAGCGCTCACAAAGACTTATTTGGAGTTGGCAGGTGTTTCCGACGATGTACCCACAGCAATACTTGGACTGCAACGCGACGGGGCGTTCGCTGATTATTACTTGAATGGAAGAGGTGAACTAAACCTGGAAAGGGTGGAGGACTGTGTCGCGCATGCCGCGCAACGCCTGCTGGAGCACTTCCCGGACATCAAGGCGTTTGTCTTCGAGTGCCACAATTTGCCGCCATTTGCCGCGGCAGTTCAGCGAAAAACGGGTAAACCAGTGTTTGACGTGCTAAGCCTCGTGAACTTCGCCTTGCACGGCGTCAATAAGCCGATTTACGCGTAATGGTGCAGACAATCCGACCGGAGTTTCCCGAAGTTGGACTCTCTGCAAGCCCTAGGCCAGAGCGACGAAGCTTTCACCACCAAGCAGGTATGCGCATGCTCGAAGCCGGAGAACGCCAGCCCGAAGTGATAGAGCCGGTGATCGAGTGTTTCACCCGCGATGGTAATCCTGAGCGCGCTTGCGTCGCTGAAGTCGGATAGACTCACACAGCGGGCTCGTGCTCCTGGCTGAAGATCACGTCCTGTTCGGGGCCGTTGAGAGGCCGTGAGGCGTTGATGCGCCGCTCCAATGTGCGTCGGATGTTCGCCTTGAGATCGGAATGCCGTCGGCGCAGCTCGTCCAGCACGCCGATCACGAGGATGCCGGGTGCAGCCCTTCAGGACCGGATGATCTCGGCACCCAATAAGGCGCGAGCGGATCAGACCGTCGCCGGCGCCTCGGTGCCTTCTGCGATGGCAGGTGCGAACGGCCCTCGATCCGATAGGCACTTGCTTTTGAGAACCCGCCTTGGCCGCCGCGGTCTCGGGGACAGCGTCAGTCGGTAAGTCATGTATCGCCGACTTTGGCGATCGCGATGCGTATAGCGGCCGAGGTAGCAGCCCCTTCGCGCCTGCCAAACGGCGGTTCGGCTCGACCCGGTCAGCCGAAGCTGGTCGAGCCGCCGGGTCATCGCGGACGAGAGAGCGTTCACCAAAAAGCGGCTACCTAGGTTGCAGCTCTCGGAGAGAAAGACGGCGGAGGCTGCTGGCTTGACAGACTCCTGGCGGGCGCTAACGCCGCTGTCATAGGCACCTCGGATAGTCCTCATAGCTAGCACCTGACAAGAATTTCTAAAGTCCCGCCTCGTAGGCGTGCTGCGCGACGATCAGCTCCTTCCAGTGATCCGACCGGGACCGCGTCGGCATGGCCTCCTTCCCGTAGGCGCTGCAGGTCTAAATACCACGAGACCATGCGTAGCCGAGTACTTGGCCATGTTGTGGGCCGCCTGCCGCCCGCGAGGCCCTCATGGTCGACGTCCCGCGGTGCATCAGTGTGATCAGTGCGCATAGTTGATTATCAGCCTGTGTCGGTGGTCGCGCGTTCAACTCAACTCGCTCCAATCAATACAAGCTGTGCGTGCATAGACCGCTTTTTGGGTATTGATAGTTCTGGCGCAAGCCGTCGGTTGTCGGTGCAAGTTAGCGGTTCACACGTTCGATGGCGGCTGGGCCGCTGTCGCCAGCACCTGCGAGCGACGGACACGCTCGCGACGCGCCGTATAAAGCCCGCTTCCGACGATGCAGGCGGCGCCGGTGATGGTCCAAATATCGGGTACTTCGCCGAAAACGAGAAAGCCGAGAAAACTGACCCACGCCAGCTGCGTATAAGAGAACTGTGCTAGGACGGACGCCTCGGCGTACAGGCAGGCGAGAACGAGGATACATTGGCCCGCGGTCCAGGTGACTCCGGCAAGGACTCCGAGCAAAATATCGCTGCAGCTGGGTGTTACCCAGACTATGGGAACGAGTGCAGTCGTAATAGAGACGCCCGCCAGCGACGAATAGGCCATGGTAGTTAGCAGGTGCTCGCGCCCGCTCATCAGCCGTGTGGTGATCAGCGTGAACGCCAAACACAGGGCAGAACCGATCGGAAAGAGCGCCGCCGCGCCAAAAGCGCTGGTGCCTGGCCGCAGAATGATCAGCACGCCGACCAGACCGAACGCGGTTGCTAGCCAACGGCTCACGCCGACTGCTTCAGACAAAAAGATGATCGAGAGTGCGGTGACGAGCAGCGGCGAGACGAAGCTGGCAGCGGAAGCGACGGCCACCGGAAGGTAACCGAGACCCGAAATGAATAACAGCGCGGAGCTGAGCAGCGCGGAACCACGAAGCAATTGCATCGTCAGCCGTTCGGTCTTCAGCGCAAAGAGCGGCGTGCCCGGCAGCATGGCCGGCAGCATCATTAACGCAAACACCACGAAGCGCATCCAAGTGATCTCGATTGAGGGTAGCGTCGCCGAGAGATATTTCGCGGTGACTTCGGAAGTGCCCAGAAAAATCGTCGACAGCAGGATCAGCGCGATGCCTTTGAAGGGATGATCGGCGCGCGTCGGCGAGCGCCAATCTGCGCGTTTTGGGAAAAACATACTATCCAGCCCTGCTTTATTACGAAAACGCGAATCTCCGGTGGTGCGCAAGGACGGCGTTTGATGCGTTCGCCGAGCGCCCCTTAAGAGTTGCGGTCTATGCGTTGATCGGCCTGACGTGGAGATGACGGGCTCGACAGACGCACGACGCTTCATCTCGCGATGGATGCAAGCGGTGAGGCGGCGGACCTACCGAATCCAGACCCTAAACGATCCGGGTGATTGCGGCCGCGATATCCTTTGTCGGCGTCATCGACTATCCTTCCTCAGTTTTACTGGCGCACTCGCATCCGTTCAAGCGATGATCTTCTGAATAACCCATTCGGCTGCAGCCTACGCCGACCGCGTACTTTCCAAGATGCAGTGGCACAGCCGCTCTATGTCCCGGATTTCGTGATCAGCCGTAATACACACGCGAATCCCCGCCTTTCGTCGCGCAACGGTCGGGAAGAACGTCACCGAAGTATAGAAGCCGGCGTTGAGAAGCTGCCTTGCTACTGCGATCGCGTTGGCCTCGCATCCGATGGTGATCATCCTAATCGGAAGAGTACTGCCTTGCTCAGGGGTTGCCACCCGATGGTCAAAGGCCTCGATCCGTTGCGCCAGCGCCCTTTGCCGTTCGCCAAGTTCGGGCGAGCGGTGAATCTTGCAAGAGCCAAGCGCCGCGCCAACCGCCGCCAGATTGGGAGCCACCGAAAACGCATAAGGAATGGAGTGGCGCCGAAATAAAGCCTCTTGGTCAGTCGTTCCGAGCATCAACATACCGCCCGATGCGCCGAATCCCTTGGCCAGCGAGGCTGCTATTATCGTGCGATCACCCAGCACATGCGGAAACTGAGAGCGAGCAAATCCTTCGCCTTGGCGTCCGAACAACGATATGCCATGAGCATCATCGATATAGAGAAAGAGACCATAACGTTCCTGGAGCTGACGCAGTTCCCTGATAGGCGAATTCCCTCCCATCGAGTAGACACCATCGCATACATAGGCCACAACGGGATGTTCACGGCACAGGCGTTCGAGAGCGTCGATATCGTTGTGAGCAATTGTTTCCACTCGCGTTTCGTCAGCGACTACCGGCTTGTGATAGGCGAGCGAGGCGTGCGCGATACGATCAAACACGACGACCGGCTTCCTTCCTCCCGTCAATAGGCCCGAGGCAAGAATAGGCATGGCTCCTAGATTGGCGAGCATGACAGTGGAAAAGGCGAGCACGCGTGCGGAGAACATCTCCGATAGGGTTGCTTCAAGCTCTGCCAGAAAATCGAAATTGAGTCGCGTTCGTGCGCACGACCAGTGCAACGAACCATGTTCTTCCATCGCATCAATCGCGCCGGCAATAATCAGGGGATGGTTGTCCAAGCCTAGATAAGAGCACCGCACGAAATCAATCAACTCCGGTCGGTTCTCAATCGGCCCAGCGCCCAGAAGAAAGGCGCGTCCCGCCGTCGAGCGTGCCGGGACACCCATGAGACCCGCCGCGTGGGCTGCATCGAAGTGGGGCCTGCTCTCATTGACTACATAGGCAGTGTTCCGAAAGTGTACAGCACTGAGGCCACCATCTGAGACAGCGCTCCGCTCTTGCATTTCATGCTCCATTTTGATCTGGCCATACTCCAGATGATCCGACCACTAAGTCGAGCAGGCAAGGCCGAATCGCTGAGCGCGCCCAGCTCTGATCTGCACAACGCTACAGGCAGCTAGATTGGTTGCCCAGATTCAACGAACTAGACCATTAGTTCTCACTTTTGGGCAGCTACCAACCTAGATAGGAATGAGGGCGCTAATGGCCGCCCACATCTCCAACAAGGTTCGCATGTCGCTAAATGCTGCCAGGCTTGCCGATGAGTTGTTCAAAACAGCAGCCGAAATATTCCATTGTATCGCTCCTGCGAAAGCCGACTTGCGCGGATCTGTGATTCGGTGCCTCACATGACCGCGACGCGATTCCGGAGTATCCATTCGGCGTGGGCCGCAGGGTCACCGCCTGAGCAGTTCAGGGTTCTCTTTCTAAGCTTGATGACCGCAATCAGGTTTTCGATGCCGAAGTCGACGAACGCCTGTACACCGTCTTCGCTGACGACAGAGACCCAGATCACGCCGTCTTCGATTCCCATCCCGAAGGCGATCTCGCGGAGCCGGTCTCCGTTTCGCCGAGGTCCTTTGCCACCTGGCTGATGGTGGTGACGTGATGGACCTTGTTGACCTGCGTAGTCATGCCGCTCGAGCAGAGATTGCTGATCCCGGAAGTTCCAAAGCAGCAGCTCGTTCAGCCGATGAGCTGGGTGGCGGCGATGCAAGGATATCCGTGAGCCATGCTTGCGGATCAACCCGCTCATTTTTGGTCAAGCTATCCATGGAAGCCGCGCGCCGCCCACCGCGGTCAGAGCCGCAGAACCCCCAGTCTTTTCGCCTGAGAGCTATACTGCTTAATCCTCGCTCGGCGGCATCGTTCGAGAGATAGACGTGTCCGTTTTTCAATAACAGCGTGACGCTCGCCCATCGCTTCAGGATGTAGTTGAACGCCTTGGCTAGGTCGTGCCCACGGGAGAGCTTGACGAACTGCTCCCGCATATAGACCTGAAGGTCCTCGATCAGAGGCAGGTCAGTGTCTGTCGCACCTCCAAGATGTCCTTCGGGGGCTCCTGCCATTGATGGAGCCTTCGATCGAACAGTGCTCGATCCGCCACACGACTTCGCCGCGTTCGGCGAGAGCGGGATCTCCTTTTGGCCGCCGGCCTCGCGCCGCGCTTTCTCCTCAATGTCGGCCATGGCGAAGAATGGGCGCCGCCGCGCATGGCCCAATATGGCGCCTCCCGGATCGGTACTGGCTGGCCCGCTAAATAGAACTGGTGTACCCGTAGGCGCTCGGCTTGCCGGTGTAAGGGCTGATGTTGGCCGAAGTTCTCGAACATGATCATGGCCAACAGGCTGGGACCGGCCCATCCCCATCCCCGGGGCATGGAACGGCGCCGGCGCCTGGCTGATTTTCTCGCAGTCGCGGCAGGTAGATTTCTCCCGGACCGTCTCGATCAGTTTCCGCTGACGCGGCACGACTTCCCAGCGTCTGGGTTACGTCCTCGCCGAGCTTGCGCAGGCCATTGCTGCCACAGCATTCACAATGCCGTCGGCGGCTCGATAACCACGCGCTCCCGCGGCAGGTGCTCGAGGGACGTTTGGGGGGCGCCGCTTGCGGGTGAATCTACGCACCGCCGTCGTTTTGGCCACGGCCTGCAAGTTCGTCCTCGGTAGCGTCGGCTTCCTGCTCTTAGTGCCAACGCCAACTGCTGCGCCGGATGTTCCGACCCTCGCCCATAGATCTGATGTGGTGATCTCAAGCCCTTGGCGGGCGCCACTGCTAAAGCCTCTTTCAAGGCCTCAACGTCATCCGAAGCAGTGTCGCGATTAGCATTCATCCAACGCAGTGAGTCACAGATTGGACGCGATGGGACCCAGCGCTCTGCGGTCGCCAAATTAGTTGTGGAGTTTCCCAGTCGATGTCCTCGGCCTATTGGCCATTTGCCCCGCCCAGATCGACACCGCACCGGCTGACGTCGAGGGTCAGATGAACTTCCCGCCGTTAAGGCCGGCATAAAGGGAATGCCCAATTCACTCAAATCGCCGCGGCGCCCCCGGAAGATGTAAAGATCGCCAGACCACTAGGCCCTGGCGGCTGTCCGTCAGCCCGTGTCCAATGAGGGAAGCACAGCTTCGTCTCGTTGCCTTTTGCGGTACATGGCGTCCTGAACCCGCGCGTGGGTGTCATTGGAGCTTTTCTGCCTACAGAAGAGTCCGCACCGCATTGCGGCTGTGGCCTCGAATCGACGGCTCGCCGGAGCTGTCCTTCTTGACGCTCTTCATCAGAGGCTCAGCGTGCCGTCGATCCAGAAGTAATCACAGAATGCCTTCCCTAGATTGCGCCAGCACCGTCGCCAGGAACTTCGCCGCGGTACCACCCAGCGGCCGGTCGCGGTTCTTCGAGAGCACCTAAAGTTCCAAGCCGCGGTCGAGGCCTATTCCGACGAGCTGGCGAAATGGCTGTTATATTCGAGGCGCTTTATCAAAAGCTGTTTCCGAGGGGATCGAATAAAACGCCTGCAACAGCATCGCTCCAGCAGCATCGCGGCATCGGCGACTGCCCGATCAGCGAGTAGAGCGCGTCAAACTCGCGCTACGGCTCTGACAGCCTCTCGTTCACAATCGTCCGCATCCCTCGCTGCGGATGTTCACGCTACACCGGCGCGCCTCCAAGTCGACGTAGCTGAACAGCTCGCCCGTTCGATTGTCGCCTCCTCGCACGCGCCATCCCCCAGCCGGCGGCGTGTGAGTAACTCGGTTCGTAGCAGGCCACGAGCATTCACGACCGTGCACTGCCTCCTAGCCTGAGCACTGATTAGCCGAGGATCGCTCTTTCACACAGCCGCTGTTAAAGTTGTAACTGACGAGTGATCGTCAATAGGAAAACCAATATCGCGTGCGATGGCATTGGTGACGATTACCTTGGATTTTCGCCGATAGCGAGCGCAGAGCCTGACCTTGACATTAGCCAATGTCACACGAACAGCCGGAGGAAAGCTCTCGCTACGGACGCAAGCTGAGGTTGACGCCAGCTTGTACGTGACAGGTCAATGCTCCCTTGATCAAAGCCCGCTTGCCAAGGTGTTGCCGGCTTTGATGAGGCCGTCGCCGGAATCGAAGTAACACGATCGAATGATCGGATGAAACGAGCGGCGAGAGGCCATCTTGGCGGGATTGTCGAAGCGCCCCGACGCCCGCAGCCGCCGTCAGGGTGAGAATGAAGGCGATGCCGTGCACGACTATCTGATTGCAAGGCTTTCAGGGGTGGGCTTGCACCATGTAGCGCACGTTCTCACCAACTACTGGAACGAATCGGGTGAGCAGAGCAATTGGCGTCGCCGGATGGTCGTCAGCTTATCGAAATAATCTGTGATCCGGTCATCAATATGTATGGGGTCCGGCCTGTTGCTGATCTGCAAATCTCAGTCGCGGGCCGGGCTAAGCCTTCTTCAGTTGTCGGCCTGAGCGCGACGAATCCTTCAACTATCAAGCTCGGTAGCTCCAGTGTTTTCGCCAGCGTGCTCTAATTCCACCACCGTCAAATTGACTCGGAGGGCCAACAAAAAGCCGCTCGCACGTGATCAGATAGAGACTTAACATAGAAACGGATTTCTCGAAGTCCTGGACATGTTCTCGGCTGACGAAGTGGAGGTACTGCGGGCGGCATATGCCCGCGACTGTCAGAACGAGGGACCCTTTGTGATAAGGGAGTCTGACGGTACTAGAATCCGCGCAATATATGCATCCCATCTTCGTCAGTCTGAATTTGATCTTCTGACCAAAGGCGAAAGATTTCTTGGATGCGCAAAGCAACTTGTCGACTACGATCTTTATCTTTATCAGTTCAAGATAAATTCGAAGCCGCCTTTAGGAGGCGAGTCTTGGGTTTTGGCATTACGATTTCTCCGTCTGGCACACGGTCGACCAGTTGCCGAAGCCAAACCAGGTCAACGTTGCGCTATGCCTCGATGACCTGACAGAGTTCAACGGTCCACTCATCTTCATTCCTGGCTCCCACGTAGATTTCAGCGCTCCGATCGATCTCGACGGCAGCAAAAGAAACGGCGCATGTCGATCCACTCGCCTATTCTCCCGCAATCGGTGATATGGAGAGGCTTATAAAAGATCATAAAATGGTTAGCCCGAAGGGCTCGGCGGGGAGCGTCATCTTCTTCAATTCCAAAGTGATCCACGGCTCTTCGATCAACATGTCGCCGTTCCCGCTTCGCCTGCTGATTGTCACCTACAATGATGTCGACAACGCGCCGAAAAGGAAGAAGCCCCGTTCGGAGTATATTATTCGACCTGTTACACCTCCGCTGGTGGTCGACGACAGACCTTTAGTCCAGGAGTTCACCTGATGTCTAATATTAAGAGTCGCGCGGCCGTCCTGAAGGAAATCGGTAGGACGTCGCGATAGAGACCTTCGAGGTGCCCGCACCGCCCCTAAACGGGGCCATCATTGAGATCCTCTATGGCGGCATCTGCGGCACCGATCTCCATCTGCAAAAAGGGCGCCTGCCGATCCCCCCCGTGGTGCTCGGCCATGAGGGATTGGGCAGGATCAACCGGCTCCATCCATCCCTTAACACGGACGCGAAAGGCACTCAGATCAAGTCAGGCGACATCGTGATGTGGGCATCCTCGATCAGTTGCGGCCACTGCGAAGCCTGTTCCATCGAGAGGGAGCCGACGTTGTGCGACCATAGAAAAATCTATGGCGTCAATCGGAACACCGCCACGGACGAGCCGCTTTCGGGCGCTTGGGCGGATTTTATCTGCCTCCAGAGCGGCACGACGATCGTCAAGATCCCTGAGGGAATCGATAAGATATTGGCCATGGCTCTGGCCTGCGCTGGACCGACGATGGTGCACGCGTTTCAGCGGCGTCCGGTCCAGCTAGGTGAGACCGTGATCGTCCAAGGTGCCGGTCCTGTCGGTCTTGCAGCGGCGGCCATGGCCAAGCTCGCCGGAGCGAGGCAGCTCATTCTAGTAGGTGCACCGGCGAGCCGGTTGCAGTTGGCCTCAGAGTGTGGCATTGCGGATGTATGTGTCGACATCTTCGGTCGGCCGATCGACGCTGCGCTCTCTGAGATCATGAGCTACACGCCCAACTTCAAAGGCGCGGATTTGGTCATTGAATGTACCGGTGCCCCCGACGCAGTCTCTCAGGGCGTGAATCTCGCCCGCCGCGGGGGGCTATCTAGTCGTAGGTCAGTACACAGATAGCGGCAACACCGATTTCAACCCGCACCGGATCGTGCGCCGGCAGCTCGATCTGGTCGGCTCATGGGCATTTAGCGGCGAACATCTCGTGCGTTACCTAGACATGCTTCCGCGGCTCGGCGCTGCGTTTCCGCTGGCAAGACTTGTCACTCTCTTCGATCTTGCCGATGTCAACTGCGCCTTGCAAGCTGTTGCTGCGGGTACCGTCGTGAAAGCGGTGCTGAAGTCCGGAGCGTCTTGCCATCAGCCCTAAACCGAAGCCGTATGAGTTATCTTATTGATCGGTGTCGGCATGCCGGCAGCCACTATAATGGAGGTCTAAATTGCTGAGAAGTGAACTCTGTCGGGTAGCTCGGAGCAGGCTTCGCAGCGCGGCCTCTAGGCGGGCATCACTTCGTCTATGGATCGGCGCAACACCGCTCGCAGGCTATCCCGGTGGACCAAATCCGCCGATGGCATTCTTGTTTCCATCGAGCTTCTGCCGACGCAGTGCCACCGCAGAACGCGGCTCCATCTAGGGACGAGGCGCCAAGATTCGGCTCAGCCAGCGCGAGGGGCGCCCAGAAAAGGGCGTCTTTACCGCCACAGAAATCCACAACCGATTCGAAGGCCGCAGAACGTCGGCCGTGGCCAAGCCGACGACCCATGATCGAGAATGTTCAGATCTATACGAGCGAATAACTCGCCCAGTTTCCGAAGGGAGATTGCCTAGCCGAGGCCTTTAAATACATTTTGAAGTGATGGGTGAGCTTCGCGCTGTTCCTGAAGGACGACGGGTGTGCCTACCGACTTGTCCAACGCTGGTGCGCAACACTTCAATAGTGAGATCAGCCGTCTCTGATGCCAACTGTCGGATACGCGACAATTGTCTGGCCCACGACGCCGTTGCTCGGAAAATAGTTTTAGAAAATGGTCTCTCGCAGCTGACGCTGCAAGCGCGAGGCTGTCCTATCGCTTGGAGTACGGCCATCTCTTTGGGTAAAGGAACGGTGGGTGGGATCCCTCGCGATTGGCATGCCCCTTGCTGGGATCTCTCGGCAACGCGAAGCGTAGCCTGAGAATCGGCAACATCACGAACGAGATCGCATGCGGGATGAACGCAAAATGGTGCTAATCAACCGGTTGGTCTTTGTTCGATCTCGCGTGGCTTCGCAATAGAGGCGCGTTTATCACAGGTTGTGGATCGAGCATTCGCCCGTGTGTGTCGCGGTCAATGGCTTTTCTCTGAAGGAATCGCAACATGGAGAGAGTACAGCATGAGTGAAACGAGTGCGATCGATAACATCATTCCACGTACCGACGTCGTCAAGCGCGCACCGCGTATCGGCGCCGAAATCAGGAACATCAAGCTGTCCGGCGATTTGCCGGGCCAGACCATTGCTGCGATCAACGCCTTACTGCTTGAGCACAAAGTAATCTTCTTCCGCGACCAAAGTCATCTCGACGACGCCGAGCAGGAGCGATTTGCTCTTCGTTGGGGCAAGATTGTGCCGCCGCTGCTGCGTGCTGCCGAGGGAACGACGTCTATCCTTGAGATTGATTCTGCACACGGAGGTGTCCGGGCTGACAATTGGCACATCGATCTATCCTGCATGGATGCCTATCCCAAAATCTCGGTGTTGCGAGGTGTTGTGATCCCACCCGTCGGTGGCGACACGGTGTGGTCAAACACCGCGGCTGCATATCTCGACCTGCCGCCGCCACTCCAACGGCTTGCCGACGACCTCTGGGCTGCTCACAGTACCGCCTACGACTTCTCTAATACTGTCCGCCCCAGTGAAGCCGATCAGAAGCTTTACGACGAAATCCGTACCAAAAAGAGGTTCGAGACCGAGCATCCCGTAGTCCGTGTCCACCCCGAGACTGGCGAGCGCACGCTGGTGCTTGGCTCTTATGTGACGCGCCTTGTTGATATTCCGAAATATGACGGCCATAGATTGGTGAGTCTATTTGAGTCTCATATTACCAAGCCAGAAAACACGGTGCGCTGGAACTGGAAGCGGGGCGATGTGGCTATTTGGGACAACCGCGCCACGATGCATTATGCGGTTAATGATTTTGGCGAGCAGCGGCGGGTCGTTCATCGCGTGGCCATCGAGGGCCAAGTGCCCGTCAGCGTCGACGGCCGGTGCAGTATAGCGCGTGTCAATGTCACCAAACCGTCGCAGCAATAACGATTTAGCAGTCCGTTGAAGAACCGCTCGCCGCCGACCGGCAACACTGGTTGATTGACTCCGATGAGATTCGGAGATGAAGCCTGCGCGGCGGCGACAATCAAACGGAGCAGCTTGTTTAGCTACATGGATCTGGAGGCGCGGGTAAGACGTGATCAATTGGCTCGCAGGCAACCCGTTGCGCCGCGCCATTACCGACACCAATCTCGGCAACAATCCGCTGCTTCTCCTCGAACGTCGAAGGGCGCCAAGCCCCCGTCGGGACAACTGTCATAGACGTATGCTTAGTCGTTCGACTTTTCTTCAATCACCATCACAGCGCGCAAGTCGCCCTTCGGAAAGCGGATTGAGAGGGCATTCGACTGGATCAAGAGATCAAGACCGTCGCCAGGCAAGAGAACAGCTCCGTGGCGCGTCATCGTACCCTAGAGCATTTCATTGCTTAATTGAATCGGAGGGGATTCCGGTTTTTGACGGATTGTGATTCAAGATGCTGACTGGATTGGAGGCCAGCATCGCATGACCCGAAGAACCTCTTTCCCTGGATCTTCGCGAGCGTGTGGTGGCGTCGGTTTTGGCGGGCGAGAGCTGCCGGTCTGTGGCGGAACGGTTTGGTGTTGCGGTCTCGTCGGTTGTGAAGTGGTCACAGCGGCAGCGGGCGACCGGCTCGGTTGTGCCTGGCAAAATGGGCGGTCACCGTAAGCCTGTGCTTGATCCGCGCGCCTTCATCGTCGAGCGGATCACTCAGACGCCGCACCTGACGCTGCATGGTCTGAAGGCGGAACTGGCAGCCCGTGGGGTCAAGGTCTCACACAACGCGGTCTGGTTGTTCCTCCGCCGGGAAGGGCTGCGGTTCAAAAAAAACACTGTTCGCCCTCGAACAGGCTCGCGCCGACGTCTCTCGTAGGCGCCAGCGTTGGCGATCCTGGCAGGCTGGACTTGATCCGGGCCGGCTCGTCTTCATCGATGAGACCTGGATCAAGACCAACATGGCCCCTTTGCGGGGCTGGGGCCCCACAGGAGCACGCCTGCGCGGCTTCGCCCCGCACGGTCACTGGCGTACCCTCACATTCCTCGGCGTACTCCGCCATGACCAACTCACGGCACCCTGCGTCTTCGACGGCCCGATCAACGGCGAATGCTTCCGCGCTTATGTGAAGCACCTTCTCCTGCCAACTGAAGCCACAAGTCGAGAGCTGTCAGGCAGATGATCCAGGCCGCTGGCGCCAGGCTCTGGTACCTGCCGCCATACTCGCCAGACCTCAACCCGATCGAACAGGCCTTCTCCAAGATCAAGCACTGGATGCGGCATGCTCAGAAGCGCACCATCGAGGACACTTGGCGCCACATCGGTCACCTCGTCCAAAACATCCAACCTCGCGAATGCGCCAACTACTTCGCCAACGCCGGTTATGCTTCAGTCAAAATGTGAAACGCTCTAGGAGCCCTTACTTTAGCTGCCACGGACTACGATCTGGTCTGAAGGCCCGAGCTGATCGCGGAGATCGGCTGATCTCCAAGGTGCCCAGGTTCACCAAGGCCTTTATCGGGTAGTGGCGCTTTAGAAATGAAATCTGGGACAGCGACTTTCTTGGCATGAACTGCACCCCTGATGTGAGACACGATGATCAGGGACAGGAGCCGAGCGCGTGGGGCGGCTGGGCGGATTGATGGGTTACGGCCGCGATGCGGGGCTACTGCGCAGCAGCCCCGCATCGCGGTAAATTTGCTTCGAACTCGGCTGGCGGCCGGGAGGCCAGAGCCGAGTGCAGCCGTTGGCGATTGTACACGTCCTCGATGAAGGCGCCGATTGCATTTCTGGCATGCTGCGCATCGCGGGCCCGACCGGCGTCGGCAAGAGCTGGATTGCCTGTGCCTTGGGCCACAAGGCCTGGCGCGATAGCCGCTCCGTGCTCTTTCAGGCGCTCGCCCTCGCGCGGGGGATGGCCGCCATGCTCGCCTCCTAAGGACCCTGGCTCGCGTCGAGCTCCTGATCCTTGACGACTGGCGTCGATGACGGCCGAGCAGCAACGAGACCTGCCGGAGATGATGGAGGATCGTGATGGCCAGGGCTCAACCGTTGTGACAAGCCACCTCCCGGTCGAGCATTGGCATGAGCTCATCGGCAACCCAACCATTGCCGACGCCATCCTCGATCGCTTCGTAACAACGCCGACAGCTTACCTTCAAGAGCGAGAGCCTGCGCAAAGCCGCCACTAAGCGTCAGACGCCTGACGACGAGGCCGCCAACTGACCTGACGACGGCCTCGTCGCGAGAGCCCGCCTCGGCACGCGGCCGGAAATCATGAAAATCTCAGCCGGCGTCCATCGGTACAGACGGCCGGCTCGGAATCCGCGATCGACTTCGTCGGAATGCGCATTTTCCAGCACTACCAAACGGGTGAAGCGGAGAAGCGGCGCAGAGGTCGGGTCGACTCACGCCAGACGGGCCATTTGGCCGGCTGTTAACGAATCGCCAGTTGAGGAGGCCGGCAAACGTTGAGCACGCGGGATACGGCACGAACCGTACCGTTATGTTGCTATTGAAGCACGCTTGCTAAGCGGCGGCGGGCGTTGGTCCATCACGTACAGAACTTGCGTAACGATAACGAACGCGCTCTGTCATCTTACTGTTACAAGGAGCGCAATCGTCCAGCACCGTGGCGCAGTCAATCACTGGAGAACAACATCGTGCCAGAAACAGAAGCAGCAGCGAAAAATGACGCTCAGTGGGGGCGGCGCGACGTTTTGCGGTTGAGCGCGCAAGCAGCCAGCATATTGAGCCTGAGTCAGGCGGTGGCCATGTCGTTGTCCAACTCTGCCGATGCAGCTGACGCTCACAAAGTCAGTGAAGCGGGCGGAGCCAAGCACGAAATATTCCTCACTGCCGACACGCCCTGGATCATCTCGGGCAAGGAGCCGGAACCCTTGCAGCGTGCGCTCGCGGACGTCGCGCGCGATTGGTACAAAGTATTCGGCCATAGACCTCCGATCTTGGCCGCGCTTCCCGAAGATTGGGGCGGCCCGGCGATCTACTTCGGGCTCCAGTCCCCAGACTCGAAGCCGCGAATATCCATGCTGCCGGGGCGTGAGAGCTTCTCGCTGGGCGTACAGCGGATCGATGGCGGACCCCAGGCGGTTATGGCGGTGGGTGCCGATCTACGCGGAGCTATCTACGCCGCATACGCCTTCAGTGAGCAAGTCCTCGAAGTCGATCCGTGGTGGTATTGGGCGGACAAGGAGCCTAGTCCTCGCACGAGCATCCCGGTGCGCGAAGACCTTCTACAGCAGTTCGGTTCCCCGACCTTCAAACATCGCGGCTTGTGGCTCGATAGCGAGGATATACTAAATGGCTTTAGCCCCGATCCCCTGGGCGAAAATCCGCTCTCCCTTGAGATGCTGGATCGTATCTGTGAGACTTTATTGCGCCTACGCGGCAATTTGCTAGTGCCGGGATGTTACGCCTTTGCCGACGAGCGCTGCTATGAGCTGATCTCGCGACGGGGCTTGATGAGCAACACGACACATCTTGTACCGGTCGGACTGAACGTGCTCCGCTGGCCTGCGGACGTGCCATACTCCTATTCGAGGCATCCGGAGATCATGGAGCGTTATTGGAGGGAGTGCATTGCTGCCCTTAAGGACAAGGAGGTCGTCTGGACTGTTGGCTATCGGGGAAGATACGACTATCCGTTCTGGGTAGATGACCCAGGACTAGAAACCCCTGAAGCTCGAGGCGCGTTGATCACGCGAGCCATCGCCAAGCAGGTAGAGCTAATTCGCCAGGTCCAGCCCAACGCTCCCATCATCAGTCATATGTGGTCCGAGGCCACGAAATTGTATTTGGACGGTTTTATCCAGCTTCCGGCCGGTGTGACGCTCGTCTGGCCTGACAATGGGGCCGGTTTTATGCGCGATGCTGGCAAAGTCCGTCCTGGAAATGGGATCTACTATCACACAATGGTGGCCGGCCCACTGGGCAATCGTCTGACGGAATTCGTTCCGCCTGAACGCATTTATCACGAGTTGGGGCGCTTCATCCGCGCCGGCGCAACGGAGTTCTTTCTAATCAACGCTGGTAATCTTCGGTCCGTCCCCTTGAGCACCGAGTGCGCCATGAAAATGGTCTGGGATGCTCGTCCTTACCTTTCGCAGCCTGATCAAACTAATCATCACAACTTTCTGTTGGAGTGGGTCCGCCGGCAGTTTGGGCCGGAACTGGCGCCCAGGGCTGCGAACCTTTATCGGGATTACTTCGCGATACCAGGTTTTCAAGCCAAACTGAATCTTTCGGAGGCGGTTAATCTTACCTCAACCACCGACATAGGGCATTTAAAAGAGTACGGCGCGGCGCCAGCGGGTGACCAAGCACCCTTTCGCTACCTCTATAAGCTTTGTGAGCAGGTTCTGCCCCTTATGGAGAGCGGACGATCGCCATCCCCAGCGACGGTTGAGCAAGCGGAAAAACATCGACAACTCGCGGTCACAAATCTGGGTTATTTGCCCTCTTTGCTCGCCAAAGCCGAAGGGCTGGCCTCGAAAATCCCCGAACAGCGCCGCGATTTCTATGTATCCCATATGTTGACGGCTTTGCGAATCCACGTGCATGCGAATGAGATGCTCGACTACTACTGCGGTGCTCTCGAACGCCTTGCGGTAAGCGACCATGCGGATGCGATTCAGCATCTCGAGCGTGCGCTCGTATCCATTGATGCTTTGTTTACATCACTCCGTCTCGAGGAGCGAAATAAATGGGCAGGTTGGTATAGCGGAGAGACCTTCCTCGGCCTCGAATACGGCCGCAGCCTGCTTCGTGCGTGTCTAGCCGCCCTCCGCGGCGAACCGCCGTCGCCGCTTCACATTCTGCCCGGATACAAGCAGTTGCACGAGTATAACTATCCCAAGATTTATTATTCTGCTTACAGTCGGGTGTATCAATATCAGGATCGCTTCAAGCACAACTTCCCATTGTTATACGGAACCCCACGGTCGCCCCCCCACTGATGGGCAGGCAAGCAGAAATAGTGAAGCAATGCGATGCCGGTAAGATGCTATCGGTCCAAGGCCGAACGGCTTTGATCATCGGCGGCGGAAGGGCCATCGGTTTAGCCATCGCGGCGGCCGTTCTGGCCGGCCGGAGCCCGTGAACTCATTGCGGGGCGCCCGCCGCAAGTGTTGCAGCCGGCCGTGAGGAGCTCGGAGCGCGCGTCCTGGCGCCATGGCGATGAGGGCGATCCGAGGCGCAGGCCGCGCTCGTCTCGGACATCAATAGTCCACTAGGCGCGCTCGACATACCGGTACAACGCGGCGACGCATCTTAAGAAGCCAGCATTCGAAGTTACCGACGCCGAATTCTCGCCGGCGTTACAAGCTAAACTCGAAGCGCTGTTCGCGCTCTCCCGCGAAGCCGGCCGAGGATGGCCGGTCCAAGGAGTGATCTTCAACATCTCCTCAGGCGGGGTGAAGATCAAAGCATTCGTGTTCGTGGCGACGCTCGCGGCATTCGCGGCGGCTGCATGTGCGTGCATTCCGGGCCGAGAAGCAAGAGCACTGGTTCGCCGGGTTCGAGAGTGCATTTGCGACCTTCGGTGGCGTGCCGGAGGAAGTGCTGATGGACAATCCACGCGCGCTCGTGGTGCGCCACGACGCGGTGAGCCGGTCGGTTCAGTTTAACGACAAGCTCATGGCGTTCGCGAAGCACTGGGGCTTCCGGCCTCGCGCCCGCGCGCCGTCGGGCGCGCATGAAGGGCAATGGCGTCGGCTACGTGAAGAAGAACGCGAGCGCGGAGCGTTCCTTCGCGAGCTGGGAGGCATTCGAGGCGCATCTCGCCGAGTGGGAGCGTGAGGTGGCGAACGTGCGGATCCACGGCACGACCGGCTAGGCGCCGATGGCTCGGTTTGCGCGTGACGAGGCACACCTGTTGAAGCCGTTTGGCGGGCAACCGCCATTCGGATGGCTGCGCAAACTGGCCCGTGTCGTCGGCAACGATTGTGCCGTCGAGATCGACAAGAACAGCTACTCGGTGCCGTGGCGGCTGATCGGCGAGCGCGTGGCGGTGAGATTGCGGCCGGCGAGGTACGCCTCCGCCATGGCATGCGCGAGGTTGCGGTCCACAAGCAATCGGCGGGTCGCCCGCTGCGGATCGTCGATTCCGCTCACCTCGACGGGGTTGCCGGTCGCAATGGCGCGGTCTGCCGACCGGCAAAGGCGACACCGACACTGACAGCGCCTTCTCCACTGCCCTCGTTGTTGCGTCCTCTTGCCGAATACGAAGCAGCGATCGGAGAGAACTTCTGATGGCGCGCACAAAGACGGCTATCGAGGCACCGAGCGATCCGGTCGATGCCATGTTGGCGTGATTGTAGCTCTCCGGCATCCGCGACCAGCTGGACAGCCTACTTGACAAGCCGGCGCGCGCGAACCTATCGGCGCGTGAGACGCTGATCCTGCTGTGCGAGCGTGAAATCGCGCGCAAGGATCATCGCCGCATCGAGATGGCGCTGAAGCTCGAACACTTCCCGGCCATGAAGGAGCTGGCGGGCTTCGACTTTGAGGCGCAGCCGTCGATCGATCCGAAGCAGATCCGCGACCTTGCCGCGTCACGTTGGATCGAGAACGGCGAGAACGTGCTGCTGCTCGCCGGCGGGCCTCGGTAGACGCACCTGTCGATCGCCCTCGGGCGAGAGGCGATCCTGGCCGGATAGACGGTGCAGTTCGCCACGGCAACGACGCTGGTCGCTGGTCTCGCCAAGGCGCATGGCGAGCGGCCCCAGGACGAGAAACTGCTAAGCCAAAGCTGCTCATCGTCGACGAACTCGGCTACCTACGCTGGAGCCCGACGCGGCGCATTTGTTCTTCCAGCTGGTCAGCCGGCTCTAGGAAACCGGCGCCATGCAGATCGCGTTGAACCGCAGCTTTGCCGAACGGGGCACCGTGTTCGCCGATCCGGTGGTCGCCACCGCGACCCTCGACCGGCTCTTGCACCACAACCACGTGCTGACCATCCGCGGCGACAGCTACCGGCTCCGCGCCAAGCTAAAGAGCGGCCTCACCAAGGCGCCCGCCCCAGACGGCCCTCCGGTCGGCTCCGCTCCCCTCCGTCCCGGCAGCAGCGGGGGGCAACCTTCAACAGACATGATGAACCCGAAGGTGGGGCAGTTCTTCATAACGCAAAGGGGCAGTTTCGGATGGCGTTTGACAGGCGCGGTCGACGCAGCGACGCTGAAGGCCCACGGGCATCTCGCTACAAAGTCTTCGAGCTCGGCCTGTTGACCGACGCGATCCTGGACCGCTGGCCCTCTACCACCCGCGCAACTTGGCGTACAAAACTCCGAGGATCTGACCATTCCTGCATAAAAAAGTTAGTGGCAGATACTCAGCTTGCAAAGCCTGCGTGTGCGATATCCGGGTTGGGAGTCAGCATCATTCTGACAGCGCTTAACTTAACGTACGAAGCGGACGTTCGTGGTCATATTGAGTGCGTTTTGTACCCATATGAAGCGATTAGAGCACACTTGCTGCGGGCGTCCCCACTTTGGTTCTTTCCGTACATGATTTGCGCACCGATAACGAACGCAACGTGTCAACGTAATGACAGGGCGGACTGGGCAGCACCGCGACGTTGTGGGTTCAATCTATGCAGTTGGCGTTTGAACGAAGGTCCTGCAAGCCGCGAATGATAGGGCGCAAGGTGGTTAGTCTCTTCAAGAGCGGAGCGGCCACTTTTGAGGTGAAACAACTCAGAGGTGTGAAGGTGGGGAAGAGCCTTTTTCTCAGTTCGCTGGCGGGGCTGATCGCCTCAGCTGGAGCCCATGCTGCCGATCAGACCATTAAAGCGGAACCGCTGGAATACGTGAAGATCTGCTCGCCGTATGGTGCTGGTTTCTACAACATCCCGGGGACCGATACCTGCCTCAAACTCGGCGGATATCTTCGCGTGTATACAAGCCTCTCGCCAAGCGGCCTGAACGGCGTGGCCGGAGCCAGCAACCGGCTCAGTAACTATTACAGCACTACTCGTTCTCGCGAGGAGCTTGCCATCGATACGCGCACCGCGACCCAGTACGGCGTAGCTCGGACCTACTTCGAAGCAGCGCTCCAGTGGACTTCGGGTGGCTACGCGGGTGCCGGCGCGGGTCGTACTGGCGGCGCAACGACGTACACCGGTGACGCCGTCGCGGGTGGTACACTCAGTATATGGTACGCCTTCATTCAGTTCGCTGGGTTTACGTTAGGCAAGGCGAACTCGCAATTCTCCACGCCCTGGGCTGAATATCCAGCGAATGGCTTCGAATTGCCTGGCAGCGGCGGCTGGGACCCCGTGAACCAGTTTACCTATACAGCCGATTTCGGTGAGGGCATCACGGCTTCGTTCTCGATCCAGGATCAGGTCGTCCACGACACAACAAACATCTGGAATGTGAGCGGTGCGACCGCTGCTGGTCTCGCGACCGGCGCGTACGGTGCCAACGACATCGGAGGTTCGCGAGCTCCTGATCTCATTGCCATGCTTCGCGTTGATCAGCCTTGGGGTCTATTCCAGGCGTCGGCTGCCGCGCACGACAACCATGCGGCGTACTATGGCAGCACCGAGTTAACCGGTCATCCGCGTGATAAGTGGGGCTGGGCTGGACAGCTGGGCTTGTCGATCAAGAACATCCCGACGGGCCCGGGTGACACGATCAACTTCTCCGGCGTGTATACGAACGGTGCAAGCCGCTACAACTTCCATGACTATGTGTCCGTCACCTACGCGATGTACGGTGGTACGAGCGTGGCGCGGGCCTACCAAAGTCTCGGCATTGGCGGCGTGTCCGATTCCGTGTTGGTCACCGGAGCCGGCCAAGAGCTAACGACGACCTACGGCCTCAATGGTGGCTACACTCACAACTGGGATCCTCACTGGTACTCTACGATCTTTGGTGCCTGGGCTGCTGTGCGGTACAATAGCACAGCCAAGGGATACATCTGCAGCGCGCTTGTTACAGCTCTCGCGCTGTCGAACGGCGTTGCTGGCTGTAATCCCGATTTCAGCTACGCGGTTGTTGGCACGCGCACGGCTTGGAAACCAGTCAAGAACCTGACTTTCTCGGCCGAGCTGATCTACACCATGCTCGATCAGAAGTATACGAGCGGAAGCACCGCGCTGCCGATGCAACCAGGAATCGCCAAGCCCGGTGCTGCTTATGAATTGAGAGACCAGCGCGGCCTGACAATGGTTCTGCAGGTTCAGCGAAATTGGTGAGGTCCTTTCAACCGACGGAAATCAATTATATTTGGCAAAGCTCTGCAATGTCAGCCGCCGTTAGTAGGCGAGTTCGGTGCTCAAATTTTTAAGGAAGGCTCCGATAACCCGAGTTGGAGAGGACCAGGTGTCCAGAAATTTCAGCGCCACTTGTTGCGATTGCGACAAGCTATGGGACCGGCTGCGACCGTTTCGGCCATCACGGCTCGCCTGTTACCATCAATGTTTCTGAGAACAGTTCATTAAGCAGAGGTTGGTAAAGGACGCCTGTCCGGGGGGACGCAATGTGTGGAGCTTCCATCCGGGACAGCAAGGAACCTACGGCACTGTTGCGATCGACGTCGAGATCCGCGACGGCGAGCGCATCCACCTGTGAGGCCGACCAATCGGATGATTGCCGGCGAACATCTCGGGTGGGGAGATCGCGATCGGCGATCGGTTCGTAACAAGCTGCCATCGAGAGAGTGCGACGTGGCGATGGTACTTCAGAATTTACGCGCCGTCGCCGTACATGATAGTCGCGGTCAATACTGGTTTCTAGCTCAAGTTCAACAAGGCGGCTAAATCGCTGATCGCGGAGCGCGTGAATCGTGCCTCCGACATTCTCAGCCTGTGGCCGCTGGTACAGCGCGATCAGCGGCAACTCTCTGGCGGCCAGCGTCTGCGCGTCGCGATGCCGCCCAATCGTCCGAACCTTGAAGGCGTTCGTGCTCGACGAACTGACTTTCCAATCTCAACGCCAGGTTGCGTGTGCAAACGCGGCTGACCCAATGCGATGCCATGATCCGGGATTGCAAGCCCGGCAGTTCGGCTACGTTGGCGCGAGACTCATAAGTCGTGCGCGTCCCTGACGTTCAGGCTGACGTTGCGACGATCTCGGGCAGTCGCGCGAGCGCGCTTGCGGTCGGTTAGTTCACTATCACTAGTCCAGAGCACTGGAGCCTCGATGTGGTAGTCGATAAACAATCGCCTGTGGATGCCTATGGCGTGGCATTCCGCAAGGAAGGCATAGGCTTCCGCGACGCATTCGACGACGCGCTCCGCAGCAATGGCGCGATGAAGGAGCTGTACGCTGAGAAGTATGGAGTCGCCAACTGGGAGGTCCTCTCCAGGATCCACTGGGCCAGCGACGTTGTTCCAACCTGCGAATAAAGAGCAAGTCCGGGGAGGGCGGTTTTGGACTACTAGGCCTGTACTCGTGCCGGACTTGTGGGTCACCGTTTGTCTCGGCGTGCATCGTCCTCGGCGCGCTGAGGCTTTCCGAGATTCCGGCGATACGAGTGCCTTCGATGCTCTTCATCGAACTCATTCGCGCTCCCTCGGCTCTGGTTCTTTTGTTCTGGGGGGCTGCTGCTGCCGGGGATGCCGCGTCCGAGCCGCTTGCGGCGTTTCTCGTGCTGGCGCTCAATGGAGCCGTCTACGGCGCCGAGATCGTCCGTGGCGGCATCGAGGCGTGCATCGTGGGCAAATCGATGCGTGCCACGCACTTGGGCTGCGCAAAGTGCAGAGTTTCACCAAGGTGGCCCTGCCACAGGCGCTCTCGCAGATCGTGCCCACTTTCGACAGTCTGGCGAGGAGCACGGTCGTGAGCTTTATTGGTGTACAAGATGTGGTCTATGTGGCGAACCACATTCGTGGGCGAACGTACGATACCGTCACTGTCTTTTGTCTCCTGGCCGCCCGTTATTGGATCCTGACCGTTCTTTGCGGTGCTGCATTCAACGCGCTTGAGCAGGTGCTGCCGCTGAACCGTGCGTCGCGAGACCCGCGCGTTGGTTCAGCTCGTACTCCGCGCGGATGCCGCTGCGGGAGCCGCCCAATGACGTGGGACTGGAGCTTTGTCCTGAAGATCCTGCCGAACCTCATGGAGGGGGGGAGGTGCACCGTTCTGGTGACGCTTGCGAGCTCGGCGATTACGCTAACGGGGTGATTGCTGCTGATAATCCTGGAGAGTGTGAGTACTAGGCTCGGTCGCAGCTTCGTGCGTTTTGGCTCGAACTCTTCTGAGGTGTGCCGACGCTTGTGCTGCTTTATTTTACGTTCTATGTGCTACCGCGGGTGGGAATTACTATTCCGTCAATTGCCCATCGGCATCGGTCTCTTGGGAATCCTACGCCGCGTACTGCTCGGAAGTCTACGAGGCAGCTTGACCACGATCCCGTCCGACTGCGCGACTCGCCTGTATGGCTCCCAATGTGAGGTCGTATGTTACATGGCAGCGTGTGCTCGTTCCATTGATGATCAAACGGGGCATCCCCGCCCTGCTCAACTACGTGCTTGGCTTTTTCCGGGAAACCGTGGTGCTCTTTGCGCTCGAGGTGCCGGTGCTGATGGGCGAAGCTTACGAAAAAATCCGCTACTTGAGCCCTTCACGCTGGCGGGCGGCATTGAGTTTGCTCTTCCTCTACTTTCTTTCCAAATTCAAGGACAAGCATGCTTAGCACCCCGAAATCTAGCCACTCAGGACCCCTCGTGCCCGCGACCGCCGCAGCTTCCAGCCCATAGAAGTACATGGATCCGCTCCCAAATCGCAACACGGCATGCGGGCTATCGAATTCGAGAACGTCTCGAAATCATTCGGTGCTCACCGCGGCTGGTCGTTTTTGACCTGCAAGTGCGGCCCGGCGACAAGACATGCTGATCGGCCCGAGCGATTCAGGAACAACGTGTGCTGCGCCTGGTGATGGCCTTAGAGAAGCCTACCGACGGCAATATCCGGGTTTTCGACGAGAGCATCTTCTTTGATGCGGGGGGCAAGCCGTCTCCGGGAGGCCCGAACCCGCCGTCGGTGCGCCATAATCTTTCAGCAATTCAATCCATTTCCACATCTGACCGTGCTGCAGAACCTGATCCTGGCTCCAACGACCGTGCTGAGGCAGTCCAGGACCAGGCTGAGCAGACCGGCGCTGGACCCCGAGCTCCCGGAGAAGTTCTCGACGTCGTCCGAGGTATAGCGCACGAGACCAAGGTCAGGCTGCTGATCGTCACGCACGAGATGCGTTTCTCGCGCGAAGTCTCTGACCGCATCGCCGTGTTTGATGCCGGCCGCATCTTCGAGTAGGGCTCGCCCGACAAGATCTTCACCAATCCCGAATCCGAGCGTACGCGTTCCTGCACTTCGTCCTGAACCATTGAGGAGTAACCTACCATGCAAATTCTTTATGACCTCGACCACAGCATCCACATGGTGGGCAGATTCAGCACACGTGCCTGGGTCAAATCGCGGGGACGGTGCTGCCAAATTTGCTTTATTGGGTGAACATCATCTTGGCGGCATCCGCCGGTCGGAAGCGAACCGGGACACCGTCTTGATCACGTGGATGGCTGCCCGGCAGAAAGCTGGAGCGGGTTCGAAAGAGCGCTTCGAGCTTAAGGTAGCGAAGACACAGGCTCACCGAGGACGTAACTTTACCCATAATGAATTCGTGCGGCGTGGTGATCATCGAAGTTGTTTAATGAGTCAAAAAGTGACGGAAAGCTGCAAGTCTGCCTACTCGGCTTGGTGGTTCGTCTCGGAGATGACACACGGGTATTGGTGCTCATCATCAATGGGCTTCGCGCTGCAAACGAACCCGCGATGTTGCTGCATGGCAGGAACGAGCCAGTTTGCGATAACAAGACGGTCGGCGCTCGTGCGCTGCCAAGCACAGACCTGGTCGCCGCATTCACTAGAATCGGGCAATGTTTATCCACAACTCCGGTTTGAGCCAAACTGGTGTTGGCTTTTCTTTCTCATTCGCGCAATGCGCGTGCCATATCTGAGAATGCTCCTAGCCAGGATTGTTTATCCGACGTGCCATGTACAGCCCGATCTCGATGTGAGTAGCGAATATGCGGCTCACTAATGGGCGAGCCTGATGACTGTCC
This sequence comes from Bradyrhizobium sp. IAR9, assembly GCF_013408065.1. Lineage (NCBI taxonomy): Bacteria > Pseudomonadati > Pseudomonadota > Alphaproteobacteria > Hyphomicrobiales > Nitrobacteraceae > Bradyrhizobium > Bradyrhizobium sp. IAR9. The sequence goes on from NZ_JACBZW010000004.1 coordinate 385,590, forward strand.
CGGCATCAGCGGTAGGTCTCGTCGCGATTCTCCTCGATATCCTGATCGCTGCGCTCCTGACTGGTCGCAGCGCGTTTTGAGGTCGCCGAATTGTTTCTGGGCGGATCGCCGGGCGATAGTGACGCGACGATCAAACTCACTGCAAAGTTCCTTTGGTCGGCGCTGGCTTCTTTATCGGATGCCGTGCAGAGCATTGCAGCCGGTAGCCTGCGGACTGCAGAACACACGGGTGCCGCTCTTGTTTGCCGGCATCGGCTATGGGCTCATCGGCTTCTTCGTCAGCTACGTGCTTAGTGTGAAGATTGGCATTGGCGTTGCTGGTATCTCGATTGGCTTATCAATCGGGACGACTGTCTACGCGACGCTTCTCATGCATTTTCACCTGCTGGCAGACAGGCTTGCCTTTAGATCGCGTTGGCATAGCTAAGGGCCATAATTGGGTTCACGATCGGCTGACAGCTATGCATCCGATCATGCCGACTTGCGGCATCGCCTGTCAAAACCATAAGCGCCCTACGAACGCGGGGATCCTGTCTTCATCTGAGATTCTGGCTCGATTGCAAGGCTCGGCAACAGTGATGACGAAACGTGCATCAACATGCCATAAGCCCTTTGCATAAAAAAGTGGCTGCGTGCTCGAACCGTTTATTGGGAAGGGCGTGACGCGAATCTAATCATGGCCTGGCTGCAACAGCACTTCACCCGCGAGAGGCCGGATACGTTTATGCAAATGGAAGCTCATTGTCGTTACACGGACGGGCGGATGTCCGTGAGCATGCCGTGGTCGAGCACCACCTCCGCCGCCGCTGATCCGGTGTTTTCATCGGCCGTCTCCGCCATGGCTTCCTGCTCTCGCAAGATCGCGATGACCTGTTCTTTGAACCGGTTCGTCTTCATCTGCATTGGGCTCCGGATCACAGACTCTACCAATTCTTGCAGGAGATTGCGGGGCCCAGGTCAGTTAGAAGGTCCTCGAGGCTGATGATATCCATTCGAATGAGCCTCGTCTATAAGGCGGCCCTATGCCAACAGATAATCATTTTGCCGACGGAAGGACGTTGTCTGTCTTGCTGGATCGGACTTTGCTGACTCTGTCTGCCGTAACCACAGCGATCCTTCTCACTTGGCTGTTATACTACAGCAGTTATGGTCTGTATCTCAGCGACGAAGGTTTCTACCTTAACTTCATTGCGAGCCCATTCTCCTACGCAATCAATATGCCGCCGTCCCTTTTCGGCTTCGTCTATCACTGGCCATATCGGTGGGCGGATGGCGACATCGCAATGCTTCGCGTGGCAAACGTCACGCTTACCATGGCGCTCGGCTGGATTCTCAGCTTCCTTGTGATCTGCCGCCTCTGGACGGTAGGCTGGCCGTATGCGGTGGTGTTATCAGCTGGGATCGCCAGTCTGGCACTAGTCGACGCCCGTCTCTGGCAACTCACCCCCAGCTACTATGCACTGGCCTTCCAATCCCTCTTGATGGTGATGATCGGTTTGCTGCTGGCCGATCGGCCAGGGCGCATCTGCCAGGTCTTGGGGTGGATCCTAGTCGGTGTTGGTGGCTGGTGCTGCTTTATGGCCAGGCCGACTACCGCTGCGGCCATCGCCCTCGTGGTTACGCTCTATGTCGTCGTTTTGCGCAGAAAGTCGCTGCTGCCCATGCTTGGCGCGGCACTGGTCGCTCTCGTTCTACTGATCGTTACCGCCTACTTGATTGACGGCGGCATCATGGGGCTGGTGACCCGTATGATTAATAGCGCCGAGATGGAAATCCTGCTGGGTGCCGGCCACGAGATGTCTCGCATGTTTCGGATTGACTTGCTCGCTACAAGTCGCTCACAACTCAATATCGCTGTGCTAGTGGCGATAGCCCTTCTGCTCAGCATTTTTATGGGGGCTACGCACAAATTTCTTGTATCGCTCGCTCTCACTGCGGTGCTCGTCGTAACAATGTTGATTGCGCTGCTGGGGACCGATCCGATCAGCATCAGTCCCTCAACGCTGTTCCTGGTGTCGGTCTTCACATGCCTTGGCGCGATGTTCTATCGTCGGGGATTGATTCTGCGCATCCAGGTTCCGACCAACGTCGGTCTAGCGCTGATTTTTTTGGTCCTGCCGTACCTGTTCGCAGTGGGTTCCATTAGCAATCACTGGATCATCGGTTCGAGGGACGCCTTGTTCTGGGTGCTCGCAGTCGTTGCTTTCCTGAGCCCTCTTGCGCAAAAGGGGCGCAATCTCGCCACCCTACTGCCCCTCGCGGTGTTCGCACAGTTGCTCACTGCATCTGTCGTCAACGGGGGCATGCTCGAGCCGTTCCGTCAGGTGAAAAATTTGCGCGCCTATAGCGCTGTCATGCGAATGCCTGGCGGTGGAAAATTGGTGCTCTCGCAATCCTTACACGATTATTTGGCAACGGCCAAAGTCCAGGCTCGTGCGGCTGGCCTTGAAGTCGGTACTCCGGTGGTCGATCTCACTGGCATCTCGCCGGGCCTACTGTATGTGCTTGAGACGCGAGCGCTCGGTTTACCATGGCTGATCGGGATTGGGTCATTTCCGGGCAGGAGCGCGGTCGCAGTGGAAACGCTCGGACTTGAGAACTGCTCCGATCTTGCCAAAGCGTGGGTATTGATTGAGCAGGAGGGCCCGTATCATCTTAACCAAGCCATTGTCATGGCCTCTTTTGGAGCAGGAGAGGCGGACTACGTTGTTGCCGCTACGTTGGACCCTCCCGTCTTTGACGACGGCTACCCGAATCAGACCATGCAGTTTCTACTCAAGCCCGCACGCCCGGCCGCGCTGGCAGAGCAATCCTGCCGTGAAGTCAGGCGACAAAGGCCTGGATAGCTAGCGATGGAACCAATGATGAAAGCTGTGATTCTTGCGGGTGGCCTTGGCCCTCCAGCTCCGAGGGAATCCAACCTCCGACCCAAGCTCATGATCGAGATCGGCGGCAACCCGATTCTATGGCACATCCTCAAAGTATACTCCTCCCAATATGGGATCAACGATTTCGTGGTCTGCTGCGGCTACAAGGGCTATCAGATTACGGAACACCTGGCCGACTACTTCCTGCAGGTGTCGGATGTCACCCTTCGCCATGACGAAGAGCCGCATGCGGGTCACCAGCACCATGCGGCTCTGGTTTATGTCGGAGAGAAGATCATGAATTATGGTCGACTCAAGCGCGTCGCTAATTGCCCCAGGGATGAAGACGGCTTTTTTTTTACCTATGGCAATGATGTGGGACACATTGACGTAGCCGCCTCGATGGTCTTCCATCGTGGCCAGGATGCGCTCCCCACGCTAGCTGCTACCCATCCGGAGCTGCTATCCATCCGGCTGATCGACTCGGCGCTCTCCCAATTTGTGTCTCCACCTTCGGGCACAACCCAGGGACAGATGGGGATAATTAATGTTGGCTTCGTCGTGCACCCGCCGAAAGTAATTGACCTCCTGTTGGCTAGCTCTACTCCTTGGAAGCGTGAGCCGATCGCGCGCTTGGCTGAGCAGCAACAGCTCGCGGCATACCACGGCTTCAGGCAGGCCACGGATACTCTGTGCGAGAAGACGTTGGTTCTCGAATCGCTCTGGGTTTAGGCCGAGGCTCCGCTGCCGTGATAGGGTCAGTCTCTCAGCTCTTGCGGAACCTCCGGCGCACTACCGCTGTACAGCGGGTGCCTAATATCCTGCCGGCCTACACTAGTGCAGGATATCTCCAGCGAATTATGATCCGGTATCGGTCAGACATTTGCCCGCCTTGGCCTCTGTACGAACACATATGTCAAGGCGCCTCTGTCCTTGATGTTGGCTGCGGAATGGGCGCGCAACTGATTACGCTCGCGGCGCTTGGTCGGATCTCGAGCGGCTACGGAGTCGACGTCAGTTCGAAAGCTGTTGCGCAAGCCGCACTCGCCGCGAAGTATTATCCGCAATCTAACTTGACATTTCAGGTAATGGACTCGATTGACGACGTTCCCCAAAAGCAGTTCGATGTGGCGATGATGATCGATGTCATGCACCACATTCCGCTCGAACACCGCAATGCCACATTCGCAGGATGTATCAAAAGAGTTAAGCCGTGTGGTCTTTTCATTTACAAGGATATGGCGGACGAGCCCTCCTTAAATGCCTTTGTCAACCGGCTGCATGACTTAGTCATCGCAAGGGAAATAGTCGAGTATTTGCCTCTCGAAGCTGCACTGGAATGGGCCGCAAACTTCGATCTGCAATTGATCCTTCGGTCCCAGTACACGAAGTTGTTTTATAGGCACGAGCTTCTGGTATTTCGAAAACCCTAGGACGTTCTAGCGCAGCCACGGCCTTAGCGGCTTAATATCCAACGCGTATATGTAGCTCCTCCGTAGTGAGCGGGCTTGCCAAGAGCGACGATAGCTTTCTAATAGCTTGCCCGGCAGTGAGCATCTATCAGCCAGAGCTCAGGCTCGGCATAGTGGAATGCACGGCGTGTTGGGGCCGCCCTAGTCACACGACCAATTGCTCTGCGACGGGGATGGAATGATCTGGCGAGGGCGAGAAGGAGCCGTGGCGGCTTCGGCCAGGCAGCGAGCCACGTGTCCCCACTCCTGGGCGGGGAGGCTGAGCCCATGGCGATCTTGATGCGGCAGACGCTGATGCGCACCGATCTTCAGGAGCTTGAGGCGGATGGTGCCGCAGGTGGCTCCGCAAAGGTGGTTTCGGCAAGGCGAGCCACAGCGGCAGTTGGTTGGCGCGCATGGTCGCTGCGGAAGTGCGATCGGCGTAGAGGCCGAGCTGGCACTCCTTGATGCGGTTTTCCATGTCGCCACGGGCGCAGTAGACGTCTTCGTAGAGCTGCCGCCCGCCCGCCTCGCTGCGCTTGAGCGAGGTGACGACGAAACGTACCCATTCGGCGTAAGCCGCAGGGTTACCGCCTGAGTAGTCCAGGGTTGTCTTTAGAACTCGATGAGCTCGATGAGGTTCTCGATTCCGAAGTCGGAGAACGCCTTGACGCGGTCTTCTCCGATGCCATAGGCCCAGATGACGCCGTCCGCGATCTCCATCTCGTTGGCAATGTCCCACAACCAATCGACCATAGTCATGGTGGTGACGTGATGGACCTTGTTGACGTGGGTGGTCAAGCGGCTTGAGCGGAGAGCGCTGACGTCCAATTCCAGGGCAGAAGTTCGTCGAGCCGATGAGCCGGATGGGCGGCAATGTGGGCAAGAACATCGGCCGGCCAGGCTTGCGGGTCGACGCCGTTCATTTTTGCCGTGACGATCAGGCTGTACATGGCCGCCGCACGCCGTCCGCCGCGATCGGAGCCGCGGAACAGCCAGGACTTTCGGCCAAGAGCAATGCCCCTCAGCCCTCGCTCGGCGGCATTGTTGGAGAGGCACACGCGCCCGTCCTCGAGGAACAAGGTGAAAGCTGGTCCAGCGCTTCAGGATGTAGTTGAACGCCTTGGCCAGGTCATGCCCACGGCAGAGCTTGGCGAGTTGTTCCCGCATGTAGACCTGAAGATCATCGACCAAGGGACGGCTCAGCATCTGCCGCACCTGAAGGCGCTCCTCGACACTCTTGCCATTGATGGAGCGTTCGATCTCGAACAGCGCATCGATCCGCCGCACGACTTCGATCGCGATCGGGGAGAGCGGGATTTCCTTTTTCCGGCGCCCTTGCGCCGCGCATTCTCTTCGATGTCGGCCATGGCGAAGAACGGGCGCCTTCCATGCGACCAACAGGCAGCTTCCCGGATCGGTTGGGGTTGGCGCCCGGCGAGATAGAGCTGGTTGTAGCCGTCATAGGCGTCGGCCGGCAGGATGCCGGCATATCGAGCCAGATGCCCCTGGGGATGCTCGCCCTTGCGGTCGCGCGAGTAATAGAACATCCCCCCGGCGGGTCCGTGCTTCCAAACGGCCCTTCGTCCCGGACGTAGATCCAGCAGCGGCATTATCGGTCTTGCCTTTGGCTAGGACAGGCTCGGTCGTATCGTCGGGATGAAGGCGCTCGGCCGCCATGACATGAGCTTCCCCCAGGCGCAGCAGGGTATCCCGCGAGGCACAGACCGCCCCAACGGCATCCGCCCTGGTCGACAATGCGATCGGCACTCCTTCCAGAGCGTAGCGATCGGCCTGGCGGTTGAGCGGCTGATGCTGACCGAACTTTTCGAACATGATCATGGCCAGGAGGCTCGGGCCAGCCGATCCCCAAGCGATGGCATGGAACGGCGCCGGCGTCTGACTGATCTTCTCGCAGTCGCGCCAGGAGAACTTCTCCCGGACCGATCACCTCCACAGGCGCGGCACGACTTCCAGCGTCCGCTTCAGGTCCTCGCTGAGCTTGCGAGGGCGATTGCTGCCGCAGCATTCACACTGCGTCGGCCCATCGATCACCACTCGCTGGGGGGAGGTGCTAGGGTAAGGTCTGGCGCTCGGCGCGCTTGCGGGTAAATCCCCGCACCGTCGTCGTCTTGGCCCCGGCCTGTTCCGCCGCCAGCTCGTCCTCGGTGGCGTCGGCTTCCAGCTCTTCGACTGCCAATGCCAACTGCTCGATCAGTCGCGCCGAACGCTCTGACGTTGCCTCTAGATCTAATGCTTTAACTTGGCAACCCGCAGCTTCTGCTGAGTGATCAGCGCTCCGTCTTCCGACGCTTTCGCGCGGGAGACCCGAGCTCGGCGGGAATCTCCAAACCCTTCGCGCGCTCGACCGCGAGCGCCTCTTTAAGGGCGGCAACGTCATCCGGATCAGCGTCGCGGTCGGCATCCATGCGACGCAGTGAATCACAGATCGAATGCGTTGGGACTCCCCAAAACGCCGGCCGCCGGGAGATTTTCCTGGATCATCCTGCGCTCAATGTGGAACGTCCAACCAAAAGAGAGACGCTATCTGACAATACGGAAATCAGTTCAAGTGCGTCCGAGGTCGACCTTCGTGTCGCACGGGCGGAAGTTGCCTTGTGATGAGGTTGGGACAAGCTGACGGAACGGGAGTTCCCGGGAAATACTCCGGGTGCCGATACCGCGGCGCAGATGTAAACAGCTGCCATCGAAGCCTCAGGACAGTTGTGGAGACACAACTTGCCACACTGAGACGAGATCGTCGGTTCTCCGCGTAGCTTGTTCGCTTGTTCACCAAAAATTATGGCGTATTCACGCCTAGATCGGAGACGACTTGTGTTGAGAGCTGGCACGATAGCGATCCAGCGAAGCTACACGTCGAGAAAGAACGGCCAGATACTTCTCGTGGGCAAGCGACTTATGTATCCTTGCGATTAGACAACTCACTCTGGAGGAGAGGATCAGTCCTCTTCCGCATTTGGCGGGTCGATCGTCAGTTAGATTTCTAGCAATCTCTTTTGAGCGGTGCAGCGCTCCACGGCGGACGATGCGGCCTTTATTGCTTGAAGGTCGCAGTCGACGCGTCAAACAAGACAGTTAGTGCTTGGCAATGCGCGATTCATCATTCGTGATCACTATTATGTTATCCTCAGATGAGCGGTGAAATCGACCTCAGTTCTCCAGCAAGCAAGCGCGAGCCGTACTCTATCGTAAGCGGCAAGCCGAGGCCGTTAGGCGACGTGGTTCCATGCCATAGCGCGTCCATTTTTGTTCATTTTTACCGTCTGCATCAGTGGTGCGATGATCGCCCAGGTTTGTCCGGCGTCGTCGCCGCAGCGAAGAGGCTATTCTTTCTCCGGAATCGTTTGTGGCCGGATGGCGCGTTCGACAATGTTGGAGTCCAGCTCGATGCGACCATCAGTCAGGAAGTTGGAAGATGGCACGGCGCGAGACGGCATAGCGGATCGCCATAGCCAGTTTTGATTTGCCGGAGATTCGGCGCAAGGTCTGCGCCCAGAGATCGAAGAGATCTGCGATGATCGCCGCGGACGCTTGCTGGCGCGCGGCAACGCAAGTGTCGCGGCTTTGACCGCGCGCCGTTTTCTCGACCTGCCAGAGCTTCGCCATCCGCTGGAGCGTCCCCGTTGCGACTTCCGAGCTCCCTGCAACATGCCGCTCGTGTAACTTGCGTCTGCAGTTGACCAGCAGCAAGCCAATGTGATGCCATCATTGCCGCGGATCGCGCGAGCCTGTTATAGGCAGCATAGCCATCCACCTGCAGGATGCGCGATAACCATTGCGGTGCCAGACGGCGCATTCGCCGCAGCGGCTGTTTCAAAGCGATAAGCCCATGGGGAGACCGCTGTGGCCAAGGTTGGGTCATCTCGGACCTAGGACCATAGTTAGGCCGTTTTTCGAGAATGAGTGTCCGTAAGGTGGTTTCATCGGTTCGGCCTTCGCTGAAGATGTAGTCGGCCATGATCTCGCTGACGAAGTCGCTTTGAGCGGCAAGTCGCCATGGCGGCGCTGATCGCCAGGCGCTATGTCTACATGAACGCCTATGGCACGACGAAAACCGTTATGATCCATGCCCCGGCAAGCCCTGGCGGCAGCAAACCATGCAGTACCGCGATCGAGGCGATCAATGTCCTTTATGACGAGAACTTGATCGAAAGCCGCCCAGACCGGCTCCTGGTTGCTCGAATGACTGCGCGTGCTGCAAACAACAAGTTACCTGAAGATTACCATGGAGGTCCACGCCATTGACCTCATGATTGTTATGGAGTTCAGAACTGCTCGACGATAGACTGAAGGGCTCCCTCTCCGGGTTCGTTAGGGTGCTGCTGCTGCGCGGCTCCGATGTGCTGGTGGCATTCACCGAATACAATCGCAACGTCATCCGTCTCGAGCCGCCGCTGATCGGCACGTGCGACCATATCGACAACTTCATAGATGCACTCGACAGTCTTCTCGAACGCTGATTTATCTCCATCGCAATGGATTATGTGAAAAGCTAGGTCAATCAGATGGAAAAGGGTGGCATGGCGGAGCAGCTGGAATATACGCCGAGCCGACCGTGCTGTTACATTGGGTTCAATTACAGCACGCTGCGACCGCTACGCCTCGCCCCCTCGGCCCTCTTCGCACTTTGCGATGACGCGTTGCTCAACGGGATCGAAGCGCATGACCAGGATCACCGAAACCGCAAAGGTGATGAGCGTCGTCCAGAGCGCGTTCCCGAAGCACGAAATGAGACATAACGGTTTAGTCGTACTGACCATCATCGTAGCATTACATACTCAGGTGTTCTTCGCCGGTGATCTGGAAGTCCGTCAGGTGAAATGATTCTTTGTCCGTCATCTGACAAGGGTACAATCGCTGTCCGGTTGAGCACATTGGCCGCGGGCACGAATCACAAGCATCTCGATGCTAATCAGAAGCTTAACCCCATGCCTGATCTCTGGCATGACGGTTGCTACCACGCGAGCAAGAAGTAAGAGGTTTGAGCACGCGCAGATGCGTGAAACGCGTGATGCTCTGCTTCCATAAAACCGACTCGCTCCGTCATTTGAGTGGGAAGCAAGCTCGCGCATAAAATTACTCAAGGAGTCGGAATAGCTTTGGAAAGGAGGATGGTGCTGCATATAGTCCCCTTCATCCCTGATCAAAGTGGATGGCGGACTGCAGGCGCACTTCACGTGCTTTCGCCCCGGAGCATCTGGCTCGGCGAATTGTGGGCAAGCTGGTGACACGCCCCTGCACGGCGCTGCCCCATCTGGTCCAATTGCAAGACGGCGGACTCCAGCTGATCGGAGGTGCCGCCACGGTTGAAGGGCGGACTAGTGCCAGAACCAAGCTTGACGCGCGGTTTGCTGATTGCGCCGATCTAACGAAGAATGGCATTCGTGCGTCCGGACAAATGACCAGCCGTTTCCATCTTCTATGCGAGAGTCCCGCATGATTTGTGTTCGAGAATTAAAACCAGGTCTGCTCTCGGGCACACGTTTTGCCCAACAGTTACTCGACAGGAGCTAACGAGCAATGCCAGTTAGAGTCGCCGATTCTAAATTTCCACATGGAAAACCCCTGGTCGTAGATCTGGACGGATCTTTGCTGCTTACCGACGTGCTGTATGAGTCGCTTCTAAATGTCTTACCTTTGGGGTTCCGCGCGGCATCCGCAGCGCTCCGGAGCAACGGCAAGGCGGCCTTAAAACATCATTTTGCGCAATCGTCCGAGCTGGATTATGCGACCCTTCCTTACAACACGGATGTTACGGATTTAATCCATTCGGCCAAGGCGCAAGGCAGAAGAGTTTACCTCGCTACCTCAGCAAACGCGAAACATGCGAAGGCCATCGCAGATCACTTGGGCGTCTTCGACGGCTGGTTTGCTTCTGACGACCAAACGAATTTGTCAGGAGATCTGAAGGCCAAACTACTTGCAGCTGCCTTCGGTAAGAATGGATTTGATTACCTCGGCAACGGCCCCGCAGATTTTCCGGTTTGGGACGTTGCAGATAAGGCATACGCTGTCGGCCTTTCAAACTCGCTAAAGCGTCGGCTCGCTACTCTCAAAGGAAGTAACTACATCGCATTGGATGACGGAAATGCGGGTGGACGGGCGTGGTTCAAGAGTCTTCGGGTGCCTCAATATGTGAAGAATCTTCTCATTTTTCTGCCTTTAGCGGCTTCTCATCGATTGTCATTGGCCGATCTCATTGCGGATGTGATCGCCTTTCTGGCTTTTTGTTCTTGCGCATCAGCGGTTTACATTATCAACGACCTACTGGATCTTAAGTCTGATCGTGCGCACCCGACCAAGCGTGCTCGCCCTTTTGCGAGTGGGCTTCTCCAGCCTCGCACTGGCTTGCTTACCGTCCCGGCGCTGCTCGTATTCTCACTGGCGCTTGCAATTACAATCTCGCCTGAGTTTGTTGGCGTATTGTTTTGCTATCTTTCGCTAACGAGCGCCTATTCAGTTTATTTCAAACGCAAGATGCTTTTGGACGTACTGGTGCTCGCAATGCTCTACACGACTCGCATTTTCGCAGGTGGCCTCGCAGCTCAAATACAGATTTCGAATTGGCTTTTCAGCTTCTCCATGTTCATTTTCACGTCGCTCGCGCTAATCAAGCGCTACGTTGAACTAGCGACGAGGCTCGACCGCAGCCTCTCAGATCGTTCAGGCCGGGACTATAGGATCGGCGATCTTGATGTCGTTGCGGCTCTGGCTGCTGCAGCTGGCTTGAACGCTGTCACAATCTTTGCATTCTATGTTACGTCTCCGGATGTACAGATATTGTATCGGCACCCGAAGGCACTATGGCTTATCTGTCCAATTCTTCTGTATTGGATAGGCCGGGCGCTCATGATGGCGCACCGGCGTCTGATGGACGACGACCCAGTCGTCTGGGCATTAAGGGACCGCACAAGCGCTATAGCTGTCGCATCTATGATTGCGCTAGTTATCGTCGCCATTTGATGCAGCTAAGATTTCGATTGCACCAAATCCCGCAAACGCTGTTCTCATCCTCGGAGCCACGTTGGACGTTTCCAGGGCAGCTGCCCTTGCCTTCGCCCCGAGATGGCGGACAGTACGCTCAAGAGTTCATTGGAGGGCAGCACTCCTAACGGAGTACGTATCTCCTCCGCCAAAGGCCGCCTTGTCTGACGAAAGCAAGCGCTGCAGGTCCTAGGGGTAATCCTAGGAGAAGCGCTATGACAAGTTCGAGGGCGGAGGTGATCACATCGGTCGAGCGGCGGCGCCGGTGGTCGCAGGATGAGAAGGAACGGCTGGTTGCAAGCATCGCTTGAGCCCGGAGCCAATGTTTCCGAGGTGGCTCGCGTGGCCGGGCTTCATGTGAGCCAGCTGTTCAGGTGGCGCAAGGAGCTTTGCAAGCACGCTGAAGCGAGTATAGCGCCGTTCGTGCCGGTCGAGATTGGGCCGTCTGTGCCGCGGCGGGAGGTGGCCGAAGCGCCATTGACGACGGCGGTGCGTCGACGAAAGAGCCAGGGCATCATCGAAATTGATCTTGGTACCGGGCACCGCATCCGGGTTGGTGGCGACGTTGATGGAGACGCGCTACGTCACGTTCTCGATGCTTTGGTCCGCCGATGATCCCGGTTCCAACGGGCGCGCGAGTGTGGCTCGCGACAGGCTACACTGACATGCGCCGAGGCTTTCGTCGTTGGCACTCCAAGTGCAGGAGGTGCTGCGCAAGGACCCGCTCAGCGGTCATCTGTTCGTCTTCCGCGGTCGCCGAAGCGATCTTGTGAAGGTGATCTGGCACGATGGCCAGGGAGCATGCCTGTTCACCAAAAGACTCGAGAGAGGAAGGTTCATCTGGCCATCGGTTGCCGGTGAATCGGTAACGATCTCGCCGGCGCAGTTGAGCTACCTGTTGTCCGGATCGATTGGCGCAACCCTCAAGAAACCCAGCGTCCGACGCGGGTCGGATAGTGGTTTTGGGTTTGAATCTGCTGCTTGATCTGATTCAATGGCTTCATGATATCGAAGCCGGACGACCTTCCGTCGGATCTTGCGAGTGCCCTGGCGGCGCTGCAGGCCGAACGTGAGGCGCGGCTGCAAGCCGAGGCGGTAGCTGCCAATGCGCGGGCGGAGCTGTCGGCCAACGAGGCTCTGATCGCGCAGCTTGAGCTGCGGATCGAGAAGCTCAAGCGCGAACTATACGGGCAGCGCTCCGAGCGCACGGCGCGGCTGATCGAACAATTGGAATTGGAGCTCGAAGAGCTTGTCACCACGACGAGCGAGGACGAGCTTGCCGCTCAGGCCGCGGCGACGAAAACCCAGAGCGTGCGCGCCTTCACGCGCAAGCGGCCGGTACGCAAGCCGTGGCCGGTCGAGCGCGAGCGCGTCGTCATCGAGGCCCCGAAGAGCTGTGCCTGCTGCGGCGGATCGCGCCTGGCGAAGCTGGGCGAGGATGTGACCGAGACGCTGGAGGAGATCCCGCGCCGGTTCAAGCTGATCGAGACGGTGCGGGAAAAGTTCACCTGCCGCGATTGCGAGAAGATCAGCCAGCCACCGGCACCGTTCCATGCCGCGTCGCGCGGCTTAATCGGTCCGCAATTGCTGGCGACGATCCTGTTCGACAAGTTCGGCATGCATATCCCACTCAACCGCCAGAGTGTGCGCTTTAAGGCCGAGAGGATCGACCTGCCGTTGTCGACGCTGGCCGACCAGGTCGGCCACGGAAACTTCGCCGTCATGCCGCTCTTCCAGCTGATCGAGCGTCATGTACTCGCAGCCGAGCGCCTTCATGGCGACGACACCACCATCCGCATCCTGGCGAAGGGCAAGTGCACGGCCGGCCGGATCTGGACCTATGTGCGGGATGACGGGCCCTACGGTGGGCCTGCGCCGCCGGCGGCGGTCTATTACACCTCGAGCGACCGACGGAGCGAGCTTCCCCAGAAGCACTCTGGCTGCCTTCGCCGGCATCCTGCAAGCCGATTGCTATAGCGGTTTCGAGCCGTTGTTAGACCCGCAAAAGAAAGCGATGCCGATCACGCCGGCATTCTGCTTCGCCCATGCGCGGCGGGGCTTCTTCGACCTGGCCGACATCGAGAAGAATGCCAGGGAAGGTCGCAAGGGCAAACCGATCTCCCCAATCGCACTGGAGGCTGTCAGACGCCGCGATGTGTTGTTCGAGATCGAGCGCGCCATTAACGGCCGCAGCGCCGACGAGCGGCGTGCCGTGCGCCAGGAGAGAAGCAAGCCGCTGCTCGATGACATGCACGACTGGCTGCTGCGCGAGCGAGAAACCCTCTCGCGCTCCTCCGAGGTCCTGAAGCCCATGAACTACATGCTCAGGCGCTGGGCCGACTTTGCCCGTTTCCTCGACGATGGCAGGATCTGCCCGCCGCCGAAAGAGCGTTGCGCGGCATCGCCTTGGGAAGGCGCAACTGGACCTTCCCCGGCAGCCTACGCGGCGCCGACCGCACGGCCATCATGCTGACGTTGATCACGACCTGTCGCCTGAATGACGTCGATCCCAAGGCCTGGCTCGCCAACATCCTAGCCCGTATCGCCGATCTTCCTGCATCGCGTCTGCACGAACTGCTTCCCTGGGAATGGAAGCTTCTGTGCCAAGCCGGCAAGCTCGACGATCGGCAAGCCGCCTGACCTTCACCCAACGCTATCATACAGCTCGCCACGCCCGCGCGTACGCGGCAATCAGGGGGCCTTCGTCGTATGCGTACCGGAGTACTCGCTGACATTCAGTTGCAGATGTTGAGGTTTCCCAATGGCCGCGCTTTAGTTCTCATCGATCACCAGGACTGGATTTTCAGGGCAGGGTCACGTACGGATTGGAGCCCGGGACGTCGAACGGAAAATCGGCCGCCCACGGCACAAACAGCTAGGACATGGTCGTCTATGACGGCGCGCCACAGGGCCCGAGGTCCGTAAGGATAGTGGATATCCGGCTATCGGGCTCGATTTAGCTCATAGGCCGCGCAGCACCTGCCTGGACTAGAACCGCCATGTTTCCGGGCTGGTGTCGGTTTCTCCACATTTTCCAGTGCGCGCGCGGAATTTCGGTCCAGGTGAACACTTCGGAAAGGCAGGGATCTATGCGTCGCTCGAGAACCAGCCGATTAGCTTCCCATAACTGATATGGGTTCGCGGAGTGGCTACCCTGGATCCTTTTGTGCCGCATCCAGATAAAGCGTGCGTCCATCGTAAGATTGTAACCTGAGGTGCCACCACAGAACACAACCATTCCGCCTCTTTTCACGACATAGCAGCTCACTGGAAATGTCGTTTCTCCCGGGTGCTCAAACACCACGTCGACGTCGTTGCCTTTTCCTGTAATCTCCCAAATGGCTTTGCCAAAGTGGCGCACCGTTTTCATGTAGTTGCTGTACATGGCGGTCTCATTGACATCGGGAAGTCGGCCCCAACAATCGAATTCCTTCCTGTTTATCACGCCTTTGGCCCCCAACGACATGACATAGTCGCGCTTCGACTCGTCAGAAACGATGCCGATTGCGTTGGCTCCCGTGACGGTTGCCAGCTGGACTGCCATGGAGCCAAGCCCGCCGGCGGCTCCCCACACCAGAACGTTCTGACCTGGCCGGACAGCGTGTGGTGGATGACCAAACAGCATCCTGTATGCAGTACCGAGCGTGCCCGCATAGCAGGCGCTTTCTTCCCAGCTAAGATGTGTTGGACGAGGCAATAACTGATGCGACTGCACTCGTGCGAATTGCGCAAGCGATCCGTCCGAGGTCTCATAACCCCAAATTCTTTGAGAGGGCGAGAGCATGGGGTCGCCACCATTGCACTCGACGTCGTCACCGTCGTCCTGATGGCAGTGGAGAACCACCTCGGTACCCACCTTCCATTTCTTCACGCGCTGTCCGACAGCCCAAACGACTCCAGCAGCATCGGAGCCGGCGATGTGATGAGGGCGCCGATGTATATCGAAGGGCGACACGGGCTTTCCGAGCGATGCCCATACAGCATTGTAGCCAACCCCGGCAGCCATAATCATGACCAGGACGTCCTCGGGTCCGATCGCGGGGGTATCAAGCACCTCCACCTGCATCGCAATCTCTGGATCCCCCTGTCGCTCCGGCCGTATCACCCAAGCATACATGTGCCTCGGAATATGACCCAACGGAGGAACTTCTCCAATGTCGTAAAGATCCTTCTCGACGGGCTGGGCGCGGTTCGCCACGGACGGATCGTAGTTGGCTTGTTCAGTCATTCCGCTCACGTGTACCTCGTGCAAAATGAAATGGATGGGTGCCCTCGCGGCTCCGCCGGACACTATTCGCGCGGATCAACCAACGGGCTTCGGCGCCGCTGCCGACCTGTCGCGCCGCCTTCAACTCGCATCCGCCATCGCCCCGAACTTCGGATGCGAAAGCTTGAGCGGTGCCCCTTGGCCTCTATAGTTTTTCGGTCGCTCCACTGTACATCTATTCTAAGAATTTATAAACAAAAACGACACCTGTTATAAGAATTTTAATTAGGCTTGGTGTGCAACTCTGATAAGGTTTTGAACGATCCGAAAGCAGGCCGGCGGATGGCAATAGGTGGTGGACAGACGGCAGACATCGAGCTCAATCGATCTTCGCCTCGCAGGCCGGGGACCGAAGCGATATCTTCAAAGCTCACGGAGACTTACATGAAGGCACTGAATGTTTACATGAACGGAGACGTGCTTGTAGCGCAGTTCAATCGCGAGAAGCCGGTAAACGCCCTGAATCGAGAGCTTGAGCGAGGCCTCGTCGAGGTTTGTCAATCGGCCCAGCAGGACCCTCGCGTCAAAGCAATAGTTCTTACTGGCGGCGTGGACCGCTCTTTCTGTGTTGGAGGCGATCTGACAGAATCAGGCGAGGTTAACACGGCGACCGAAGTTGAGGACGTCGCGATTCTGGGCGTAACAAAGCCCACGGTCGCGGGCATTGACGGGTACGCAATAGGCGCCGGACTCCAGATGGCGCTTTGCTGCGATTGGCGTGTGGGAGCGGCAACAGCCAAGGTGTTCGCTCAGGAACTCAAGCATGGTCTGTCTTATCCGATCGGCGCCTACATGCTGGAGAAATCGCTTGGGCGCGCGGCAATGTCGAACATAATCTTCGGATGCGAGCCTGTACCGATCGAGTGGGGCACAGAACAGAAATTATTCAATGAGATTGCTGAGGCGAAGGATATCGTGAAGGAGGCGGTCTCGCGAGCCGCCGTCTTTGGCGCCTATCCGGAAGTCACACATCGGCGTACTAAGGAGTTTGTGAACCGGTCCTTCATTGCGGGGCTGCATAAGCTGGCTCCCGTGGCCAAAGACATTATTCTTGCTGGCTTCCACAGCAACTCCGCCAAAGCTCATTTCGCGCGAGTTCTGGGTCGAAAATAGGGAGCCAAGGCAGAGGCAAGATCATCGACGAGCCCCTGCCGCGCTATCACTTGCTACGGGGCGAGCTATGGCCAGCGAGGATCTTACTCAGTGTACTGGGGCGACCAAATATGAGGCCCGGAAGGGAAGGCCAATTGCGCTGGAGCCTGGATCCCGTACAACTCTTGCTTCCGCGCGGCGCGTCATTGTGAAGGTTGGCTCGGCTCTCGCAATCGATCAATCCAGCGGCACAATTAGAGATTCGTGGCTTGAGATGTTAGCCAGGGACATCGCGCGGCTCTGCGTCCGCGGACAGGATGTCGTGCTGGTTTCATCCGGTGCCGTTGCAATCGGAAGACATGCTCTTGGTCTTGGCCAGAGAAAGTTGCTGAAGAAAGACCGGCAGGCTGCCGCCGCGGTGGGGCAAATGCAGCTTACCAGAGCTCATAGGGAAATATTCGCGCGACATCGGATGACGGCTGCGCAGGTGTTGCTGACTCTGGATGATACCACCGAAAGGCGACGCATGCAAAATGCTCGCGCAACGTTGACCAATCTTCTGACCTTTCGAGCGATTCCCGTGCTAAATGAAAACGACGCCATCGCGACTAGCGCAGCCAGCTTTGGCGACAATGATCATCTTGCCGCCAGCGTTGCAAGGTTGATCGGAAGCGACACCCTGGTGCTCCTGTCCGACGTGGGCGGCCTGTATACGGCGGACCCGCACGGAGACCCAGACGCCTCTTTAATCAAGGAGGTGCATGAGATTACCCCGGAGATCGTGAGGATGGCCGGCGGAGCGCGTTCCGATTATAGCGCCGGCGGCATGGTGAGCAAACTCGCCGCGGCGCGGATTGCAGTTGCCTCTGGATGCGTCACCATAATCGCAGACGGTCGTGAGGCCTATCCGCTCTCAGCAATCGATGCAGGTAAGCCGTGTACTTGGTTCCATCCTTCGAATGCCGCTCGCGTCGCGCGAAAAAGGCGGATCGGAAACACGCTGAGGCCGAACGGCGTCATTGTTGTTGACCCTGCGGCAGCGATGCAGGTCCGATCAGGAAATAGTCTTTGCGTCGGAGGAGTGCAATCGTTCGATGGAGACTTTTCTCGGGGCGATGCTGTTATTATACGAGACGTCCACGGCAGTGAGTTTGCCAGAGGGCTTACGATCTGGTCGAGCGCGGAACTGCGCTGTGTCACTCGGCAGCACAAGGAAGGAGCGCGGATCGCGTCTGGGCTTAACCGGGTCGTTGACAGGGACGATCTGGCGTTTACTGACTAGGTGATGCCCGAGCACGAGCACAACCGGTCGGCCGTCCTTTCAGCTGATATGGGCCTGCTCCATTGACTGGTTAAGCAGCGAGCGGCGATTCAGATCGCCAGTTCGGCCGGGGCCGCTTCAAAGGCGAGGTAAGCATCGCGCTGCGAACAAACACGTGCCATACGGCCCATCTCCGGCCGAGTGCGCTGTTCATCAATGATGAAAATCGGATCCATTTGCATACTGCTTCAAATTGCCAGCTACATCGGCTATCGCAGCTCCCAACAGCACGGTCGATATTCCAAGATCCAGCTCTGCTATCTCAACCTCGGCATACCTAAGGAGGTCAAGGATACTGAGGAGCTGCTCTCGTCGTTGAGAGTCCTGCAATGCCCGTGACACGTCCGAATGGTCTGTTTGACATATCATTTGCAACCTCGCTCCATAGATGCGTAAGATTCCAGCTCGTGTCTTGCGATGTTTGAGGCGCCGATTGCACCATTTGGCTTTCCGCTGCTTGAGATGGCGCTTCCGGACCCGCACGACTTGTCAGCGGAACTATTGAATACACCACTGTTCTCCACGTGTCGTGGTCCGGTCGACTTTACATCGTCTTTTCCTGTATCATGGGTCACACCGAATACTGATCATCATCATAAAAGCAAAACGAGGCAGGGTGCTCTCCCATTTCTGGTAGGAACTGCAAATCGTCTGGCCACATGTTTATTCGCTCACCTCGGAATCATTGAGCCCTCGTGACGTTCAGCATGGAAAACGAACCGCCTAGGTCGTACGCCGCCTCACGTCGGGCGAGCTTTCCGATGCTTGAGCGTCTCGAACGCCGGTGAAACATTCGCGGGCGCTGGTCGCAAATGGAGAACTGGGCGAATGAATGTGTTTGTGGAGTTTGGCATGCAATTATCCGAACGCGTTAGCCCTTGCTCCATCTACAGACGTCGGGAGGCAGCTAGAACACAGGCGTAAATGGCCGCTAATCCTGGCCCCAGAGTTGCGACCATGTACAAGGTCCACGTCGTGGTCGGGACGTGCACTTTCAATGAAGGTCTCAACGTGAACGCTGCAGCCAGCCGCCGTCGATGCACTCAAGCCTACGACGCTGTTCATAATATCTGGCTCTACAAGCACCCACCCCCAAGGATCTCTTGGCGCTTCGCAGCGGCCGGCACACGGACACTCGGCCATTGCGTGTACTTGGTTCCAAGGGAGGATCGCAGGAAGGCAGGGAAAAAGTGATTGTGCTCTTCCTACCAGAAATGAGAGGCCCCGCCCGCTTGATGTTGCTCTACTTTCGACTGCCGGGATAATTGATTTCGCAACGCGTTTTTAAAAGCGGCGAAACGGAGAGCCGATCCCCTGACATCGTATGGACACATAGATCATGGCTATTCGTCAAACGGGAAACTCGAGGTGCGGTTCTCATCGCGCGGTTCAATCACTCGAATGCTCATAACCGGATGAACTTGGAACTTGAGAACGCCATTTGCACCGTTGCCGGGAGACAGAGGACAACCCTGCGATATGCGCTTTGGTATTGACAGGCGAGAATGAGCCATCCTTTTGTGCTGGCGGGGATTCAAGGAGGTAGCCCGGCTTTCCGGAAAGGCGGCAGCGGAGGGAGCTATTGACCGGTTAATTGAACTCTACTCCACGATACTCAAACTAACGAAACCAACAATCGTCGCAGTGGAGGGTACGCAATTGGCATCGGCTTTGAGGTTGCGCTATGCTGTGATTGGCCCGTAGGCTCGCCGAGAACCAGACTGGCCATGTGGCGAATTGAAGCACGGCATTACGTGTACGATCGGTGCTTACATGCTCGAGAGGTTTCTGGGACGATCGGCGATGTGGCGCTCGCGCTGATTTCATTTACGGATGCGAGGTCATTCCGATTTCGTGGGCAACCGACCACAAATTGCTTCACGAGATCGTTGATTCGAAACACCTCGAACAAAAGGCAGTCGCCCGCGCAAAGATTCTCGGTGAATTTCCTGAAATCACTCTGAAGGAGTCGGTGAATCGGAACTTAATCACTGGTTTGCAACGCATCGCGCTCGACGCAAAAAAAGCATATGCAGCTGGCGTTACGAGCCACGCGGCCTTCTTGTGCAGCGAAGCCGAAGTCTCTGCACCATCCAGGGCTAAGCCGGATCACAATTGCTGCCGTCGCGCTTCCTTACGAAGATCGGTCCGTGATCATCGAGATCATCGGCTTTGCCGATTTCGTACCCGCCTGAGATTGTCGCAACGCGCCGTTGCGAGCTGTAGGCCCAGGCATTTCCACGAGAGAACTCGATGCGAGCGAGATAAAGAATATCCGTTCTCTTCTGTCTTGAGGCCTTATAGACCCCAGCGGATTGTGCCGTGCTGAAGGCTCATGGCTTGGCGCGGAAGAGGATTGCAGGTTTCTGCAACTCCGCCTAGCTACCTTTTTTGCAGGAGGTTGAAGTTGAACGCTCCGCATCCGCATCGCAGCGCTTCCTTTTTTCCTCGATCGGGAACAACGAACAGCATCTCGTTGCAGATCTCGCAGGCGAATGCGCCGGTAAACTTCCGGAATGCCTTCACAACCGGAGCAAAATCCTGGTTCCTCAGGTCGGCCCATTCATTGAAATGTACGGCGGTGTTGATCTGCCAGTTCTCATAACCGGTCTTGGTCTTGGTTTCGCCGAAAGCCATTTCGATCGCGGTGATGCGCTCAGCGACGTCCTTCTGGTTCCAGGAGTGGGCGGCTACTTTTGCTTTCTTGAGCAAGTCGCCGAGCGCGCTGGTCGCCCTCGGAAGAAGGTCGCCGAGCATGAACTGGGCATCGCCACGGAATTCCACACTGGCGCGCAGGCGATCGCACGCTTCTTTGGCGAAATGCTCAAGGTAGTGGCGCAGCAGCGCAGCGGCGCCGCGCACATCGTTCTTCGCGGAATAACCTCCCAGTTCCGCCCAGACATCGCGGTCGTCCCATTCGGTTGGACCGAAATCGACCGTCCAGGTTCGGAAGTGCGCAAAGTTCCGGTGCTTGATGAGGCCTTCCGTTTTCATGTGCCGCAGCCAGATCTCGTCATGCGTCGTGAAGATGAACTGGGTGTTGGGAAATCTGTCTTTCAAGAGAGTGCACACCTGACGTCGGTGGCCAGCGTCGACGGACATCAGCACGTCATCAAGGACTGCAAAGGTAAAATTCGTCCCGAGCAGATGGTTCATGAGCGCAAGATAGAGGCAGAGGCCCATCCCATCTTGATGGCCCTCGCTATGATATGCCCCCGGAGGGAAATGACCGCGCCCGTAGAAGTCTACGTCGAAGCCGAGCTTGCCGATCGAGGGCATGAGCTTCGCCGTGAAGGTGCTTTCGTCGTCCTCGTTGATTTTTCGGTAATAACTTGCGAAGGCCGCCTCAACCTCCTTGTAGATCCTTTCGAGCGCAGCGGTAGTCACCGTCCCATAGGTGCTAGACACCTTTGTGGCGCGCTCGGCGCGAAGGTTGCCGGCCGCGAGTTTCAAACGCGCCGTGCGATAGTGTTCGAGCCGCTCTTGCGCGAGCACGAGGAAGTCGCGCGCGGCATCCTGCCGGGTCGGCTCTGGAATCGCCGCGATGGTTGCATCGAGGGCGGTCATCGTGGGCTCCAGATCCGGGACGATGTGAACGGCCGCGAGAACTGCGCGCGTGTCTTCGAGCGGCAAAAGCTTTTGAAGCTGCTCGTATCGGCCACGTAGAACGGTCCTGAATTTCGCCAGTTCGGAGGCGTCGATCCTAGGCGATAACAGGCTCGCATAATCGATCATGATGTTCAGCGCGGTGCCGGCGGCATGAAGACGGTCAAGGATCGGCTTCAGCTCCGCTTCGAGCGCGGCCCGGCGCTTGCTCACATCGTCGAGGTGGGCGAGGCTTGCGGCCAGATGACCCCTGAAGACATCGGGCTCGAATGGCGTGTCGCAGACCGGGCAAGCCGTTCCATCGTAGAGGTCCAGCGCCGACTTTAGAAGCGCTTCGCGCGACAGACCGGTGACGCTGTCGCCATCCTTGCCGAGTTCGGCCGCATTGGTATCGGCGGTCGAGCAGGTCTGTTTGAACGCATCGGCCTGGAGCGCCTGGAGTGCTTCCCTCAGCGTGGCAAGGTCGGCAGCGGCTTGTGTCTTCGGCACGCGCCCTGGCCCGGTGCTGGTGGTCGCGGTCAGCCCGTCCTTCAGCGACGTGTTGGCGTCGAGCTCCGGCAGAGGGGCCAGCCCAAGAAGTGCGCGATGTGGATTGACCGCATCGAGGACCGACTTCCTGGTGAGCTGGGCAGTGTCGAGCGCTGCAAGAAGATTCGTGATCGCGTCCTTCTCTGCTCGTTCGAGGCCAGCAAGCTCCTTGGTAGAGGCGTTGGCGATCTTCTGCAGGACGGCGCGGAGCTTCTCGACCTCATCGAGACGCAGAAGCGACTGAACCTCCTTCGCTCGATGCCCTGGCTCGGAGAGGACATAGCGGATCAGTTCGCGGCGTGAGAGCACGAATTCAGGGTGGAGATTGACGCTCTCGAACGCCGCGATGACATCCTGGTCGGCAGGCGTAATTTCGGGCGCGCTTGCCGATTTGACGGATCGCCGAATCCGGGCCTTCTTGTTGCTGAGCCCGGGGATAGTGACGTCGACTGTCACTGTTGCGGCCTCTGGCTTGTTGCGACTGTCGACGTGCGGGCCGTGCGCTTTGACAGAGAGGCCTCCGGTCCCGGCGCCGGCGAGGCGAGAAATGTCGCCGGTCAGAGCGAACTCGATCGCGTCGACAATGCCGCTCTTGCCGGTCCCATTCGGTCCGCATGCAGCGAAGTTCTGGCCCTTGAACTCGAGGGTCAGGTCACGAATGCCGCGAAATTCCGTAATATGTATCGTCTCGATCCGGATCATGGCGCATCCGGAAATAGGGCGGCTCGTATGGCGGGTTCGTGGAGCATGCCCTCCTCAAGTACAACCTTGCGGAGCCCCGACGCCACCTGCCCGAGGCCTTCCTCCTTCTCCAGAACATCGAAGAACTCGCCAAGAATGGTGGAGGCGACGGACTTAACTTTCGCGGGTGGCTCAGCCGCCTCGATTTTATCTTCCGTGGTGTCCAAGCTGTTTACCCCGCTGCGCAACCAGGCGCGATGATTCTGATCGCCATAACTCGCCGGCTGTTCGCGATGAACCCCGTCACCGACAATCATAGCTCGTTGCCTGGCGATTACTTGCTAAGTGGCTTGATGATGGTTTGTCGCCGAATATTCTTTGAGTCTTCACAAGTCCGGTCGCAACTTCCGTTCGTAACCCCGGCCCCACACAAACGAGCGCTCTGAGATCATAAGTTCGTAATCTCATGCCACGCAAGTAACGCGCGACCAAATTTCGGTTAGAGGCTGCTGTTGAAACCAAAAGTTATGTACGGAGCGTGCACATATCTCAACGCCGTCGCTTAAATCGTTGCGCTTCATTTCGTCCGAAAGGTACCGATTTCCAACTTACATCCTCATCTCCGGACGCTTCCGCCAGTGCCAGCGGTTTTGAAATAGATTGGAAATGGTTCGATGCTGCCATTTGTCTGCTTGGCCTCTGATGCAGAGCTCAGGCCCGTATGGTCGCGACTGTCACCTTTAGCGTCTGGGGTTTGCTAACTGCCAGGCCATTGTTCGATCTGAATGAATCGACTGCGATTCCCGGCAGGGCTCAAAACAGATGCGGGCTTTATGGCGAACGGGTCCGGCATGCATGGCCGGGCCCCGCTCTATGGCGGTCTATTCGCGTCGACTGGCCGCGGTGCGCTTCGGCATCAGCGCAATCCGCCCACGGGGGGCGGCCGAAGGACGCTGGCGACATCGTCTCCCAAACAGCAAGGGAGAGATGCAACTCGTGGAGCATCGGGGCGAAGCGCCAATTAATTCTGGAAGCTGTGGCGGCTACGCCGGACGTCGCGCATGCCGAGCTGCGGCACCAGTTGAAGAACGATGGCGTAAACGCTCCGAGTATCTACCTCGTGAATAGTCGTCCGTTAAGAAGCCGGATTGAGCTGGGCTGGGCGTGCGAACGTGCGCCATAGCTGGACCAGGATGAGGCACAAGAGTTCTCTGAGCCAAGCGAGGATGCGGCGGAAGTTGTGGCCCACGGCTGAGAGGACGACATTGGCGGCGTCTCCTGCGCGGCCCTTGAGGTGGCAGCGGCCGAGGTGACCTTCGGCTTTCATGTGTCCGATGATGGGCTCGATAGCGGAGCGGCGGCGCAGCTCGCGCTTGATAGCACCGAAGACGCCGCGCTTTTGGCCTGAGATGAAGACGCGACGCGGATTTTGTGCATCGTGGCCGCGGTATCCCTTGTCGACATAGGCCCGCTCGATCGGACAGCCGGTGAGTGTCTCGGTGCGGTCAATGACGTCCCGCAGGGTGTGACCGTCGTACGGGTTATCGGGTAGCGCCCTGGCGTGCAGCACGAACAGGCCCCCGGGAGCCCCGCGGTTGTTGGTGACGATGGAGGCCTTCACGCCGAACTCGTAAGGCGCGGCGGCCTTGCCTTTGCCGATGCACTCCACCTCCGGGGCATGAAAGGAATAGAGCTTCCAACCGCGCTGGCGCTGCTGTTGCGAGCGGATTTGGGTGGCTTGGCCAAGCGGGAGGGCGAACGCCTCCTCCAACGCTGGCTGCCTCTCGATCTTGCGGCGGATGTCTCGGATGATCCGGCCGAGCCGGGAGCGCAGGATGCGCAACTGCCGCTGATGCCGATTGAACTGTTTGGCATGGGCATAGCGCCCTGCCATCATCGCCGCGGCCTTGGCCACGCGACAATAGGATTGCCGCAGCCTGACGCCGTGTCTTCTCGCCAGGCGGTTGAGCCCCTTGATGGCCGCATGCAGCAGCTTGGCATCGGTCGGAAAGGTGATGGCCTTCGGCTGCACCGTGGTGTCGACCGTGACCCGCTTGAGGTCCTGGCTGCGCAACGCGCCGGCCTCGTGCGCCACCCGCAGGCTCTCGGCCAGCAGCAGCTCCAGCTTGTCGCCGAGCCGCTTGCGCCAATGGCTCAGGTCCGAGCGCTCGTGCGGGAAGGCGTGCTGGAAGAACTCTTCGCCGGTGAAGAACTGGAAATACGGGTCGTGGACCCAGCGTTCGCACACTCCCTCATCGGACAACCCGTAAATGTGCTTGAGCAACAACAGCCCGATCATGAAGCGGGTCTCGATCCCAGGCCGGCCGTTCTCGCTGTAGAGCGGTGCGATCTCGCCGTCGATCCAGTCCCAATCAACCTTGCCGGCGAGCAGAACCAACTCGTGCTTCATGTTGATGATCTGGTCCAGCCGCGCCCGGAACAGGTCATTCGATCCCGTCGTCTTGTGCTTCTTCGGCCGCATCGTCCCCTCCGATGCACCCACAGAATCATGGCCTGCCGCAAAAGGGAATCACAAACGAATTTGCAGGGTTTGGCGGCCTCGACCTCCCAAACCCTGCAATCTCAAACCGTCTCAAATCCGAAAAACAGACTCCCGCTCAATCGCTTAGAGCCTTGTTCACGGGCGACTGAATACGAGTTCGAGCGCAACACTAAGCCGATCTCCACGTCGCTCTCGATTTTTTCACCAATTCGCCTCGCGATGCTTCTGATAAAACTCGCGATGGCTCAGATGGTGCGGGGCAGTAGTGAAGTTCTGGGGCGCGCTCGGTTTTCGGCCCGTGACCAGCCCGATGACGTGTCGCCTTTTAATGCAGGGTATCTCGCGGGCAGGGCGTCTCGGATCTCATTGACCTGGAAGCGTGAGCCGAAGTTGTGTTAATAATCAGCTTGTCGGACACGCGGCAAGCACAGTGTCAAGCTATTGAAAACGCGGGTCAAAAAGCCCCAACCATACCTGCGTGACGGTCTGCTTGTATCGGTCTAGCCATTCGACCCTGCCTTTGCATCGTGAACCGATAGTGTGATTTCTGTGCTGCTAATGAGCTGTCGAGCGGCCCTTGCTCGCTCGCCGTTCTCCAGCGGCTGCATCAGGCAGGATGTGACCTACCTTCGCTCCTTGAACAGATGCGCAGATCAGATTGTCGGGGAACGCGTTTCGTGCGGGGATCCATTCCTCGATGATGGGGATGTAGGGGGCGAGCCAGGCTTGCGGCGCACATAGCGGCACCGATGAAGTTCCCGCTGCTCACCCTCTTTCCAGCCATCGCCGAGCTCTTGGGCAAAGTTTCTCAGATGTCTGATCTGGCGGCTCGCCGCCTCGATCTTTGCTCCATTGCACCTGCTTCAAATCAGCTCGTGCCGATGAAATGAAATGACGGCCCCGCAGTTGCCAGGGGCGTGCCGTCCCGAGCTCGTGTAGCCGTTATCGCTACGCAGGTCGGCGGAACCATTCCAACTATCACATGGACGCGCTTGTGCGTCCGCCCATCTCGAATCCATTAGCTGCGTGAAACCCATAACCGGGTCGCCGGAACTCATCTGGACCGGCATTTAAAGGTTACAGACGAGATCGAGAAGAATGGGATTGGGATTAAGATGCGTCTTGAATGAGCCTACCTGACGGCTCTCTTTGCGGGCCGCTTCAGGAACTCAGCAGGCTCAACGTCGAGCGTGTCGGCAAGGCGACCTATGATTTTGATGCTGACGTAGTACGTACCCTTTTCGAGCTTGCTCAAGTAGCTCCTGCTAATATCGGCCTCGAAAGCAAGTTCGTCTTGGGACCATCTCCTCGCATTGCGCAGACGGCGCAAATTAGTGGCGAATGTCTCCCGCAAATCCATGCGGGACAGGAAGCCGTTTGTTCGACATACTGCACCTCGATATACTTCACATAACGTCGTCTCATGCGCATTGAGAACCGAACCTGCTCAACCTGCTGCACGTGCGCAAGATCATCCGGCGGAAATAACCTCCTAGACCGGCATTCAACGGCTACGGTAGCCAGAAGAGATGGATTGAGAGCAAGACCGGTATTGGGATCGGTATAGCTAGCGCCCTCTTTTTGAAGGCCGTTTCAGGAACTCAGCAGGCTCAACATCGAGCTTGTCGGCGAGACGACCTATGATTTTGATGCTGACGTAGTACTCGCCAGTTTCAAGCTCACTCAAATAGCCACGGCTTATCTTTGCCTCGAACGCAAGCTCGTCCTGCGACCATCCCCTCGCATTGCGCAGACGGCGCAAATTGGTGGCGAATGTCTCCCGCAAGTCCATGCGAGAGAGGATGCCGCTTGCTCAATATACTACACCCCGATATACTTGACAAAATGACGTCTCACGCTCGTTGTGAACTGGAACTGCGCCGATCTGCTGCGCGCGCGAAGATCACCCGGACCCTCCCACTGAATCCTCGCTGATCCCCATTCGGACAGTTCAGTGCTCTTGCCCGTGGCGCGGCATCTCGTGACCTTCTGGCGACTTCTTGAAGCCGCCGACGCCGACCGGAAAGAGGTTGTTCGGACCGTGCTACATATCGATCCTGATCTCGGCCAGTGCGCGCCGGCGAAACGTTCGTCAGCCATTTGGCCGCCGCAAAATCGATGGCTGACCGAGATTACCGGCGCTTTCTTCTCGGCGGCGCGACCAAATGGAAAATTTGGTTACGTGGAGTTCGAAATTGAGAACAACGTTCTCGCCGGCGGACTGAACCGAGCAAGCCAAACCATCGGCCAGCGAGGAGG
The DNA here is from genome assembly GCF_013408065.1 of Bradyrhizobium sp. IAR9. NCBI lineage: Bacteria > Pseudomonadati > Pseudomonadota > Alphaproteobacteria > Hyphomicrobiales > Nitrobacteraceae > Bradyrhizobium > Bradyrhizobium sp. IAR9. The sequence goes on from NZ_JACBZW010000004.1 coordinate 413,170, forward strand.
CAACGGGTTTGTCAGCCAAAGCGCACGCGTCCATTTCTTCGCGCAGGCAACAAGGGAGCAGGCGCTTGCACGGTAGCAAATGCGCTGATCGCGCTCCGAGGGATATGGACTGCAGTCAAAACAACACCGACGAGGGTCGGGGCGAGCAAAATCGAGATAAACCGCGGATCAGGCATCGCGGCTTCCATTCGAGGTATCCGCGGGATGCATTGCGCAGACCGCGACAATTGGGCCGGTACCAAGATGCCGTGAGGGGGGTTACCATCGCTCAGAATCTGTGAGGTTTTTCAGTTTGGTAGGAGTTCCAGGCAGTGTCGCTCGATCCCAAAATCGCAGATTTGGCGCCCAGTGCGCCCGACCTTACGCCATACGACGAGCGGCACGCCGTCATCTACATGCGTCTCCTCGATGCGGAAGCCGATAACGCTGACTGGCGCGAAGTCGCGCGCATTGTGCTTGGTATTGATCCGACCCTTGAGCCAGATCGCGCGCGCAGTGCTTTCGAAAGTCATCTGACTCGCGCAAAGTGGGCGGCTCGTCACGGTTATCGAGATCTCCTGCGCCGCGCTTGGCCGAAAAGTGAAGAGTGACGGCATCTGAGACGGACGCGACTTTCTTTCCAATCGCAAAAGTGGATCGTTCTATCTCGTAAGTGGACCAGCAGCGAAGAACTGCACGAACACAGCTAGAAATCGTCACAATTGTCGGGCTGCAATTCCTTGTGTGTGCATCAAGAACATACGGGGAAAAGTAGTACCATGCCGGGTGCCGACTGGAGATCAGAGAGCGCATACCACGATGTCAAGAAAGCAGAAACGGCCGACATAGCTTGGGAGTGGCTACGCCGCGATCGCGAGTATCAACAAGACTTCAGGACCGTGCTTAGGAGCAAACAATCCAGCGCGACGGATCACTTCCGACGAAAGTGGGGACTGACGTTTTCCGGCTGATCCGCAAAAGACGTTCGACGAACAAGCTATTTTCTGGGCGCCTGAAGCGCTGTCGACCGTGCTTGTCGTCCGCACGGCGATCCGCTCGATAGCGTCCAAACCGTACGAACTTGACTTTGCCGACCTGGCAGGCAGCAAACTTCGTGAAGCGCCGGATGGATGGCATGCAATCCTGCCGCTCGGAGGAGCGAAGCATCGCCTTTGGTTGGAAGAACTTCCGTCGAGCGGTTCATCGCTTGCCGTCGAGCTGCCATTCGACCGCAACTTCGACCTCCGTTTGCAAGCTGCACATCGATTTTGGTTGGCGCTCGAACAGCGCCCCGTTAGGCCGCCCCCTCTCGCTCAATCGATCGGGGGCCGGCATCGGCACATCCTCGCTTTGCGTGCAGTGGATGGGTGGTTGGAAGGCAATAGCTATCGCAAAATCGCGCAACGCTTGTTTGGCAAGTCTCGCATTCCCGATCGAGGCTGGAAAACACACGATCTGCGCAGCCGGACCATTCGCCTGGTTCAGCTGGGGCTGCGCCTCATGCGAGGTGGCTATCGTGACTTGCTCCGTCACAAGGGCGAAGACAAGGACGACGCCTCCTGAGCTTTTGGCTGGTCGGCTAGCTGCAGACAGGGATCTTGGACAATAACTCTTGAAAGTCAGCGAGCGATGTCATCTTTGCGCGGCATGCTCACGCAGAACTTCGGGCTCGGTCTTTGCGACGGACGAAGCACAGTCGAATGTAACGGCGCAGATCTCGCTTGCACCACTGGTCTTGCCGCGGGGAACGGACAATCGCTTCGAGTTTGGCTATTGTGTCTGGATCCATCCCGTCGAAATGTCCGGTATCGCCGGCCAGGTTGTTAAGCTGCTTCCACACTTGCTGCCCTTTTACAGAGCCTGGCGATCCAACGGCAGAAGGCACGCCCGATTTCGGGATTGTCACTGCGGTCGACCGAATAGGCCCGATATTGCATGCCACTCGGCGCGCGCGATCCTGGTATGACATGCAGCGCGCCCCCGCGCACGAGATCGGCGACAATGATTTCAGGTACGACCAGCAGGCATTTTCCTGTTATGGCGGCCGGTAGAGCAAGATAATTGTGGTCGTATCGCGCTCCCGATTCTATGTCTTTTGCGGTCAGGTTCATCGCCCTAAGCCACGTGGGCAGTATGTCTGGCCTGGATGTGATGTTCAGAATTGGCATTGAACGAACGATTGAGAGCGTTTTTCCTGCTACGTGATGTGGGGAGCCCACGCATACGAGCTCCTCATTGTAGATTACCCAATCGTCGGCCGGTTCAATGACGGAAAGATCGCGCGTAATCAAGATGTCGAAATTGTCGCAGGATGTCGGCGGGGACAATGAACTGATCACGTCCACGACCACGCCATCCATTTCGGCAGAGAACGCCTGAAGATTCGGAATCAAAAAGGAGTGAGCGAACGTGGAAAGCGATGTACGGACCACAATCCGGTTAACGCCCGATCGATTTCGCCGCCGCATCCGCTTGGCGGTGAAGCACACCGTATCAAGCGACTCTGCAACGGTGCTGGCGAAAAGTCTTCCGAACTGCGTCAATTCGCTCCGCCGACCCCGCCGTTCCACGAGGTCTGTACCGAAATAGTCCTGGAGCACAGCCAGGTAACGACTGACCGAGCTCTGGGTTATCCCCAATGCGCTGGCCGCGCGCGTTACGCTTCCTTCTCGCGCAATGGTCACAAATACCCGGATTGCGTTGAGCGGCACTTCATCGTTTTCGGCAGCCATCTTCTGCTCCGGTCGCATTTTGAAAATCCACTAGTTGCCACGGCAGGCCATTCCACAAATGGATGCTTAATCACATTATTCGATGCGTACAGCCGGATTGCTGCGTATCAAGGCTGCTTCGCGCCAAAAATTGGCGTCATTTGTACGTTTTGTACGCTATGGCGCGCACCTTCAATTGCTGACAGCGGCTTGTTTCAGAGAAATCTTTAAGAGCGTCGTGAGTTTGCTTGGCGCGATCACTCATATCTCACTCGGGGGCACGCGACGTAAAGGACAAAGCCGTTTATCCTGACGGCCTCAGGATAGCGCCTGAGCTGAAATTTTGTGTATCCGGTGTAGATCCAACATTATTGTTAGGTATCGAAGGGCACTCAAAGGCGTGTTCAGCGAAGGAAGCGAGCTTCGGCTGCTTTCACCTCGCCCATCCTTTGAAGTCTGAAGATTTCCTAAACCGGTAGAATGTCGCGGTGGACGTGTTGGACGCCGCCGTCGGCAATAATTCGGCGGAAGGTCTCCTGCATGGCCGTAGCAGGAGCGCAAATGCCGTAGTTGCCGTAGATCATCTTGCGGAAGTTGCGGAGCGCCTTGACGCGCTCGGCGTCGAGATCCGGGTAGGCGTTCGGCACAATGACCAGTGGTACCGATCCGCTCCAGGCGCACGAAAAGCTCTCGATCTCGGTATGATCCTTCTTTTACTAATGGATCAAATCATGTCCGCGCCAGCCTCTACATAGGCTTGTGCCCGACGCAGGCTTGTGCCCGACGTAGGCTTGCGCTTCCCCAACCTGCGATCAAGGCTTCGGCGCGGGCGATAACGACAAAATCCGGGCGGTCTTGTCGTGATGTGCCTCGATCTTCCCCTCGAATTCCTCTGACGCCATGAGCAGCAAGGCTCATACCATTTATGCAAGAGTCTTGTCCTCGACGACAACGGCGCTTGTGCCGGCACGCTCGATTCGCTGATGGCATGGACGACATTGATCGCATTACCATAGCCTGAGCGAGGAACACGGGCCCGCCGTGCAGATGCGCATTTGATTTTTCCGCAGCTATCTTAGTTGCGGAAGTCGTATAGGGCAGCAGGGGTCCCGCTGAGTGAAATGGACCCGGTTTTTGGGACCAGGGACTAAGTTGGAGATCGGCCGCTCCGTTTGACAAACGGAGCGAACCATGACGAAGACGAGACGCAAGATTGACACCGCTTTGAAGATTGCCCTGGAGGCGGTGCGGGAACAGGCGACCGTTGGCCTCTGGCCCATCGCTAAGAGGTCCACCCCATCCAGATTTACGCCAGGAAGACGCAGCTGCTGGAGAACGCAGGGCGGGCCTTCGACGCCGGCGTCGGCCGGGATGCCGAGGCGATCGCGAGCGAGAGGTCGAGAAGCTGCATGCCAAGATCGGCCAGCTCACGGTGGAGCGAGATTTTTAGCCAAGAGGTCCGGAAGATGAGTGCGCCGGACCGCCGAGCGATGTTCGAGCGCGGCGATCGGACGTGTCGATCAGAAGACAACGCGCCCTGGTCCGCGTTGCGCGTTCCGGCATCTGCCGGCCGCGGCCGCCGGCCATTGACAACGACGCCGCACCGATGCGCCTGATCGACGAGCTGTTCACGGCGTGGCCGTTTCTAGGCTCGCGCCGCATGACGGCGATGCCGCGCGGCCGAGGCCTGCGGATCAACCGCAAGCGCGTGCAACGGCCGATGCGCAAGATGGCGATTACGGAGCTCCGGCCTCGCACAATGAGGCCTGCTGCCGGCCAAGAGATCTATCCGTATCTACTGCGCAAACTCACAATCGACTGCCTCAATCACGTCTGGACGGCCAGACAACACCTACATCCAAGTCGGACAGGGCTTCCTCCTCTGTAAGCGCTGTTTCGGCCCCACCTTCCATTGAAGGCGTTGAGCGAGGAATGATCGATCTCTGATTGGAGATCGGCTTGTGTCTAAGCTTGACCATATGCTTGAGCCTAGCACCTCGGTTCGTCGGGTCGAGGTCATCACGGAGACCGGTCGGCGCCGGCAGTTCTCGGCCGACGACAAGGCACGGTTCGTCGAGGAGACGCTGGCCCCGGGTGCCGTGGTATCGGAGGTCGAGCGGCGGCACGGATTGTCGCCGCAACAGCTGTTTACGTGGCGCCGGCAAATGCGACAGCCGGTTGCGATCCCTGCGGCCCACGCGCCGCAGGCGTTCGTGCCCGCTGTCGTTACCCTATCGTCCACGCCGCCGGAGCGCTCACCGCGGCAGCGCCGACGCCTCCGGAAGACGCCCGAGGGCGCCGAGAACAGCGGCATCATCGAGCTCGAGATCAACGGCGTCGCCGTCCGGGTCGGCCGCGGCGCGGAGGCCGCGACGGTTGCGGCCGTGATCCATGCGCTGAAGACCTGCACGTGATCGGTCCGACGGGCGCGGTGCGGGTGATGGTGGCGACCAGGCCGGTTGACTTCCGCAAGGGTGCTGAAGGGCTCGCGGCCCTGGTGCGTGAGAGCATCCAGGCCGATCCGTTCTCTGGCGCCGTGTATGTGTTCCGCGCCAAGCGCGCCGACCGGGTGAAGCTGATCTATTGGGACGGCACGGGTGTGTGCCTGTTCGCCAAGCGGCTTGAGACCGGTTCGTTCTGCTGGCCCAACGTGCAGGACGGCGTCATTCGCCTGACCGCGGCGCAGCTGTCGGCCTTGCTCGAAGGATTGGACTGGAAGCGCGTCCACGCTGCGCGCGAGACACCGTCGCCGATCCAGGCGAGTTGAACTGCGGCACAGTGAATCAGTATGCATGTCGCGCTCGCGGGGTGCCGCGACGCATGGTGTAATCGCATCATGACGACGGCCGACACGCTTCCGGACGATCCCGGCACGCTCAAGGCGATGCTGCTGGTCGAACGGGCGCGCGCCGCGCGGCTCGAGCAGATCATCAAGGAGTTGCAGCGTCATCGCTTCGGCCGCCGGGCCGAGGCGCTGCCGGAGGACCAGTGCTGCTCGGCCTGGAGGAGGTCGAGCAGGTCGAGGCGAGCAGTGACGCCGCGACCGATGCAGCCAATGCGGCCGAGCGATCAAGCCGAGCCGCACGGCGCCGCAGGAACAGAGGAGCGCTGCCGGCGCATCTACCGCGGGTCGAGATGCTGATCGACCTCGACGATCACGCCTGCCCGTGCTGTCAGCAGGCGCTGCACCGGATCGGCGAGGATGTGAGCGAACGACTGGATATCGTCCCAGCCCAGTTCCGGGTCCTAGTCGTAAGGCGGCCGAAGTATGCTTGTCGGGCCTGCGAGACCATGGCGCAGGCACCGGCGCCGGCGCGGCTGATCGATGGCGGGCTACCGACCGAAGCCACCGTGGCGCAGGTGCTCGTCGCCAAATATGCCGACCATCTGCCGCTGTATCGGCAGGCTCAAATTTACGCCCGCCAGGGCCTCGACCTGGATCGCTCGACCCTGGCCGATTGGGTCGGGCGAGCAGCCTTCCTGTTGCGGCCGGTGCATGAGCGGCTGCTCGCGAGGCTGAAGCAGTCGTCAAAATTGTTTGCCGACGAGACCACCGCCCCGGTGCTCGATCCTGGACGCGGCCGCACCAAGACCGGCCAGCTCTGGGCCTATGCCCGCGACGACCGGCCCTGGGGCGGCACGGACCCGCCCGCCGTCGCCTATGTCTACGCTCCCGATCGCAAGGCCGAACGACCGATCGTCCACCTCGCGGGTTTTGCCGGCATCCTGCAGGTCGACGGCTATGCCGGCTATCGGGTCCTGGCCGAGCGCGGTGACGTTGAACTGGCGTTCTGCTGGTCCCATGTGCGCCGGCGCTTCTACGAACTCGCCGCAGCCGGCCCCGCACCAATCGCCAGCGAGGCGCTTGAACGTATCGCTGGGCTCTACGTCATCGAAGCCGAGATCCGTGGCCGCACCGCCGACGAGCGTCGCGCCGTCCGCCAAGAGAAGAGCCGGCCGATCGTCGACGAGTTCGAACCCTGGCTGCGCGCCAAGCTTGGTCTGATCAGCCAGAAGACCAAACTCGCGGAGGCCATTCGATATGCGCTGTCGCGTTGGAACGGGCTGACGCGCTTCATTGCCGACGGTCGCATCGAGATTGATTCCAACGTCGTCGAGCGCGCTATCCGCCCAATCGCGCTGAACCGCAAGAACGCTCTGTTCGCTGGCTCGGACGGCGGCGGCGAACACTGGGCCGTCATCGCCTCACTGATCGAAACCTGTAAGCTCATTGGCATCGAACCCCACGCCTATCTCGCCGACGTCATCACCCGCATCGTCAACGGCCACCCGAACAGCCAGATCGACGAACTGCTACCCTGGGCCTATCTCGCTACCCGAGAACACTGGCGCGTGGCCTGAGAACATCGCTTACCCTCCTCTACCTGGTGGCGATTATTGACCGGATGAGCCGCACCATCCTGGTGTGGCGACTGTCGAGCACGATGGATGTCTCGTTCTGCGTGGCGGCGCTCGGCGATGCCCTGGCCACACACGGCAAGCCGGAAATCTCAGCGCGATGCGAAGCATCGTCGCGACAATAGGGACCAGGACAGCCAGTTCATCAGCGCCGCGTTCACCGGCGCGCTCCCCCCGGGCGCCGGAGTCCGAATCTCCAATGGACGGACGTGGGCGCTGGATGGACTACGTCTCCATCGAACGTGTCTACGATCGCTCAAGCACGAGGGCATCTACCTGAAGAGATACGCCGACGGCCGCGAGGCCAAGGGCGGATCGCCAGCTGGATCGCCTTCTACAACGAGCATCGCCTTCATCAGGCGCTCGGCTCCGCACGCCGATCGCCGTCTGGCGCGCGGCAACAGGGAACGCCCCTGTGGACATGATGGACAACGCCGCCGCGCCCACATGCCCACAGCGGCAACAACAGCAGACGACAGCCCGTGCGACATGATAGTAGGAGAAGGAGCGGTCGGCTTTCAAACAGAAACCGGTTCACGCGGTCCCACTATGCGGGTCCATTTCAATCGGTGGTCATCGTGTGTCCGATGCGGCGCTCCAACGCTGGATGATCGAAGGTTGATCCACCTGGACTACGTCACTTTCAATTCTAGCCAATCAATCGCTCTATTGCAGGTTGTTCAAATACGAAAGGCTGTCCAGGTGCCCGTTCCAAATTGAGAGCAGAAGCTACGAGCTGCAAATTCGCGGGGAGCGGCGCCCGTGGAAACTGTTCCCACAAGTAAATTACCTTCAATCAATCCATGAAACTGGAAGTATATATTCGTTGGATCATCCTCGCTTCTCGAGGAAAGGGTGACATCCACCCCTGATATGCGTCCGACGATTGACGAGGATCCAAATCGTCCGTGATGAAATCCTTCGATTGCGCCGTCGCTTAGTTGTGTGAGTTGGAAAGTATGTAGTGCTTGCACGGACAAAAAGCTTAGATTTACTTGCCATTTCCCGGATAAATTCGCATGAGCTTCTGGGATCTTTTGACTATTAATGGCGCCCAATGATGCCATCCGAAAGGCTTCTGCAATAGAAAGGCCTACTGTCTTGGCTTCAGCCGTTGATTGGATGTTAAAGGGGTCAATCAACAACGACGAGTCGGTTGCCCAGAAGTCTTGCAACTTCACGCGATGCCGATCAAACGCAAATTGGCAAATGTGTTCTCCCGTTATCGTAATTTCACTATTCCACGACAGGAAAAGTCTGGGGGCGACCGCTCCATTGGGTTTGTCGATTTTGCTGGTTATAGGAACATCGTGCAACTGCTCGACGAGTACCTCTAGAATCAAATAATGCTTGTCTGTGTCACGTGATCCGTTTGACAGCCAGTCTTCCAGGGCCGTAAGTGCGCCGACAATCTCCTCCTTTCCGACTTTCATTCCTCGGCCAATGGCATGGTGAGGGGGCCCATTTAGCCAAGCCGCGCGGCACAAATCTTTCCGTCCAATGAGAAAACCGGTGGATTGCGGGCCTCGAATGCATTTGCCGCCAGAGTAGATAACGAGGTCGGCGCCCCGCGCGAGCCATACGTCCGGACTTGTGGGAGGCAGGCTCGCCGCATCGACAACTATGGGAATGTTCGGAGCTTGTCCGCGAAGATTCTCCAGTCCGATAAATCCAGCGGCCTCTGCCCGTCCGAGAACGCATATCATCGCGGGCCTATTCGATAGTGCATTTCCCAGCTCGCGCTGGTCTGTAACTTCGACGATAGTTCCTCCCATGTGGCGGATGGCATTATCATATGGAAATCTGTGTGATTTGATGACGATGACGTCGGAGGAAAGCTCGCCTGTCTCAGGCAAGCGTAGCATCGCCTCGGGGTCATTTCCTGCAATGCAAGCAGCCGTCGCCAGCGCGAGAGCGGCCGTACTACCTGCAGATACCATCCCCCACTGCGCGCCCGTTAGCCTGGCGATATAGGCCCCGGCCCCTTCGGCAAGCTCATCGAGATCAACAAAATGTCTTGAAGCGGCCAACATTGCATCCATGACGTTTGAGCTGGGGTTGCTGCCGCCATAGTTCGTCCGAGTGCCTGTACAATTGATGATCGGTTCGACACCGATACGTCTATAGACCCAATCAGTTGAGGTCGCGGTTAGCTTCTCACTACCGAAATTCGTGGGTTCAAAGACGCTCAACGCTTTCTCCTTCGCTTTCGCTTCGATAAGCCCATCGTTGTCTCCATGCGACAGGGAAGCTAAATTCCACCCCGCTAGACAATCGCCAGCCTCGAACAGCGTGGGAAATCGTCTAGACGGCGGCTCGTTCTCGGAGGCGCCTCCCTCCTGAAGCATCTGGTGATCGCACAGTAACATCGCTTTACCAGCAATTTCTCCTCGCCGCGCGCAAAGTTGTTGCTGTCGGCGAAGGCTAATTCCCTTACTCACACAAACATATCGTCGGATCGGTGCGCGGCTCGCTGCAGATTTGACAGGCCCTTCGCGGTAAGCAGTAAACAGCAAGCGTTAGCTTGGACGGTTAAGAATGCGAACGCCTCCAAATCATCGACCGTGAATGCCTGCACCCACGATATGAAGGTGATCCGAAGTAGCGCGCCGCAACGCGATCTGTTTCGGCAGAGATCGATCCTCCGCTCGGGCAGGCTCGTAGTCGACGAGGAGCTCATCGAGACCGGCACCCCCTTCATCACTGCCGGCATCGCTTTCTTCTAATTGAACACGGCCGCATAGATCGATGCCGCAGGAGAGGCGGGTCCCCGGCTGACACTTCACCAAAATTGGTAAGGGCTGCCGATCGCCAACAGACGAGCTCATGTTCAGAAGACAGCTAGACTTGATGCGTTCGAGCTCGTTGACGAGTTGGCGCCGTGAAGAGTTGTTGGCGCGAGCGTAGCCGACAGGAAAGCCAATCGACAGCATGGTGACCCAGCAAGGTTTTAAAGCGTCATGCTCGGCGATCGCGCCGGATCCTGTGGTTGATATCGCATGCCGAACTCCTTGCAGGTGCGCTTGAGCAGCTTGGCGTTCATTAACCGATAGGTCGCATCTACGATCACCTAGATCAATTACTAACGGTGGTAGTTGACCGTAATGACCACTGCACATCACCACAAATTGGCACGGAAGTTGCTACAACTGGCCATATTGGATGTTTGATGGTTGCCGTCAGGAACTCAGAGTTCGACGCGTTTGTTCACCTTGGCGAATTCGACCCGTCTCTTGCTACGGCCAGCTCAAGGTGTGCTACGGCAGAGCGAGGAATACGCTTGAAGCCGACGAAGGTCTTCGCCAAGTGGGCACTTTGGCGCCGACCTTGCGGGGTGCTGGCGATGCGGGCCAAGACGTCCGCCAGCCAGGCTTGCGGATCGATGTCGTTGAGCTTTGCGGTCATGATCAGCGTCGCCATGATGGCGGCGCGATCAGCGCCGCGTTCCGAGCCGGCGAACAGCCAGGACTTGCGGCGGAGAGCAAAGCCGCGCAGCGCGCGCTCCGCCGCAATGTTTGTCAGGCAGATCCGCCCTTCATCGATGAATCGAGTGAACCGATCCCAGCGGCGCAGCATGTAGTCGATTGGCTTTGCGACCGATGAGGAGGTCGCAATCGGCAAACTCGCGCGGAGTCTGGCGCGTCGACATGGTGTCGTCGAGTTCGTCTACGAGGCTGGATCATGCGGCTACAACGTTCAACGTCAACTCTCGACAATGGGGATGATCTGCAGAGTGTGCGCCCCCTCGCTGACGCCGCGCAAGCCTAGACTTCGATCTGCTTCTCGTTTCTCTTGGGATCGCTATATATCGCGCAGCACTGCCGCAACAGGCTGCTCCGCATTATCTCTGGATTTCATGCCACTTTGTTGTCTCACGGATCAAAAATGACTAGCCAAAATGGCCGACTATAAAAACCAGCACTTTGTTCCGAAATGTCTGTTGCGCCAGTTCTCCGGCGAGATCGACACGGCTCGGTGGGGAGTTCTTGTAGGCGAGAACTCGATCTTGGTCCTTTAGTTGGTTTGTCGAGCGAGATTCTCGTGGATCTAAACGACCATAAGTTTGTGAATAGCGGCCTGTTTCTGGTCCAGTCCCGAGGACCATCTTCTTGCGGCACGAGGGGTCAAGGTCCGCAGAACGTGGCTTCTGAGCCCGACCGAAAACGTAACCCCAGAGACGCTGGTAAAGGACCCCCGGCTTTGTGGGGCGCATCAGGCTCGTCTGGAAAAGGATCTGAGTTCCCAAAAATATCGGGCACGGTGGCCTGGCCGTTGAGAAGAGCGCTTTGCGACGGCTATTCAGTTTGCCCTGACTGAGAAGGACGAACCGCCTTCGCTTGTGGGCTAGCTAGGAGCATACGGCTGAAATCGCGCCCGGCCGCTCGCTCGCTACAGCGCGATTTGGGCAGCGCCCTTCCCGAGCGGCCGAACTGCCGTTTGAGCGAGCCGCCAAGCTCTTTGAGCCTCGCCGCCCCTCAAAACGCAACAGCTTGAAGTTAGACGATCATGCCCAGCAAACATCCATCACCAAATCAGAATGTCTCATCGCATTATTTGATGTTTGTCACCGAATGATTGTCTTCCGACGATACTGCGTCGGCCGCGCAAATTCGGGACGAATAGGGTGGCAAATGACATTCGCAAACATGAACTTTGGCTCACATGGAACGATCAAACGAGCTGCACTAACTTCAGCGGCAAGCTTGATCGCGTTAGGGGGGGCACAGGCGGCTGACCTTCCCGCGAAAGTCAAAGCGAACGAGTACGTGAAGGGTTGCTCGCTGTATGGTGCCGGATTCTACTACATCCCGGGGACCGATACCTGTATCAAACTGGGTGGGTACCTGCGCGCTGAGACAACCCTCTTGCCAGGCCGCGTGAACGGCGTGACCGGCGCTAACAACCGTCTCGGTAACTATTACACCACTCGTTCTCGTGAGGGCCTTAACATCGATACTCGCACGGCGACTGAGTACGGCGTAGTTCGGACGTATTTCGACGTGCTTCTCCAGTGGACTACGGGGGGCTACGCCGCCGCTGGCGTCGGTCTCAATGGCGGCGCCACGACGTACTCCGGCGACTCCATCGCGGGCGGTTCACTCCTCCTGAACTACGCGTTCATCCAGTTCGCGGGTTTCACCTTCGGTCAGGCGCAGTCGCAATTCAACACGCCTTGGCTCGAGTATCCGGCGAACATCTTCTTCGAGCTGCCGGGCAGCGGCGGCGGGGACGCCGTGAATCAGTTCACGTATACAGCCGACTTCGGTCAGGGCATCACAGCTTCCTTCTCGGCCCAGGATCAGGTCGCCAGATACACAACCAATATCTGGAACGTGAGCGCCGCGACGCCGGCAGGTCTAGCGACCGGTGCGTACGGTGCCAACGACATCGGGGGCGCGCGAGCTCCAGATCTCATTGCTATGCTTCGTGTTGACCAAGCTTGGGGCCTCTTTCAGGCCTCAGTCGCTGCACATGACAACCATGCCGCGTATTACGGCGGCACCGAGTCGACCGATCATCCGGGTGACAAGTGGGGCTGGGCCGGACAGTTGGCCCTATCGATCAAGAACATCCCGACTGGTCCGGGTGACACGTTCAATGCGACTGGCGTGTATGCTAACGGTGCAAGCCGCTATGCCTTCAACAGCTATATGTCGACGACCTACGCGATGTACGGTAGTACGGGCGTGGCGGGTGCTTACCAAAGTCTCGGAATTGGCGGTGTGTCTGACTCCGTCTTCGTCGCCGGTGCCGGTCAGGAGCTGACCACGACCTATGGCGTCAACGCTGGGTACAACCACAACTGGGATCCACACTGGGCCACCAGTCTCTTTGGAGGGTGGGGTGCTGTCCGGTATAACAGCACAGCCAAGGGCTACATTTGCGGTGCATTCGTCACAGGCCTGACGCTTTCGAGCGGGGGTGCCGGTTGCAATCCCGACTTCAACTACGGGGTTGTTGGTACACGCACAATCTGGACGCCGATTAAGAACCTGGCGTTTACGGCCGAGCTGGGCTACGCCATGCTCGATCAGAAGTACGTGGGCGGAAGTACTGTGACGCTGCCGCTCCAGTCGGGTGTCGCCAAGCCGGGTGCTAAGTTTGAGCTGAAGGACCAGAGCGCGGTAAGCATTCTCCTGCGCGCGCAGCGAAATTGGTGAGATCCTTTCAACTAAGGTAGGAGAAAGGATCTCTCGGAAAACTTGGCAAAGCTGGAGCGGCCAGCCTGAGTAGGTGGCTATCTGTTTTAGATGTCCGAGGAAGGCCTCCGATATGCCAGTCGGAAGCCTTTTGGCTCTTGAGGTTGCGAGCCCCACGAGCAGGCAATCGGCGTGCCGATGGTTGCTCATCTCGGCACTTGCCGCCAAGGTTCTCCAAGGCCGCAGGAAGACCATGACCATCCTGGCGGCTCCGCGCCGTGACCGGGTCGATACGCCACGGTTCATCGGGGGGCCAATCGATGGCGACAGCTCTTGGATCTATTCGGGAAAGTTCTTCTGCCGCCCCTTCGACGCGGCGATATCGTCGTCATGGACATGTGTGGACGCCACCGTTGGTGCAAGAAGAAACTTTCGAGGAGCACGGAGCGTGGTCGGGTGCTGAAATGTGTCCGGCCTTTTGCTGCGGCCATCATATACCGCTGGCCCGTATGGGAGTTCACGGAGCGGGTTTAATTCAACCTCGCGTGCTCAAGGCGCGTATCCATGATCTGTTTTCACGATCCCGTCTCGTTGACCGTGCGCCACAATCTCCGGTTGATCTTCTCACAACTTTCAAGAAACCTGCCGCCATACTCCCCTGACCTCAATCCGATCAAACAGGCCTTCGCCAAGCTCAAACATCTGCTCCGAAAGGCTGCCGCGCGAACCATCGACCCTGGAATCTGCGATTCCTGCATATCAACAATATCTCGCTCACAAAACCCGCTAGTTGGTACTCCGTACGATCGGACTCAGGAGTCGAATTGATAACGGTAGCGTTTTCCAGAGACGCTTCTTATGCGCGCCGTGAGAACGGTCGGCGCTATCGCTCTTCTCCAGCCGAAACACGCTACCTCTCGAGGAGAACGCCTTCAGCGCAGGAAGCGAGCTTCAGCTGCCTTAATCTCGTCCATCCTCTGAAGCCTGAAAACCTCCTCAACTGCGAGAATGTCCTTGTGCACGTTCTGAACGCCGCCGTCCGCCATGATCCGACGGAAGGTCTCCTGCATGGCAGTTGCAGCAGCGCGGATACCGTAGTTGCCGTAGATCATCATGCGAATATTACCGAGTGCCTTGACGCGCTCGGCGTCGAGATCCGGGTAAGCGTTCGGCACGATCACCAACGGCACCAACTCGTTCCAAGCGCGCGAGAAGCTTTCGATCTCCAAGGGATTCTTCTCTTTCGAATGGATCAGGATCATGTCGGCGCCAGCGTCCACATAGGCGTTGGCCCGATGCAGAGCTTCCGCTTCTCCAACACCTGCGATCAGAGCTTCGGTACGAGCGATGACGAGGAAATCCGGATCCTGCCGTGTCGCGACGGCCGCCGCAATCTTGCCCCGGAATTCCTCAATGCGCAGCAATTGCTGGCGTCCGCCGGCAACAAGGCTCGTTACTTTTGGAAAGGTCTTGTCTTCGATGACGACGGCGCTGGCGCCGGCTCGCTCGTATTCCCTGATCGCATGGATGACATTGATAGCATTGCCATAGCCGGTATCAATATCGGCAACGATCGGCAGCGTCGTGCGTCCGGCGATCGCTCGCAGCATGTCGAGATGTTGTGTCATTGAGATCACGCTCATGTCCGCAACGCCGTAAAGTGCCGACAACTCGAATCCGGAGGCCCACAAGCCATCGAAACCGGCTTCTTCTGCGAGGATTGCCGAAAGCGGGCTATGGGCGGCCATGATGTGGACAAGGCCGGTTTCGGCCATGCGGGCGCGGAGGCGTTTGGCAGGGGACATCGGTATTTCCTTCAGGTGAGGACCGTGCAGGCGGCGATGATGCGGTCGGAGGCGCGACTGAGATCCTCGAGCGAGCAGGCATAGGAAATGCGGATATAGGGCGACGCCATGAAGCCGCTGCCGGGTACGACTGCTACGGCAAATTCGTCGAGCAGATACATCGCAAAATCCGTGTCCGTTTCGATGATTTTGCCTTTCGGCGTGCGCTTGCCGATAACACCTGCACAGGAGGGGAAAACGTAGAAGGCACCGTCCGGCATCCGGCATGAAAGTCCATCGGCCTGGTTCAGCTTGGCGACAACCAAATCGCGGCGCTGCAGAAAAGCGCTCGCGAATTCCTCGATATGCTTTCTGCCGCCGGAGAGCGCCTCGATGGCAGCATATTGCGAAATCGAGCTGGTGTGCGAAGAGGTCTGGCTCTGGATCAAATTCATGGCCTTGATCAGCGACGAAGGCCCCGCGCCATAGCCGACGCGCCAACCGGTCATTGCGTCGGCCTTGGATACACCGTTGACCGTCAGCGTGCGGTCGTAGAGGTCCGGCTCGATCGCGGCAATCGTGGCGAAGTCGGCGCTGTAGGTGAGTTTTTCATAGATATCGTCGGACAGCACGTGGACATGCGCATGGCGGCGGAGCACCGCGGCGAGCGCCAGGAGCTCGCTTCGGCTGTAAACCGCTCCGGTCGGATTGCAGGGCGAATTCAGCATCAGCCACTTAGTGCGAGGCGTGATCGCTGCTTCCAACGCCTCCGGGCGTAGCTTGAAGCCATGGAATTCATCACAGGCGACGAGAACCGGCTTGCCGCCGGCGAGGGCCACCATATCGGGGTAGGAGACCCAGCACGGCGTCGGGATCACCACCTCGTCACCTGCGTCGAGGCTGGCGAAGAGTGCGTTGAAGACGACCTGCTTGGCGCCGCAGGCGACAGTGATCTGGTCGATCCCGTAGTCGAGACCGTGATCGCGGCCGAAGCTCTTTCGGATCGCCTCGCGCAGTTGCTTGATGCCGGAGACCGGGGTGTATTTCGTCCGCCCGTCGCGGATTGCCCGGATGCCGGCCTCGCAGATAGCGGCCGGCGTGTTGAAATCCGGTTCGCCCGCACTGAGCGTGATCACGTCACCACCCTGATCGCGTAGCTCAGCGGCTCGCGCGGTCATGGCCTTAGTTTCCGATGGACGGATAGCTTTGAGCCGATCTGAAACGAGAGACAAAATAGAACACCTGCGAAGTTCGACGGAAAGTTTGCGGGGCGACTTCTACTCATTCGCAAACGGGCTCTCCAATCGGCTAATCGCATTCTTGAATGAAGTGTACGACAATTGCGATGCTTTGTGTGCTTCGCCGAAGTTGGCCTCGCTTGCAGCGCGGTGACCACCACAGGTCAGACGAACGCGGTCGTGATCGCCTGCAATAGGCCCGTTGTAAGCGTCGTTTTGGAATCTTCGGCAGCTGAGGCCGGGGGCGACTCCGAGATTGTTGCCACCCGCGTCACGTTCGAGAACGCCCCCATCAACGGTGCGACACCGCATTCACCGAGAGCTCTTGTTTCCGAAATCTGTCCCGGCGCGGAAAACATCATCGTATATACGCAAGTCTGTATCTAATTATTCGATGATAGTCATCCGACTGTAGCAGTTCGGCTTTCTAACGGCTCGCACGTCAGGACACGTCCAAACGGGATATGCGATCTCAGTTCCGTGCTCCGAAACGCTTGCATGAAGATTTGGAATTGACGGCTATGGCATTCGTATTCATCGACAGTCTTCGAAGAAAATGCGGCCTGACCTCTTGCGAACCGGCCGACTTTACCGGGCTGCGGCGCGTGGCGGTCGCCTGAGCAATGATGTGCCATCCGGCTCACCAGCGCTTCCGCCGGGAAGTGGAATCCGGCCGCGCAACGATCCTGCCCATGCGGGAGATCGCCCGATGAGCGAGCCCCTTGCTCCTTCCGCCGCCTCCGACAAACCGTTCCCGATCGGCGGCTTTCGAGCATCCTCCGCGATCTCACCGGGGCGTGCGTTGACGGAAACGCTAGCAGCTTGGACGCTGGCCGCGCCGGCGGTATTCTTTCTGCTGGTCCTATTTTTCCTACCGGTGACTGGCGTATTCGTCATCGCGCTCACGGACTGGCAGTTCGGCGCGGGGACGCTCTCCTTCGTCGGGCTTGCCAACTTTCGCGCGATCTTCGCTGACGCCGGCTTCAGAGCCTCGCTCATCAACACTGTGCTGTACGTTCTGATCGTCGTGCCGGGCACCGTCGCGCTCGGACTTCTGATTGCGCTTCTGATCGAGCGTGGAAAGTCCTGCCGCTCCTTTTACCGCGCCATCCACTTTCTGCCATTCATGGCGACACTCACGGCTATGGCCATCGCTTGGGAGGCGCTGCTGCATCCCACGATCGGCCTCGTCAACCAAGTTCTCGCTGCCGTCGGCCTACCGACCGCCAACTGGCTGCGCGACGAGGATACGGCTCTACCGGTGCTAGCTGTCATCGGTATCTGGCAAAACCTCGGTTATGCCATGGTGTTGTTTCTCGCCGGTCTCAAGAGCATCCCACAAGATCTCTACGATGCTGCCAATGTAGATGGTGCTGACTTTTGGCTCGACCGGCTGCGCATCGTCACCCTCCCCATGCTCGGGCCCGTCTCGATGTTTGTCGTGATTGTGGTGGCCCTGCGGGCTTTCCAAGCATTCGATACGATCCAAATCCTAACTGGGGGCGGCCCCGGCCATGCTTCCGAAGTGCTGCTCTACACGCTCTATCGTGAGAGCTTCGAGTACTTGCACGCCGGATATGGCGCCGCCGTTGCCGTCGTGTTTCTCGCCATCGTCGTGACGCTCACACTCGTGCAGGTGTGCGTCATGGACAGCAAGGTACATTACCAATGAGCCCAACCAGCTCTAGCAATTGCTTGTCGCCACCGGCCGCGATTCTTCGCCATGCGGTGCTGCTCGTCACCGGCGCGCTCATTCTCGTCCCGTTCGTCTGGATGCTGTCGCTATCGATCAAGACCCCGGGTGAGATCTTTCGGGCGAGCTTCTCCTTCTGGCCCGCGCAATTCTATGGTGTCGAGAACTATACGAAGGCACTGACGACGGCACCGTTGCTGCGCTACATGGGCAACGGTCTGATCGTCTGTGCTCTCGTCCTGGCGCTACAGATCATCGTCTGCGCGCCCTGCGCGTATGCTCTGGCCAAGCTGCGGTTTCCCGGACGCGATCTGCTTTTCGGCATGGTGCTTATCAGCCTGCTCCTGCCGTACCAGGTACTCTCGATGCCGCTCTTCATTCTCGGTTATCAGATCGGTATCCTCGACACGTATGCGGCGCTTGTCTTTCCTTACGTAGTCTCGCCATTCGGTATCTTTCTGTTTCGTCAGTTCTTCAAGACCATTCCCGATGATGTCGTCCATGCTGCCCGTCTCGACGGCCTTTCGGAATTAGCGATCGTCTGGAGGATTATGGTGCCGATGGCACTTCCGGCCATCATCGCCTTCTCGATCTTTTCCGTAGTCAGCCACTGGAACGACCTCTTCTGGCCGCTGATCGCAGTGCGCTCCGAGAACCTGATGCCGCCCCCGCTCGGCATCATGGCCTTCAAGAACGAAGAGGCCGGCAATGACTACGGCCCACTCATGGCCGCGGCAACACTCGTCGTCTTGCCCCTCATCATCGCATTTATCGTTGCACAGAAATGGTTCGTCGAGGGGCTGACGGGTGGGGCAGTCAAGTGAAGAAGGTCCGAAATTGTCTGGCATGAAATTCTTCATGAATGTGATCATCGGGCGCAATTTACTGAAGGCTTCCCATTTTCCCCAGGCGTGGGGCAGGGCGGAAGAGGCGCTAAAGGCCACGATGCAGCCGGTGCCCAGCCCTGCAGCCGCCAATGCAAACTTCGACAAAGGTGCGAAATGCCATTCAAATCCGCGCGCATAAACGAAATCTGTGCATTGGCCCCAGTCGTTCCTGCGCTTGTGGTCGAAGATGTGAGACATGCTCGACCGCTGGCAGAAGCTCTGGTCGCGGGCGGTCTGGTCGCAATCGAAGTAACCCTTCGTACGCCGGCCGCCCTCGACGTTATTCGAGCAATGGTCGACATCCCTGGCTGCCTGATCGGGGCTGGTACTTTGGTAACCGCTCGGGATGTACGGGCGGCCAAAGCGGCGGGTGCAGTCTTCGGCGTGTCCCCTGGCACGACGGACCAGTTGATCGCGGCTTGCGAGGCTGAGGAGCTGCCGCTTCTTCCGGGTGCTTCCACGACCAGCGAGGTGATGGCGTTGCTGGAGAAGGGTTACGACACGCTGAAATTCTTCCCGGCGGAAGCTTCCGGCGGTGTTCCCGCGCTCAGGTCAATCAGCGCTGCGCTACCGCGGATATCATTCTGCCCGTCCGGGGGGATCACGCCTGCAAATGCACGGGAGTACTTTTCGGCGGCTCGCGTTGTTTGTGTCGGCGGGAACTGGGTCGCGCCTGCCGAGACCATCAAAGCCGGACATTGGACAGAGATCGAGGCTTTGGCTCGCGAAGCAGCGAAGCTGAACAGCTGACTGCTTTTCACTATGGGCCAGGAACAATCGCAGGCCGGCTTACGAGAAATGACCGCGACAAACATGGCTATCGATCATCACAAGCAAAACATGGCAAACACCAAGCACATCGTCGTCATTGGCGCAGGGATTGTCGGTGCAGTCACCGGGCTCGAACTGGCACGTCGCGGCCACAGGGTTACCATCATCGAGCCCGGCGAACCCGGCGGCGAGCACGCCGCAAGTTACGGCAACGGTGGCTGGCTCAGCCCAAGCCTGGTCGTCCCGCTTTCGCTGCCCGGACTGTGGCGCAAGCTTCCGCGCTACCTGCTCGATCCGGTCGGTCCGCTTACCATCCGCTGGTGTCATCTGCCGCGGCTCGCGCCCTGGCTCATCCGGTTTCTTCTTGCCGGCTTTTCGGCCCGAAGGGTTGAGAAAACCGCCTTGGCGCTTCATCCCCTCGTTGCCGATTGTCATCT
The DNA here is from genome assembly GCF_013408065.1 of Bradyrhizobium sp. IAR9. Lineage (NCBI taxonomy): Bacteria > Pseudomonadati > Pseudomonadota > Alphaproteobacteria > Hyphomicrobiales > Nitrobacteraceae > Bradyrhizobium > Bradyrhizobium sp. IAR9. Next base: position 433,229 of record NZ_JACBZW010000004.1, read on the forward strand.
GCGCCACGACGAGTTGGCAGCCGAGGCCGGCGTCTCGGACTTAATCGAACGCAAAGGCCAGCTCCAGGTCTATCGCACCCGTGCCGATTTTGAGGCCGAGGGGATGGGGATGACTTGGTACCTGCGGCGCCTGACAGGCTGCACCTGGACCGAACTCAATGCCGAGGAGATCCGCCGTCGCGAACCGGCACTTGATTCGCGCTATACGTTCGGCGTTGTTCTCGACGGCTATAATTGCGTCAAGCCGGGTCTTTATGTTGCCGCGCTGGTGCGCCGCGCCCTAAGCCTCGGTGTCGAGCTCAAGCGAGCACGGGCGCTCGGGTTCCGCTCGGAGAGCGATCGCGTCACCGCGGTCGTAACTGATGATGGCGATGTAGTCTGCGATGATGTGGTGATCTCGGCCGGCATCCACTCCAAGGCACTGGCGGCGGCGGCGGGGGATCGGGTCAGTCTCGAAGCTGAACGGGGCTACCACGTTGAGATCTCGGACATGGATCCGCTGCCACGCAACCGTCTGCTGCTGATGGATGGTCCGATGGCCAACACGCCGTCGCGCTTCGGTCTGAGGATTACCGGACACGTCGAATTCTCCCATCTCAACGAGCCGGCCGACTGGCGACACGCGGAAGTTCTGAAGAAATTCACCGTTGGGGCCTATAGGCTTACTCACAATCCCGACCGAGTCCGCTTCTGGATGGGTGCGCGACCATCAACACCTGACTATCTGCCGGTCATTGGGCGGGCCAGCCGGCTCTCAAACGTAATCCATGCGTTCGGTCATGGGCACATCGGAGTTGCGTCGTCGCCCAACACCGCTCGCGCGGTCGCAGATATCATCGAAAACCGTCCACCACCCTTCGAACTCGCACCTTATTCGCCGCGACGCTTCTCTCTTCTCGGCCGATTGCGGCCAATCGCTGCCCGCTAAATCAGCCATAACCGTCCGCTCGAAGAGAGTTTGACGAATGCCTTTCCGCTTCCTTATCGTCAGCTTCGATGGACTGCGCCCCGACCTCGTCGGTCCCGCGCTGACACCCAACCTCTGCCGATTAAAAGCCGCCGGGGTGACGCTCACGAACCATCGCACGATCTATCCGAGCGAGACGCGCTCGGCCTTTCCAAGCCTCGTCACCGGCGCAACCACGGATCGACACGGAATGGTGGGCAACAAATACGTCGACCGCTCTGTCAACCCGTCGCGCTACATTGACACCTCCGACTCGGTGCTGTTGCGTCGACTCGACCTCGAAAGCGGAGGGCGGCTCTATTCGGCGCCGTCCCTCGGCGAGATCATGGCGGCGGCCGGCCGCAGCCTCGCCGTGCTCGCCACCAACACTCCGGGCACAACTCGGCTCTTCCACCACAAGGCAGAAGATTTCGGCCACGTCCGGTTGTCCGGTCATTTTCGCGAGGCATGCACGCCGGACGATGCGCTAGCTGCCATCGAGGCGCAAGTCGGTCCACTGAGCCCGGCGCCGCCAAACACAGAGCCGGATCGGAATGGACAGGACTGGATTTCCTCTGCCTTCTTGGACGTTGTTTGGCCGCGATACCGGCCTGATGTCACGATCCTTTCCTATGGCGAGCCGGACGTCACCTCGCATTTCCACGGCACGGGCGCGGAGGCGACGCGCTCAATCATTGCCCATTGCGACCGACAGTTTGGCCGCGTGCTCGACTGGTGGGAGGCGGAGGGAAGGGGAGAGGGCGTGCAGATATTCGCGACCTCTGACCATGGTCACATCACCGGCCATACTCGCGCGTCGGTTGCCGACACCGTACGTACCGCAGGCTTCAGCGCCGGCGTCACGCCAGCACCGGATGTGGATGTGACAGTCGTGCCCGGCCAAGTCGGCGCCCTCTATCTCGCCGATCCGACTGAGGCGAAGATTGCCCGGTTGGTCGCAGCTATCACATCCGAGGCGTGGTGCGGGAATGTGTTCACGCGGGCGAAGGACTCGATCAACGGCATCGCCCCTGGGAGCCTTTCGAATCGCCTCGTCTTCGCTGACCATGTTCGTGCGCCGGACGTCGCCTTTTCCTTCCGCGCTGACGACAGGATCGATCGCTTCGGCCTCGTAGGCTGCACGTTCTACGACAATGATCGCGGACCAGGCCTCGGCCTTCACGGCGGACTACATCCGAAGGAACTTGCAGTAATCGGAATCGTCGGAGGATCAGCTTTTTCGGACACTGGATCCGCATCTTCTTTGCCATCGGGAATTTGCGACCTTGCGCCGACGATCCTCCATCTGCTTGGGATTGACGCACCGACGACGGTTGGTGGACGGGTGCTGACTGAGATTTTGCGGTCAAAATCGCGCGCGGAGGATACCCGCGGAGAAATCTTCGAAGCGCGACTTGGCAGCTACAAACAGATTCTTCGTCGGGTGGTGGTAGGCAACACTAGCTACGTTGAAAGCGGAATGGCCGGCATCTGACACTGGTCACGACCTGGCAACACCGTCGAAGTCGACGGTGATCTCAACCGATGATCGACATCAACAAAGCTCCGCGCGAGTGGAGCGGCGATGGTGGGGATAGTATACGAAGGAGGTCTAACGTGTTTGAGCATACATCAGGAATCAAACGGCTTCGTGGAAAGGCAACCGGCAGGAACGCGGGAACGGCGTATGGCGACCTCGTTTGGGTGGCCACTATTCCGGATCGAAAACCCCCGAGCATTTCGGAGCAAGCCGCCGACATCTTCTCAAAGCTTGATCAGCTTTTGGAAAAACTAGACAGCAACAAGGAGCGAATAGTGTCCGCTGCGGTCTATCTGGCAGATCTTAGCCACAAGCTGTCATTTGACGAAGCTTGGTGCACCTGGATCGGCGACGATTCACGCCATTGGCCTCAGCGGACCTGCGTAGGCGCGCAACTTGTCGGCGATACCCTCGTCGAAATTATGTTGGTGGCGGTCAGGGCCAATCGCAATGATGAGTAAGTAAGGAGGATTGCCTCAAATCGTTGGGTGATCGGCGCCGGAATTTTCGGCGCTGTACAGCCATCGAACTTGCGCGGCACGTCCATGATGTAAACGATCTTCGGAAATGGCGAGCCTGGAAGATGATAGGCAGGCGGTCGCGGCAATGACGGATGGCGCCTTAAGCCTCTTAGGTGTCCAGGGTCTGCGCCCGTGCTTTGGAGACTTGTTCAACTTACCTTGAGATCGACTCGGTCCTCTTATCGTTTGTCCTATCTTCGCCGTCGGTTTCCATCGCTTTGGCGCTTGCTTTGTTACGGCTCAAGATGCGGTCGCTGACGAGGTCGCGATACGTCGAAGAGAGCTGGCCTGCGTAAATTGTTACGGCAATCCATCGCCAAATCATAATGGTACATCGTATTACTTGATGCTTGTCACCGGATTGTTGCTTCCCCACGATATTGCGCTGAGACGTGATCATCGGGGTCCTGCCTGGATATCGATCCTTCGTCGCAACAAGCGAGCTCCGCTCAAGGAAAACGGGTATGACAATCCCAAATCATAGCTTTGAGTTAAATCGTTGCAGATTTCTGTGGGCTGGATTCACGGCGCGTAGTGCTCGACCTCGTCGGATTGCCAATACATCGATCGATGGTCGCGTCGGCCGACAGGATAGAGGACTGACCATTATTTTGCGCCGTGCGATCGCTCCCGCCGCGGTTTGTCGAACGAGATCCTCTTTCGAGGCGGTCGCTTACGAGAGGAATCTGGGGTCCGTCGAATGAGTGGGATTGTCCTCACAAATATCCGTAAATCATTCGGTGCAGCTACTGTGTTGAATGGTGTCTCCCTGTCGATTGCAGATGGCGAATTCCTGACGCTGCTTGGGCCTTCAGGTTGTGGGAAGTCAACCTTGTTGCGCATCCTCGCTGGGCTTGAAGTGCAAACCGCAGGCAGCGTGGCGATCAGCGATCGTCTCGTGGATGGATTGCGGCCGAAGCAGCGCGACGTGGCCATGGTGTTCCAGTCCTACGCACTATATCCGCATATGACCGTCGCATCGAACATGGCATTGCCTTTGCGCATGCGCCGGCTCTCTGCCTTGCAGAGACTTCCCGTTCTGGGTAGCCTCCTCCCAGGATCCGCGGGGATCGCTGCCGAGATCGAGCTGGAAGTCACCCGTACGGCCAAGTCCCTCGGCATCGGCCACCTGTTGTCGCGCAAACCGGGGCAGCTCTCCGGCGGCCAGCGTCAGCGCGTGGCAGTTGGCCGGGCGATGGTGCGCCATCCGACGGTTTTTCTAATGGACGAGCCGCTGTCGAACCTCGACGCCAAGCTGCGCGTACAGATGCGCGCCGAGATCAAGGAACTACACCAGCGGCTCGGGGTCACTTTCGTCTATGTTACCCACGATCAGGCTGAGGCCATGACGCTGTCGGATCGGGTGGCGGTGATGCGCGATGGCGAGTTGTTGCAGGTCGCTCCGCCGCAGGATATCTACGCCGATCCGGACGACCGGCGCGTTGCAGAGTTCATCGGGTCGCCCAAGATCAACATGCTCGACGGCGTCGTGAATGAACGCGGGCTGATCGATGTGGCCGGATCGACGCTGACGATCGAGGCCGGTGCACTGCCCGGCACGCCTCTCACCCTCGGCATTCGCCCGGAGGCCTTTCATCTCGCCGACCACAGAGGGCAGGGCGCGTTGACCGGTTCGGTGCGCATGATCGAGCATATGGGGTCCGATCTCTTCGTCCATATTGATCTGGCGGGCGTCGAACATCCGCTGATTGCACGGCTGCTGGCCGAACGGGCACCTCATATGGCCTCCGGCCAGACCTTACATGTCGGGGTCCGACCGGACCGCGTGCTCCTTTTTACCCGTGACGGGCAGCGTCTGCGCCGGCAAGTGGAATCCGGCCGCTCATCGGTCAGGCCGATCCGGGAGATCGTCCGATGAGCGCATACCGTTGCTCTTTCCGTCACCTCAATTGATTCCTACGGGACCCATAGGGCTCGAACGTTCTCATTTCCCGCTGCCTTGCCCGCCCTTTAGCATGCTCCTCAAATCATGGCCTTCAAAACTCCAAGCCTGTTGTCGAGGGCACAATCACTATCGCGAGATAGAAATCGCGATGCCGCGCCTTGCCTCGCACCATGAGGGCTTGGTGAAGGAGACCACTCGCCAGGGACGGCGAAACATCTGTGAAACTGTAGCAGCGTCAGTCAGGCGTCACGATCAAGATAAGAGGTATCAAGCAATGAAAAATCGAATCACACCCTGGCTGGTTATGTCCAGCGTGTTCATTTCCAGCCTAGCCGTCGGTTTTGGCCTGACCTCGGTCCCCGCTGCCGCGGGCAATCCCAAGGTCCTGACGGTCTCGTTTTCAAACAGCGCCTACAAGGCATTTCTTGAAGAGGCTGGCCGGCGCTTCGAGCAGGATCACCCCGGCGTGAGCGTAGTTTACATGGCTCCGGTCGCGACTCATGGCGAACATTTGGCGCGCACGCTTCGACTCAGGGTCACCGGTGAAATCCAAGACGTCTCGCTACAGAGCTACGATCAAATCGCCATCTTGGTACGCCGCAATGCGGCAATTCCTTTGAACGGTTTCATGGACGGCGAAAAGGACTGGAATTCCCTGGGAGTGACCGCTGCTTCTATGGAAGTCGGCAAAATAGCAGACAAGGTGTACGCGCTGCCGTTCGAGAGTGCTACGCCGACGCTCTTCTTCAACAAGGATTTGGTCCGCCGCGCGGGCGGAGATCCCAATCATCTTCCAAATGACTGGGATGGCATTCTCGCTCTTGCAAGCAAGATCCATGGCCTGGGCGACAGGATCATTGGCGGCTTCTTCGATTACAACACCAGCGGCAATTGGACGTTCCAGGCATTGATCACCAGCCAGGGCGGCCGACTGATGAGCCAGGACGACCGCGCGATCACCTTTGACGGATCAGAAGGCCGCCGTGCGCTCGATATCATCCGCCGCTTCGGCCAGACCGGCATGGTCGACATGACCCAGAACCAAGCCTTCCAGGCGTTCACCGCCGGTCAAATCGGCATCATCACCCAGGCGAACACCGAGCTCGGGCCATTCGAAGAAGCAACCAAGGGGCATTTCGAAATACAAACCATGCGTTGGCCCATACTGTCCGAGAAGGGACGAATTCCCATTGGCGGACGCGCCATGATGATGCTAACCAGCGATCCGCAAAAGCAGAAGATCGCTTGGGAATACATGAAATTCTTGGGCAGCCCGCCAATGCAAACTTTGCTGGCGAAGATGACCAGCGCCACGCCGGTCAATGTGATCGCCATCCATGACCCAGCTTATTTGGGCGCGTTCTATCGGGAAAAACCAAACCAGCGCGCCGCCATTGAAGCGCTTCCACTGGTGACCAGCTGGAGCACGTTCCCTGGCGACAACGCGGTGCGGATTGTCGAAGTGCTTCGCAACCATCTTCGCGATGTGGCCATCCGACAAACAGATGTCGACAAGACGCTCACCGCAATGTCGAATGACGTAAAAGACCTGCTCCCCTAAATTCATGACCGGAGTGTCTGATGCGGACAGTGGTCGCAGGCGGCGTGGACGTCTGCTTCACCAATCCAGGCGCTTGTCGGGACGAGACGCGCAGGAACCCCGCGAACCGCTGATGCGCCGATGATGTGATGCTTACGACGGTAGGCTCCGACTCGTCGCTTCGGTGAGGAACTACCGAGGGGGCTGGTCAGTTCGCTGTTGCGAACGCATTCTTTGATAGCTTCTAGCCAAGTCTGTAGGGCAGCGCGATAGCGGCAGAACTAGGTTTGGGTGAATACCGGAATGCTCTGCCGCCAACGTCAACCTCAGTTCGCCGCGATCGTTGAGAAGGCGCGCGCCGCATCGAAAGAAGTTCCGTCTTCGGATTAGACTCATCTCATCCGGAGAGTCACCGTCATCGCATAATCTGGGAGATGACATCGAACCATTCGATGTGTGTCATCCGACTGTAGCAAATCCCGGTCTTGTAGTCCTTACACTTCGTAGGAGCCGTGAAGGCCACACTCTGCGGCTCGGAAAGCCCTAATAGATACTCTTGCCTGTCGTATGCCTGTTTAACAGAGGCTTGGAAACCGATGTCGCTTCATCCGCTAACGACGCAAATCGTGGGCAGCTACACAAAACCGCACTGGCTAGCCCGTCATCAGAGAATGCGGGCTTTGGACGGTAGCTGGTGGCGTCCTGAGCAAGAGGTGCTGGCGGAGGCCAAGCGTGACGCTGCACTGCTGTCAATATATGAGCAAGAAAAAGCTGGATTGGATTTAATCACCGACGGGGAAGCACAACGTGCTGCTTACGACCGACATTTCCTCACTTCGTTAAGTGGGATCGACACCACAACACCTGTGCTCAAGGTAGCTTCGTCAATCGAAATCTCTTCAAAACGTTCTGATTCGCCCGAGATCGAAGAATACCTTTCATATTCTCGACTCAAGCCCCGGGTAATTTCAGAAATCAAGTGGACTGGTTCGGTCGCCGTCGATGAGCTTCATTTTGCGAAACTTCACACCATACGACCGGTGAAGGTTACCGTCGTTGGGCCGTTAACGCTCGCAAATCAAGTAAGCGATCATTTCTATAACGATGAGGAAACTTTGTTGCTTGAATTTGCACGAGCTCTCAACCTAGAAATGAAAGCCCTGCAAGCCGCTGGAGCTGACCTCCTTCAAGTAGACGAGCCTCATTTCCATGCTCGCCTAAGTACTGCTCGGAAGCATGGAAAGAAAGCTTTGGAGGTGCTCGTTGAAGGCATCTCTGTTCCTGTGACGACGCACGTCTGCTATGGTTATGCGCTAGTCCACCAGGAGAAGAGCAAGAGCCCGACTTACCCTGAAGTCCTGGAAATTCTTTCCGAGTGCCCAACCACGGCGATAAGCCTGGAATACGAGCAACCGAAACACGATCCTGCGCTGTTGCGCTATTGCGGCCAAAAGCACGTTGTGCTCGGGCTATTGGATCTTGCTCGCAAAGACATTGAAACACCAGAGCACATCGCCCGTCGGATCAGCGATGCTCTGGAGATTGTCCCTCCTGAACGGCTCCACCCCTCTTCCGACTGTGGTATGTGGTTCCTGCCAAGAGCATTCGCCTTTGGCAAAATTCGCTCGCTGGTTGACGGCACTAGAATTGTTAAAGCGAGCTTGTAGGAGTCCTTGGGGGGCAGGATGTGAGCCATCCTTTTCGTAGTTCTCCCACCGGCAATACGCTTCAGCCTGCGAGTAATGTCTGCGCCATATCTGACAGCGTGCTCTCGGTCGAAGTGGCTACACCCTCCGCGCAGTGATAATTTCAACCTCGAAGGGCATCTCGACGCGCTTATCAGAGCTTTGATGTTGATCAAAGAGCTCGCTCAGCTCCGATACTATTACTTTATTACCCTTCTTGCCAATTGCCCTTTGGACGGTCGTGAAGGAGAGCGCTTGCTGCTTGAACCGTTCCCAATCGAAAATTTCACTAAACAGAAATGTATCGCGCTGGACATCCTTCACAGCAGCCTCTGCCTGTAACTCAGCCACAATGTCAAACTCGAAGTAGCCCCCTTCAGGCTTCGAACTCCAGTGACGGTCATAGCCTGGAAGGGCTGTCTCGATAATCGAAAGGAAACGATCGGCGAAGGAGCCTCCCTTATCATATGGCTGATATTGAATGAAGGCGAGCAATCCGTCCTTTTCCAGAACGCGGCGAACCTCTTGAAAAAAGAGAGGGCGATCAAATCGATGGGCAGCGCTTGCGGCTGCGATCAGTTGGGCTGAGGCGTTCTCGACCGGAAGTCTCTCGGCGACGCCATCCGCATAAGTGATCGACATTCGAGTAGGCGTCGAAGTCTCGGCGTGCCGTCGCATATCCTCGTTAGGCTCAAGTGCGAGTACCGTGAAACTAGGGCCGAAAACAGCTGCCAGGCTTCGGGTAAAATGTCCTGTTCCAGCTCCCACTTCTATAATATGTCCGCCGGCAGAGTCGCCTAACATACTCCGGAGCTGTCTTGCAATGCGTGGCGGGTATTCCGGACGGAATTGATAAAAGTGTCCGAGTCCGTCGAAATCGCGCCAAGCCAATTGCGCTTGAGTGGCGTAATCTGGGTTCATCTCGCTCTCCAGGCATGGACATTGGCTATGGATCGAGTCACTGAGAGTTTGAAAGCGCGACTAAGATGGGGCAGCCATCGAGCAAGAATATCTCCGACGACGATACCTACGATGACACTTGGCGTTCGCATCATCGGGAAAGCCGACCTAAGCGTCAAAATTGGCCGCGAGGGTTTAAGACGGCTCAGTCACTCCTTCGAAAGGGTGTGCCCAGCGCGAAGACGCAATCACCAATCTTTGTTTTGGCCGGAGCGCGCCTGGCGAGAATTGTGCCTCCCTTTTTGAAGATGATCGTCTCAGGCCCTCGCCAGGGGACATCGGGAAAGTGAATGCGCCCTGCTATATCTCCTTCCTTTACCACGTCACCAAGCTTAGCAAACGCTTCGAAAACGCCGGCTGCCGTCGCATAAAGCAAATCATTTGCAGGTAGCCTAAGATAGAATTGCGTTGATGGTGGGCGCTCGCTGCTATTATCGTCTGCGAGGACGCCGACGTGGCGCAACAAGCGGGGCAGACCGCGTTCAGCGGCTCTATAGGCCTCAACCGAAAAAGTCCCTGCGCCGCCTAACTCCGTCGACATGTGGCCCACACCATGCTTTCTACATGATCCAAGCAAAAGCTGGTCGTCTCCTGTAAGGCCCTCAATTAAAATGCTGCTCGGCATTGCGAATGCTTGAAGGAATCCGATAGCCTCTTTCCTGAGCGCTGGCTCAGCTGGTGCGACAAGGTGGGCAGTGGGAACGTACTCCAAAGAATAACCTCCCGAATGGAAGTCAAAGCAGTAACGGACCATCGGCAGTAGAACACTATCTATGTAGTGAGCAATCATCTGCGTCGGTGTACCGTCTGCATATCCGGGGAAGAGACGGTTCAGATTGCCTCCATCAATTGGCGAGACCCTCTGACCAGCTATGACGGCGGGCGTATTGACGGCGGGTAGAATAATGATGCGCCCACGGACCTGTTGAGGAGAGACGTTGCGAAGAAAATTCATGAGCAAAACTTGCCCCTCATATTCGTCGCCGTGGTTGCCTGCCACCAGAAGAACGCTCGGGCCATCACCATTCTTGATCACAGTAATGGGCACGGGGATCCAGCCGTAGGCAGACTCTGTCGTCGAATGGGGCACGCGGAGGTACCCGTGCGCTATGCCATCATCCTTCAAGTCAATATCCGTGGCAATTCGACTTTTCTGGCTCATCAATGATTTCTCCGGACCCAAGTCCGAGCTCCGCGTCAGGGATCCAGACCGAAGCTCTTGCTAAACATCCAGCGGCCGACGTGCAGGCTCCAAGGCGCATGCATGGATCAATGTGGCAAGCGCTTGGCTAACGTGACCTCGGTGACATATGGGACATCTAGCCGCGCCTCCGTGCTGGCAAAGAGGTCGAGAATATCGCGCATTGCCTTCATCACCACGTCTTCACCGCTGTTCGCAAGGGCTCTCCTTGTGTGGCTGGTAGAGAGGCTTAAAGATTCAAAGTCTGATTTCGAGAGAGTCCTGTTCCACTTCCAGGATGCCTGGCGAACACCCTGGAAATCGCTGTGTCGCGCCAGATCTGATGCAAATGTTTCCTCCACAAAGCCGCCAAACCGATCAGGAAACGTGCCCCTACGGTAGCCTGGTACAAACCTCTCGTGAAACGCTTCATAAGCATCGAGGAATTGACTGTCCCACCAACGCCGTTTGTTCTGCACTATTGCAATGACGCCGTCCGAGAAGAGTACTCTCGCGACTTCGTCATAGAACGTTGGCAGGTCAAACCAATGAGCTGATGATGCAGCGGTCACCAGAACAGCTGCGTTATTGCTAACTGGGAGAGCTTCAGAACAGCCGCATACGAATTCAATATTCGGATGCAGTGCCGATGCGCGCATCGCTTGAAACCGCATATCGTCATTCGGTTCGATCCCCATTATGCTATCGGATCGCTGAAGAGCAGCTGCGATGCGGCGGGTGAATATGCCGGTACCGCAGCCGACATCAACGACGAGTTTGGATTCTTGCGATTGCGGAAGGGCGTTCAAGATCCAATTCGCTGCGGCATTCGGATAGTCCGGTCTCGTGGCCTGATAGTGAGCGGCAGCGCCTGTATAGATCGTCCAATTTTCAGGCGCTTCACTACTTCCCGTCGAAATGTGAGCCATCTCTCGAACCTCGTCACAGCTATTGGCCTCAATTGTACGGAAACGAAGAAAGAAGCGGGACTAACGCGCACTTGTTTTTCATGCGCTCCGCGATTTGGGGCAAAACTCGTAGCCAAAATCGATTGGTTCAAGCTGCTTGGTGTAAAGAGCATGTAGACCGGTCCCCGGTATCTCGAAGGTCTCCCCAACGCGTTGGAGGCCGTGATTCTGATAGAACCGGCCGGCAGACGTTCTGCCATGGCACCAGACGAGGGCACCGTTCCTCCTCTCGACTTCTGCGAGCCCTTGTTCGAGCAACTGCCCACCAACACCGTGGTTCTGCATTTCGAGTGTGGTAGCCATGCCGCGAAGCCGCCAGCTTTCACCGCGTCCTATCGAGGCGTTGCCTGTTGATTCTACCAAGAACGACACGACCGAAACGAGGCGGTTGGCGTAGAAGGCCCCCATGTGAAAGAAATCAGATCTTGGGAAAAACGGGAAGCGCCAGTTCTTTTCTCCGGGCCGCAGCACACTTTGCCTCAATTGCTCGCCATCTTCCAAAGAAATGAGGCGAGCCTCTGCGTTCAAATTCGCCACTCTGTCCCGTAAGACGCCGGCTTTTGGTACCAACATCATTTTCTTTCCTCCTTGCCACCAACTGTCAACGCCCTAGGGGAGAGCGCGTCTTATTCTCGAAATAGCTTCTCGGAGGACTGAGCGAGACTCGGGATTCCCGATGCCAATTCTTATTGCTTCTGGTGGTATCCAGCCGTCGCGGGCATAGGAGGCACTGTCTGCGACCTGAACACCGTCTCTAAGAAGCGCAGCGGCGGTTCGGTTGCTCGATACGCCTTTTAGCGGTATCCAAACGTGAAGGCAGCCCGGGTCACTGGCGAGCCATTTCCCACTGAGGCCGTTTACGACCAGATGATGACGCGCTGCAAGTTCGATTTTGACGGCGTCAAGGATTTTCAGGTCGTCACCACTCGAAATCAGTTCAGCCATGAGGGCTGCGCTCACCGGGGACGCCATCCAGTACGTTGCCCGAATGCCGGGCCAAAAAGCTTGCGCGGCGTCAGCTCCATTGGGCGCGACAACGAATGCCAGCTTTAGGCCCGCTGAAAAGCTCTTTGCCGTCCCGAGTAAATACCAGGAAAGCTCCGGCACGAAAGCTGAGATGGGTGGAAGCGATGACGCCGCCAGCAAGCTATAGATATCATCCTCGATAATTTGGACTTGGTGCCGGCGTGCGATCGCAGCAATCTCTTTCCGCCTGCCGACAGACATGGTGACCGTAGTCGGATTCTGAAATGTCGACAGCAGATACAGTGCGGCCGGTCTGTCTCTTCGACAAACCTGTTCGAATGCATTGGGGTTGAGGCCGTGCCCGTCGATTGCGACGTCCACGACTCGAATGCCATAACGGGCTGCGAATGAGCGAATTGGCGGATAGCTCATCTGTTCGACAGCAAGCGGTCGTACCTCGCCAACGACAGTTGGAAGAAGCATATGAACTGCGGCTTGAGTGCTGTGAGTAATGATTATTCTATCTGGATCTGGGCGATCGCCAAGGCGCCGGGCCACGAAAACCGCACCTAGCTGCCTGTCCTTTTCGGTGCCCATCCAGCGATGTGTCGCCATCAGTTCGGCCGGTGGAGTCGTGGCCAAAACGCGGTTCATGGCCTCAGAGACTATCGGATTGAAGACATCTGGAACCGGAGGCGGATGATTTAGTGCGAGCCGGATTACACCGTCAGCGGAGATCGCTCTATCTGCAGCTGTTCTTGAGCCGAGGTTTGAGAGCGCCATCTCATCCATAATAACTTCCCCAAGGCAAATGTTGGTGGCAGTTTAGTTGCTATCCGTGCCGCGGTAGGGCGGGCTTGATGAGCAGGGCCAAGGCGATTGAGGCGATGATGGCAAAGCCTGTCGCGACCGGCACCGCTCTTCCCCGAATTGGTGGAACCTTGATCGCAGTGTTCAGGTGAAGCACTGCCAATAGGATGAATGCGATCGCGACTAGGTCGGGAAATATTGTGTTGGGAACAAACGCGCGTATGAGGATCAGTATCGCGACAAGTGGCGTGTCATAGGAAACCGGAATTCCCTCGAACCGGACGTTAGCCGTAAGGCCAACATTCTCGAAATGGCTAAGTCGGATCGCACCTGCCAACACCAGAAGCAGACTCGAGACCAGGGAAAGCACCGAGCCATGGCCGAGCAGAATGATGATCGCGGCGGGGAAAACGACACCATGGATGAAATCGGCAAAGCCATCAAAGCTTTTTCCGAACTCTGCAACTCCCGGACGACGGAGGTGGCTCGTCTTGCGCGCCACATGTCCGTCCCAATGGTCCAGAAGCCAGGTCCAGAGCATAGCTGCAACGCCGAGCTCGATGTGACCATTGAAGGCCAGGAACAGCCCAACGACAGCAAACAGATAGCCGACTGCCGTGATGGCATTTGCATAGTCGCGCAGATACCCAATCATTGCCCTGCTCCTGCTGCTAGCGTAGAGGCTGCCGTGGAACCTCCGCAGCCCATCGGCAGTGCGAAAGTCTCCACCGCCAGCGCCAAATCATCTTCGCTATCGATCCCCAGCAGATATCGCTGCCATCCGCCGCTGAAAACTGCAGCTCTCGAGGCGCGACAAGCATCGCGAGGATACGCCGCCGGTGCAGTGTCGGCACTAGCTCTTCACGCAATGGCTCTGTGTGAAAGCGTATTAGGTCGATCTTTTCAAAGAGACCTCTGGCGTGTACCACGGCGGGTAGTTGGTTCATGACGACCATAGCGGCAGAACCATGATCAACCAACTCGCTGGCCGAACTGCTCAGTGATGCGTTGAACGCCGCCACACCTGCCACACTGTGCTCGGTAGCAGAAATTGTTCGACGGGTTCTGTCGAGGGGCCCGCGCTCGAAGAACACATGACGTTCCAGAAAGACGGCGTCGCGGGAAGGAATCGTATTTCGCGCAACCCGCAGGAAACTTCTGTTGCGATCGAAAGATGGATTGTGGACATATTCGATGTCGACATCATCGGGCAGCTGACCGCAGGAATGATCGATGGCTTCCTCGCGAGTGCCAACAACGACAGTTGCTTCGTATATCCCGGGCTGGCAGAGCTGATGCTGGGCATTGTGTAGCATCGGGATTCCGCTCGCCTCTACCAGCGGAAACGGAACGAATTCAGTGAAGAGGCGCCGCCTTAAGTCACTCTCCGCGGCAAGGTTGGCGGCCAATGTGGCATTGAGCATCTTGAAAATCCGCTTCTGGGCAGGTTCAGGCCGCTGCTCGCTTGGTTTTCAGGCTGTTCAGGGTCTCGACGACGCGTCTCAATCCCGTCGCCATCAAGTCTGGTGGAATACCAAAGGACAGACGCAGGCCGTTCGCGTCGCCAAATATACTGCCGGTAACGGAACCTACGTCGGCTTTCTCCAGGAGCAATTGCGCGATATCGTCGTTGGATCGCACGGGACTTCCAGCCGGCAGAGCGGAGATAAGCCTACTCAGATCAAGATAGAAGAAGAATGAGCCTTTTGCGTCAGGGATGGTCACGTCGTGCAAACCCGACAGAATGAGAAGACCAGTGTTGCGAGCCTGGGACAGGCGCTGATGCATCTCCTGCTCAAAGGTGCCGTCGTCGACTTGAAGGTGGTGTAGGATCGCGTACTGCGCGATCACATTAGCATTCGAGGTCGTATGGCTCTGCAGCTTCTTTGCAGCGGAAACGATCTCTGACGGGGCTGCGAAATACCCCAAGCGCCATCCAGTGATCGCCAGCTCCTTGGAGAAGGCGTTGACTAGGATCGTCCTGGAACGTACGTCTGGATGCGCCATGACGATCGATTCATGGCGCGCAGCGGTGAATACGAAGCTAGCGTAGCACTCGTCGGAAACGATCCAGAGCTGATAATCGATTGCAAGATCGCCGATCGCTTGAAGAATCGATCGATCGTAGACCGCGCCGGTAGGATTGTTCGGCGAATTGATGATAATCGCCTTCGTACGCGGCGTGACAGCGGCGCGAATAGCGTCGATGTCGGGAATATATGTCGGGGGGCGAGCATCGACGAACACGGGCGTCGCGCCGGCGAGAAGAACCTGGGACGGAAATGTTGGCCAGCAAGGACGAATGACGATGACCTCATCACCCAGATTGAGCACGGCAAAGGCGGCGTCGAGCAGGCCTTGCTTTGCACCCGCAGTGATAACGATGTCACCGGTATCCCAGCCCATCCCTGTTGCTACCGACAGCTTTTCGGCGATGGCCTTGCGAAGCGGCGGCAGGCCGATAGAATCAGTATAGCGGTTCGTCCCGGCGTTGATGGCGGCAATCGCTCCTTCGCGCACCGATGATGGAGGCTTGATGATGACTTCGCCGGCTGCCAGATCAATGATCCGACGACCGCTCGCGGCGGCGACATTGACCGCCTCACGGGCCGCCGCAGTGCCCGAACCTGAAAGCAAAGAAATCCGTTCCGCCAACATGTGCGCTTCTCCTGCGCTGATTGTTGAGTTTGTGAGGTGGCCCGAACCGTATGGCCCGACGCTACGCGATCTGCTTCGGCTGCTCGACTTGGGTAAACTCGTTGTAAGCGATTAGGCTGAAGAGTTCGTCGAGATTTGGCGCCGCCTCCCTGAATGCCAATAATGCCTTGTTCCGATTGAATGCGGCCCTGTTTGAGATCGATGCCGCGGGCTGCCCGCAGCCGGCTGGAGAATTCATCGGTGTTGGCTAGGTGATGATGCTCGCGAACAAGCGAAGCAATCCGTGGCAGTCGGTTGTCGCCCAGCGCGACGCTGACAGCGTTACTCGACTAAGTTTGCGTGCCCGGCGCGCATTGTTCAGCCTTCCGAAGCTGCTATCGCCAACGACGAGCACGGGCAGTGCGGTCGAGTCCATGATGCGCTTGACTGGGTCGACGAGTTCTCTCCATGAAGCGTCGTTGGCATTGCGGTAACCCGAAGAGCAGGCAAGCGACGGGCCCGATGTCCGGAGACTCCCCCGAGCGTGCTCGGCGACCGTGCCGGAGAGTGCATCATACGAGCCCATTAGGAAGGAGAGGTCCCGGTTGGAGCAGACTGGAGCGGGTGGCGTGTCGGCACATTGATCAGGCTTCTTAGCGAGAACTGATTGCAGTTGACGTTGCATGCCGAATTCCTTGCTGGTGACGTTTTGACCAGCTCGTGATCACAGCAACAATTCGCATATACCTGTCATCTAGATCAATAACCAACATTGGTGGTTGACCGCGCCGCAAACGTGTGTGGCGGTATAGAATGCGACGCGGCAGCAGTGCTATCGCCCACACAATCGGGCTCGCTCGTTGATAGCAGAGGGTCCCTGGGGACGCACGCGCTCGCCTAGTCAAATACGTCCGTCGAGGTCATCGGGCTGCATCGGGCGTGGTTGATCGGCGCGTTGCTGGCGCGCGGGCGACGTTAAGACCTCTCGTGTTCAATGAACCTTCGGCGAGGGATTAGGGTCGAATTCGGAATCGCGGCGTTGCGCCGTCAACGGTGGCCTGCCAAAATTCGTATGGGTGACCATGAAGAGTATCCAGTGTTGGCGCTCGAAGTTCTAAGCGGAATCGATCCATCGAGTGGAGTGGCTTTATATCGTTCCTGAACGGTGGACAGTGCGTCCGATCGAGCGCCGGGGCATTGAATACTGACCGCCCGCACGAGCAGCGTCACGGCTTGATCAATCGATTCCGCCTACGTAGTGCTCTCAGCGATGCCTATCGCGTCTTAAAAACTCGTTGCGCCTTCAATGTCATCCTTGGCGCCGCTGAAATCTGGATCTGAATTGGAAGCCAGCGTGAGCCAGTTCGTGTCCAGGATGATGAACTGCGTCTGCCTTTCACATTCGTCCATTTGGAGTCCTCAGCCGGTTGATTGTAGCCGATCAGGCTGCGGTTCTTTAAGTTGTCTTGGGCGGTCCTCTTGCGGGCTCGATATTGCGCTGATACTCAACTGTCGAAATACCTCTCAGCCAGTGCAATCGACGAACCAAGTAGAACAAGAACAACACCAAGCCACATCAGCGGCGTAGGAAACTCGGCAAAGCAAATCCAACCAACTGTCAAGCTTGCGGGCAGGCGAATGAAGTCGAATGGAGCGCCAGCGACCAAGCGCGCCAGAGTGTAGCCTCTTGTTAGCGCCACCTGCGCTAGCATCCCCAAAGTCCCGATAAGGAACAGCGAAGGCCAGACGTCCCACGTTGGCCAAACCCATCGAGGAATTGCCAATGGCAGGCCCATCGCAGAGCTCCAGAGCATAAAACTTAACGCTATCCGTTCAGGGGCCTCGGTGCCAGAAATGCGCCTGATCATCATCACGGTCAAGCTGCCGAGGGCCGCGCCAAGTAGGCCGATAACAATCCAGATGCTCATGTTGATGGCGCTCGGTTGGATTATGGCAAGCATGCCCAGCAAGCCAAAGGTCAGCCCGATAATTGGCGTGACGCCTTGCCGTTCCTTCAGAACGAAAACGGATAACAGAAACGACCAGATGGGGGTCGTATAAAAGATGGCGGAAACCGCCGCCAGCGGAAGCGTTGATATACAAAGAACAAGCGTTACAAAGCTCGAATATCCAAACAGCGATCTGAGAAAATGCTCCTTGGTCAAGAAGAAGCGAAGATTGAATGTTTCGCTTCTCGGCAGAACAAACAGAAAGAAGGGAATGGATAGCAAGCTACGCAGAACGGACACCTCCAAAGGCGGGATTGTGAGCGTGACGATCTTAATGATCGAAGACATCACAACGATCAACAAGCTGGAGCAGGTAATGTAGGCAAGTCCTCGAAGTTCTGCGTCGGGGATCATCTGTGCCTTTCTTGAAAGCGGCGGCGGAGAACATGGTGCAGCATGTTAGTTACAAGTGCGGGGCCGTTTTCGGCTCGTTGCCAAGTGCTGCTGGCAATGAATTCGGCGGTATTTGGACAATGGACAATCCACCCGCAAGGATGATGACGGTCGCGTGGATCGCACGATCATTTTTCGGCACCCAGATTGAACCGACATACAAACGGAACGAGGTAGAGGAGCTGTGAGCGAGGGCGAGGGGTTTGTCGATCTGCCCTGTTTCTGCGGCCCGATTCTAGTTCGCTGCGGCACGGCTGGCACGGGCGACCTTGCGGTGCTAGGGATATCGAAAAGCGCAAGCTCCTGTGGGCTGCGATCATGTTTCGGAACGCGACATTGGTTCGTTTAGGTCGTTGTATTTCGATGCTAACACTTGACTTTGGGGCCTCATCTTCGTTGTCCAATTTACCCACTTCTTGCTCAAATGAGACGGCCGGCGAATCCTGCCACGACGTCCCGATGAAGATGCTGATGCCGCGTACGTCGCCTTGTTCGATGGTGGCGTACGAAATGGAGGCGCTGTGGGTCATAGCGAGCAGCAAGAAGCGAACGGGCTCGCAAATCCTCTGTGGGATCAAGCTGAAGGCGTTCGATCTGCGAAAATGCGTTCCGCGATGCGCAGATCTTCGATGCTGTCGATTTCGTACCACCTGAGATTGTCGCATCGCGCAGCAGCGAGCCTTAGACCGCGTCTTTCCACGAGATAGGCAAGAAGCTCCTCCGTGTAGGCCCGAGTAGCTCCGGACCCGACAATATCGTCTAGCGCTGGAACTATCTTTTCCTTCAGGGTCGGTGCCGAGAACCGAAGTAAGTTCATCGTCTTGAAAAGTGTTGGGCCATCCGCGATAAGGTTCGCTGCGGTCTGCTTAATGCGGAAACCTGAGATAAAGCCGGTATCTGATAACACAACTGCCGACCCTTCCATCAATTCACCGAAGGGAGCTACTGCAGCAACATCGGTTGCTTCTCCGATCATCAGGTAGCGCAATGCATTCTCCTCGAAGAAAACGTCGCCCTCGAGCAGAAAGCAGTCCGCGGAAAGAAGCGCGTCACGCGCCAGCCACAGGGAATAGGCGCTGCCAGTATGGTCGAAGGCAGCTGACTCCACATATTTAATATTGAGCGCACCAAAGCGGCTGCCGCAGGCATATTGGATGGCGTCCTTCCGGTAACCGACGACGATGGTTACCTCTTCCACGCCGACGGACTCCAGATTGCGCAGAGCGTTGTAAAGGATCGGAGTGCCGTTTACTTCGACCAGCGGCTTCGGGCGCAGGTCGGTTAGCGGCCGCAGGCGGGAGCCGAAGCCTGCGGCGAGAATGACGGCTCTTTTTGGGCCGGTGGTAGTCATTTCATCGCCTTTCGCCGTCGGGGGATATCGCGCCGCTATTTCTTTGCGTTGGAGGCTTGGAAGAGTAGCCTCAGGTCGGCCTCGAACTTGTCGGGTAGAATTTCGTAGGATAGGCATCCTCGGGCGAACGCGCAGCTGGATGCGATTCACTCAGTCATTGCGCCATCCCACGGAGACAGTTGGTTCGCCGCGGATCTCTCCAGCGGCCAAGTGATGCCCTTGCCACTCGCGGAAGCCGCTTTGGCGGTAGTGGTCGCCGCGGCGGTGCCCGACGAGTTGAACAAGACTGCCCGTTGCGCCAACATTTGCACTCTCTATCGCTCAAAAATGTTGCTTGTAGTTGCTGGTGTGGGGTGCGCTCGCGGAGTCCTTGGAAACGAGACTCCAATTCCAAAGACGCGAACTATCGTTCGCGTCGGTTAAGAGGAATCAATTTCTAGCTCTTGCTCGTAGCTGGGTGACCATTGAGATAGTTGAAGAGTTCGGGCCGAGATACGACAGCAATGCACAGGGTGGCCGCGCGAGATCTGTCGCGCGCCTTGAGCGCGCTGTCCCGTATAAGGAAGGCAAACAAGCGCCTCGTTGAAGAGCGCAGTGCAGCTGACGGAAAGAAGGACGGTTGCATGGCGGCATGCCTTGAGGATCAAGTTGTCTGAATGACAAGCTATTGGCGGGATTCAGCAGTCTGGAGATATCGTGCTTCCGCACGGGCAAGTTCATCGTAGCTCAACAGTTCAAAGACCTCGTCGAGCCTCGCAATATTGGGCTCAATGCTGGCAGTGTTCTCCTCAGCGATGATGCGACCGCAGACCTGCCGCATTGCCGCTATTGCAGCTCGCATGGAGTGGTTGGCCCAGATCACCGTGGAGATGCGGGCATTACGGTACGCTGAGACCGGTGTTCGATAGTATTTGGTTGGAACGATCACGATCGGCAAGCGATTCTGCCAGGCGCTCACGAACGAAAATATCTCGTCCGCTGTACTTTTTCGCGAGTGAATGAGGATCGCGTCGGCTCCTGCGTCGGCGTAAGCGTGAGCGCGCAAAATCGCGTCGTCCATTCCATGCCCGGCGATCAACGCCTCGATCCTGGCCACGAGGACCAAGTCGTCCGCGACCGCGTCCTTTACGGCACGCAAGCGGCCGGAGAATTCGTCGATATCGGCGAGGGGATGCCGATCGCCAACAAACGAGTTCATCTTCGGAAAACAACTGTCCTCCAGTGCGACCCCGGCAGCGCCACGCTGCAGGAGCTTGCGCGCCAGCAGGCGAGCATTGTTGAAATTTCCGAAGCCGCCGTCGCCGTCAACCAGGACAGGAAGTTGGCTTGAGTCCACGATTCGCTCGACCACCTCGACGAGGTGACTCCATGACGCTTCGTTGGCGTCGCGGTATCCAAGAGAGCAAGCAATCGACAGGCCCGACGCCCAGAGACCCTTGAAGCCTGCGCGCTCAGCAATCGCGGCGGAGAGTCCATCGTGCGCTTCCATGAGGAAGGAAAGTTCGCTGCTGGAACGGATTTGAGCGCGCAGCAGTTCAACAAGTGAGGAGTCAGCGGATTGATCAGGGCCGTTGGGGAGGAGAGATTGCGAATGATCTTGCATGCCGATTCCCTGTTGTTGACCGGCCGACGTTCATCAGTCGATGTGACACGCCGCTGTCATCTAGATCAATGACGAGAGTTGATAGTTGACCGAACCACAGAATTGGTGAGTCTCGGCACCGCGGCGCAGGGATCATGTCTGATCGCTCCTCGAGCCTCGGGTCCGACGCCGACGAAGCACCCTAGCTCGGGGTGAAAAATCATCGACCTCGTCCTGCTATCGGGAGGAGCGCTGGACGCGGTTCAGCTGCGCCCAAGGTCCGCGGGCCAATGACTGCCCCGGCCTAAGGACCCCCAGTCTCTGATGTCAGGTGTGCAACATGCTGTCGGGCCCATGACACGTCCGATTAAGCAAATGGCGTTTACAATCAAGCTATCGGAATTGGCATGAGCCTTGATTGAGGCACGTCAACAGCAGCGCCCGTGCAAGGAGCGGCAGTGGTGGCTTACAACATCATCGGCTCTCAGTTCATTGTCTGGAGCTGGCACGAAATCGACTTTTGCAATGATGCGCCCCATCTCAACGCGTGTGTGGCTTTTTCCGCATGATCGATTATTGGATCGTGGTCCGCGACAACATTGCTATGCGCTCGCGCCACGGTGCTGCGCCTGTGCCTGGCCCTCGACCTGCCGGCAACAATATTCGACAGACAGCCGTCTTCAAACGGCTCGAGGCCGAGGTTCGGCTCATGGACCTGGACGGACCGGCTGCGGTTGACTGGGTCAAGGTCAATGCTCTGTCGCTCAACATCCTGTCGAACCGGTCAAAAGACATTCTGGTTGCCTCCTGGGCTACCTATGGCTTGTTTCGGGTCGAGGGATATGAGGGTCTTGCCGTCGGCCTGGGCGTCCTGCATGGCATGGTGGAAGCGCACTGGGAGGAGTTATTTCCGTCGATCGGGCGGGATGATGCGCGGGTCGCCGCGATCGATTGGCTCCTGCACCTCGGACCGGCGCTGGCGGCGAATGAGCCGACTGAAGCCGACGCTTCAGCCGTGATTGCCGCCTGTGATGCGCTCGAGAGACTCGCTCGCGAGCTCAGGGGGAAGCTGGTCAAGGGGCGGGTCACTCTGGACGTGTTGTTCCGGGCGCTGCAATCGTATTACGAAGGAGCCACGACTCGCCTCAATCCCGTGTCCGGTTGCAATGGCGATCGCTCCGCCTGCATTCCGGGCTGAGCGGCTCAACCAGCCAGCACCCAACCTACCGCTATGGCTAGCGCAGGTGGCGATTGGCCTGTCTTCATGGACCGCTTGCTCATACCGTGCAGCAAAGGTGCGGGTATCGCCCGTCTGGTCTCTACAAGTCGATATATCGGGGTCGCGTCATCGCGATCTTCACATGGGATCTCGCTTCGTTGCCTGCGTGCCAAAATTTATTTCTTCGCCAGGCGCCACCCGGATCCGTTGGCTGCGTCATCTGGCCAGTCAGCGCGTCGGGGCAGACCCGATCGCCCGCACCGGAGCGGCGAAAGGAAAGATTGGCAGTATCAAAAGCGGACGTAAGTTCTTTGTCATCGCAAAAGCTGATCATTCCATCGCGGAAGCGCATCAAATGTTGAATATCCGAATAGGCGCAGCCATAAATCGCCACAACCCTGCCGTTTCCTTGCGTGTGCATTCAGAGCTTGCGGGGAAAATAGTGCGATGTCAGGTATCAACTGGAGGTCAGAGAGCTCATACCACAATGTCAGGAAAGGAGAACCGGCCGACATAGCCTGGGAGTGGCTGCGCCGTGATCGCGAGTATCAAAAAGACTTCAGAGCACTGCTAGGGAGCAAACGGACGGGTGCAACGGATCGCTTCCGACGGAAGTGGGGCCTGACGTTTCGCAGCTGATCCGAACGAGACGTTCGACAAACAGGCGGTTTTCTGGTCGCCCGAGGCGCTCACGACCGTGCTGACCGTCTGCACTGCGATCGGCTCGACGGCGTCCAATCCGTATGAGTTTGATTTCGCCGACCTGCCAGGCAGCGAGCTTCGTGAAGCGCCGGATGGATGGCATGCCATCGTGCCGCTCGGAGGAGCGAAGCATCGGCTTTGGCTGAGAGAATTGCCGCCGGGCGGATCAATGGTTGTAGTCGACTTGCCGCTCGACCGGAATTTCGACCCTCGTTTGCAGGCTGCACATCGATTTTGGCTGGCGCTCGAACGGCGTCCCGTTGGACGGCCGCCTCTTGCTCCGTCGATCGGGGCCCGTCATCGGCACATCCTCGCTTTGCGTGCGGTGGACGGGTGGCTGGAAGGCAACAGCTATCGCAACATCGGGCAGGGCCTCTTTGGCAAGTCGCGCATTCCCGATCGAGGCTGGAAGACGCACGATCTGCGCAGCCGGACCATTCGTCTCGTCCAGAAGGGATTGCGCCTCATGCGAGGCGGCTATCGTGACCTGCTCCGCCATAAGGGCAAAGACAGTGACGACACCATCTGAGCTCTCGCTGAAGGGCCAGCCGCATGCCGTGCTCCCAAACCAGCAGCCCGCAGGCAACGACTATATCCACTGGTGAACCTCTGTGCGAATACCGCGACGAAGTTCGCCCGGCCCGGCAGACGCTTGCAGTGAACGATCTGGAGGTCGCGATAAACACCGCCCTGAGCCTGATCGCGATCTGGCTGTTGATCAACGCGCTGTTCTTTGTCCTGATGACGCCGGTCGACAGGTCTGACCGCTAACGCTCAGCGGCGAGCAAGCTCTCAGCAGGGAAGTATTACGCTGGCCGGCGGGTGCATCGCCGTCCCGTTCATGTCGAAACTGCTGGCTGTCTGACTGGGTGTCCGGCCGGCACGCAGTCAATGTCAGCTTCGCAACCAATGTCGGCGGGGCGACACGGCCGTGCGGCCTCGAGCGACTGAAATTCGCGAGTCTTCAGCCGGCACGCAGCTTGCAGCTAATGAGCCGCCAGCTGGCACAAACCATCTTTGTACTTCGCGATCGCTGCTTGTTTTGCGCCGATTGCGCCTGACGCGCGAAGCCTGTGAACGCGGACATTCGACCTCATCCGGAGCAAGCCCATGAAAACATTCTGCTCTCTGCCGCATAGCTCTCGATTGCCTCTTTCACCGCTATGACCGTTTCGCAGGCGCCGACGAATGCGGCCGCGGCTGATGACCCGTTCCGTTGGCTCGAGGAGATCGAAGGGCCGGGTGCCCTGGCCTGGGCACGCGCCGAGAATGAGAAGACGCTTGGCGTGCTCCAGTCAGACCCGCGCTATCGGCGCTTCTACGAACAGGCGCTCAGCATCCTGCAGGCCAAGGATCGGATCGCGTACGTTTCGTTGGGACGGCACGGACTGGAAAATTTTTGGCAAGATGATCACCATGTGCGCGGCATCTGGCGGCGCACCACGCTTGAGAGCTATCGCAGCCAGGACCCGCGATGGCAGATCATCCTCGATATCGATGCGCTGGCTGTCGCCGAGAACAGGAATTGGGTCTTTAAAGGTAGCCGCTGCCTTCCGCCTGAAGAACGCCTCTGCCTGCTTTCTCTTTCCGATGGCGGTAAGGACGCCGCGTCCATACGTGAGTTCGATCGCCTCGCCACGTCCTTCATTCCGGACGGCTTTCATCTTCCCGAGGGCAAGCAGAGCGTCAGTTGGGTCGACGGTGACACACTCCTTGTTGCACGGGACTGGGGCGAAGGGACCTTGACGCAGGCCGGCTATCCGTTCGTGGTGAAGGAACTCAAACGCGCTCAGCCGCTCACCGAGGCGCGTGAGATTTTTCGCGGTGAACCGACCGATGTTCAGGCGCTGCCCTTCGTGCTTCGTGACAGTGAAGGTCATATCCATGCAGCCGGTGCCAACCGCCTGATCAGCTCCTTTGAGCACGAGTATGCGGTCTTCTGCTCCGACGGGCCCATCAAGCTCAATCTGCCGAAGAAGGCTACGATCGCAGGAGTCGCATGCAGCCGCCTGCTTGTGAAACTCGACGAGGACTGGACGCCATTCGAGGACGTCAGCTTCGCGGCCGGCTCGATGATCTCGTATGACCTAGCCGAATGGAAGCAGGATCCGCTGCGCGCCAGACCATCGCTCGTCTTCCAGCCTCGGCCCCGGCAGGCACTGAGCGGGTTCACTCGCACGAGGAACTCGTTGATCCTGACGATCCTCGAGAACGTTCAGAGCAAAGCGTTCGTCTACAAGTACGATGAGGGAGCCTGGTCGGCCACGCCGATCCCGCTCCCGGAGCATGCGAATGTCAGCCTGTCAGCCGCCTCCGATGAAGCGGACCAGGCGATGTTCGCCGTCTCGAACTACCTCAGGCCAACGTCAATCTGGTATTTCGATGCCGAAAACAAAAGCCTGGATGAATTGACGACGACACCTGCTGCCTTTGATGCATCCAATCATGTTGTGGAGCAGTTCGAAGCCACTTCGCGTGATGGCACGTCCATTCCCTATTTTCTGGTGCGGCCTAAGAACGCAAGGTTTGACGGCACGATCCCGACGCTTCTCCATGGCTATGGCGGGTTCCAGGTCCCGCTTCTGCCCTCTTATCTGGGGCCGGTGGGGCGGCTCTGGCTCGAACAAGGCAATGCCTATGTCGTTGGGAACCTGCGCGGGGGCGGCGAGTTTGGTCCGCAATGGCATCAAGCCGCCCAAGGGGCAACGAAGCAGAAGACATGGGATGATTTCATTGCCGTTGCCGAGGACCTAATCCGCCGCAAGATCACGAGCCCGCGCCGGCTAGGAGTAATAGGCGGCAGCCAGGGTGGCCTGCTCGTCGGCACTGCAATCACCCAACATCCCGAGCTCTTCAACGCGGCGATCATCCAGGTGCCGCTGCTAGACATGCTTCGATACACCAGCCTTGGCGCGGGCGCCTCCTGGATCGCAGAGTATGGTGATCCCGCTATCGCCAAGCAGCGTGCGTGGATCGAAGGCTACTCGCCCTACCAAAAGCTGGTGGCGGGCAAGACCTATCCCGCTCCCTTAATTCTGACCTCCACCAAGGACGACCGAGTGCATCCAGCGCACGGCCGCAAGGCTGCAGCAAAGCTCGCCGCGCTAGGCCAGCCTTACTTCTACTACGAGAACATCGATGGGGGACACAGCGCGGCGGTCAATCTCATCGAACATGCGCGTCGGCTGGCCCTTGAATACACCTATGCATCGAGGCGGCTATGTCCTGAGGAAGTTGGGCGGACGGGCTGATCGAAGCAGATAAAATCGAGTCCATTGGTTATCTCAACGTCTTCACGTTGCTCCGCTGAATTCATCGAGCCCAAGGCGAGAGGCTGACGAGGCGCCGGCGTAGCCAGGAAGTTCGTCACACGCGCAAGTTACCGGTTTGAACAGGCTCCGCCGGTGGCGAGCGGGCTCCGAGGTTCCCAAACACAACATGGCGAGCGGGTGGTAAGTTGCCAGATGCGCTTCCTTGAGGATTGTCTCGACAGATCCCTATTCGTCCGACGTGCCGCGGCGTGCGGCTGACATCCAAAGGCGAACAGCTAAGCCAGCCCTGCGAGTGTCTTGGTGGTTGTGAAAACATGTCACGTAGCGTCAATGCAGGCATGGCGCGGATTGATAATCCTGCTCCAAGATGCGCGAAAGAGTTCACGGCCGCCCTGTTGTTCAACGTCGATCAATCCCATTCGCTCTAACTCGGCTGTGGATGAGCGCGGCGTGTTCGAGGCTCTGCAACTCTTCTGTAAGCCGGTAGCGCGACGGGTGAAGCGAGCGTCAAAACGTCATGCGATCCTAAAGCGACCTGCCAACAAGCCGAACGGCTTGTGGTTGGTGCTGCATGCCTAAACCCTGCAAGCCGATCCTCGATTGGCACCAACGTCACCGTTCATATTTTTTGGGGGGAATGCCGATCAATGACTAGCATTGGTAGTGTTTTTGAGGCGCGCAGATTTGCATAATTGCGTAGGAGTGGCGCCGAACGCAAAGCTTTCGCTATGGGGTTGATTGGGGTCCCTAAAGGCTGGAAAGAAGGGCCTTGCTTGCAAATGGATGACCTGGGTTCGCGAGCCTGGTCCTACGGCCCCAGGGAGAATTCCCCACTCCTTGGGGGGAGGAGTGCTTAGTGAAAGGGTGAAATCCGGCTTACATAGAGTTGGATACAATACCGACGCCACGATTGTCGTAATGCTGATGTCGTGTTTGCGACACATGTCGCAAGCCCATCAACAGGACTGCAGTGGGATGGCGGCCTCGCGCGAATGTCGCGGCAATCGCCGAAGAATGTGTCTTGCCTCGCCGATGTTTGCTGGCGCCACTGAGTGGCATCGCATTTGCTGGTGCCTCTCCTGTTCTGTCGAATCCAGGAGAAAATCATGGCGGATGTGCAAGAGGTTGTGCTGTCGGAACGGGAAAGACAGTGTTTGCGATGGATCGAGCAGGGGAAGTCATCATGGGAAATCGGAGTCATCCTGAACGTGAGCGAGAACACCGTCAACTTCCATGTCAAGAACGCGATGCGAAAGTCGGAAACGACCAGCCGGACGCAGTGCGTCGTCAAGGCGCGGCGCTTGGGTCTTATTTAAAGTATCGACGGCGGTTTCGTTGCCACTAATGCACATCTAGCGAAATGTAAGGGGCTAGCTGTGGGTTGCCCGGCGGAATGCGAAGCGAATGACGCGCCCGCGGCTGTAGAACCATAATGCAGGCTCTGTTACTTTGGACAGGGCGCGCTTCTATTTTCGTCGCCCATCGTCACGGGGCGCCCTGGACCACCACGCGAGGTTAGATCTGGGTGCATAACGCTCTTGAAAGCTCGACGTAAGGTCGGCTGCCTATGTTAACGTGGTGGTCCGTCCGTTCCCCCTGCTGCGAGGCCGGCGGTTGTATGCCTGTCCGCAAATTGAAGAGAGTTGATCGTAGCGGCTTCGCTACTGAAGTATGGTCATCGGAGAGGCGGTGTAGACGGCCTGGGCCGGACGCAAAGACAGCAATGATAGTCCGCGAAACCATTTTCCAAAAGCGTGCTGCTGGTAGACGTTGCACGATATTCTAGCGCTCTGCGCGCTCAACCAAGTGCGGGCGATCCTCACGAAACGTAGCTAGCTTAATGAACGACTTTTCGCGGACCCCCAGTGCGACTGTTGCGTTCTTCCGATGATGTAGCGGAGCGAGATGAGCTGGATTTGTCTGCGGCGGACGGCGCGATCTGGGTCTTTCCGGAAGCGGACGACTCCGAAGTCGATGTGGCTGCTTGGGGCCACGATCAGAGGTCGTCATCGATGATTTGGAAACTTGGCAGTACCGGGACGGCGTTGAGGAGGATTAGAGGGCGCGCAACGCGATCACGAATCGGTGCGCAATCTATATAGGTCATTGCATGTCTCCGCGAGGTGGGCGCGACACGTACGGAACCATCAACGGCGCACGCCCCTGCGATACTGGTCAAGCCTTCGAGCTGAAATTTCGTTCGTTCTCGCATAGTGGAGGCCGCCCGCATTGTTTGTGCCGCCGGCAGAGCATCAAGCCGACCACATCGGAGGTATCCTCTCGCGGTATGAACAGAGGCATGTCATGGAAGCGGATCGTATCACCGTGCAGGGCCATAACTCATAGAGCCAAGCTTGCGGGCCCCCGCAGCTTGAGAGAAGCGTCTCGGATGCGCGCTGATGCTCCACGCGCGGACCACGCCAGCAGCCCTATGATGCCCGTCTATATCGTACCGTCGGGTGCCGGAGCGGGCGGCCGATGTTGGCGAAAGATCTGCGACATCCAGAGGATTGACTACTCCATAGACTCGTCAATGCGCTCGCGCCATTCAGGTGGTGCCGATCAGGATGGTGACCTCGCCACAGCGCCCGAGTGCTCCTAGCGCCGAGACCATTGCGCGTCGGCGGCTAGGCCGGCAACGCTCTGCTTGCACTCATCAACTCGATGAAGCCAAACGTCGTCTTGGCTCAATCCGCATCTCGTTGCCTCATCCGCCATGGACTACCTTGAAGTCCTGGTTGGATGCAGCAATCCGACCATTTTGCTCGACTGGTCAGCTTCCAGAAAGCTGGACCTGCCATCCTGGCGTAGTGGCGATATCTCGGGGCTGATCTGCGACTGCATCGAACGCAAAACATCGTCAAAGGGAATTACGAGATGGTCCGGATCCATGACGCCCCCGACACCGCAACGTTGGATTCCAGCAGCACATCAGGCGCGACCCAGCAAGATGAAACCTTAGGCCCAGCGGCCTTTGACCTGCACCTGCCCGACTTGCCGTCGGAGCAGGAGCAACAAGGAAGTGCAGGTCCTTCCGATGCGTTTGTTTCGGCCGACAGGGAGGACGGCCTCGATACCGTCAACCAGAAGCCCGAAATGAAGTTGGTTGTCATTTCGAACCGCGTTGCGCCGTTCGACCCCAATAAACCCCAGACCGGTGGGCTTGCGGCTGGCCTCGAGCCGGTCGTTGAGCGTTCCGGTGCGGTCTGGATGGGCTCCTCGGAGAATCGCGGCGACGGGAGCGAGCAGCCGCTACCGCTCGTGAAGGCCGGAGCAGGCGATGTGGCGAAGCTGGATCTGCCGGAAGCGGACTATTCCGGCTATTATACAGGCTTTTCGAATTCGACGCTGTGGCCAGCATTGCACTCCCTGCCCAAGCGGATGTCGAGCTCTGAAGCTGATTATGACAGCTATCGAAAGATCAACGAGTTCATGGCGCGTGCTGCGTTCGACTTGCGGGATCGGGACGCATTCTGGGTGCATGATTATCATTTGCTTCCGCTCGGGGCCGACCTGCATAGGCTCGGCATCGAGAAGCCGACCGGCTTTTTTCTGCACACGCCATGGCCGACGCCCGACATGATAAAGCGCGTACCCAATCATCACGAACTGATGAAGTCGATGCTGGAATACGATCTGCTCGGCTTTCAGACGAACCGGGATCTGAACAATTTCTTGGCCTGCCTGCGAACCTATTTCGGGCTGAAGAGCAAGGATGGCCTCGTGACCTCAGAGCGTGGCCAGACGCGACTTCAGAAATTTCCGATCGGTATCGATCCCAAGCAGTTCGCAGAATATCTTGCGGCAGAGCTCTCGCTCGCAGAGCAGGAAAAAATCTCGTTATTATTGCAAAACTTCGAGGGCGCCAAGTTTGCGATCGGCGTAGATCGGCTGGACTACACGAAGGGCATCGACAAACGGGTCGAGGGGTTTAACCAGCTCTTGGCGGCCGAGCCGGGCAGCATCTCGCTGTTGCAGATCGCACCGTCCTCACGCGCCGACGTCGACGAGTATCGAAAGTACAAGGAGGACGTGGAGAATGCAATCAACCATGTCAATGCTGAGCATGGCACAGACGAGTGGAGGCCGATCCACTACACGAACGACTCGTTCAGCCAGTCTGCACTCGCGCGTCTTTACCGCGCGGCACATGTAGGTGTCGTCACGCCGCTGCGGGACGGCATGAACCTGGTAGCGAAAGAGTATGTTGCGGCCCAAGATCCGAAGGATCCCGGCGTTCTGGTATTATCGAAGTTCGCTGGGGCGGCTGAAGACTTCAACGCGGATGAGGCGCTGCTGGTGGATCCAAACCATCCCCAAGAAATCGCAGACGCTATTTCGAAAGCGGCCAACATGCCGCTTGAGGAGCGTGTCAAACGCTGGCGGTCGATGGTGGATAAGATTGAATCCTATACCATCCACGACTGGTCGGCGGACTACCTCCGGGAGCTGGACAAAGGCAGCATCACCGTTCCGGCTGATCAGTTCCACCATCTCGGTCTCGGCTGGACCAACGAGGCTCAAATGCCCTTGTATCAAAGTTATGCTGCGGGGCTGAGCGCCTATAATGAGATCGATCCCGCTGATGACGCTTTGAAGGAGGCTGCCTATGGAGAGGTGAAGTCAGCCTTTGAGGCTTTAGCGGTCCCACTGAAGCATACACAGGATAGACTGTGGGATCTGCCGGCGGCGACAGCTTCCCGCGATGGTCATCGCGGCCAAGCGCTTGGAGCCCGCGAGGACTGACCGGGTGAAAAGCATAGCGCGGCGGATGACAGGCTTCTGTAGTAGGACAGAGGAGCAATCCAGGTCTTTGGCGCGGGTCGGGGATCGCCATGCATACCACCCTTAGCATGATGTCGATCTGGTTGGTGATCAATGCGCTGGTCTTTGTCCTGATAATGCCCGTCGACAAGTCCGCCCGGTGACGCCGACCAGGAGGACCTCAGATGCGGAGGTAAGCAGCATCGCTGCGTCCCGGGCTTGCCACGGAAGATCGAAAATGCTGGTGCTGTCTCGCGCGCCGTCCGCCGACACGCTTTGATGTGCGCTTGGCAACCAATGACGGAAACCGAACATGGTCGTGCAGCCGCGAACGGCTGAAACTTGCCACTCTTTAGCCGGCACGCAGCTTGCAGCGAACGGTCCGTGACATAGCGCAAGCCGCGCTATGTCATGCGCTTGCGCGCTTTCCGCCGCTTCTGCTTGACGCGCCAGGGGCCGCGAGCGTAGCCGCTCGACCTCATCCGGAGCAAATCCATGAAGACATCACTCCTCTTCGCCACGCTAATTTCCGTTGCTTCGCTGAATTCATCGAAGAAGGCGAGAGGCTGATGAGCCGCCGGCGGCGCGACGAAGTTCGTCAGATGCGCAAGTTACCGGTTTGAACAGGCTCCGCCGTTGTCGAGCGGGTTTGCCGGCTCCCCCCAATACAACATGACGAGCGGATAACTTGCCACATGCGCTTCCTTGAGGATTGTCTCGGCAGGCCCTGTTCGTTCGACAGGGCGCGGCGTGCGGCTGACGTCCGAAGACGAACAGCCAAAGCGCAGCCCTGCCAGCGTCTTCGTGCTTGAGAAAACATGTCAGGTAGCTTCAATGTAGGCACGCTCCAGGCTGCGCAAAGAAATTATGACCGCCTTTGTTCAACGTCGATGAAAACTATCCGCCGGCTCTGGATAAGCGCGGCATGTTCGAGGCTCGGCAACTCTTCTGTAAGCCGGTGACGCGCGACGAGTGAAGCGAAGGTCAAAACGTCATCTGGGCTGAAGCCTTGAGGCGAAACTGTCGTCGACGTCAGGATTTTTGTCGCTTGCAGGATGCGGCAGCACCTAGACCACGCGATAAAAGAATGAGCACGTGCACAGCGCAGCGACGCTGGGTGTCTCTTGCCGACCGTCTTGATGGCCGGGAGACTCTTCGCTAGACCACAATGGTTCACTATGGAGATTCCGCCGTGGCAATGGGTATTGTGAAGTGGTTCAACTCGACCAAAGGTTATGGGTTCATCAAGCCTGAGGACGGAGGTCCCGATGTCTTCGTGCACATCAGTGCCGTCGAAAAAGCCGGTTGCACCACCCTCGAAGAGGGGGCCCGGGTAAGTTATCAGCTCAAGGCCGGGCGTTCGGGTAAGACGTCAGCTGAGGATCTCCGGGTTGGTTGATCTGACTCGCCTTCGGAAACTGCTCTCTGCAAAGCTTGTTCTCGCACCTGTCCGGCGATGCCTTGTGACGGCGCGCCGGGCGTTCGGTCTTTCGACCGTCTCTTCTTGGCATGGGGGTGTATCGCAAACCGCTTGAGAGCCTCGATCTTCTGGAGCCGTTGACCAATCGCTGCAGCCAGAGTTACAGCTGTACCAGTCACGTCGCAGTGCCGCTGTGGCAAAATATTTCGCCGAGTTAGCACGAACGGTTCGAGCCGTACGCTCGTGAACACGCCGGGAAGCGCACGCCGCAGAACACGGGCCGGATCCCGCGGACTTTGCGTGTTTCGCGACGAGCGCATGAAGCGGTTAGGATGCTCTTGGCTGGGAAATACGCAAGACGGGCGGCAATTCCTGTCTGCGCTCAAAAAGGCCTTCGCCGATCAAAGAGAGCGGCCCCTCAACCATGGCTTCAGCTTGACGTGCGCGCCGGCCTCCAGTGCTGGGTTGGGCGGAGCAAGCGCGCGCGTAATCTTCGACAGCTAGAGCAGGTCTTGATCACATTTGGTCAGCTGTCACCCTGCTGCACCTGTCAGGTATCGCAGCAGAGCGTGCAGAATTGACGGCCGGCTCTCCATCGCCTCTTCCTGTCCGTGATCGCCCTCCCAGGCGGCGCTTCTGTTCTTGTCACCTGGGTGTGATGCCCTCCCAGGGGCTAGAACCGCGTTGTGATCCAGCGCGGCAATTGTCTGTCCTCGGGACTGCAGAGATTTCGCCAGCTTGGTGAAAGGCCCCGATGATATTTCTCAGTGTTGTTGGGTTATCCATGCCCGGCGCGCAGCAGCTGCCTTGACAGCGCCGTCGATTAGGCTCGCATCCTCTTCAGAGGGATCGCCGTTGTGGGGCCGGCAGCGCCGCTCGACACCGAGCCTAGGACGTTGCTTCGCTCGATGGGGATTAACGGGGATTTTCCCGGCCCGCCGTCCGTCGATCTCTTCATGAACCCCGTTCGTATCTGGGAGCAGGATTCCCGATCGGTAACTTTCCCGGCCGCTCAGCGTCGCTTTGGGGCGAATGTTCCCGCTCGGTAACTTTTGTGCTCTCTCCATCGGAGCCGTAGGGTAAAGTTCCCGATCGGTAACTTTTCGCTGGACATTCGCTGTTTCAACTCATAAAGTTCCCGATCGGTAACTCTACGAGGAGAGAGCTTATGAACACGCCTCCAAAGGGCACTCCCCCCTCGGGCGGAAACGAGGCTCCTGGCGAGACTGGTGTCGCACGCCAAGCCGCCGAGTTCGCTGCAGCATTCGGTCGTCTCATCCAGGAAGAACGCAAACGCCAGGGCCTCCGGCAGGACGAGCTGGCCATGGTGAGCGGGACAGGAAAGCGCTTCATCGTCGACCTCGAGGCCGGAAAAAGCACCTGTCAGCTCGGGCGCAGCCTGCACGTGGCAAACGTGCTCGGGCTGCGCATCGAGGATGTTCTTAAGGATGCCCAAGCCCGCCGCGCGAACACTTCCGAGACACCGGACATTCCCGACAGCGACGAGGAGGAGCCTCATGGACCGTCTTCCGGTCTACTTTGAGACGCGAGAGGTCGGCTGGATCACGGCCGCCGACGAAGCGTCAGCCTTCACCTATGCCGAATCCTGGCGCGGGCTGACCGGCGCCTTCCCTGTGTCGCTCACCATGCCGCTCTCGCGGGCGTCGCACGATGCCTCGGCAATTCTGCCATGGGCGGCAAATCTGCTCCCGGAGAACGCAGCTCTCGGGGCCGTAGGTCAAATGCTCGGCAAGTCGCCGGCCGATGTCATCGGTCTTCTTGCCGAGATGGGCCGCGACACCGCCGGCGCGCTCTCCGTCGGACAACCTGGCACCGGTCTTATCGCCGGGAAATGGCGAGAGATCCCCGACAAGGCCTCGCTCGAGCGCATTCTCAATGAGCTACCCCACAAGCCCTTCCTCGTCGGCGAGGACGGCGTGTCGATGTCGCTTGCCGGTGTGCAGACGAAGCTCGCCGTCGCTCTGGACGGCGATACCCTGTACATACCGATCGACGGGGCGCCATCGACCCACATCATCAAGCCCGGTGGCGAGCGCTTGCCTGGCGCCGTCCAGAACGAGGCATTCTGCCTGACGCTCGCGCGCATGATCGGAATCCCGACGCCGAAGGTGACGACCGGGACGGCAGGCGAACGTAGCTACCTGCTGGTTGAGCGCTATGACCGCCGTCATGACGGCAAGCGGTGGCGGCGGCTGCATCAGGAGGACTTCTGCCAAGCCCTGGGCCGCCCGCCAGCTGCCAAGTACCAGAACAACGATAGAGGCCTAAAAGGACCATCATTGGCCGACATGGTCGGCGTGACCCAACGCCACATGACAGCGCAGGAGACCGCCCGCTTCGTCGATCTTGCGATCTTCAATCCGATGGTTTGGAACACGGATTCCCACGCCAAAAATTACTCGCTGATGCTATCGGCGCGCGGCGCCGCCATGGCGCCAGGCTACGACATCGTCTGTGCGGCGCCATATCCGAAGATCACCCGCAACATGGCGCAGAAGATCGGCGGGCAGAAGCAGGCTGACCAGCTCGGACGCAACCACTGGGAGCGCTTCGCCATCGACTGCAAGCTCTCTCCAGCGCAGACGATCCGGCGCGTCTCCGAGATTGCTCAGGCCGTGACGCACCATGCAATGGCGGCCAAGGCCGAGATCGAAGCCATGCCTGCCGGCGGCGATCCCGTCCTGGACACGGTGGTCGAGGCGGTGATTTCGCGCGCGCGCGGCTACCTAGAGCGCCTGAAGCAAGCGGATCCAGCGCCGCAAGGCGCAGCAGCCCCATCGCCCTAGCGATAGACTCAAGACTCATGTCGTGACGAAAGCCGAGCCCGCCCGCCTCACCAGCCTGAAACGTGGCTGCACATCCGCGAAACGGGCGACACTGTGTGGCGAACCAAATCCCGGCAAGGAAAGTCGCAGTGTTCGCGAGGCTGGTCGCAAGACCGGCTCCGAACAAGTCAAGTTACGGCGAGCCGAATTGGCCGGTGCTCAACAGATAGGCCAGCAGTGCGTTGGTGGATCGACAGGAACCACAATGCCGGCAAGATCTCCCAGGCCAGACCAAACAGATATTGTTGAGCTAGCTGCGCGATGGCTGGTCCGTGGGTCGAGCGCAAGCACAATTTGCTCGCCCTGCAACGGCAAACCATGATCGGCACCACAGAAGGATTGCAACCCATAGCCCAATGCGCACCGAACGCCGTACCAGAGCTCCGTCCGCCGCACCACATGCCACACCGGCTGCGGAGGTCACGCCGACCGACAAGATCATGCCGGCATCGCCACTGCCTCAGTGCCGATATGGCCAACCCAGGCCGTATCCGTCGCCATCATCGCGATCTGTCCGATCTGCGTGAGCGCGATCGGGGTCGCGAGTGTTGCACTTGCGACCAGTTCGTGCGTGAGTTTGACGGCCAGCTACCCATTTCGCCAACCGACGAGGCCGCGATGCGGGCCTTTTTTGCTGTCTTCCTCATGAACACGCTGCCCCATTGCGCGCTTCAGCTATCCTTTGACTTGCTGACACGATCTTATCGCTGCGGTTGCATTCGCATCCTCGGCGCCGTGACCAACAACGCACCGCTCAAAAATGGTGAGAGCATTCTGGCCGACGCCCGCAAAATCTTCTCTCTATACTGACCGCTGCCATAGTGAGCGCAGTTATGGCCGTCGTGGTTGCTGCTTTGGCTGTCTCGTTCAAGACGTCGTTTGTTTCAAGCGCGACAACAGCACCGCCTGCAACTGCGTACTACGGGAAAAACCGACATCGTTTTTTCATAAAAAACACTCAACCGGCATTGGCATGCCGGTTGCCTGAAGATATGACGAAACCACTTGACTATGATGCTCGTTCAGCATCCGGTCCAGGTATTCAGATGAACTTGCCCGCTTGATCGATGGCAGAGGTCTCTTGATGCGCTTTTCAAAAGTGCGCTTGCGTCGCGAACTCTGCCATCTTCGGATCGCGCTCCGGTTTGCCGGGCCGAATCCGATCGTCTTGTAAAGGGCTCGGGACGAATGGCGGTCCTCAACAAGATGGTGCACACCGCTGTAAAGGCGTTAAACCCCAGGGCGATTGTTTGGGTCACTTTTTGGCGCGGTGGCTCAAGCGCCGGGCATCTGCGAGATACCGAGCCTGGGTTCGTGAAGCTAAGCGGCGGCCTTAAATCGGTGCTTTGCAGATGGTCAATGAGCTGATGCAGGACGATTGGGATCCTGAGAAAATACTCAGGCAACAGGACGAGCTCAAGGTCAAGCTGCTTCGCGCCCAATCGGTTGTCGCCGAATGTAAGGCAGGACTGGCGGATCTGGAGCGAAGGCTTGAGCGTCGAGCGGTCTCATCGTCGATCGATGAACGCCAGCGCAACTCTGCGGCAACCAATTCAATACGTAATGCACGACCGCCCCAATCGCGAAGCGTCGATGCTTCCGTTGACCAGGATGCTGCCGTGGCGTTTTCGAGCCGATCATGGGACCGCTGAAAGCTGCCGCCGCGCACGTTAGCGGCGAAAGGTTTTGTCACGGACTTGGCGAAAATCTCGAGACGCAGGGTGTTGCGAGCCCGGCGGCGAACTGGACAACTGGGTGCGGCACTGCCGATTGGCTCGGCTTTTTGGTTGATCGCGGTGCGTTGGCTAGGGGATGCGCGCAGAGTAGCACCACATACGGGACGTATCGCCGCGTCTTTGGCTAGAGCCTCCTGTTTTGGGGGCTGCTCACGTAGATGTTCTGTATCGAATGTCAAAGCTCTTCAACTTGAGCCAGCCAGTCCGGTCGTTTTGTCCGTCTTAAGGCGTTCAAATTACCGGTAGACGTCTCCGGAGGGGGCGCGAGGGGCGCGCTCAATGACGCGATGGTCGCCTATCGCCGTGGGGCAAGGCATGCGAGTCACGGGCGGTGCTGACCGCGGAAGCCGACCATGCCTCATCGGCCATCCCATGGAGGATGATGAGAACTGGCTGACTATGTCCGCAAACGATCACAATGCATCAAAGAGGGCAG
The DNA here is from genome assembly GCF_013408065.1 of Bradyrhizobium sp. IAR9. Taxonomy (NCBI): domain Bacteria; kingdom Pseudomonadati; phylum Pseudomonadota; class Alphaproteobacteria; order Hyphomicrobiales; family Nitrobacteraceae; genus Bradyrhizobium; species Bradyrhizobium sp. IAR9. Next base: position 470,618 of record NZ_JACBZW010000004.1, read on the forward strand.
GTGACGGCAGTCACCTAAATTCGTGAGACGCCAGGGATAGGGTTACCAGGCGAATGCGATCCGGTGCTGGCCGCAGCCTCGTCAGCTTCTCGAAAGCTTCCCCGAGTACGGACTAACTTACTGATCCGGGGGCTGGCATGGACTCGCACAATTTTGACATATCCAATGCAGCACCTCCGCCATCGGTACAGCGCGCCGTTGCAGACGATCAACCGAACCAGGCGGGAGAAGACGCCTTCGAGCAGCAATTAGATGCGGCGCGCTCCGTCATGGTCGAGGATCCCGAACTTCCGAGGCAGGAATAGGAGCTTCGCCAGCAGACTGAGAGCGGGTGGGATGATCAATCCATCCTTCCCACGGCTTCCGTCGATCGGGAGGAATTCACTTCGGGTCCAGAGGATCTCATGGGCCGCCCGAGAAAACTCAGGCGAGTAACTGGACTGTCAATCAGCGCATTCGCTGGTCTCCATCGATCCAGGGGGAGCTCACCATTGACGCCCGGCGATCTACTCCGGCGGGAGCCTCCTCAGTTGTTGGATAATGACTCTGCGCGGTTGGATCCGGATCCGCTCGCCCCGGAAAACCTGCGAGCATTTAGTTTGATCGAGCGTATCGCGTTGCCTTTCGGCGAACCGGCTTCGCGCCATCACTTGCTGGGCGAGCGCCAGCTGGCGCGGATATCGGCCGCATCTTCCTCGTGGTTGGTAGTGCTGGATGTTTCGCCCCTTGCCGATCTGGCAAGAGAACGCTGAGACAGCTGTTTGGATTTTGGACTGTCGCACAACGCTTAGTCTTTTTCGCGCATAGGCAAGGTGCTACTGCGAGATCGCACGGTCGAGGCCTCTGCTGCGTCTTATAAATGTCATCTTGCGCGGGCCAGTGACGCGCGCGGCGGCTCGATCGAGCCAGCGCTCAATACCAGACAAGCACGCGGCAAGGATGCGTGTGACAAAGCACGAGCAGGTCGATGACAAAGCGTTTTCGCAATTGGGTCCTATTGTCCATACTCACCTCCATGGTTGTCTGGCCCGCCGCAAAGGCGCAAGACCGCCGGACTATCACCGAACCTGTTGCACCTCATACGGTCTGCGATCGCCCTGTGCCTTCCGGCAAGAACGATACAGTTAGCCTACAGGACGCCATTGAACATTGCCCCGCTGGGGCTGCAGTCTATCTCGGGCGCGGCGAGTTTCACTCAGGTCCACTCGAGATGAAATCGGGCGTGACCTTATGGGTCGGACGCGGTGCGACGCTGATCGCCATTCCCGAACCTGCTGCTTACGACAAGGGGCTCGGACAATGTGGTCGCATCGCGGAAAAGGGCGATGGTTGCCGGCCATTCATCAGCTTTTCTAAAACGCGTGGCGGCGGCATCTACGGAGAGGGCATCATCGATGGTCAGGGCGGAGCAATTATTGGCGGCGGCGCGGAAAGCTGGTGGCAGCTAACCCGCCGCGCCCAAGCCCAGGGCGGCAACCAGAACGCCCCGCGCTTGATCCAGATCGATCATGCGCAGGACATCACGTTCTCTGGTATCACCTTGCGCAACGCTCCCAATTTTCATGTCGCGATGAGCCGGGTCGAAGGTGCCACGTTTTGGGGCCTCACGATCGATTCGCCCGCGGATGCCCGCAACACCGATGGCATCGATCTTGGCGCGAGTCAGGATGTGACCATCACCCACAGCTTGATCCGTACGGGTGACGATAACGTCGCAATCAAGGCCGGCGATAATGGCTCAAGCAGCCGTATCTCGATCATTGATAATTATTTCGGCTGGGGGCATGGCATGTCGATCGGCAGTGAGGTGAATTCCGGGGCCAGAGACATATTGGTGCGTAATCTGACGCTGGATGGTACGACGTCTGGCCTGCGCATCAAGAGCGATGTCAGTCGAGGCGGTCTGGTCGAGAGCGTGACTTATGAGTACGTGTGCCTGAGGGGCAACAAGTGGCCCGTGGCATTCGATACAAAGTATGATCCGCGCGCACAAGGCACGAGGATACCGGTCTATCGGCAAATCGTTCTCCGTCATGTGCATGGCGACACCGGCGTGTTGCTGATGCGCGGCATAGACGAAGGGCATGCACTTGACGTGACACTCGAAGATGTCCGATTTGCCAATTCCGCGACTTGGCAAGTTGAACATGCGAATGTCACCGCAAAACATTCCGACGTATCACCGCCGCTGCCCGGACGAGCTGCAGAACCGCTGCTGCGCGGATCGGAGGTATGTTCCAGGGCATTCCGCGACGGCAATCGGTAAGCACGACACCCGGTGCCGAACTCGGGTGCTGAGTTCCGTATCTGGGGCATGATGATCGGTGTTGAAGAAGGTCGGCCGCATGCCCCGAGTTGATTGCAATTGTCCGACGGTTTGCAGGGCTGGGAATACGAAGGTGACGTGCAGGCTTCTGATTCGACGCGAAAAATGTGTTTGAGCATGGACGGCGGCTATCCCGCGGCGGCACCTTATATCGACTGCGTCGAACGTGCCGCGAACTCGACGAAGAGTGTGATCACATGCGAATTTTCGTGCCGTCTGCGCTTCTGGCCGGATGTTTCTGCATCTCGGCAGCGCACGCTCGGCCACTATGGGTGGCGCATGCCGGAAATGCAGACTATCACTCCGTGCAGCAAGCCATCGACGCGTTGCCGGCGGAAGGCGGAAATGTCCGGATCGCGCCAGGCGTCTATCGCGAGAAGGTCAAAATCTCAAAATCCGGTATTCATCTCTCAGGGACTGGTAGCAATCCGGAGGATACCGTCATTGTGTATGGCGACGGCGCGATCAATTTAGGAGGAACCGCCCGCTCGGCGACGCTGAGTGCCACTGGCGATGACTTCCGGCTCGAGAATCTGACCATACAGAACGACTACGCCCTCAATCCGGCCAATCCACCCTCGCAAGCGGTTGCACTATCCCTTACCGGAGACAAGGACGTCGTTATGCGCGTCCGTCTGCTCGGCGCCCAGGACACGCTGTTTGCCGGCAAGGGTCCAAACGGCAGAATGTCACGCCAATACTTCTCGAACTGCTACATCGAAGGGCATGTCGATTTCGTATTTGGCAACGCCAAGGCCTGGTTCCAGGAATGTGAGTTGCACGGCATCGCTAATCAAGCGGTCGTCTTTACCGCACAGAGCAAGGCAGCTCCCGATGAGGACAGCGGGTATGTTTTTGATCATTGCAGCCTAAGTGCCGACCCTGCCGCGCGCGATATTGCGCTTGGCCGCCCTTGGCGTCCCTACGCCACAGTGGTCTTCCTGTCGACAAAGATAGATGCGCAGGTCGTTGCAGAAGGCTGGCGAGAATGGGCTCCCGGCAAGACCAACTCCTTGAGCACGAGCTATTATGCCGAATATAGATCTTTCGGGGCCGGGGCTAACCCCTCAGGCCGCGAACCCCACTCCCATCAACTGACCGATAGCGAAGCCTCGAGATGGTCGCTAAGAGTGTTCTTCGGAGGTGCCACAGATTGGCTGCCAACGGAACGACATCGAGGGAACACAAAGTAACACTGACGTGAGGAAACGACGGTGCTCCTTGGATAAATGACGGAGGAGAGCGGATAGATCTCACTGAGATCGCGCTGGGCGCCATCGTCGGAGGACAATTTGTGGGAAATCGAAAGCCTTACCAGACGGTTTCTTACGAACAGGGGAAACGCCCTCTAGCAGCGTGCGATAGCCGAGTGCTTGATGAACTCGATGCACGTTGAAGGCGATCAAGTTCACGATGACCACCTTGCCTCGCGGCGATCGGCAGAGCCCTTGAGATAGGTGAGTGGCGCGGGGCGCTGCTCCCCTGGCTATGTCAGAACCGGCCGTGTACCCCGCGATTCATCGGGCTCTCGTGATCGATCGTTGATCCGGCACCACCGAGCGAATAGGTCTGGACGGGTCGCCACAGCGCCGTAACCCTTTCCAGACAGCCAACGCGTGCCCCAGGGAGAGGTTTGTACTTTCGTGTTGCCCTTCGAACAACGGAGAGGTCGATCGTGCGCAACTCCTGTTGAAGCTTCGAAGATGGAACCGCCGGTAGTAGCTACTCAGCCGTCAGGACTGGGCAGAACCGTTTGGCATTTCCGCGAACTCACCGCTCGGCCGATGCAGCCGCCACTTGCGCACGGTCTTGCCGCATCCATTTTCCGGCCCTTGTTCCTGATCGCTGGCCGGAATGAGACGAACCGCTCATCATGTCGGTTGTTCGCCATGCTCGGCCGAAAGCGTTGGCCAGGAAAGTCAAACTGCCAGCTAACCAGAGCAAAGCGACTAATGTCTGGGTGGTTCCGTCTTCCACTGCTGATGCGCCGTTGAGGCCCACTGGAGATATCCGGGCTAGCTCTCGCGCACCACGGTCTTCAGGTAATGGTAGGCCTTGATGATCTCGACCAGGCGATCCTCCGTGGAGCGGTCGCCGCCATTGGCGTCGGGATGGTGCTGCTTGACCATCGCCTTGTACTTCGCCTTGATATCGCCGAGCGTCGCATTGGAATTCAGGCCCATCACCTGCAACGCTTTCCGCTCGGCATTTAAAATCTTGCGCGCCTCAGGCTTGGCCTTCGCGTGGGGGCGGGCACCGGCGCGTCCGTTCACCTCGACGAGCATGCAGAGGGCATGCCAGTCGTCCTCGAGATTGGCAGTGCTGCCGGTCATTTTGCGGGCGCTGATGTTCTCACCCATCTTCCAGGTCGGACGATGGCCGGTCAGCGCGTCGTTCTGGTAGCGTGCGACCGCTTCCGCGTCCATCCCCGAGAAGAAATTGTAGGACTGATTGTATTCGCGAACATGGTCGATGCAGAAGTGCCAATAGTCGCGCGCATTGTCGCGGCCTTTGGGCGCGGGATGGGTAGCCTTGTTCTGGCAACCTGGCCATTCGCATAGCGCCGCGGTCTGGCGCTCCTGCGCGTCCTGCTTGTTGATGCGAATGGACGCGAAGATTTTGGATGTGTCGATCGGCATGACCTGGCTCCGTTGGCGGAGCGGCAGTTAACAGGGCCGCTTCTATGCTCGAGAATTGGTTTGGACCGCAAGTTGGGTCTGACTCGGCCTTTGCGTTCTAGCAATCGACATGCCAGGACTGGCGAACTTGTTCAGACCATCATCTCTTTGCGATTTCAGATCGACTCAGTGGCAATTTGCTGTCGGGTTCTGCACATGGAGGTCTTGAACAGGACCGGGTGAATGCTCTCAAAGGCCAAGCGAAGGCACTGCTCGGCGGTAATCGGCGCAACGACGAAGGCGAGCGGCGTCTTCTGAATCTTGTTTAGAAGTTTGGAAAGTCTTCCGTCTTGCGTAGCGAAACAGAAAGCGCATTGTCTCGATTTCAAAGGCATTCGGAGCCACTCGTTCACGGATCAACGCAAGTCACAACATCCGCCCGCCGCTGACCAAGCCCCTGCTCACCAGCCTACTCAGCAAAGTCTCGATCGATCCGCTGTTGGAGCGGGTGGATGCTGGCGCTGGCACGGCAGCGGGAACGTAGGAGGTGCTTGGCAAGGCGCTGGTCCACGTCCCGGATGCATCTCTAAATGGTTATGTCGAGGCAATTTGTTTGCGGGGCGGGTCGATGCAGCCGGATCCCATGCAACACTAGTTATCACCAATTGCCTCAGAGCATCGTGTGCCGACGCGTTACCCAGCGCGGCGATGTCGCCTTTGGACAATCGCTTTCGAGCCCTCGCGCCTTTGGCGACGACGGGAAATGCGCCGTGAATCAGAAATTGGATCTCGATTATGCCGTCGTCGGGTACTGGAATGCATGACCCAAGACAAGCGAGACGAAATGATCGTGTCGATCACTCAGCGAATATCCGTCCTTGAGGATCGGGCAGGAGAGCATTTCAGACATCGTGCATGAGTACAACCCGCCTGCTGTCGGGAGTTTGCAGCCCTATGCGCATGCGGCGTTGCCGGCCCGCAGTAGCGGCGATTGGCTGTCGGCGGCGGCACTGTATTTGCCCGAAAAGTTGCAGAGCTCGGACCTCACGCTTCTGTATGAAACTGTTCTGCGAATCTATAGAGCGAGCCTCGGTCAACACGTGAAATAGCAATCGGTGCGGGTTGCCGTGCCCAATAGAGACCAGAAGGCTCGCCTTGAGCGAAGGTGTCGCGTTTGCCTGTCGCGCCGTCGCCCTTAGGGCATGGCGCACCTATCGGCCTGCGAGGCGATTCCGGCTGGCAACCCGTCAAACAACTACTTCGCATTTGGTGCTGGGTTTTGGCCTCTCGGTGTTTACCTCACGTAGCATTAGCAACCCGATTCAGAAGTTGACGGCGTCGATGCTGGACTTGGCCAACGGCAATTTCAATGTTGTGCTCCAAGGTCTTGGTCGAAAAGACGAAAGTGGTGAAATTGCAAACGCGGTCCAAAAGGTTCAAAGTGAATTCGGCCGAGAAGGCGGGGCGGAAACCCAAGCCAATCTAGCTCATGATCGTATCGCTGCTGAGCAACGAAAGTCCGACATGCGCAGGCTTGCAGATGCGTTCGAGGCCGCCACAGGGTAAATTGTTGAAACCGTTTCCTCCGCGTCTACAGAACTGGAAGCGTCGGCTGGCTCACTGGCAAAGACTGCCGAATAGACACAGCGACCCTCGACCGTTGTAGCGTCGGTCTCCGAACAGGCGTCCACGAACGTTCATTCCGTTGCATGGCCACAGAAGAAGTGTCGATTTCCGTGAATGAGATTGGTCGGTAAGTCCAGGAGTCAGCTCGTATTGCCAGTGAAGCCGTTCGAATACGCGTTCTCAATCAACGCTTGCAGGAGATAAGCTTAGCGCAAAGGCTGAAACCAAGGACGACAAGATCTTTGTTACCTACGATTTCTTGGAAACCGGCAGCGGTTATGTGAGCTCCGCCGTCATGCTCGAATTCGGCGCACTATCAACGGGCGAGCCGAGCGAATTTCATGACGTCGTTTGCGATGCTGCCAAATATCTTGAGACGCTCGACTTTCCGACGGCCAAGCCCAAGACGATGAAGGCAGAGCGTACCTTCTGAGAAGGCTACTGCAATCCATGTTTGTTGCGTTCAGGGCAAATTGAAGGGCGAGCGCTTTGCGCGTCATTGGTGCGATCTTGTACGATTGGACGAGGCCGGTATAGCAGAGAAGGGTCTGAAAGACCGGAAGCTGGCTGGGATTGTCGCAGATCACAAGTCGTGGTTTTTCTCAGAAAAGGGCGCTACGGGATCGGTCATCGATTTTCGCGTGGCCGTCGACGGTGCATTGCAGCCTGTTCCCGAAGGAGTGTCCCGAACCGTCTTGGAGCAGGATTACCAGCACATGATTGATAACCGTTTGTTGTTAGATGTGCCGGACACGTTTGACCAATGGATGCGCCGCTGCGCGGAGATCGAAACGCGCGCGATAAGCCGGCTTGAATTTTCTCTTGAATTGCCGGCCTGGCCGATAAGCGCCTACTGGTGTGCTCCGCATTGAGAGTGGGTATCGCTGACGATCCAGGTATTGGGCTTAGGAACTCAGTACAGAGTAAGCAGCCAGTCTGCTCCAAGCGTCTACCTGACCAGCATCTCGTGACAGCATAATAAACAGGAGCAACGCTAGCTTCTCCACCAGAGGAACTGCAACAGAATAACAGATTCTTCGGCAAAGGCCGCTTCACAGCGTGAGACCGTGCTCATTGAGCACCTTGTCTCTAAGAGTCCCCTTGATCTCACGGGCGATCTCTTTGCGAATTGCGGGGCCCAACGTTCGCTTGGCATCTTCCACCAGGTCAGCTTCAGCCCCGGTCAACCCCTGGTCGGCGAGCTGTTGCTTCAGTCTGCTGTCGAACTCCCGCCCCATTGCATCAATGAGCTGGTCCCGCGCCTTGGCGTGGTCTTCAGGTGCGATGCGACGCACCACATCGTCCCAAGGCTGCCAGTCCATTGCCAAGTAGTCGGCAAATTCAACCGCCTCCCTGTTCCTTACGGATGTCTCTGCGCGGTCAACGTCGGCGTCCGTGACGCCGGAGACCTCAAAGAAGCGCATCTCCGGCGCGACGTGTTGCAGGCCCAGCCGCTCGCGCAGCTTGTTCTGATAGGCAAGGAAGATCTCAATATCCTCGATGTCTTCGACATCGTCAGCCGAGCCGAGAGAGTGAGCCTTCTCGCGCGCAATCGCCTCGAGCGCGTCCATGCGGAACATGACACGCCCCAAATCGACGAGATCGGCAAGCCGTGCCTTGTCGTCATAGAAGCCGTTCTCGACTTCTGCGATGAGGCGCGCGGTCTGCATGCCGTTCCACGTTAAAGTTCTACGATCCTCGCAGCTTTGGTTGGCATCCCACGCCAGTTGAAAGTACTGCGCACGCAATTGCGGGTCTTTTGCCGCCTGCCGCAGATCATTGGCCACCGATTGCTGGAATCCTTCATTGCTAGAGTTGACGGAATTGAACAGCTTGCCGAGGAAGAGCCCGTACTCCCGGGCGCCCGGCTCTTCTGCAAAGTTCTGCCAAGCGGCGAGCACCTCCCGATCGCCCTCCCGTGGATCGCTCTTGAGCCATTCTGCAACCGTTTCAGCGAGGGCTTCCGCCTGCTCATCGTCCGTCCCGGACGCTTCACTTTCGTCGTCGCGCGAAAGGTGGACGGTTGGACCGGCATAACCCTCCGCGCTTAGGACAGTATTCAAGTGCGTCAGCACGTGCTCGGATAGCGGATTTTCAGTCAGAACTATGGTGGCGCCAGCGTCCAACCCCGTCAGTAGGTCCTCGGGCAAACTGGTCAACTGGTTCAGGCTTGCATCGAGAAACTCGAGCGAAGCGGGGAGAGCCTCAGGCAGCTCCGTCAGCTGGTTTTCGCTGACATCGAGAAACAGGAGCGTAGCAGGAAGGAGCTCCGGCAGATTTGTCAGATGATTGTGGCTGGCGTGGAGAAATCGCAGCGAAGAAGGGAGGCCTTCGGGCAGGTTCGGCAACCGATTGTCGTTGGCGCACAGAAACTGGAGCCCGGCAGGCAGCACGGTAGGGAGACTCTCCAACCGGTTGGAGTTTACGTCGAGCCCTTTGAGCCCGCTTGGCAGCGCGGGCAGGCTGCTCAGCTGATTGCCACTGACATTGAGACGCTGGAGCGAAGCAGGAAGTTCGTCAGGCAAATTCGTAAGCCGGTTGAAGGGCACATCGAGCACAACGATTTCGCTTGGAAGTCTGGGCAGACTGGTGAGGGACAGCGATTCGAGATCCAGTATGGCGTCTTCACCCAGCGCATTCATCCGCCTTGCCGCTTCTTCCCGGTCCTCGAGGGGGCCCACGTCCTGTTCAGCAACCCAATTTTCGAGCCCCTCGTCTTCTTCAGCCGCCCCATGGGGTGAATGCCCAGAGTTTGATGCGAAGCCCGTGACGACCTCATCCCACTGTGCCGCTCCCCCGTCTTCCCCCGCGTCTTGTCCGGAAGATGCAGAAAAGATGTTTTCGCGGCGCCGAATTTGTCCTGCCTCAAAAGGATCCATTCCACTTTCCTTACCACACCGAGCCAACCCGGCCCGTGACAACGCGGTCCAGAACTTAGGGCACTGATCTTTCGACAAGCTGACAGACCGATCGCGGCAACGGTATCGATGGCTTCGAAGCCGACATGACTTCGGTACAACGATTGGAATAGCGAATCGATCGCGGTCGCGGGCAGTTATCTCCCATCTATACGTTTCGGCATCTAGCCGACGCAGCGGCGCCTTAACATCGCGCGCTAGCGCGGCAACGGTGCATTATCTCAATGGCAGTCAATGGAGCCTCTTTCGGTTGAGTGCGTGAAAAGGAAGAGCGGCAGTCGCTCGAAAGCTCAACTTCGGAGCGGTCTTTTCATGCGGGTAAGGCAATCGGTGCAACGCCGGTTTTTTCCTTGGTTAACAAATCGTGCAACTTTTTGTTTTGCAGCGAGACCCGTCAGCTAATCGACAGGTGGCCGTAATATGGGCAGAACGATTTCACGCTGGCGGTCCTCTAGATCTGTCCGGTCAACGGAACGGCAGGAAACGTTGCAGCCGCATCGATCCCTTCGCCGCCTCAAATAGCGTGAAGATGTACCGTTTCGACCAGGAGTGGGTCGACGCGTCGCACGTGCGCCCGCTCGAATGATTATTGCGCCAGCGCGCAAACTCCTGCTTCGCAGCATTGCGCGGCGGCAGGCGTATTCCTTAAGTTTCTGATGACGGAGAAAAATGGTGGACACAGGACAGGCACAGCGGAGCGCGCGTTCCAGCCCGGACACTTTTGAAGAAGGGGAGCGTGAATGCTACATCGGCGGCTTCAACCGTGCCGTGGCGAATTTGCTCGAAAGCTTGACAGGATATCGGAACCCGGCCTCCGCGCGCGCGCGAATCCTGGACGGCTGGGTTGCCGAGGAGGGGCAGGGCGAAGCCGAGAACAGGCGACAGGGGCGCTCGCGAATCAGGGCTGCGGAGAACATGCGCTCGAACTCGGTCGATTTGTCATCCCTGTCGTTAACCGCTTTGCCCGACGCCCTTGCGCCGAGGCTACTGAACCTCGGCGCCATGCACAATGAGCTAAGTAGCCTGCCCGCAAGCCTTCCACCTGGTCTCCGCGAGCTTCTTATAAGCCACAACCAATTGACCAGTTTGCCGGACGCTCTTCCGGCGAGCCTCTATCGCCTCGAGGTAAGCGATAACAGGTTGACCAGTCTCCCAGACAGCCTCCCAGCGGAGCTGGGGATCCTGAACGCGAACAACAACCGACTGCGTAGCCTGCCCGAGGCTCTTCCAAGCAGCCTCACCGCGCTGTCGGTTAGTGGCAACCAGCTGACCGAGCTTCCCGAGTCCCTCCCATGGGGTCTCGTTGAACTCGATGTCAGTAGCAATCAATTGGCCAACCTTCCCGAAACCCTTCCGAACTGGCTTCAATCAATCAATCTCAGCGGTAACCGGCTCACCAGCCTGCCTGAACATCTCCTACCGGGAAGTTTGAGCTATCCGCTGGAGAACGTCGAATTCGGCGATAATCCATTCCCGGACGAGGTCCGCGTTCGCCTTGCGGCACCGCACCTTGGGCAGCTGCCTCTGTACGAGGCGGCCGCGCACTGGCTGGGGGACGATCCGGCGGCGCTGGCCGAATGGCTGCACTTTGCAGATGAGCCTGGCGCCCCGGACTACGCCCGGTTCCTAGATCGGCTACGCGAGACCGTCAATTATGGAAGTGCCGATTTTCGGCAGGCCGTGGCTGATGATCTGCGGCAGGCGGCGGCCAATCCGAGATTGCGCGAACAGTTTTTCACACAGGCTTCCGAAGCCAACGCCAGTTGTGAGGATCGTGTTACCCTGCACTGGAATGGTATGCGGACCGCGCGCCTCAATGCTGACGTGGAGGAGGGGGTTTATGATGATAGGCTCGACCAACTAATCCAGCGCGGCCGCGTTGCATTCCGCCTAGACGCGCTGGACGGGATCGCGCGCGACCGGGTGAACTCGCTCCTCACCCTGCACCCGAACGTAGACGACGTCGAAGTCTACTTGGCCTATCAACATCTTCTGCGCGAGCCGCTGGAGCTGATCCAGGTCGCCCCTGACATGCGCTTTCTGACGGTTTCTCACGTGACGTCCGACGATGCGGCGCGCGCTCTGGATTTGGTTCGCGAGCAAGAAGCGAACCAGTTTACCGACTACATGGCAGCCCGCTGGCAACCCTGGGAGACGGTGCTGAGACGAATCGCTCCTGATGAATATGAAGCGATGCAAGAACGGCTCGTCGAAGCCATGGGCGAGGAGTTTCAAACCCGCTTGGATCAGCGACTGACCCAGCACGGTCTTCTAGGCGATCCGGATGCCGAGCGGGTGCTCGGAGCCCAAGTCCGAAACGAGCTCGCCAGCGAGATTAAACGCGAGGTCATGCACCGCGTGCTGGCCGCCCGTGGCGGCCTCGAGTTATGAAGTCGCAAACCGCCGCAGGTATATTATCATTGCTCTGCGGCGGAAGCCAAAGATCGATGCTGCAGTCTCGCCAATCGCTGACAAGGAGCTTTTGCGCTTCGACGGCGCGCTGCGTCGATCAGTTCCTCTCGGTGTTGCCGAGCTATGAAAGCTGGGACGCAAGGCGAGGTGTACTCCGCTCGGAAGCCTCGTCGGGACGAGAGCTCCCAGGTGAAAGTTGTTGATAAGGCCAAGGTGGCGCGGCGGTGAAAGGAGTGAGGCGCTACCGCAGCGAACCAACCCGCTTTGGTTGACGTTCAAGACAAAGGTCGCTGGAGGGCCGGAACTTAATTGATCTGTGACTGCGCGATAATCCTTGTCGAGGCTGAGTGATCCCCGCTGTGATGTTTGAATTCCTCTCACGATCGACAGGGCGATCCATTGATATCTCGTCGAGATCCCTTGATATCTCGTCGACTGGAATAGGCCCGCCGAAGAGGTGCGGAAAAGCGGGAGCGCCCCGTCCTGTCGCCAAGCGGTCGGCCGGACGAGAGGCCGTCAATCGCGCAGCAATGTCCTGATCTCGTCAGCTTTTCGAAAGGTCGCAGCGACAACAATCGAGAATCGTGTCTCGCTAGACGATCTGCTGCCGGCCGTGCGGATTGCTGCATTGCCAATACAAACATGAGGAGAGCAGGATGGACCCGGTTGACCCATTCTTGAATTCAGGAGCCTGGATGCGGGAGTACGCTGCCTTGCAGGGGCGAAATGCGCAGCGAGAGGATAGACCCTCCGAGGAGGGTGAATTTGAAAGGCGGCTGGAGGGCTTGAACCTCGACCCTTCTGATGAAGCCAAATCGACGTCGCCTGATCGGGCTCTTACCGCACGCGGACGAGCAGTCCGGCGGGATGAGCTAGGTGGGTCGACGCGGGTGCCGCCACACACCGCATTTAGGGAGAGTTCGATTGGCCCGACGCGCCGGAGCGTAGACATTCCTCGCTCTCAGCTTCCCGCTTTGGGGCAAGTGCCGCAATCCAGTCTGCGCGATGATCTGTTCAGCAGCGCACGTTACAGCTTTCCGGACGCAGAGTCTGCCGCCTCCGCCAAGGGCGGAAAAAGACGCGGTTTATGGTCACGCTTCAAGTCGGGAATCGGCAAGGCTCTTGGCCGGAGCGGCAGTGAAAAGTCGCCGCGCGAGGTGGGCCAATCTGACGTCTTTTCGACGAATTTGCGAATTGATTACGCCAGGCAGCCAGGCCGGACGCGCGGGGTCCCTCCGGCCGATGAGGCGCTCATTAACGATTTCAGAAGGAAGGCGACGGGTAACCTCAGCGACGGCACGATCAAGAATGCGGCAACCGATTTGCGCCATTTGAGCGCGCGCCTGAGCACGGCTGGCAGGCCCTCAATCGCGGATCGGATTCGCCGGGAATTGGAAAACGCGCAGCTGGAAAATCCTGATGTGGAAAACCACCAGCTGGAAGCTGAGCTCGATGAGGATGTCGATACCTACGCAAAGGACCGGGGCACGCGCATCAAGGCCGCCTTGAAGAAGCTTCGTGAGGTCGATGCCGGAAACGACCTGGCGGCCGATGTCCGCCGACTGGCTCCTCACGGTGCGGACGCAACCCTGATCGGCATGTGGGCGGCGGCGGAAAAGGCGACAGGCAGGATCGACCCGAAGACGATCGACAGGCAAGCTCGCCGCATGTCGAGGCTGAGTGAGTGGCTGCAGACGCATGACCGGCCACCGATCGCCGACCGGCTGTCCACCGCTGGGCTCGCTCAGGATGTCGAGGAGTACAGGCACGATACCGACGACAGCAAGATCAACGCTGATCCGGTCAAGCTTGGCCAATACGAGCAAATCCTGGGGGCGAACAGGGCGCTCGGATTGCTGCCTCCTCAGGACCCTGGTCATCCGTCTGCGGAAGGTGCTCGGCAGGTTCACTCGCCGCAGGAACTTCCCGCAATGCCGGCAACGCCGAGCGCGGGAGCCTGGGAATGGCTTGGCGAGCAAATGCACGGGCCCGCCTCATCGATGCCAGCGCCGTACCGGGGGGAACACGCTGCCTCATTACAGCAGCTTCCTGCAACGCCAGCGACGCCGAGCACCGGAGCCTGGGACTGGCTCGGGGAGCAGATCCACGGTCCTGCGTCACCGGTTCCAGCGCCGCACTGGGCCGCCCAGGCTGATCTGCCAGTCGAACTTCCTGCGACTCCAGCTACCCCAAGCCAGGGCGCATGGGCCTGGCTTGGGCAACAGATGCATGAGCCCGCATCGTCGTCGTCAGATCAGCCGCAATCGTCAAACATTTATGCCGGCCTCGATTCCTTCGTCGATCTGGACCCGTCAACGCCGTACCACTTGCGTGACGATGCGCACTCTGCGCCAGCACCTGAGCTTGCAGCCGCATCGTCGTTCGCAGGACTGCCGACGGCGGCGCCGGAGCTACGGGATATTGGCGCAATTGTTGGCGCCGGCTGGCGCCACCGCTCGCAGGCGGCTTCAGACGTGTTGATCGATGTCCTGGGCAATATCAATCTGCTGCCAAACCAGTTCGGACCAAGTCAGTTTGCGATCAACGGTGAGCTCTATTCGGCTACGTTCGGACCAGGCGGTCGCAGGGACGTTCGCCTGGTTCATCACCCGCGCGCCGGTGGGACGAACGAGGCCGGGCCATCCCAGTCGCTGCATCGCCCACCGCCAATCGTAAGCGCAAGGCAAACCGAGGAAAGTGCAGTCGATCTTGGTTATCTTATCCGGGGCGGCTGGGAGCATAGGGAGCGATTCCTGCCGTCTTACCTCGTGCGCGTTTTGGAAGGCGAGCGCATCATGCCCCAGCCTGAGCGGCCGACCTATTTCGAGATCCGCGGAGTGCCTTACAGGGGCGAGTTGGTGGAAAGCGAGGGACGCCAACGCGTTCGCATTTTCCCTGAACGTGGCTGAAGAGGCAGCAGGGCAGCAATCCCCGTCTTTCGGCGAGGCAGCTCGCGTGCGGCGTTCCTATACGCGGCTTTTGGAAGGCGAGATCGGCTGCTAGGTCACGGACTGAACCGTGCAGCTTTCTCTTTGTAGAACCAGGCAGGCTCATTGGATTCTACGAATTTGGTGCAGGCCCTAAGCTGCCTTCCGCATCCCTGATCCTTTCCCAAAAACTCGCCAATTCTTGTCTTGAAAACCTTCGCTCAGCGAGCCCTGCAGATCGAGGGCATTTGTCATCGACGGAGCACAGCGCGGAGTGCAGCCGAGGGAACAAGCACTAAGAACATGGCTACCAGACAAAGGTTTGCTGACGAATGCTTTCGTAACGATGGGCCAAAATCCTCGGTGGGCGTGTTACTTCGCAGCGTGCATACGGTCAAGCCTTCATGCGCAGTTCAGTTATTACGCTATGGGATGACTCCTCGCGATGACTTTCAAACAGCTCTTCCGCTCATTGGTTGGTGGAAAGAAATCGATAAACCATCGTCTAGCTCGTTTCCCCTTTCCTTTGGGTCTTTATCGCACAGTCAGCTATTGGAGTGCAGACTCGAGCGGCGATTGTCTCCGCCGTCATCGGACAGGTCGATTTGTCGCGAGCTATGTATTCGGCTAATTGGAAAAGCGTGGCGAGATGTTGATACATCATGTAACAGGAAAGGTCATGCCTGAGACAGCGCACGATCGCGATCTCGCTTTGGACTTCGCCAAAGGAGTGCTCATTATTCTAGTGATCGTCGGCCACCTGATCCAATATATCCTCAAGGGTTTTGGGATTCGGCAAGTTTCAAATGGATCTACATGTTCCACCTGCCTCTCTTTATGGCGATAAGCGGCTATCTTTCCTGCCGCGCGCTAACGGGAAAGCCCTTCACGAAAGCCATCAGCGATCGTGCGATGCAGCTCCTGTTGCCTATGCTGTTTTGGTGCTCTCTTCTGGAGACATTAAAGTTGACCGTGTTTCCCCGACCGGCGGGCGCAGCAGACAACGTTTTGCAGTTCCTGAATGATTTCGCCGGCGCATACTGGTTCGTCTGGGCCGCGTTCATTTGCTTTCTTCTCGCCAAAACTATTTCGATCTTCAATCATTCCTCGTCCTGGGTCTTCTTGGTATCGGTCATTCTGGTCGTCCTCGCACCTCTGACCTCTTTTCCATATTCCCTCTCATAAAGTATACGTACCCGTTTTTCTGCTTCGGATTCGCATTTGCGCAGTCGAGAGAGCGGTGGACGAGCATAGTGCGCTCTAAGGGGCCGTTCGATTGTGTCTGCCTCAATGGTGGCGAAGATGTGCTTTCTGGTCTGGCGCAACGACACTTATGTCTACAACAATCTCGCTTTGGTCCAGGATTTGCAGTCCGCAAGAATGTGCTTCTGATGTTTCTTGGCTCCGCAGCTGCCTCAGCGGTGATGATTGAGGTCCTACTTCGATCATGGAATATTGGGCGCTCAAATCGGGTGGTCCGCTTTATCGCCGCGAAACTGGGACCGAGCACGCTGGTGCTGTACTTGATCCAGGGTAGGGTATTCCGTCTAATGGATTCGATACAGTATGGAGAACTGTGGAGCCCCACGACGAAGGCGGCCGCGGCTGCATTTCTCGGGGCAATGATTGTTGCCGTCGCGCTTGCGGTTCGCTGGACCGTGCGCGACATTCCTTGTCTGTCCTAGCTCATGCTCGGCGTGCCACCGCGCTCATTCGTTTGTCGAACCAGCCCTGCCGATAAGTAGCTGTAACCGAAGTCTGGTCAGAAGGCTCTCGCAGACCATCGTAGATTTGACCTGCGACTGAGTATTTGCTCCGGAAGGAGTTAGAGGACGGCCCGAAGAAGGACGGACAAATGAAGCGCGCCAGGTTCACGGAAGAGCAGATTATCGCGTATTGAAGGAGCATGAGGCTGGGGGGAAGTCAGCCGACCTGCTCGCAAGCACGGCGTCATCTTGATGTGCTTGTGCCGATCTTCTGCGGCCAAACCTCACTTTATCGCGCTCCCTCCTGAAGTGAAGGCCAGCCACCAATCCTGGTAGGCATCCCACGAGCGCTCTTGGCGCTACAATTCGCAGCCCGTGGAGTTTGACGACACTCCCGGGAAGGCGTGGTAGCTTTGTTATGGCAAGGCAGCCCACCCAAGTTAGCGGCGCGTGGTAGGGACAGCGCTTTTCAGGGCCGACAAAGCGTCGAATCAAGTTGCCGCTAACTTCCACTTTGGTCGAAGTCGACGGTGATCATAAACGGGAGAAGCGTTCGCCGGCCGAGCTGAGGCGGCTGGGGCGGATATTACGCGCTGACCAGATGACACCTGGGGCCATCATCAAATGCCGACGCAATCGCCTTTTGCGGTTGCCGCAGGATGCGTTCGGGGGGCATCCCGCGCATTCAGCCTTCACGCTCGCAAGGCGCTGACTGGTATCTGGGAGGGCGTCCGGCTTACCTGTCGGGCAGACCCCCTTGAGAGCGCTGCCAGAGGGGGGCTCAACGTGCGGACCGGCGATCATCCGCGACACTCGACGAGCAGCGAAAGGACATTGTCAGGTTGGATGCCGTCCACCGTCCTCTTGATGTACTTGTGCCCGGCGTGAGTGGCTCACATCACATCAACCCTGCGGCGGTATTCTTCGACATAGAACTCCCATTCGCCGCTCTCGATGTCTTTGATTGCCATCATCGATGGATCGCTTCCGCTGCGTTCCGTTGGGGTTTAGTCCGCCGACGTGTGTGATCCTTTCGTGAGGGTTCTTTCCGTCCTTCTTGTTGGTGCGACGAATGCGTGCGCGTTTGGCCATTCGAGTCTCTCCTAGATCGGCAACCAGATTAGACGAAGGTAGTCGATCAAGGCTGCCATCAATCATGGTAAGCTCGCTGGAGTCCTTTGCGATACAAGTTGGCGGTACCCCGTATCGCGATGTGCCTTTGCACGAAAGCGGACGGGGCGGGTTGATCATCTCGGCTTTCCGAAAGCTCCTCTGCTTATTCATCATCAAGCATGCGCCGAAGCTCACTTGGAGGGAATGGCTCCAGATCCAAAGCAAAGTCTTCTGGATCAATAGACGCTGGAGCGGCAAGGTGATTATCCTGTCGTCCGTGAAGCTCGTCATGTAAGTCCTTTTCCAGTTGCTGGAGCTCCTCGGAAGGCACGGAGACCGGGACGTGTTGATTATCGACAAGATCCAGTACTCGCCGACGCTCCCCTGACGAAGCTGCTCTGAATCGAATGCGACTTGCTCCTGGATAAGAGACGGCGAGGCGAATTGATCATCGTGCCTTTCCTGTAGCTGCTCTGCGGACTCAGCATCAAGCAGTTGCCAAAGCTCCTCTGGAGGAAACCGCCCTGGATCGAAAGTAAATTCTTCTGAATCAATGGAAACAGGAGGAGCGAAGTGATCATCCCGTCGTCCGTGAAGCGCTTCGTGCAAGTCCTTTTCCAGTTGCCGCAGCTCCTCTGGAGGGACGGAGACTGGCGAGTCGCCGGGTTGATCATCGAGATGATCCAGTACTTGCCGAAGATCTGCCTGAGGGAGCTGCTCTGAATCGGATGCGACTTGCTCTTGGACGAAAGCCGAGGTGGCGGGTTGATCATCCCGCCCCTCGGTAACCTCCTGTGCGTCTTCATCCTCGAGCAGTCGCCGAAACTCCGCTGGAGAGAACAGGTCTGGATCGAAAGTAAACTCCTGCGGATCAATGAAGAACGAAGGCGCTGCGTGATCCTCCAATCGTCCCTGAAGTTCGTCGTGCAAGTTCTTTTCCAGTCGTTGAAGCTCCTCCTCTGAACGGACGGGAACTGGCAAAGGGATGGCTTCGTCATCAAGATGATCCAGTCCGCGCCGAAGGTGCTCCTGAGGAAGCTGCTCTGGATCGACCGCGACCTGTCCTTGGAGGAGAGCCGACGCCAACGGGACGGGTAGATTTTCCTGCACCTCCTGATGCTCCTCTTGCCGCTTGGCTTCCTGCAACGCGCGGTGCTGCGTAGCGGCGCCGTCGATGCGTATCGGGTCCGTCAGTGACGCGGTTTCAGGATTGATTGGAGGCAGGTTGGGAGGATTGAGCTTGGCGCGAGTGCGCCCCGGACGCACGATGGGCACGACTACGCCCGTCGACCGAAAGGTCCGCAGATGCTCTAATGCTTTAACGAGTCTGTTGCTATTAGAGGAACCGCTGAACTCGCGCACGTCACTGCCATCGCTCAGCGATTTGCCGTCTAGTCGAGCAACAATGCTTGGCTTGGCGTTTGCGAAGAGCCAACGGCTATAGCCAATAAGAGAACCTGCATGCTGCTTCGCCGTAACGGCGGCCGTCCCGCCCTCAATAAGCGCCTCCTCAAGCCTGAAGATATCGGCAGCATCCTCGGCATAAAGAGGCCGCCTGTCCCACTGCCCCCGGATTATGACGCCCGTTGAGGCGACCGGCATTGCTCCGCCACTTCCTCCTGAAGCGGCGCTTGCGCTCGGTTTCCGATATACCAGAACTTCTTCCAGATCGTTCAGCGTCCTCTGTCTTTTCGCTGCTCTCGATTGAGCTGCGTCATGTTCATGATTGATGGGGGCCTCCTCGCTTGCCAGAAGATTGCTCCGGGCATGGGCATCCATCGCTTCGTCCGGGGATTGCTGGCCATCGTTAGATGCGTCTTTCGCTGAGGGGAGCGCGCGCGGTCGCCCGCGAGAAACCAAATGACCGGAATCATGATAAGCACGAAGCACGCTTACGCCTGTCTTCATGAGGGCGTCTTTCGGAAAGTAAGTATCTAGGTGATTAACCAGGGACTGGTGGTCCCTTAGTTCAGTCGTTTGGCCAAGGGCGCGAATATCATTCGCCAGCCGACGAAGTGCGTTAGTACAAAACTTGCCCGTGTTCGGTTGTGGGTTCTTCTGAGCCGTATATTGAGCAATCGCCCTGTCGATAAGGTCGCGGTCTTCTGTAGATAGATGTGGATAGGAGCCTCCAGCGCCGATGGGCGCGGCTTCGGCCTGCCTTGCCTCAGCCAAGTGCTGCTCAAAGCCATCTTGTCCGGCCTGGCTTGTCTGCGGCTCTTGCGAGACGTCGTGCTGCACCTGCGACCAAGCTGGCGCGTTAAACGGGTCAAAATCTTGCAGGTCCACGCTAACATCACCTCCAGGATCACCTGAACAGGTCTGCCTAGTCGGGCAAGCTTTCGAGAACCTGACCTGGCTATGGTTCCGCAGAGAGTTAATCGCGGTGGCCAACCTCGGAAATGACCGCGTTCGGGACCAGGCTCTCCTGAACAATCCGCCTCACCCTCCCTGGGATCCAAGGACATCTTTTTGTCCATAAGCTCTTACAGCTGGCGCACCCTTAGATCCCAACGGGCTCGTCTGGCGCCGGTCCCTTCAACAAGATCGCGAAGCTCAAGTCCCATGCGGCACGAGATGATGGACCAAAATGGCGTTAGCGATGATCAGAAGAATATCAACGTAGATACCAAAAGATTGAGCGCGTGTTCAGTTTGGGGCGTGTGCGTGATGCTTGTGGGGTTATGAACGTATGATAATCCCACGCCTGCATATATTCCCGGAGCAAGATGGGCGGTATATGTTCCGGTGATTGCCGTGGTATCACGATGCGCAAGCTGGCCTTTAGCCAGGGCAGCATCCACCGCAAATTTGCTCCAGCTCGTCTTGCTAGCAACGAGTGCAATCAGATCACTGGGCCGGCTATCAAAGGGCCCTTTCGCATAAAGACGAAGCTCGTAATATTGGCTGATCTTGTTGAGGACAGGCGGAGCTCCCATGATGGAGAAGCCGCCATAGATGCCGCGAGACGGCGTCCCACTCGCGTCAATCTGCCAGAGCTGCCTGTCCGCAGCGATGTAGTGAAAATTATTCCCGCTCTCCCTTTGTTGCTTGGGATCCGCCAAATTCGTGTAGCGGCTACTGTTCAAACCAACGCCCGCCCGCAGCCACGTGTCGGGTACGCCTGCAGCAGCCTTGCTCTTGTAGCCGGCTTCGTCAACGAGAAGGATGCCCGCATTGGCCGTGCTCCAGTTCAAGCCAGCGGGATTCTCGGTTATGTGGGCATAGGCACCATCTGGACTGATTGAGCGCTGGACGGAGACCTTGTTGTACAAGCGATCGTCAAAATTGTACTTCAAGTTGACCGCCGGCGTCGGTGCAGCATTGGTGCTCATCCCTCCCTGGAACAAGGCAGACATGTTCGATCCTGTAATCCCTCCGAACAATGTGCCGGTGAACTCATTTTGGTTTCTGAGGTAGCCAAGTTTGAGTTCTAGCGTCCTGTCGAAGAAAGTCTGGTAGTAGGCGAGCGTATTGATTCCCGCTCGATCTGGTCCCGGTCGATCCCACGTCCAGTATTGCTGCTCGGCTCCCACAACAATCTGTCCGTCGGCAATGCCAAACCGGCTGAGATCGTAGGTGACGATCATGAAGCTTGCCGACGCGAAGGTCGGGTTCTGGCCCATATAAAGCTGGTTTGCGATAGTGCTTCTGGCCGCATTCGGCAGCTGGTTGTTTACAAAGCTGTTGTGCGTCCAGCCGATGTAGCCGATGCCGACATCTGCCAGCGCCGATCTAACGCCGTCCTTGTCCTGACCAATCGTGTCCGCAGGGCCAGGTACGTTGAACCACAACCCTTTTTCACGCAGCTTGTCGTACCTTTCGAAGGGATCGATCGTCTTTTGCGGTCTCGTCTGGGCACCCCTGCCCGCATTGCCGCGCTTCTCAAAAGGCACTCCGGGACCTGCTGTTGGCGCCGGGGCAGGAGGGCGGATTGCCTGACGGATCAGGTTGATCCGGAGCCTTGCGGCCCGATCGGAGGTCTTTCCTCTTTTGCTGGCCTGATCCATAGAACTAGGATCAAGTCCGCTCGCGGTTTGTCCCAGTACGAAATTGCCGACCAGACAAGCCGCTAGCGAAAGCGCGATAATAAGCCCAAATTGCCTTCCCCTTGGTCTGAAATTGAAAGAAAGTGCTGCCGTAGCCGAATTTGTCCGAGGCGAGCTCGTCGCAAGAAGGCAATCGCGCATGGCGTACTTCGAGTCCATGTCTGCCGGTCATGAATAGATTGAACAGCGGCCTGATTGGCTCAGAGTGAGGTCCCGGCGTTTTCGCGTCCGAGGGCGAGGGGGACGAGCCAGAACGCGATCCATCCGAAGAGGACCACTCAGGCTTGCTGAACCTCTCAGCCCGCGGCGCGATGATGATCTGGTCCGAAACTCTGCTGGTGCATAACCACGGTGCGCCGAGAGCCAGAGAAGGGCGCTGCCTCGGCAAATGCTCACGACGAGCGCGCGAGGGCATGCTGTCCTGGCCATCAAACATTGCGAATGTCCGCCCTGCTCACTGTGGGTCAGGCGGGTCTGGCGGTGTTGCGCATCTGCATCGAAGGCGGCCTTCTGGACGAAACGGCAGCTACCGGAAAGCAAGGATCGCCGTGCAAGAGGCTTGGATTCACGAAGCGCTTTAGCGGTATCGTTGTCAGCGAAACACGAGACAACCGCCAGGCTTGAAGTTGCGCGCGCGGCAACCTCACCACAACATCTAACGTGACGGCCCAGGAGACCGGAGGAATCGGCCATCGAGCAGCTTTGGCAGGTATCGGCGAACAGTTGCTGGCTGCCGTGAGCGCGGCACAACCTGTCTTGCATTCGAATCCTTGACGTGCACGGCGTTCGTTGGTCACGCTTGCCACGAGCCCGTCATCTCGAACAACCTGCCGGAATTGGTAGTTGATCAGGTGCAATGGTTGCCGGTCCAATCGGCCATTGCCGCTCAGCCGATTGGCCGTGGCGCTTACGTGCCGCGTCCCGGCGGAGTTGCTGGTCTCGGCAAGCCGTGAGGGGGGCTCCATCGAGCACACTGCAGGAATGAGTGAACGGTGTGCATTCGTGCCGGGGGGTAAGAAAATCTCCAGGGTTCTTCTGAATGATGAAAAAATGCTGCGCCATCGCCGGCGAAGATGAATACCGTTGCTTGCTGGTGACGCTATCATGGAGAACGCGCGCAAATTGTCGCGTTGCGTTCCCCAAGAAGTGGCGTTTCATAGGAGCAGGGCAGCCGATCGGGAAGCTCGGCAAGATTGATTGTCGTCGACGCTCGCCCCGTGAGCATCGCAGCCTATGGCGTCGACAAAACAAGCCTGCTGGAATGGGATCTTGGGCGAGGGAAAATGGACTTGATTGATCAAGCGGCCGCTTCAGACTTGCGGCCGCTCTTGCGCGGGCCGTCAAGACGAATTCTCCCGGTTTTGGTGCTCCCGCTTGTCCTCGTCAGCTCGTGTGCTGCTGGCGTCTGGCTTTGGGCTAACCTTGAAGCGTTTGTCGAGACGCCGGAAGCCCGGGACGTCGCTTCAACGATCAGCCTGTCACTGGAGGACAGGGCAGCCTTGTTTGAGATAAACTGGGCACAGCAGAAAACTGACGATGAGATCGCAGTACTCAACAGCCGGATCAATGCCCAGCGGGATGACCTCAAAGGGATCCTGGATCAGATCACCATGCTGACTTCGCGGATCGATTTGCTGCAGAGTGTAACACCTGTCCCTTCTGCTGCGTCAGAGCCTCCTTTGTCGCCAGCCCGGGCTGCTTCGAGCGTCACCAGGAAACGCTTCGGGCGGTCCAAACCACAGGGACCTGTTTCCGTCGGAGGCGCGCCAGTGATCGCCGGACCGAAGACAGCCGACCCTTGAGGTCTGAGACGCTGCAGGCGTGGTCAACTGTGCTAGATGAGGTGGACCGTAGCTTCGCAAAGCTGCCTCCGGCCGTCAAATACCCGAAGTTTGTGCGGGCCGTCGTCTCCAGGGGCATGTCACTGAGGCCGTCTATCATCGCGCGCGCTCCAGGACAGGTGGCGCACAGCATTTTCCGCATGATCGAGCCGTGGCCCTGAGCGGCTGAGCGCGCTGCGCCTCTCCTTGCGATCAGCTCCCTTTTTAATCAGCCCTCGCCAGTTCTGAGACTATACCTGAAAGCTCGTCTCATCACACCGCCGCTGCTTCTTCGAAATCTGCCTGTCTGCCCGAGGCGCTTCTTCGGATCGCCCCCCGCGAAGAGCTTAGAGGTTTGGGATCTGCTCACATGCGTGGCTTAGTTAATAGGGATGCGGTCGAGATAAGTGTCGAACGCGGCAGCAACGGCGCGAATGACAAACCGGTGCTCCTGCTTGACCCGAATGAATCCCTCTTCAATCTCCACTATCCCGTCTTCGGCAAGCATTCCCAGGCGGTCGGCCGAATCGAGAAGAGGAAGCGGATCAAATCCGTGAGCAGCACAGATCGCTGGTACGTCGGCCTGCAAATCGCACATCAGACGCTCGATGATTGCGGCGCGGAGGCAATCTTCGGCGGTGAGACAGTAGCCTTTTGAGGTTGCCAGACGGCCAGCCTTAATGTGTTGGTGATAGGAAGCGGTTGCGATCTCGTTCTGGACGTAACCGTCACGCAGACGGCCGATGGCTGACGGACCTAAGCCGATCACGGTTTTGCAGGTATCAGCCGAATAACCCAGGGAGTTGCGGCGCAGCCGGCCAGTTTTCTGCGCCAGCGCGAGCTCGTCATTGGGCAGAGCGAAATGGTCGAGCCCGATCTGGCGGTAGCCGGCCGAGACCAGCGTATCTGCAATAGCCGCGGCTTGCTCAGCGCGGGCGACATTATCCGGCAGCGCCGTCTCATCGATCTGGCGCTGACGTTTCATATAGGAGGGGACGTGAGCATAGCCGAAAACCGCAAGCCGGTCTGGCCGCATGGCCAGAGCCGTCCGCGCGGAGTCCACGCAGGACCGCACCGTCTGATGCGGCAGTCCGAAGAGAAGGTCGAAATTGATGCGGCTTATCCCATGCTGGCGTAGGCTTTCGACGACAGAAGCTGTCAGCACCTCGCTCTGCACGCGGTTGACCGACCTTTGAACCACCGGATCGAAGCTTTGCACGCCGATGCTCGCGCGGCTGACCCCGGCCGCTTGTAACATTTCGACCATCTCGGCCGTGACTCCACGTGGATCGATTTCTATCGCGATGGTAGCTGATTTGCTGAATGCAAAGCGGTGGCGCAGGAGTTCCATCAAGGCGAGAAAATCGCTCGGTGCAACGGTGGTCGGCGTCCCGCCGCCGAAATGCACGTCGCTTACCGGCAGAGCGCGCGGCACTTGCTCTGCGACCAAGCCTATCTCGTCCCGCACTGCCGCCAAGTAATTGCGGACCGGTCGCTCGCCGCGAGTGAGGCTTGTAGGGAAGCCGCAATACCAACATATAGAGCGACAGAAGGGAACGTGGATGTAGAGCGATACGGGTTCCTCAGGCGGCAGCCGCCTCAGCCACGTCTCACAAGTCTGGACACCGACCATCGCGGAGAAATCCGGTGCGGTTGGATAGATGGTGTACCAAGGCAGGCGAGCATCGCAATACTTGTTAAGGAGAGAGGTGTGCAAGGCTTAGCTTTCCCATGCTCAAACAGCATGAGGCTGACCGATGCCCTCTCTAATGTCTTTGCGTTATGTCAAACCCGCCCAATGGTTTCTGAGATCCGGTCCCGTTTTCGATGTTACTGCCAACGCGGCTTAGGCGCAGGGCAGGGAGTGAGAGCCGCTCGTTGGCGATTATCTGAACGTTTAGGATATGAATTTCTCGTGCGAGCACGGTTCAAGCGGCTAGACGTGCCCGACGAGCTGTCGCGAACGATCAATCGCTCATCCGAGGGCGCGTCGCTTCGCCCCCGTTGACGGCCAGGTCATTTTTCCGACGAAAACAGGGAATTGTAGGTGTCACCAGGAGCAGCTGAGCTTGCCGCTGGATCTTCAAACCGGGTTTTTCAAGCAAAGCCGATTGGTTGCTCACAGAGTTCGACGGATGCATCGGTCCAAGGCCGGCGTGACACGGAAGATAAGTTGCTTGCTAGATGAGAGCGCGGGGAGCGCAATACACAACGTGACGCGACGTGCGATTTAAGTCCTTTAGCGCAGCCGACGAAAACAATTCTTAATCCCTACCATCGAACGCATAAGCCTCAATTCCGCCACGCTGGTTGTCTCATTGCCACAAGCATCATCACGGATGTACTGATGATGTTGGGGCGACCCCAGCGCACTTTCAGCCCCCCGGCCAAGTGCGTCGGGGCGCCTTGGTTCAGTGGCCTCTCGTCGCTTTCTAATGCAGCTCACGAACTCAAAACAACTTGGACGTTGCTGATAGCAGAGCGAATCCTGGCCGGATGCATCGGACGAGACCAATAGTTTCTATTCTGCTTCATCAACTGGGTCGTTGTCTTTTTAACATCGCCTTTGGAGCTATCCATCCCTGCCAGATCGCGCATATCTATTCCGTTAGCCTTCATTCGCGTCGCATCGATGCGATGCACCTGCAGCTCTCAGTTTCAAATAGACCGCCTTGTCAGGCCTCGACCATCCCGTCACTAGGTTCTCGATGCTGCGAGCTGGAGCCGTCCATGCAGGAGCCGGCTGGCAGATCTTGCCCCTGTTCATTGCATGCAAATCGCCTTCGCATCCTGGCATCCCAGTTCATTCACAATGGATTGAGGAAGTTTGTGGTTCGGTAGGCCAATCGAACCTGGAGCTCATCTCGCGCGAATGAGAGCTGAGCCTAGCCAGGCGTCAAGCTGCCAAACAGCTTGATCGGTCGAAGTGGGCAGCCCACCCAACCTCTGTTGTACAACGCCGACGGCATCGAACGCATCGGGGACCGGTAAAAGGATGACTATTTTGGCGCGGCTGCAAAGGCAGCACGCGCGACATTTTGATGGCTTCGTGGCCGAGGCGGCTCATTGCCGCGCCTTCGCATCCATGCCATCTCGAATTGCCTGCGACTTTATGGCGCTCAGCACATCATCTTCCCTGACATGCTCCATGAGAACGTAACCGACACACGCGCGGGGCGTTGCAGTTCTACATTGAAGTAGATCTTCCAGGCCCCCACCGCTCTTGAGGAAGTCGAATGCGCCCCCTGTCGCGATCCGCAGGGTAGCGAGAGCGTGCCCGATCGCCTCCCATCAGATGCTCTTCTTCCTGTGTTACTGCGCCCCAGATTGGAGGTCCGCGCAAGCCATAGACGAGATGGAGGTACGCCTCATCCCGCTCGCGCGCCCCGCCAACATTGACCCTCCCGCCAAATGGGAAGCGCGAACGAGATGTGACTAGGTACGGACCGCTCGGCTCATGACCATCAGCTGGAATGCACGAGGTGATCCGCCCCATCGTCGCTCGACCCGACAGCTTTTAGTGGTTGCGTTGGTTAGTCAAGGCGCGCGGACCAGACTTAAGCTGCGGCCTCCATCATGTTGCACCTCGATCTGACCGTGCTGGATCTCCTGCCGATCCCACGGAAGTTGGGAGTTGAGACTTTCAAGCGAGAACCAATTGGATCCCGGCAACGAGCAGAACCACCACGAGGACAAATCTGATGCCTGCCGGGTTCAGGCAGTTCAGGCTGACTACCGTTCCAGCGACCGCACCCGCCAGCGCGGAGATAGCGTAAAGAGCCAAATCCGGAGAGGGAAATTGGCCGCTGAAAAGAGCTCCGACGAAGCCGACGGTGGAATTAGCCAGAATAAAAGGTGGTGATAACGCGACGGTCTGCTTCGGTGATGCCCAATTCAGTGTGATGAGCGTCGGCGCGAGGAACACTCCGCCGCCCACGCCGGTCAGGCCGGAAACCAGGCCAAGGGCCGCGCCAATGCTCACGCTTGCCGTGAGTGGAGTTTCGCAAACACGATCTGCAGCCCGTCGCCGCTGCATGATCATCACGGCGCTCGCCAGAAGAAGAACGAGCCCCGTCAGCGTCTTGTACATGTGATCCCCGAGCACAATCAAGCCACCGGCAAGCGACGCTGGCATCGACGAAAAGAGAAGCGGGCGCAGGATTGCCCAGTCAACGACCTTGTTGCGGTTGAAGAGCCACGTAGAATAAGTCGCGACGACAATGTTGAGACCAAGGGCCGTCGGGCGCATCTCTGTCGATGACATACCAAAAAATGCCATTAGCGAGACGAATGCAGTGCCACCAGCCTGGCCAACGCTCGCATAGAGCAGTGAGATGATCGCGAAGAGCAGAGAAGCCATGCTTCACCAATCTTGGCGACGATCTTCGCCGTTTTCCACCGAGCCCATCATGATTCGTTCATCAGGTGCGGTCTAACTGTGTTTCTGCTTGGGGATGGATCTAAGCCTTGGCCGGAATCGCTGGCCGGAGGTGCAGTCAGTTTAAGTTCCTTAACGAGTGCCATGTTTGGGGCCGCCCCATCAATTGCCGAACCTTGGTACTTGACTGGGCTGGAATAGGGCCGCGTTTGGGCCCTAAGGGGGCGGCACTCGAGGGGCCGCCGCATTTCTTGCTGTAACTCACCTCGTGCCGCGCCTCGCAATGGTGCTGTCGCCTTTCCTGCGCGTGTCGTAAATGCTTCGGCGCTCCTACGTCGCAACCAACGGAGCGCGTTCGAAGCCCTTTCTGCGACGTTTGATTTTGGTGAAATCAACAGTTGGTATGACACTTGCTGGTCTAGCACGGGTCCTCTCCCTGCTGGAGAAGCGCATGCAAATTGTCGTCCGGATCAAGCGGATCTCGCGGTTACGAGTATCTCTCGTTGCGCCTTTAAGGTGGCCTCTTTCTGCACGTTCGGTACGTTTGCGCCAAGCCTGCCGGACGGATTCGATGAGACGCCGCACAATGATGCGAGGAGTATGGCTTCTGCCTCGACTGTTCCGTGTTGCTCATCGATCGCGTCGCCGCCGCCGTCGCACGGCAGAGAGTCGGCGAACGGTTAGCGATGGCAATTCGCAAGATTGGGAAGACATGACTCTCCTGTTGTCTTCGTCTCTAAGCAGAGAATGGATGCTGGCAGGACGCTCGTCGGGTCCCGCGCCGCCAAGCCACTCGAGCTTAGCTGTATCGCGCAGCGAACTGGACCGATCACCTCCGCTCAGCCTCGGAGGCAGGGATGATGGCGCTATCTCCGGTGTTTGATGCGATCATGCCCGCGCATTCAGCGGCAGGGCAACGTGTTCGGCGAATGGCGCCCGGCACAGCGCGAGCGCGCAGACTGCACGAATAATTAACCCTCGAGTTCAGCTCATGGACTGGAATTTGGCTCCGCCGGAAACAAGCGCAATCGAACACGATGACGGGGAGCTCGCTCCTCGTACTGAAGCGCCCATCATGGACCTCTTTAGCTTCACCGAATGCGCGAACCAGACTCATTCACTCAGAGCGCTATTCGAGCTTCTTGTAGGCTGTGCCACCAAGGAAGGCTTCAGTGAAGTCGCATACGGCGCTCTCAACTTCGTTGAGCCACTTCGGCTGGCGGAGTATCCACCCCCGACCGTGGCCGTGAAGTGGCCACCAGACTGGTGCGACCGATATTTCAAGCGCAAGTACCATAATATCGATCCGGTGGTCCGGCGGACGCCGATGCTTTCGCGCCCCTTTTTGTGGGATGAACTCGCCTACCACTATCAGCTTCAACCGGACGAAAAACGCGTACTGGACGAGGCGAGAGAGGCGGGGCTGAAGCATGGCATGAGCGTGCCATTGTTTGGCCCGTTGGGTCGGGTATCTGTGGTGTCGTTTGCATCTGCATCCGACGAGGCCGATCCTCAGGACCGCATCGGTCATCTCAACGCGCTGGCCTGGCAGTTTCACACCGCCTATGGCGACATTGCTCGTCCCTGCGATAATGGTTGCGAAAGAAAAGTTGCACTATCGGAGCGGGAGATCAGTTGCCTGCGGTGGGTGGCAGAGGGGAAATCGTCATGGGAAATTGGGAAGATCCTGAAAATCAGCGAGAATACAGTCAATTTTCATATCAAAAATGCGATGCGAAAGCTGGATGCGACCAGCCGGATTCAAGCGGTCGTTATGGCGCTTCGCCTCAATGTTCTTTGAATTGTGAGGAACGGGCACCCACTGCCAAATCGTTGGCCGCGTGAGGTTGTGGAGCTCCATAACCGTCGATGAGACGAGTCGACTGACCTGGTCCGCCAGTGTTGAAATCAAACGGCGTCGTTCCATCCAGTCGGTGATCCATGCTTAGACGAGCTCGGACCTGGTGCTTCGGAACTGGGGAGGGGTGCCGCGGGGGAGAGGAGCATCTGACGAAAGAGCCCCGACCGCAGTCGGGGCTCCCGATTCACGCAAACGCGTGGAGGTCTCTATTTGGCAAAGGGCGAGCCAAACTTGTAATTGAGCCGTGCCGTGATGAGATCGACGTCCTGGTGGGCGCGGTCCGTGCCGAGAAACCCTGTGAAGCTTAAGTTGCTGCGCTGCATGAACAAGTGGTTATACTCGACGCCAGCTGACCAGTTCGGCGTGAGGCTGACTTCGGCACCGGCGCCCAGCACGCCACCCCAACGCACATCATTGCTGTTGGCCAGCTCGGTGCGAGAAGCTACCGAGTTGAGGTGATAGGTGTTGCTGGTCACCGCAGCACCACCCTTTCCGTAAAGTAGGACGGCGCTGAACGCGTAGCCGA
Source organism: Bradyrhizobium sp. IAR9 (assembly GCF_013408065.1). Classification (NCBI taxonomy): domain Bacteria; kingdom Pseudomonadati; phylum Pseudomonadota; class Alphaproteobacteria; order Hyphomicrobiales; family Nitrobacteraceae; genus Bradyrhizobium; species Bradyrhizobium sp. IAR9. The sequence continues at coordinate 500,898 of NZ_JACBZW010000004.1, forward strand.
TATGCCCCGTGAGTAGACCAAATGCGTCTGTCGTGGTGCCAACGGTGTTTGCCGGAAAGGCGGTGCTGACATTGGAGCCGCTGAAGTCGGCCCAGTTGCCCTGACCTTCGATGCCGTAGACCATGTTGAAGATCTGCCAACGATAGCCAATCTGACCGCCAATGGTCCCGCCAGTCGAGTTATGGCAGCCCTCGGGAGTGACGCCATTGAAATCCCAGCAATTGTGGCTCGTTCCCCAACCGCCATTGACACCGATATAGTAGCCGGACCAGTCGATAATCGGGGCTGCGACCGGCGGCGGTGCCGCCTTGACCTTGACAGGTTGCCCCGCCAAGTCCGTGCCGAACGAGGGGGCGACCGCACTGAGTGCGCCGATGGTTGCAGTCAGAATCAGAATCTTTTTCATTCGAGTGTCGTTTCCTTTCGGTGCCCCCCGGCGCCGTGCGTTTAACAATATGAACGCGAATTGCTGTAACTGCCGCACAACATGTCTTCGAAAGAAATGGGTCCAATCGCACGCCGCGTCAGATTGTGGAGCGCGCAACTTGCCATGCACTGCCTCGACCGCAATGCTGCGGCCTGACACTGCCCGCTCCGCGCAGATGCTTCTTTGAATACGATCCGTTTGTGATGGCCTGTAACGGGAGGCAATGCTGCGAGCTGTTTGGCTCCCTCTGTCGCTGACTAGTGACAAAGCCAGGCTGAGCCAATACGTCCCGTGCATGCTCGCTTTTCAGAGAGTTCGGCAAATGAAGACCGCTGATCGAGCACGCGTCTCTTGCGTGCAAGCTCATTCTTCCGGCAGGACGGTCGTGCTGCCGCTTGCAATCGTGAGCGATGCGGCGATGATCGATCACAAGCCTGGATCGCTTCGCTCAGGACCTATCACTAGCGTAGCTCGATGTTCCTCAACCTCGACGTCGATCGACGAATGTCAAGGAGCCGATGCGGCTGTGCTTAACGAGGCTCTTGCTTGAACTTCCGCAAGCTCGTGCCGAGCCAAGGGGGAGGAGAGGAAACGGTATGGCTTTTCCTGGCGCCAGCGAATATTAGCGCGGCTGTCCCGCCTCGTCGCCGACTTGCTCTGTGACTGGCCTGGGGTCACCGGAAGAGCTGCGTAGGCGTCAGTCGTCGCGAACGTGCTCGTCTTCGGTGGGGCTGAATATGGATTAAGGTCAGCTCCACCACGCTCTGCCCCTGTTGTTTTCCCGTGGCATATAAGGTCCCCAAGAGCCTTAACAAGCCAAACTCGTGTGGCAATAGAGCTTCAAGCGCCTTGTTGCTCGGTTGACGGCGCCAGCTCAGCCCGCAAGCTGCGTATCGCCTCGTTAGCCAGATTCAAAGTATTCCGTTCACCTTTCCTGATCGAAGACTCAAGGAAAGTGCACAACCGGCTATGGAGGACCGTCTTGCGATTATGCGCCAGCAACGGATCCTTCTCAACAAAGCGCCAGGCTTTGTCAAATGCGACGCTCACGATAGCATCTTGCATCTGCACTTGCTCGGATAACAACTGATCCATCTCAACACTCCACGACTTCCTGATACAAGGAAGTACCTTCTCAAAAGCAAACCGGGAGTCTGTGGCTTGTCCCAGCAAGTAAGACATCAGAGCCGCAGTACGCTCGGACATCGAGCTGCTCTCGATGCTTCAATAAATTTATAGATGTTTGTTGAAGTTACGATGACCCCAAATGTGGTATTACCAGGCGCAATTCGAATAATTCTGAGGCGGTTGACACCAGCTCGCATTGTTCGCGCGGCTTCGTTGCCGAAGTGCTCTTGTTGCTAGGTATCGGTTCAATTGGGGCTCTTCTTCCAGCAATCGGAAGATAGGCCCATGCCAATCACGACTAAAGCCGAACATCGATGAAAAATGGATCGTTCGGCTCCTTTCGCAGTCTCAGCTAAGAAGCGTTTCTGGAAACCTGTGGCGTTTTCCAGCCACTGCTTGTTTGCTTTCTGACATGTGTCCGCCGGGACTCGTCCTTTGCTTGACCCCTCGGCCTCCAGCTTTCGAGCATGGTGGTGAACAGTTGTGATATGGAAAAGCCAGCGGAACCGGCGCGCTTACGGGACGGTGAGCCCATAAACGCCAAGTCGTCGATCTCTGGTACGTACGGCCGTAGCACTCAGCCCAGCGATAAACGTTCGATAAGCGCCAACAGCCGCAGAAAAAGCCAAAAATGAAATCTCAGTCCGCTGCCGCACGTGACAGAATTAGTTTCGCGATCTTCATTTGGTTGGCGGGTGTTCGGAGATCTGCCGGTAATGCGGCCACGGCCTGATCGAGAAGGCGTCCCAGAACTTGAAGGTCTTCTGGGTAGTAAACGCCACGGTCTCGCGACAGTCGCGTCGTTTGCCGGTCGCCGGCGCGGCCTCTGGTTCTCGTATCGCCGAGCTGGCCGAGCTCCAGTTCCGCCGTAATCATTTGGTTTGTCAGGGCGTTTAGCAGTCGGATCGCTTCGACCTCGTTGCCTTCTTCGCGTATGAGGGCGGCCACGATGTCGAGTTGCAGGTCGATGCGATCCTCGAGGTTCTCTGAGCGTGAATTGGCAGGGTCAAGTTCCACGGTGTTGCTCCAAGGTAGTTGAATGCAAGCAGCAGGCTGAGTAACGGTTGTGTCGTGCTTTCCCGTTCGCGAGACGCAAGACGCGGCGATAGAACGGATGGGGCTGCACAAGGCAAGGCGCGCACGCACGGTCGCCGTAGGGAGAGGGTGGCAGGCATGCGCCGCGAAAGGACCGCAAAGGCGGAATCGACTATAAAACGCTGCGAACTGCGTTGTAGATGGCCCGTCATTTGATTCGACCGTCGAGCCGGTCCAGCGCGTCGGACGGTGGTAGCGACTCCAGCCAGCGGGGACACCGCTGATGACGGCAAGTCGAGTGCGGCCCGAACTGCTGCCGGGTTGCGTGCCGCAGACGTAACCGGAGGTCTCGCCAGGCAGAATGCAGTAAAGAGCGCTTGGCGCTCGCGCCGTCAACTGGTCCAGACCGGTCTCCTCATCGTGCCAGAAAATTAATTCCCAGCCCATGCCAGGCAACCCAGAAACAACATCCGCCACATACCTCTGCGGTTTCTCTCTGCATTCGTTGACAGGCGATGCCTGGCCCGGTGAGGGTGCGGATGGGCTCCTGGAGGGTGGGCGCGCCAAGAGACAAGTCCGGCAGATCGCGCACCTCCCCCCCTCGTTGCGACGGTGATGTAAGGATTGCTGAGAAGGGATAACCGCGCCGGGGTATGGTCGAAGAGCGCCGGCGCATAGAATGAGATAGGGTGACGTCAGTTTGTAGGAAATGGGTGTGGAAGCCGCCCGCCGGCGAAGACTGAGGACGCGAGCAGAGTGAGAATCCACGATCACACGACGTACAGGGGCGGGCGGTAAGATCGCGAGGCTGGTCTCATCACACCGATCGACGTCAGTGCCTCGTCCTGGCGGGACGATATGCGGCTTGCACTTAGCGGGGTCAGATAGCCGACCGCACTGCTTTGTTTGAAGGCCGCGACAGCGTCGGATTGTAGGCGGCGCCCGCCTGGTCAGGGCAAAAAGCCCAGCCCGCACCGGTGTAGAGGGCCGTTCGCCTGCCCCAATTCTATGCAGCGCACGCATTTACCTTGGCCAAGTGGTGTGCGTGAGAGTCGATCTTCGTGTAGGGCCTTAATATGATTGCAAAGGGGGAGGCGCCAGCGTGATAGATCATGTGCCTGACGTGGCGATTAGCCATCCGACCACATTTGCGCCGCACGTGCGTCGATTCCAAAGATTGATGGGACTCGTTGGCGATGCAGCCACGAGAACCTTGAATCGGCCTGCGACTATGCTGAAAGCAAAAAGGGTCCATTGCTCACACGACATTCGTGAAACGTGCTTTCCGGAAACCGGCCACTGACTTATGAGGTATTTGGCCGAAATTGGTAAAATCGAAAGTGTTGATGGGATGCATCCAGTTCGTGGATCGCGCACGCGCCTAATCTCATCTCTTACATCGAAAAGCGGGTCAGTTGGTTTTCTCCTGCCGTCTTGGTGCAGTGAGCTTAGGGCCTTTTAGGCGAGCCTGCCGATTCGTTGATAATCGGACATGATTGAGAAGGAGGAAAGTCGCAGGGCGCCCTCACAACGAAGAATTCCGTTCGAAAGCAGCGTCTCATGGGTCCGAGTAAGAAGAAGCGCAGTCAGAAAAGTCAACGGCTCGATCACTGCCATTGAGGCTGACGATCGCCTTTGCGCCCAGGGCAAACGACGACCAAAATTGCAACAGCTTCGGATAACCTCAGTGCGTCGGTCTACTTGCCAAGCGTACGATCTCCCAAATCCAGACTTTGTCCGCCAAAGACAAAGCTATCGAGAATTTCAGCTTTGATTGCGGTTGCGGTGTACAGCGAAATCTCCAGCGGAAGGTTTCCGAATGCAAGCTGGCAAAGCAAGTAGTTGGCACCTGCCACTTCCATCTGCTGAAGAAGGAGCTGTCGGACGGAGGCCGGCGTTCCAACGACGCACAATTCGCTCTCAAGCGCCGCATCGAAGGTCAGCGGAAGGGCGGGCGGTGTCGGAATGTCGTTCCGCTCGTAAAGGAACTTAAAGCTTTCCAGCCATCGCCGATACGCAGTTTCGGCCGCCGCATGAGCGTCCCGATCAGACTTCGCAATCACGACCATGCGGGCCAGCCCGAGAAATGGCTCGCGGCCGTGTGCGGCTGTATCGAGGGCTCGATGGGAGCGGTAGGCGTCCGTAACGTTCCGGACAACACGGGCGGGGCCTATGCACGCCAGATTGGCGCCATTTGCAGCGGCCCACTGCGCCGACTCAGCCCGATTGCTCGCGATCCAGGTAGGCGGATACGGACGTTGATGAGGCCTCAACGTTAAGGGTATTTCGCTCAACTCGAAGTGGCGTCCCTGATAAGATAACGTATGTCCCTTCAGCGCAATATTCAGGATTTCACTGGCTTCCGTATAACGGCTTGGTGCGGCGTCTGCACTGATGCCGAAGAAGCCCCATTCAATCGGCTGTGAGCCCCGGCCTATCCCGACCTCGAGCCTGCCGCCGCTCAATTGGTCAAGCATGCAGATTTCCTCGAATGCGCGCAAGGGATGATAAAGGTTGAGCAACAGGACGAGCGGACCGAAGCGTAATCGCCGGGTGCGCTGCGCGACGCTCGATAGAAACAGGTTCGGCGAGGGCCCTCTGCCATGAGGTGTGCAGTGGTGTTCGGCCAGGTGATAAGCGTAGAAGCCGAGCGAGTCGCAGACCTCGACCAGCTTGAGACGATCTTCATATTGTCGTGCGGCATCTCGGCCGTCGTCATCCAAATGGTCGAAAATGCCGCACCTTAGTCTTGAAGGAAGGCCACTCTTCACTCGATCAATCTCCGGTTATGGGTCAGATGGCTGTTGCTTCATGCCGTCGCACTCAAAGAGGTCTCGTTCGTCATTCGACCGCTTAGGCGGCTCCTCTTTGGGGCGTGGATCTGAGCTTGCACAATGAGAGTGGTCACGAGAATGCGCAAATCGCGGTCCGGGCGCACCCTTGATAGACATTCCCGAAGCGCCTCTACGGCGAGCATGTGCTCGACCAGAAGCATCGTTAACCGCTTCAGAGGTCCTGTGCCTGCGAGCCAGATCAGCTCCGCACGGCTACTATTTGTCTATCATCGGACGTAGCGTCTCCTTCAGGTCGACATCGGGTAGCTCTGCGAGCGCTGCAACGAAAGCAAAAAACGCGCCGAAAGCTGCAAGTATAAGAGAGCTTGCCAGTATCGCTGCTCCAACGACCTGAGTGCGTCTCATCATCGGTGTCACTTTGGGTTGGGGGAGACGGCGTTGATGCCAATCAGTTCTGCTCGACAATTTCAACACGGCCGTCTCGCCAGCGGTAAACCAGAAAGCCAGGAGCCGCATTGTCTCCCTTTGTATTGAACCGGACTGGGCCAATCACGGTATCAGCCGGCCGTGAACGAAGTGCGCTGGCGACGCGCACAGCATTGAAAGAGCCGGTCCGGTTCACCGCCTCTGCCCATGCTTGCACGGCTGCATAGGCGTAGAGCGTGTAGCCTTCAGCGGACCGGTTGGAAGCTTTGAGTTTGGCCACCACGCCGGCCGCATTGGCATTCCTGGCTGGGTCCGGCATGAAGGTAAACAACGTGCCATCTCCAGCGCTGCCTGTAATGGCCCAGAATTCAGAGGTCATCAACGGATCGCTTGCCATGACGATGAGTCCCGCTCTTGCTTCTGACGCCTGGCGTACAAACAATCCGATTTCGGTGTGATAGCCACCGATATAGGCGACGCGCACCCGATCCTTCTTCATTCTTGAGACCAGCGCCCTGTAATCCTTTTCACCGGCTACGTAGCTTTGGCGAATGACTTGTTCACCGGATCTCCGAAGCTGTGCTTCAACGACGTCGGCGATACCCTTGCCGGCGGTGCTCTTGTCGTCGAGCACTGCGATCTTGTCGTTAGGGAAATTCCGGTGAATGTACTCTGCGGCAACGATGCCCTGTTGGTCGTCGCGGCCGCAGATCCGAAAGACACTCTCAAGGCCCCGTTCTGTTAGCTGAGGATTTGAAGAGCCCGGTGACATCTGAATGATGCCTGCTTCTGCGTAAATCCCGGAGGCCGGGATCGACGAGGAAGAACAAAAATGGCCAACGACCAACCGGACCTGCTCTGTTGTGAGCTTATTCGCGACTGCGACAGCTTGTTTCGGGTCGCATGCGTCGTCAGCGACACTCAATATCACCTTGGTATCGAGAAGTAGGCCAGAAGCGTTCAACGCCTCGACCGCCGCAGCCGCACCATCGCGCATTTGCGCGCCGAACGCAGCGCTGCTTCCGCTCATTGGGCCAACTACGGCAATATTGACCTCGGAGCCGCGCGCAACCGAGGCGAGGGCGCAGAAGAGAAGCGCTGCGCTCGCGGCAAAGGCGTAACGCCCATTTAACATTGTAGAGTTCCCAATGCTCACCTGAAGTGAACCTTCCAGCAGCCGTGATCAGCGCCTGCACGTCGAGGCTGCCTGCCAAGTGAAGCTTGCGTTAGTCGGCCAGATTGCGACCACGCAAGAGCCTACAATTTGACGTTGCGTGCGGTTCAAGCCCCTTTGAAGGAAGCCTCGAACAGGGCGCCAGGGAGCTCAGGTTGAGCCCATAAAACTGCCGGCCGCATCAGAGCCGCCGATCAACCAAGCGTCATCGCGTTTTCAAATTGCCAGGGCCGATCTGCAATGCGGTGAGGTGCCGGCTATGAGAACGTCAGTACGGCTGATCTTCCAACCCGCCAAGGGCGAGATCGAGATATTGCATGAGGCAGGGATCCCAACCAGCCAGACTACGGGGGGCGCTTAATCGTGCAAGTACCTTCAGGATCATCGAAACGCGGGAATCGGCGCCGGCGATTTCGCTGATTAGCAGGCGTGCTGCAGCTGCGACAGCCTTTGCGCGCTCGCCGCAAGGATGCTCGCCCCGATTCATACAATCACGCAGGTCGTTGCGGATCCGCCGCCACCGCTCCTCGCGATCTGCAGCTAACTTGCAGGTGCATCGGGACGTCTGATTATGCGTCTCGACCCGCGACATGGCGCTGAGGGTGGCAGGCAGCTCATCCACACTTACCTGGATATCACTGTCGTTGGTCATGTTGCGCAAGCGATCCCGCAGCAGAGTTGCTCGAGCGACTTGAATTTCTATCCGCTCTAAATGTTTGCGAAGAAGATCGATAAGTGAGGTCGTGCCCTCCATAGCTTTGCGGATCTCGATAAGGGAGAAGCCAAGCTCACGTAGCGCACGGATCTGGTGAACCCGTTGCACGCTTTCGCGGTCGTACATCCGGTGGCCCCCGTCAGTACGCTCTGAAGCTGCTAGTAGCCCGGTGTGTTCATAATGATGCAGCGTGCGTACCGTTACTCCGGTCGCCTCTGCAAGTTCGCCAATGCGCCATCGACGCCTTCGTGGTGTAGCTTTGCTCATGTTCTTCAATTCCAAAGCCTACAACCTGACGTCACGTGTGATTCAAGCTATTTCAAAGCTCTAGCTGGATCGTCTTCCATTCCAGCGCGTGAGTGGTGACTATCCTCAGATTGGCGGGGGATCAACCCTGAGGGGAAATGATGATCAACAAGTTCGTCAGGCATGCCAGTTGAGCCTCGCCAGCCGCTGTACGCTCCAGGATGAGTTTAGCGATTGCTGTGCGATTTTCCGGACTTCGCATCGATGGGGGTAGCGCGGTGACCGCACTATCATAAAGGCGTCCCAGGACGGAAAGCTCTTCCGGATCGAATACGCCGCTGCATTGCTCCAACGTTCAGCTCCTTGTTTGTCATTGCGTCATGGCAGCGCACGTCGTCAAGACGTTTGGCTGCGATAGGGCCAAAAGAAGTCAGACCCGCGGCGCGGAGCGACGAAGATGCGATGTACTCACAGGTGATGCGACAGGGCAACACGCGTGCGCGATGCTTGCTTTGACAGCGCAAGAGATCGCGGTCGTGTGCATGATCGATGACCATCACGCCCAAGGTGCGTGATGGTACTTCTCCGAAGATGCCGAAGCCTCTCCGCTCATCGGGCGCCGCTACTGATTCGGAGAGTTGACGAGGACAACCCAGCGCCGAGTCTGATGTATCGAGGCAAGTGCGCCCGGCGGCCGGGTGCAACGTACGTCCGTGCCTCTAAAACAGGCCAACAGCCTGAGCCGCCGCTCGCACGTCGAGCCTATTGCTAGCGTGCGAAAGACCTACACAAGGTCGTCATGATAGCCATCCGCTGCGACGATCTTGATAGAGCGGCAATGAATTCGAGCGAGGCCAGCCTAAATTGTCTGCGCTGAGGCATTCGTTGGGATATGAGGTTCGCGGATCTTGCGAAAGTCCTTACGAAAACGGCGAGTCAGATCGTGCAAAATCTCAGGCAGTATCCGCTCGTTCAGAAGCGCAGATGATGGAGGGCTCTGCTCCAGTCACCATGCGGGCAGCCTCCTGCAACAATATCTGTCGCATCCATAGGCTTTCCGGGTCTCTATTCTGAAGCACGGGCCATTGGACCGCCTCAGTGAAGGCGGGGAATGGCTGCGGGAGCTCCGCAATGCGAAGGGGCATCGTTCTTTGGAAATGCTTTACGAGGCTTAATGGCATCGTCCCTATACGGTTCGTGCCTACCAGCAGGGGCGGGATCATGCTGAAGCTCTGCACGAGAATGTCGATGCGCCGATTGAGACCGAGATCGAGTAAAAAAGATTCCTCGGCCGGCGTCTTGCGCGCACCTTTGAGCTTAACCGCCACGTGGCCCATCGACATGTAGCGATCAAATGTAAGACGCCGCAGTAGTTGGCTGTTCGTGCAGCAGCCTACGCAGGCGAGTCTCTCCTCGAATAAGGCCGCCCTGGGGTGCGTGCTGGACATGAATAATTCCGGCAAGATAACAAAATCGACTTCGCCGCGGCGGAGAAGCTCATCGTGCTCATCGGTTAGCGCCACCAGTTCAAAGCTGACGGCGGGTGCTTCTCGCGCGACGCGCTCAACGACATTTCGAAAGAATACGACCGTTATAAAATCAGACAGGCCGATCCTGAATCGCCGGTTCGATCGAGCTGGATCGATCACGTCCCGCGCGATAATTGATAACTCAATGTGCGTTAGAGCCTCGCGCACAGGAGCTGCGAGTCCTTCCGCGCGTGAGGTCGGGACAAGTTCCCGCCCTCTCATCCCAAACAGCTCATCACGGAAGTAGGAACGCAGCCGGGCAACGGCTGCGCTCATGGCAGGCTGACTAAGGTTAATCTTGCGTGCCGCTGCGCTGAGGTTGCGCTCAGTCATTAGAGCATCCAGCGCGACGAGAAGATTTAGATCCAGACCTTTGAAACGCATTTCTTCTTATCCGGCATGAACGTAGTTGCGGCGCATACCACGAGCGGTCACGGCCGCGTCTGGAGAGGTCCTATTGGCTTGCCTGAATGGATATCGTTTCCATTCACCGGTCGCGAAAAAGAACGCTCGTGAAATGACCGCAACAATAGAGCAAGGCGGTAGGCCGACCAGCAGCGGCCGGAAACCGTCAAGAGTGCCGAAGTTGATCGGTCTTGCCGCTTCGGGCGAGCCACGCAACAGGACCCGGTCGGTTGGTTAATGGCAGATCAACCCACTGTCCGGCCAGTGCCGTGAGTTCGCCAAAGTGCCCAGTCGAGGGTCGCGTAGCGCAGCGTTAGTCACGGCGGCTACCCTACAACCTGACGCAGTGTGTGGTTCAAGCGATTTTATGTGGCAAGCCAAACATAATTATACTGGAGGAGGCGTGTTGCGCCGCGATAGTGCGGGCGCCGCCTGTTTGCGGTGGAAGCGCACTAAACCTTACCTGCGGTCACCGCGCTCACCACTCGGCAAGTCTTCGCAGCCGATCGCCCGTTGGCAGCTTCGCCTCCGAGACGTTGAAGTGACGAAAGCGGCCAACAGGTCGAAGGATTGTTAGCCTGTTTTGAACGCGCCGAGAGCGGCTTACGGTGAGCCTAGCAGCGCCTTCGAGTTGGAGGCTCCTGAGGGCCAGATGCCATGTTGGACGCTTCCTCCAGCAATATCCGCCGCATCCAAATGCTCGCCGGATCGGTATTGTGGAACGCAGGCCACTGCACAGCCTCGGTGAACGTGGGCAGGGGGAGCGGCGGTTCGACGATCCGCAGTGGCATCCGCTTTTCGAAGTGTTTGGCGAGTCGTAAGGGCATTGTGCCGATACGGCCTGTGTCTAACAGTATGGGCGGAATCAGGCTAAAGCCCTGCACAACAATCTCAATGCGTCTCTTGACGCCGTGCTCAAGCAAAAACCATTCTTCGAGGTTTGGTCTGAGCGCCCGTCCGAACTTCGCCGTAACGTGCCCCATCGAAATGTATTTCTCGAACGTAAGCTGCCGCGAGAGCTGTTTGTTCTCGCGGCATCCTACGCATACGAGGGTCTCGTCGAACAGCGTCGCCTTAGGATGCGCGCTCGACATGAACAGTTCCGGCAGAATGAGAAAGTCCACCTCACCCCGGCGGAGCAGCTCATCGGGTTCATCGGAAAATGGTAGCAAATCGAAGCGCACCGCCGGAGCTTCCCGTGCGATACGGTCCACAATTTTGCGAAGAAAGACGATCGTCATGAAATCGGAGAGAATGAACCTGAAGCGTCGGCTCGACTGAGTGGGGTCAAAGGCGTCTCGCGATATGATCGAGAGTTGGATGTGCAGCAGGGTCTCCCGAACCGGACCTGCAAGCGCCTCCGCGCCAGGTGTCGGGACAAGCTCGCGACCTCTCATGGTAAATAGCTCATCTCGAAAATAGGTGCGCAGCCGCGCGATCGCAGCGCTCATAGCGGGCTGGCTCAGGTGAATTTTGCGCGCCGCCGCTGTGAGGTTGCGCTCCGTCATCAGAGCATCGAGCGCAACTAGAAGGTTTAGATCAAGTCCCTTGAACCGCATTTAGTGAGTCTATCCATCGTCTGGATGTGTTCCATCGAAACAATCAATTTTACCAAATTGCGGGATGTTGGATAGCAAACATCAGTTTGCAAAGGTAATCAGGCCCACCACGATGGCTGCTGCTCGTTCACGCTGGCTTAGAGAAAAACTCCTAGACGTGCGAGCAGTCGGTGCATCCGCTTCGAGGGCGGCTATGGATGCGCCGTGCGAGCCGCGTCGCTTCTTCTCGGTGCGAAGCTCGGTCGATCGAGCCGCCAGGCAGGCCTCCATAAACCTTGGTATGCGTGTTTCATCCGTTTCCATATTGGAGGTTTACCCGCGTACACTTGAGAGCGCGTTCAGCCGCATTCTAGTGTCGCGAAATAGCGGCAGGCGCAGATTGCGGATGCCAGGTAATTCAGGCGCCTCTCCAAATGGCTCGCCTGTCCACCGCATTCAGGGCGTATCGAAGATGCATAAGAACCAGTTTGATCTGATCCCACTCGGATGCGCCATCGATGAGACCCCGCGCATCAAGGGCCTGCAGCGATGCTAGACGACGCGGCTAAGCTCCCTGGTGCAGACATGTTCTGGCTAGTCCAATCGCCTCGTCGGCATCTTCCGGGATATCTCGCGCAGGGCATTGGCCGGGTGACGAGTGCGAACCATGGGATCGCTTCGTCGCGAGCGAAGGCGCACGGCGCGGTGCAGGCGAGTATTGATCAGCGGTTCGACGACTAGCGTGCTCACGTGACCATCTCCGCTCATAATTGCACTGGCGCAAGGAAGCTCGCCATGAACATTGCCGTATCCCCGACTGCGGAAACTCCTTCACGCGCTCAAGTGCAGTGGAGTCGTCGCTGGGAAAGCGAATTGCAACTCACCGATCATGCCGAACTCGCCGAGTTCTTCCGCAAGAGTTACGGGCCGACCGGTGCGTTCAATGCGCAGCCATTTGAGGGCAACCGAAGTTGGGCCGGGGCGAGGCCTGAGGTCCGCATTATCGGTTATGACGCGCAAGGGGTAGCTGCTCATCTCGGCCTACTACGCCGCTTCATCAAGATTGGCGGGGTCGATCTACTCGTTGCCGAACTGGGCTTGTATGCGGTGCGCCCGGATCTCGAAGGGCTGGGAATAAGCCACGCAATGCGCGTGACGTATCCCATGCTGCATGAGCTTGGAGTTCCATTCGGCTTTGGCACGGTTCGGCCTGCGCTTGCGAAACATATGACCCGATTAGTCGCAAGGCAGGGGCTGGCCACCCTCATGTCTGGCATTCGCGTCCGCTCCACGCACCCGGATGTCTATCCCAATTTGTCGCCGATCCGCATTGAAGACGTGATCGTGGTGGTTTTCCCGGTTGGATGCTCGATGGGCGAGTGGCCGGCCGGCACGATCATCGATCGGAACGGGCCTGAGTTGTGAAAGAGCGTTTCCCCCTATCTGCTGTCCGGTGCGACTACGCTGACGTGAGCGGAATTCGTCCTGTTTATTTGACCTTTGACGATGGGCCAAATCCATTTTGTACGCCAGAGGTGCTCGATGTGCTGGCGCAACATCAAGTTACGGCGACGTTCTTCGTGATCGGCATGTACGCGGCCGACCAACCTGAACTCATTCGACGAATGATTGCGGAAGGGCATGAGGTTGCGAACCACACGATGACTCATCCGGATCTATCCAGATGCGCACCTGCGGAGGTACGCGATGAACTGCTGAGGGCGAGCGAGGCAATCCGTTTGGCTTGCCCGCAGGCCTCGCCCAGGCACATGCGAGCACCTTACGGCATATGGACACAAGATGTGCTTGCTATCTCAGCGAGCGCTGGTCTCACAGCCGTGCACTGGTCGACCGATCCGAGAGATTGGTCCCGCCCTGGAGTTGATCGAATTGTGAATTCAGTGCTGGCGAGCGTTCACCCGGGCGCAATTGTGCTCCTGCACGACGGATATCCTCCTGATGAGGAGCGACTGTGCACTGATGCCACGCTGCGTGATCAGACCACGATCGCGCTGTCATATCTGATTCCGGCATTACAACGGCGCGGGTTTGTAATCCGTCCGCTCCCTCAACTTCACTGAACAAAAACTGGCACCCTATGGACATTCTCGCTACCACCAGTGCTGTCGCCGTTTCGTCTTATGCGCTGCTCTCGACTATCTACAAGAGCGCGCAAGCGCTTTATGCCCAGCCGGCAAATAACTCATCGATGCAGGACAATCTGGGACGATCGGAGGCGGTCCTTCCCAGTGTAGACGTCATCGTGCCGTGCTTCAACGAGGATCCAATCACGCTCGCCGAATGTCTGGAGTCGCTTGCGAGTCAAGACTACACCGGAAAGCTGCAGGTCTATGTGGTCGACGACGGATCTGCAAATCGGGACCTTGTCGCGCCTGTACACAAAATCTATGCCGACGATCCAAGGTTCAGCATCATCTTGCTGGCGAACAACGTTGGAAAGCGCAAAGCGCAAATCGCCGCAATACGCAGCTCGTCCGGTGACCTGGTCCTCAACGTCGACTCGGATACGATACTTGCCGCTGACGTTGTCACGAAGCTTGTATTGAAGATGCACGACCCGCAAGTCGGTGCGGCCATGGGTCAGTTGATAGCGAGCAACCGCAGCCAAACCTGGCTGACCAGGCTGATCGATATGGAATACTGGTTGGCATGCAACGAGGAGCGCGCCGCGCAGGCGCGTTTCGGTGCGGTCATGTGTTGCTGCGGCCCATGTGCCATGTATCGTCGCTCCGCGCTCGCTTTGCTTCTTGATCAATACGAAGCGCAATTCTTTCGTGGGAAGCCGAGCGATTTCGGCGAGGATCGCCATCTAACCATCCTCATGCTCAAGGCGGGGTTTCGCACCGAGTATGTTCCGGATGCCATTGCAGCAACAGTCGTCCCTGATAGCCTTGGGCCATATCTGCGTCAGCAACTCCGCTGGGCGCGTAGTACCTTTCGGGACACGTTTCTTGCATTACGTCTGCTGCCAGAGCTCGATGGCTATCTGACGTTAGATGTTATCGGGCAAAATCTCGGCCCGTTGCTTCTCGCCTTTTCATCACTGGCTGCGCTCGCGCAGCTCGTTGTCGGCGGCTCGGTACCCTGGTGGACGGGATTGACGATTGCAGCAATGACGATGGTCCGGTGCAGTGTCGCATCCCTTCGTGCTCGCGAAGTGCGGTTTCTGGGCTTCTCGCTCCACACACCGATCAATATCTTTCTCTTACTTCCTTTGAAAGCCTATGCGCTTTGTACCTTGAGCAACAGCGATTGGCTATCGCGCAAGGTCGCCAACGTGTCGGCGGAAGGGGAAAAGGAGCCGGTCATCCTGCAGCCGAGCGCTGGACGAAGTCCTGCAAGTATGGGGGGAACGTGTAGTACAATTCGTAAGACGGGGATTTCGCAACGTCCATCGAGCCTGGCGGCGACGAAGAGTGTTTGCGGTCGCGACCGTTCGACTGCCTTCAAATAGGTGATTGGCTCATGACCCTGGACACAAATCATCAGCTGCTAGAGCGAGAGTTGGGTTTCGACGATCCATGGCGCCTCGACAGTAGTTCGTTCGAGCAGGAGCGATACTTGCAAATGCTCCGTATGTCGCGTCGCGACGGAGATGTTTCGTATGCCCTCGAAGTAGGATGTGCAGCCGGTGCATTTACGGAAATGCTGGCGCAGCTTTGCGAGCGACTCACAGTGGTCGATGTCATGCCGCAGGCGATCGAGCGAGCGCGACGACGGACCAGGAAGTGGTCACATATCACGTGGGTGACCTGCGACATTCAGCGGTTCTCCACCACTGAGCAGTTCGATTTGATTGTCGTGGCCGAGGTTCTCTACTACCTCAAGGACATTGTCGAGATGCATGCGGCCATCCGCAACCTGGTGAGTATGCTTGCGCCAAATGGAGCTCTTATTTTCGGGTCCGCACGTGATGCCACATGTCAACGATGGGGTCATGCTGCTGGTGCCGAAACGGTGATCGCTCTCTTCAACGAGAGCCTATCGGAAGTCGAGCGTCTGCATTGCCACACCGAATCGGTCAACGAAGACTGCTTGATCGTCCGGTTCAGGAAGCCGGGTCATTCGTCAGAACAATCAAACGTCGGTCACTAGACCAGGGGATCGTATGCGCATCTGTGGCATCAAGTTAACACATGACGGGGCAATTGCGGTCGTCGAGGACGGGCAGCTTGTCTTTTGCACCGAGCAAGAGAAGCGCGGCAACGGTCCACGATACCAATCCGTCGAGAACCTCGATGCAGTCGTGCTCGCCTTGGCGGAACATGGCCTGGATCCGCGGGATATCGATCAGTTCGTGATCGACGGCTGGGATGGAGAGATCGAGTCGCAGTTCCAAGTCCTAAGTGGCGCTGTGCCGATCGAACTGAAGGGGGCGCCCTATGTCGAGCGCCATGCTGAGGGCCTTCTTGATTCCGTCGACGGCTTTGGCCTGATCCTCGGAGGCAGGGTGTTTCCATACAAGAGCTACCCGCACGTCACGGGCCACGTCGCGTCAGCATATAGCACCAGTCCCTTTGCCAGCGCGGGAAAACCCGCGTTCTGTCTGGTATGGGACGGCTGCATCTTTCCACGTCTTTACTATGTCGAGCCTCGGGGGGCACGGCTGATTGCATCTCTATTTCCGATGATCGGCCATGCCTATGCTGCCGCGGGCCTTCACTTCGGCCCTTATAGGCAGCCGAATCGGTCCAATTGGGATTTGGGCATCGCCGGCAAGCTAATGGCTTACATCGCGCTTGGCTCTGTCGACGAAAGCATCGTGGCGGTGTTTCAGGAGCTCTATGAAAAGCGCTTCGCCGCTGACACGGACCAGGCTCGCAGCTACCGCGCTGACATCAACAATGCGGAATCGTCGCTGGCAGCTATGCACGACTTCTTCGAGGCAAGCGCATTGCGCCTGACGGCGAAGCGAGCGGAGGACGTCCTTGCGTCGTTTCATGTGTTCGTGGAGCGTCTTCTTGTCAAGGAAATGGCGTTGGTTCTGCTGCGACACTCGTCGCTTTCGGGAGCGCGAAATCTATGTATCGCCGGAGGTTGCGGTCTCAATATCAAGTGGAACAGCGCGCTTCGTGCGGAGGGATTGTTCGATGACGTTTGGGTGCCGCCGTTTCCGAATGACAGCGGCTCGGCCATCGGCGCTGCTTGCGGTGCGATGGCGGCGCAAAATGGCTTCGGGCCATTGGAATGGTCAGTTTACAGTGGTCCAGACCTGCAGGACAGCGAGCTTCCGCCGGATTGGGAGGCGGCGCCATGCAGTCTGCGTGAACTTGCGGCGATTCTCGCCGACAACAAGCCGGTCATCTTCCTTTCCGGGCGCGCGGAGCTTGGGCCGCGGGCGTTGGGCGGCAGAAGCATTCTTGCAGCCCCGACCTCCCCGGCAATGAAGGATCACCTCAACGACATCAAGCGTCGCGAGCACTTCCGGCCGGTCGCGCCGATCTGTCTGGAGGATCGGGCGACAGAAATTTTCAGCCCAGGTACGCCAGATCCTTACATGCTGTTCGATCACCAGACCCGGGCGGAATGGCGCGACAAGATCCCTGCTGTGGTCCATCTTGACGGCTCGGCGCGGCTGCAGACAATCTCCCGCAACTCTCCGCACAAGGTCGCCGCGCTTCTCGTCGAATTTGAGCAACTCACGGGGATTCCGCTGCTCTGCAACACGAGCGCCAACCTCCACGGACGGGGATTCTTCCCGGATGCTGCCGCGGCGTGCCAATGGGGGCGTGTTGAGCATGTGTGGTGCGACGGCCAGCTCTGGACCAAAACGGTTGTTAAGAAGCCATCGTCTGCCGAACGACTTCTTTCAGCCTAAGATGAACATGTCCACGGTAGCGATCGACCTTGCCGGCGTGAGAAAATCATTTGGCGATAAGATCATCGTCAATGAGCTGTCGTTCTCTGTTGCGCGCGGAGAATGCTTTGGCCTTCTCGGGCCTAATGGAGCTGGCAAGAGTACGATTGCCCGTATGCTCCTCGGCATGATTTCGCCGGACGCAGGCAAGATTACGGTGCTCAATGAGCCTGTTCCTTCCCGCGCTCGTGTGGCGCGTATGCGCATCGGCGTGGTGCCGCAGTTCGATAACCTTGAACTGGAGTTCACCGTACGAGAGAATCTGCTGGTGTTTGGCCGCTACTTCGGCATGAGCGCGCGCAAGATCGAGGCGGTCGCCCCCTCGCTGCTCGAGTTTGCACGCCTCGAAAGCAAGGCGGACACGCGCGTCGCCGAGCTGTCCGGTGGCATGAGACGGCGGCTGACGCTGGCGCGTGCGCTAATCAATGACCCGCATCTGCTCGTGATGGACGAGCCGACGACTGGTTTGGATCCGCACGCCCGCCACCTGATTTGGGAGCGTCTGCGAGTTCTGCTTGCGCGGGGCAAGACGATTCTCTTGACCACTCACTTCATGGAAGAGGCCGAACGCCTGTGCGATCGGCTGTGTGTCCTCGAGGGTGGACGCAAGATCGCCGAAGGCAAGCCGGACGGCCTGATCGATGAGCATATTGGCTGCAACGTGGTCGAAATCTATGGCGGTGATCCACATCAGCTCTCCGAGTTGATCAGGCCGCATGCACGGCACATCGAAGTGAGTGGAGAGACGCTCTTTTGTTATGCGCCATATCCGGAGCAGGTACGCGTGAAACTGCGCGGGCGAGCGGGCCTTCGTATTCTGCAGCGCCCCCCGAATCTCGAGGACGTGTTTTTGCGGCTGACCGGGCGCGAGATGGAGAAGTGAGCGATGGGTGAAAGTTATGCGGCGGTGATGCCCGCTAACGCGTACAATTGGATTGCGGTATGGCGTCGGAACTTCCTAGCATGGAAGAAAGTCGCACTTGCATCGATTCTCGGCAACCTCGCAGATCCTATAACCAATCTATTTGGTCTCGGCTTTGGGCTTGGACTCATCGTGGGGCCTGTTGAGGGGACGTCGTACATCGCGTTCCTGGCGGCAGGCATGGTCGCGACCAGCGCCATGACGTCCGCGACCTTTGAAACCATGTATGCAGCCTTTGCACGCATGGACGCCAAGCGCACCTGGGAAGCAATCCTCTCCACTCAGCTTACGCTTGGCGACATCATTCTGGGTGAACTGGCGTGGGCGGCCAGTAAGTCCGTTCTGGCCGGAACAGCGATCGGGATCGTCGCTGCCACGCTGGGTTATGCGTCATGGCCATCCATTCTGTATGCGATGCCAATTATCGCCCTTACTGGCCTTGTCTTCGCCAGCCTGGCGATGGTCGTCATATCTGTTGCGCCAAGTTACGATTACTTCGTGTTTTACCAGACACTTGTCCTCACTCCTATGGTGTTTTTGTGCGGCGCGGTCTTTCCGACGAGCCAACTGCCCGGCTCATTTCAGCATTTCGCCGGCTTGTTGCCTCTGGCACATTCGGTCGACCTTATTCGCCCAGCGATGCTTGAGCGCGGCGCCGACAGCGCTGCCCTGCACGTAGGTGCGCTCTGCGTTTACGCGGCCTTGCCCTTTTTTGCGTCGACGGCACTATTTCGTCGCCGCCTGCTGCGTTGACGTGAGTTCAGCGAAAATGGAGAAAATCACATCGATGCAATGTCACGATGCGTTCTGCGGTAGCTCCGGATGGCCCGGTCTGTCACAGCAGCTGCTGCAATGGCCTAAAGAGGCCGCGATCGAGCGTGTACGACCGCCTGTTCGGTCGATCGGTGCGGACGCCAGCACCGTTACTTTCTGAGCGCCTGTCGCTAGGCGCCGAGATGGACTTTGCAAAGTTATGTTGTGCTGTCTGACCCGCGCGCCCTACGGAGCGTGACTGTAAAGATTAGATAAGTGGGACGCAGTTGGCGTTCCCGGCATGATCATATGGAGATCGGGATGTTGTGCCTTGGAGTGAGTGGCGGACTTGACAGAATCTATGAAAGCTCGCCGGAGCTGCCGAATACATTTCTCCACGATGGCGCTGCGGTTCTTGTGCAGGATGGCCGCGTTATTGCTGCTGTCGAGGAGGAGCGCCTCAACCGCGTCAAGCACTCCAACAAGTTCCCGAACAATTCGATCCGATACTGCCTTTCTACCGCAGGAGTTGAGCTCGGCGAGATCGACCGTATCGCGTTCTACGCGACTGAAGCCTACTGCAATACCATGCTCGAACGTCTTTCTGTTTCGCAGCCCGTTCCGTTGGACGCCAAACTGTTGCTGCGCCAGCTGCTGGATCGGGAGTTCGGCGCTGAGATCGATCCGTCGCGGCTTTCCTTCGTGAATCACCACGAAGCGCATGCCGTGAGCGCGTTTGCCATGTCCGGCTTCGAGCAAAGTCTCGTTTTTGCCATCGACGGCGGTGGCGACTTTCTCTCCGGCTTATTGGCGGTAGGGTCTGGCACCGAAATTGCGCAACTTGCAAGCTTCCCGGAACATAACTCCTTGGGGCTGTTCTATCTCGAGGCGATCCGATATCTCGGCTACGGGTTGTTCGACGAGTACAAAGTGATGGGGCTTGCCCCGTATGGTGATCCCGCTCCCTATCGCGAGCTCTTCGCGCAGTTCTACGAGTTGCTGGAAAGCGGCGGCTATCGCGTTCACCTGGATCGGATCGGTCCGGCCCTGGTCCGCAACATCGAGGTTCGGCGAAAAGGAATGCCGTTCACCCAACAGCATCGAAATGTCAGCGCTTCGCTACAGGAGGCGCTGGAGCGGATCGTGTTTCACATCCTGCGGCACCATCGTGAAGCGACGGGCATGACACGCTTGTGCTTGGCTGGGGGAGTAGCCCATAATTGCACGCTGAACGGTAAGCTGCTTTATTCCGGGCTATTTGACGACATCTTTGTTCAACCCGCGGCGCACGACGCCGGTTGCGCACTGGGCGCTGCGTTGATGGTATCAAACGAGCTGGGCAGGCCGGCGCCGCGCGAGCGACTGCCGGACGTTTATTGGGGGCCAGATCTCGGCAACGAGCAAGCCGTAGAGCATGAGCTCAACGCATGGTCAGGCCACCTCGACATTCAGCGAAGTGATGACATAGCATCCAGTGCGGCAGACTGGATGGCAAATGGCGCTGTAATCGGCTGGGTTCAGGGCCGCTCTGAGTTCGGCCCACGTGCGCTTGGTAACCGCAGCATTCTTGCGGACCCGCGGCCTGCGGAAAACAAGGACCGCATCAACGCGATGGTCAAGAAGCGCGAGGGCTATCGCCCCTTTGCGCCATCTGTACTGGAGGAGGATGCAAGGGAGTTCTTTGAGCTCCCAGAGGGCACGCGGCAGCTCCCCTTCATGAACTTCGTGGTTCGTGTGCGTGAAGCCAAGCGTAACGTGCTCGGTGCGATCACGCACGTTGATGGGACCGCTCGGCTGCAGACAGTATCGCGCATGACAAACCCAACCTATTGGGATGTAATTTATGCGTTCAAGAGGCGAACAGGAATTCCAGTTCTTCTAAATACCTCATTTAACAACAATGCCGAGCCGATCGTGGAGTCCGTATCAGATGCGATCACCACGTTCCTGACGACTGACCTGGACGGACTTGTTGTTGGGCCTTTCCTCGTCAGGAAGCGGCCAGCATCACTGCAGGATTGGAGTGCACTGGGCGTTTCATTGCCGCCCTATGCATCCCTTCATCGTGTTCGCTCCCACACAGCGCCAGATCGTCAGGAAACGGTCTGCGAGATCCGCACGGGACATTCCGCCCGCGATAGTACGCGTATCTCACATGAGCTTTTCGAGATATTGATGCGGATCGAAGGCGAGGCGTCGCTCGGCGGGCTTCTCGACGCAACCGTGCTGGACCAGGGCAAGCGTGAAGATCTTGTGAAGGAACTGCGGCTCGTGTGGGAGCTGCGGGGCGTTCGGCTGCATCCGCCGCGCGCGGCTTGCGGCTGCAATTAAGTGCAAAGCGAAACATAGTCGGAACTCATGAGCATGGGTATGCTTATGCCGGCATGTGAGGAGGCTAGGCCATCCGACGCACGGGGGGCATCGGACATCCGACTGAAATCAGGTACGTCGACGCAACACCGCTGAAGAGAATACGCAAACTTGAAAGAACGCGGCACACCAGGGATATCGCTGCTATGAAGTTCTACCGACGCAGCTCGCCGGCACCGCGATTTCAGGCCATGAGTGAGATGTCTGCAATGACATCTTCTGTCCACACAGGTGCCCGGGAAGAGGCGATGCAGATGCTTAGTTGTCCGAGGAATGACCGGTTCGTAGTTTCCCGGCGACGTACGGGGTTCGGCGATTGCCTGTGGTCACTGGCGGCGGCCTGGCGTTTTGCAAAGCAGACAGGACGGACGCTAGCCATTGATTGGCGGGGATCTTGTTATCTCGATGAGCCATTCACCAATGCCTTTCCAGTCTTCTTCGAACCGGTTCAAGACATTGCCGGCGTGCGGGTGATTTGCGACGACGAGATCAATCAGTGTTCATTTCCGGGACCATTCTTCCCGGCATGGTGGAACAATCCATCCATCGATTGCGTCTATCGCACGGACGAGCAGATTTTCCGGGAACGCGACGAGCTCGATCAACTGTTCCAAAGTCGGAAAGATAGTGACGCTAACACAGTTGTGTGTGACGCCTGCCTCATGTGGCGCTGCGATCAGGAGGCCGAACGAGAAATCTTTCGGAGCATCAAGCCACGACCTGAAATTCAGGCTCGGATTGATGTTATCTACCAGGAGCACTTTGAGCCGTACAGCGTAATCGGCATTCATGTCCGGCATGGCAACGGCGAGGACATTATGGGGCATGCTCCCTATTGGGCTGACCCGGAGCGCGCCTTGCGACAGGTCTGTAATGCCATCGATAAGGCCAGGGTGTTACCCCACGCAAAACCCGTGAGAGCCTTCCTGTGCACGGACAGCGCGCTCGTCCTTGAGAAGGTTTCGACTATATTTCCCGACGTTTTCACGATCCCAAAACGGTTCCAGGCACCTCAGGCCGGCCCATTGCACAACGCCGCGCTCGGAGCCGAGGGCGGCTTTTCCGCCCTCATTGATATGTATCTCCTTGCGCGCTGCAACACCGTGATCCGTTTTCCCCCGACGAGCGCCTTCACGCGCTATGCGCGTCTCTTTGCCCCACGCGTGATAGAATTCGATTTGAACGATCCGAGCCGATTGATCCTGATTGAAGAATCCCCGCAAGAGCTCGTGGCTTTATGAAATTCGTAGCTCGCCTGATCGATCTGATTGCCGCTTTTTGCATCCAGCAGTATTGGCAGATCTTCTCGGGCCGGCAATTGTCTGCCCAAGGTGATGCTCTGTCCCGAACTTCCACCGGAGAACAGAGCGACGCGGGGTACGAATGTCTTCCGGTGAAGCTCGACGTCGACAACAATGAGCTTACGTGCGGCCGCCGTGGTAAACAGGTGTAACACGTCTTCGTCTTCGCCTCGGGGGCCGCAAGTCGAAGCTAATCGGTGGTCGATCGCGGATGAACATATCAAAAGGGGTCTCCGTTCAGCCGGCGAGTTCCGTCTTGGCGGTCTGTACTCGCTGATGCGAACGGGCGCTCTCGAGATCCACTATTCTGAGAAACATTCAGTTCGCCAGGTCGTGGTCCGGGAATCAATCCGCCCGGCGATGTGCCAGTGCTGGACACAGCACAGCGGGGCGCGATGAAGTTGGCATCAGCAGCACGCGAATCTAACGTACGAAGCTGGTAACGTCAGCTTTCGAGTTGAAGCGGCTACTGGCGGCGGCCGCAATCCTGATCGATCGTTGCCCGACGAGAGGCGCTGGCCACTTTTTTGGCTCTTCTGGTTGTGCGATCAGGAAGAGAGCGCGGCTCGTAGCCTTGTCTTTACGAAGGCGAGTGTGCTCGCGACATTGCGTGGCTGATGCATCATTGCTGTCACAAAGCACACGCACCGTGTCTTGAGCCCGCCAAACATTCCGTGTACGCGACATTAGGACGCAAAACGGAAGGGGATTTACATGCATCGCAGTGGCCCAAATCCTGCTACGCGTGCGGCGCGCATCAGGAGAGGAGGCGGGCGTGGGTCTGGATCTGCCAAATGACGAT
The DNA here is from genome assembly GCF_013408065.1 of Bradyrhizobium sp. IAR9. Lineage (NCBI taxonomy): Bacteria > Pseudomonadati > Pseudomonadota > Alphaproteobacteria > Hyphomicrobiales > Nitrobacteraceae > Bradyrhizobium > Bradyrhizobium sp. IAR9. Next base: position 524,342 of record NZ_JACBZW010000004.1, read on the forward strand.
CTAATCAGAGGCCCGCTGCCCGAAACACATTTGGCTTGCCCCTTTCAGGCCGATAAAGCCCGTGCTCATGGCGGAGAACAGAAGGCGATGTTGCTCACCGGCGCATCGCGCGGAATTGGTCATGCCACTGCCAAGCTGTTCTCGGAGGCGGGCTGGCGCATCATTTCTTGCGCGCGTCAGCCGTTCGACGGCGAGCGATGCCCCTGGCAGGGAGGAAACCAGGATCATGTCGAGATCGACCTCAGCAATCATCGAATGCTGCCGCGCGCGATAAGTGAGGTCAAGAAACGCTTGGCCGGTGCACCTTTGCACGCGCTCGTGAACAATGCCGGTGTCTCGCCGAAAACGCCCGCTGGCGATCGGATGACGTCGTTGACGACGTCGATAGAGACTTGGATGAGGGTGTTTCATCTCAATCTGGTGGCCCCGATCCTGCTGGCGCAGGGTTTGTTTGACGAGCTAAGAGCCGCGTCAGGGTCGATCGTTAATGTGACTTCGATCGCGGGCTCGCGGGTGCACCCGTTTGCGGGCAGTGCCTATGCCACGTCGAAAGCTGCGCTTGCGAGCCTCACGCGCGAAATGGCCCACGACTATGCGCCGCATGGCATTCGCGTGAATGCGATCGCTCCCGGCGAAATCAGGACTGACATGTTATCGCCCGATACAGAAGCGCGTCTCGTGCCAAGTATCCCGCTGCGCAGGGTGGGAACCCCGGATGAAGTGGCCAAGGTCATCTTTTTCCTGTGCTCGGATGCGGCGAGCTATGTCACGGGGGCCGAGGTGCCTATCAATGGTGGGCAACATCTGTGAATCGGCCGGCCTTGGCGACACAGCTGACTTGAGCTGCAGCAGCGGTACGTATGTTCGTCGCTGACGCGCACGCAATCCGTAAAAATGAAATGAAGGCACACCGTAAGTTTACCGTCGTGCCATGAAAAGTTGTCACGGTTCTATGTCATCTCGTCAACACTTGGCGTTAGATCGAGCGTGACATGCAAAACGAAGCTCGCCAACCAGGACAAGGTGCCAGGGAGGATGATCAAGACAACGGAGACCGCCTCATGCTGGATATCCCTTCCTCGCGCGAAAGACCTACCTCGCAACCTGAGCCGGAGGGTAAGCTCTCGGGGGAGCCCTTGCGTGAGAACGCGCTGACCGGCATCTTCGAAATATCGAAAATACTCACTGCTCCTTGTCGGCTCGAAGTCACGATGGCCAACGTTGTTGGTCTTCTGCAATCGTTTGTCCAGATGCGGCACGGCATCGTCTCGCTGTTCGACGACGACGGCATGCCGGACATTACAGTGGGCGCCGGCTGGAGCGAAGGCAGCGACGAACGTTACCGGATGCGACTGCCGCGAAAGGTAATCGACCACATCATCACGACGGACATGCCTCTTGTCGCTGACAACGTGGCCGCCGAGCCGGTATTCAGCGCAGCCGACCGGGAAGTGCTCGGCGCCTCTGATGATATGCCAGTGTCGTTCATCGGGGTTCCGATTCGTATTGATCCGAAGGTCGTGGGTACGCTGACGGTCGACCGTATCCGGGACGATGGGTCGAGTCTCGCGCTCGAGTACGATGCGCGACTGCTCGCCATGATCGCTAACCTGGTGGGACAAACAGTGAAGTTACATCGCTTGTTCGGCAGCGATGGCGAACGACTGATGGCGGAGAAAGACCGGCTGCAAAAGCAAGTACTAGAGCTTAGGCAACCCGCTCGTGAGCGCAAGAAGCTACACGACCATGGGATCATTGGCGACAGTCCGGCGCTGCGCGGGCTGCTCGAGAAGATTGCGGTTGTAGCCAGATCTAACAGCACAGTTCTGCTGCGTGGCGAATCCGGTACCGGAAAGGAGCTCGTAGCCAAGGCCATTCACGAATCATCGTCCCGCGCCAGGCGCCCGTTCGTTAAGCTGAATTGCGCGGCGCTTCCTGAGACCGTCCTGGAATCCGAATTATTCGGACATGAGAAAGGCGCCTTTACCGGTGCGTTCAGCTCGCGCAAGGGGCGCTTCGAACTTGCTGATAAAGGAACGCTGTTTCTTGACGAGATCGGCGAGATCTCAGCTCCGTTCCAGGCGAAGTTGCTGCGCGTTCTGCAAGAGCAGGAGTTCGAGCGCGTCGGCAGCAACCAGACTATTAAGGTCGATGTTCGAGTGGTAGCTGCGACCAACAAGAACCTTGAAGAGGCTGTTGCAAGGAGCGAGTTCCGCGCGGACCTTTACTATCGTATCAGTGTAGTTCCATTACTGTTGCCGCCGCTGCGCGCAAGACGCAGTGATATTCCGCTGCTTGCCAGGGAGTTCCTCAGAAATTTCAATAACGAGAACGGCCGTACTCTGACGTTGGAGGCGAGTGCGATCGATGTACTGATGAACTGCGGCTTTCCGGGAAATGTCCGCGAACTCGAGAACTGCATCGAGCGGACAGCGACGCTGTGCGCCGGATCATCGATCGTGAGAAGTGACTTTGCATGCTGCCACGGCCAGTGTCTTTCTGCGATGCTGTGGAAAGGCACGTCAGATGAGAGATTAGACCAGCCCGCACCCCTAACATCGGTGCCCGCAAAGTCCACCGTTCCGCTGGCTCAAGCGACCCAGCCGGTCCAGTCTGTCGGCGGCGAACTGGCCTCACTGGGGCCTCCCGGCACTGTTCTCGTTAGTGGCGCGAAGATGGCCGATCGCGAACGGGTGATTGCGGCCATGGAAAAATCTGGTTGGGTGCAGGCAAAAGCAGCGCGCCTGCTCGGACTAACGCCGCGCCAGATTGGCTACGCTCTGAGGAAATATGGAATCGAGATAAAGCGGTTCTGAGCGATGACATCGGTCGGAACTGCTATCGCCAAATAGCTATCTCCGATGGGCAATCTGATCGCAATCTGAAGGAAGTGAGTCCGCCCTCGGGGGCGACCTGGCCCGAGCGAAATCACCGCGCCCGCTTGCGGGACTGCTGTCGAACGGCGGGCTCACCTAATTCGGTGAGAGAGGACTTGCGCGCCATGACATACTTGCATCACCTGCGGGCCATGCAATCGCGAACAGGCGGTTGGCTGAACATCTAACAAGCGTCATGCCCATCCGTCGATAAAGCTCGGATAGTGAGCGGCAATGCTCATTGAGGTCAACCGGTCGGCCGCCCGCTGGTGATTGGCGGCGGTAATCTGTCGCAAGCTGTCCTGGCCTCACTCAGCTGGCGTGCCCTGCGGAACAGCGCTGTCGCAGTCCTGACTATGTTAGCATTCGTTCGTCGGCAAGCGGGCTAGAGGGGCGCATCACCCGGCCTAAGCCTCTGTGATGGCAAGCCAATTTCAAAAGGGCAGGCGATGGTACAACACTTGCTGTGCTCTCCGCAGCTGTCGCAGCTTTTGGAGCAACACCGTGCACAATGTCGTCTGCATCAAACAGGTTCCGGACTCGGCGCAGATCCGCGTGCACCCCGTCACCAATACAATCATGCGTCAGGGAGTGCCGACCATCATCAACCCGTATGACCTCTTCGCGCTCGAGGCCGCGCTGGAGCTGCGCGATCGGTTCGGCGGCGAAATTACCGTGCTTACAATGGGGCCGCCATCGGCGGAAGATTCCTTGCGAAAGGCGCTGACTTATGGCGCCGATCGCGGCGTCCTACTCACCGATCGCTGCTTTGCGGGCTCCGACACTCTGGCCACAACGTATGCACTTGCAACAGCCATCCGAAATATTGGTAAGGAATATGGCCCGACAAACCTCATCTTCACGGGAAAGCAGACCATCGACGGCGATACGGCGCAGGTTGGGCCCGGCATCGCAAAGCGGCTCGGCGTACTGCAGCTAACCTACGTTGCGAAAATCAGATCCCTAGATCTCGCCGCCCATACAATTGAAGCGGAACGACGCTCCGAAGGTGGTGTCCAGGTGCTGCACACGAGGCTGCCCTGTCTGATCACCATGCTGGAGGCAACGAATCAGATTCGGCGCGGCGCGATGGAGGATGCCTTGCGTGCCGCGCGTGCCCAAATCGTTAAATGGAGCGCAAACGATGCCGGTATCGAAGACGTCTCCAAATGCGGCCTCAAGGGATCGCCGACCGTCGTCAAGCGAGTGTTCGCTCCCTCTGCGCGGGCTGAGAAGGCGGAGCTGGTCGAGGCCGCCGAGCAACCGGCGCCGGCGTTGATAGACGCTATTTTCAAGCATCAACCGAAGCTCGAAGCCGATCTTGCGGCACTTGTCCGCGACGTTTGATCTGGAGTGTCCTCATCGTAAAGGTCAAAGGATGTCTCAACACCATGAGGCACCCGCGTCCAGTGAGCGCGCAAAGATGTAGCTAGGCATCTCAGCCGGCGACCTGCGCTTTCTGGCCCATAGCGTTCTTCGATTGCTCGCGTTCGCCGGGGACGCATGTTCCCTATGGTCTCGATCGATGCCCGGAGTTGGCCGCGATCGTCAGGCGCATCGACAAAGGGCTGCGCATGCGTCCAGATCCCACTATATAGTCGTGTTCGATGGCGTTGAGTCGACCGCTTCTCGCGTAGTTGTCACGAGCGAAGACGGATTACGTCAGCCGATCGGGATCACCATGCTGGCGCACGAACGCCCAAAGCGCTGTCGCACTGTCCAGGGAGAACCGAGCTATGGGGTACCTTTGGACAAATCTCCGCGTTTCAAAAGCCCTGTACCCGTTGTGAGTGGCGGCTGGCTCATCGCCGTCTGGTGTCCGACGACCGTGCAGCGCTGTCAGGTTCAGTACACTGCAATGACGAGTCGGTCGCGAGCGTTTTGCCAATGTATTCAGACTTTGGAGTGAATGCACGAGTTGGCACGGTGATTGCTGTAAACGTGCAAGAAGACAGCGTGTTGGCGCTCGCGAACGTGAAACATAGCGGCGAGTCTCTTTGAGAAGCTCGAGCCGGCCAGCAGCCGGCATTACGCGCAGTTTGCTGCCGAAGGTCCAAGAGCCAGGTAGATGCCGATAGTCCTTGCAATGCTGTACGAAGCTCATAGCGGTTCGATCAACTGGCAGGAGCAGCAACCGCGAGAGCCTGCGCGGCGCAATATCCGTCATGACTGTGCAAGCGAATGCTGGCCCTGCCCGGAATTCGCGACATCGGACGTTTCGTGCACCGGAATCCGTTGTGGATCGCCGCCGCTCAGTCGATCTACGCGTTCCCTTCGATGCGGGTGAGCAGCACTGAGCATTGCCGCTGTCTGCTACCGCGAAGGTGGCCACCAAGAATGGCGCCTGGATGGTGAACGCGAATACAAGTCCGTCGAAACCAACGAACTCGCGGTAGCCAATAGTGGCCCGGATACGAAGTTGCACCGTCGGATCGTTCTCTCCTCATCGCCAGGGGTCAAATGACATCTCAAGCGTCTCGATTTACACCCGATCAGCCTCCGCAGATATGCTGCGAGTACTTGACTGAGCAAGCGCGAGCCCAATTCGGCCCGCACCCGTTCGCTGTGGAGATGTCCGAGGACCAGGTCGCTAGCCTGCTGCCTGAATATCTCGCGATGTCACAGGCCTTTCCATACTTGCAGGCAGGGTCGCAACGGGATCTCATATTCGATGCAATGGATCAAAATCGAGATCTTGCGAGGGACATTGAACTGACCAGCGTGGTCGGAAATTTCATCTGTTGGGATGAGACGGGCGGTTATGGCCAAATTCTCCAGGGCGGCAAGGCGGCGCTACCCGATATTCTGGTGACTGAGAACTTCCACTCCAATCTGTTTAGAAAGGATGCGTCGCAACTACTCGGCAGAACAATACGACCCAACTACAGCGCCACGACGAAGCGGTACCTACATTCTCTCTATGCCGGATTGTCATCGAAAGATCCCTTAGTGCGTTGCGCCTACATGGTCGCTTTTGAGCTACATGCTGCGGACATGATCCAGTCGCTATGGACCACTCTGGTCAAAACCTTCAAGGCGCGGCCTAATGATCTTGAGTACTTCCGCAGCCATGTCGGCGGAGAAGATCCCGCGGAGAAGTATCACGGAGAAATGACAAGCCGCCTGATTGGCGAACTTGTCCCGGCTGACGGTAATGCTCGCTTTTTGGACGAATTCGATCGAGCCTATCGGCTCAGCGTACATTGGTGCCGCGATATGCTCCGAATCGCCTCACTTAAGGGAGATGATCACTCGGAGATCGAACACCACGGCCGTTGTCACTGTGGTTCTGTCAAGTTCTACGTCAAAGCACCGCGAGAGCTCTCTGCAGTTCGATGCAATTGCTCAATCTGCCAAATGTCTGGATTTCTGCACTTGCTCGTACCCGGCAATAAGCTTGGCATTGAGTGCGGCGAGGAATTCCTCACGACTTATCAGTTCAATAAGAACATCGCTCGGCACACGTTTTGCCGGATTTGTGGCGTAAAGCCCTTCTATAGGCCGCGGTCGAACCCCTCGGGATTCAGCGTAAACATTCGATGCTTGGATAACAGGACCATCGAACGCATAACAATAAGCGAGTTCGATGGCGAGCATTGGGACCAAGCATTCCGCTCGATGCACCAGGACCTGGAGTCCTGCGTCGAGATCAAACCGTGGAGTGAACTTGAATGGCGCGCGCAATGAATCATAAATCTCGCCTGCTTTCAGAAGAAGCTTTGACAAAGTACCGCATAGAGCTGTTGGTGAAGGGGACGGTCGTGATCGGCCCCGAGATATTGTTCACCCAAGATGACTTGGCCAGGCTCGATGAGCTGCAGGCTGAGATTCCCGAAGAAGAAGTGAGGGAGGGAGATGCCGGCGACTCGCACAATGTTTTCGTCAAACGCGTGAGGGTAGACCCGCCCGGCCGCGCTCCTAGCGACGCGAGTGGTGCAGCTCCGGGGCAGATCATGGAGCTACTTGAAAGGAAAGATCGAAGCTTCGCGCTAAGAAAGATTTTGGGAGCCACGTCAGATTACGTGATTCGCCGATGCCAAATGCATCGGATGCCTCCTGGTTCCTTTGTTGGCATTCATCTGGATGCTGCGAGCGACCCGGATTTCGAGTACTCGGTGATTGTGCAGCTGGCGAGGGACTTCGAGGGGGGTGAGTTCGTGGTATATCCAAGCGGGTACGAACACCAGGTACTCCGACCGCCATTTGGCGCCGTGCTTATCACCACATGTAGGCTCCGGCACGAGGTGAAGCCTGTGCTCTCCGGCGAGCGCCGATCGCTGGTCTACTTCTGTTCAAAACGCAGTGGCGCGAACCGCCGGACCATTGAAAGCTCTACCGCTGACGTATGAGATGGGGTGGCTGAAATTGGGCAAAGGGTGAGCTTTCAGGAGAGGGTGGTAGCTTGGCTATCTTGTGCTCAGGCTGTCCCCTCGCAAAGGCTGCCACAATGCCGGTCTGAGGCCACGGCTAGCCTTGTTGCCTGTAAAGGCCACCACGCGTAATCCGAGCTCTGCTTGCTCAGAGTAGTTGTGGCAAGTCATCGTCGCTGCGTCGAACCGACGCGCGCGTCGGCGCGCGATGGTGTACGCGCGCTGCGCGCAGGAAGCCTGTGTTGTCGTCAGGTTCTCGGCAGCTACCAGACTGGCAAACAGCCGAATGCTCGGGGCGAATTTGGGACGGTATGCGCGCGCTGTGGCTTTGCAGGATCCATCAGAAGAGAAGACTCTTCTGATGCCCCTGATCACGCTCGGTCTTTTGCTCGATCGGCCCGAACGGGTGGACTTTACCTCAAACTCGCGGGGGGGCTTCGGCAGTCGGGCAGCGCGGGCCCGCAAGAGAACTTGTCGGTTTCCCCCCGGTAGATGCAACGGCTTTCGAGCAACAGTTGCGGGAGATCGCCAATGCAGGTGACGGCGTGCCGATGCAAGTCTCCATTCATCAAGTTGGTCCACCCTTACCTGAGCGACAGTTCCTTACGGAGGCAGGCGAACACGAATACTCGCAAATACCGCATCGCGGAACGGCTGAGACGATGCCTTCCGTCTCGGCGCGGCAGCCGCGCCGGGCAACCTGGGCTTTCGTTGGCCGCAGCGGCAAGCCTCTCTATTCTGAAGATGCACCGCTTCTAGAGGCGCTGAGGGCGGTACTCATAAAGGGCGGGTTCAAGGAGCGCACCGCCAAGAGTCATGTAGACTTTCTTCTTAGATTGGCACGATGGCTCGTCAAGAACAACAAGCAGGGCTTTTGCGAGGGCGCGCTGGACAGCGATGCAACGGAGTTCAAGAAGGCGGGCGAGCGGGGCATCCTTACCGCCACCCTCGGTCATCTGCGTGCCTCGCAGGCTGGGGCCGGACTCGTACCGATCGCAAGCCGGACTAATCCTTCCGCCGGAGATGCCGACCGGCGGAAACCGACATGCAGGAATATTTCCTCGTTAGCCCGCTTTCGGTTCACCAAATGGTCCTGACATTGGAGCGAGCCGGTCTCATCAGAAGGCAGGCAAGGGCACCCCGCAGCATAGAGGTTTCGTTGTTGCCAAAAGCCTGCCGGAGCTAATCTGACTGCCGCTCGACGCAGCCCGCCATAATCACTGTAGAGCGCGACTACGACGCGCCGGCTGGAGGCTGCGAAGAGCGAACCGGGAGCCGGCTCTCCGATGATCTAGGGGCTTCTGACCGGATTTCGGCTACAGCTCTACTTATGCGCGGGCTGACCCGCTGGACGAAGGGCGCGGGGGGAAGCTCCTAGAATGAGCTGAGACAGATAGGGAATGTCGCGCACGGTTCGGCGCACCATCAGCGTGACGAGAACAATCGCTCCCCCTAGAATACCCGCCACGGCTAACCTGGTTGTGAGATCCGAAGGCTCTGCGTACTGTATCGAATCCATGAGGCGAAATACCGTGCCCTGAATCAAGTACAGCACCAGCGTGCTCTGTCCTATTTCCACGGCGATAAAGCGGACCACTCGATATGAGCGGCCAAATCTCCAGCATTGCAAGAAGAGCTCAATCATGATCGCTGAGGCTGCCGCAGAGCCAAAAAGCATCAGAAGCACGTTCTTCGCCGACAGCATATCTTGAACCAGGGCGAGATTGTTGTAGACGTAAGTGCCCTTCTGCCAGGCTAGAAAACACACCAGTGCCGCTATGCAAAGCGACGCGCTCAAGAGCAGCTTGTAAGAGCGTGTTATGCTCGTCCAGCGGTCTCTCGACTGGGCAAATGAGAAGCCCAGGCAGAAGAACGGGTAAGTATACTTTATAAAAGGAAATATGGAGAATGTCACGGGCGCAAGCGCGACCAGGACGACTGATACGAACAAGATCCAGGGCGAGCAATGATCGAAGACCAAAAGAATTTTAACGAGAAGAAAACAAACAAACGCTGCCCAGATGAACCAGTACGTGCCGGCGACATCGTATAGAAATGGCAAGATGTCACCCGATGCGTCAGGCGCGCGAGGAAGCACAGCCAACTTTGCTGTCTCCAGGAGAGCGTACCAAAACAGCATGGGCAGCAAGAGCTGCATCGCCCGATCGCCGACGGCTTGCGTCAACGACTTTCGCAGCAGCGTACGGCAAGCAAGATATCCGCTTATCGCCATAAAGAGAGGCATGTGGAACATGTAGATCCATTTGAAGCATGGCGAATCCCAGAAGCCTTCATCTCGGTAGAGGATATACTGGATGAGGTGACCGACGATCACCAAAATGATCAGCACTCCTTTGGCGAAATCCAAAGCTAGATCGCGATCGTTCGCCTCTGGCGCACCGGGCGCAGTCGGTCCGGTTAAATTTCGCAATGTTCAATCATTCGCTGCTGCAGCTTTGCCCCATGGGAATCGATCCGACCGATCATTGTGGAGGCAATTGCCATCTAGAGGCTACGCTCCTATAGCTGGCTGGGCACCAATGTTCAATTATAAGGAGGCGGGTGATCGGTATAAAGAAGGAGGGTGCGAGTTATACGAGGGTTTGCCGTTTCAAGTCCACTTTACCACGATCGGCTTGCAGATCGAGCGGTCACCTTGCTGGGTTGCAACCCATCGTCTGCACGTTGGGCGGTGGGCGTTCAAGCACCAACGAATTCGAACTGGTGCGCTTACCCACCTGCCGTCCAGCTCGCTGCTGTGGATCTGACCTCGTGCCACGGACGCCGCAGCGGGCGTCTGCTCGGTGTCACGGAATGGTTGGGCGATGAGCATATCACGGCGGACTACGCGCTCGTGGAAGGAGAGTTGCGACGGAAAGAGCCGGATCTCGCCGCCCAGACCCGATTCGTTCAACCTGCGCAAGTCCGGCTGCTGCGCTTGATCCCGAGCCAGAGCGACCGCGTACAAATCTTCCAGCAGATCGTCAATGATCAGAATGGCAACGATACCGCCAACTTCCTGTTCGTGCCTGTGAACGAGCTGGTGTGACTGGCGGCGGCGCCACGGGTCACTTCTGCTGGCTGATAGGCGCGAGCCTACCGCGCCGGTTGCCCATACTATGACTCCGCCCGATCTTCCAACAGTACCGTTGCAGAACAGCTCGCAGCACTTCTGGGCTCCCGCCTGCAAGCGGCCCGCATGGCCCGGCAGTAGAACGGCCATGATTGCAGGGTCTACGTGGTAGACGCGACGCGAGTGCTGATTGCACGATTGGCGCAACGCGACGCGGCCAGACCATGAGCCGCTGCACCTCGAGCACCTCATCGCCGATCGGCCAGCACTTCAGGAGCGACTTAAGGGTGGTCGCGATGGGAGCTGACAGAGCTCAAGCGAGACGAGGCAGACATTCTCGTCGCGTGGTCAGGTACCGCGCGCGATCGAAAGCAGGGACAAGTTCCGATGGATTGAGGGGTTGAAGATATGGTTCGCTGGGATCTCAATCAAACCATTCGCAGTAGCTGGTGCTGCAGATCGCCGGCCGCGGCCCTTTCGCGTGCAATCACAAGGCACTCCACCGTGCCAGCCTCTTCGTCGGCGGCAAGCGGGATCACGCCCTCCTTGCGTGTGCGGTCGAACAGAAATCCTTCCTTGACCAGACGATCATGTGCTGTCTGGAGGGATCCTGATCGAACATCTCTTACGGTTAAAATAACGTTGCAACCGGAATAGTCGAAGCCCAGCAGCCGGACGGCAATGCTGTGTAACACCGAGCCTCCACCCCAGCGGCCGTTCGCTTCATTAAACAGCAACCGTCCGTCATCAGCGAAGATAGCGTCAATGTTGATCATTCCGCGATATCCCAGATTTCGCGCGAGCGTCACAAATCGGTAGGCATGCGCCTGGGCAGTCAACCATTGCTCGTTCCCGAGGTCGCTTGGAAGCTCAAGTCCTGTCCAGATCAGAGCTCTTTCGGATCGATCCGTGCTTTTGCGCAAACGTATGTTTCCACTGTTCATGAAAACGATCGAACCGTCATCCTCGATTTCATACTCGAGATAGAACAAAGAGTTGGCCAGGTGGTACGACTCCACGACCAGCGTCTTACACGATGCCGTCGTCATCTCAGACCAAAGCGCGTTAGGATCAAACGACGGCCATGGAATCCGTCGGGTATCTCTTGCCCCAGGTAGTGGATCGCTTTCATTGCTGGTCAGGATAACATTTCCGACTCCACCGGCTCCATTGTCCAGCTTTACAATGACGCTGCCGGTCTCGGTTCTGAGGGAAGTGACCGCTCTAAATAGTTCGTTCGAGTCCGTCGTGACAGATCCATTGGGCAGCGGAAGTGCGACGCTTGTCGCCAATTGACGGAAGTGGCTCTTGCGGTTCAACAGATCAGGCCCTCGCTGGAGAGCGAAGTCGTCGCCGGTCTGCGGTATGCCCAGCATGGTCGCCAGGCGTGCGACGCCTTCAGTAGAGTAGCAGGGATATAATCGCCAGGTTGATTTCTGACGAATATGTCTGTTGATTCGCTCAACAACAGTTTTGGAAAGGAGTGTGCAATCATCAAGGACCGGCGATTGGCTGCCGCCTTGAGGTACAAGCAGACAGAGACTCGATGCGTCGAAATCGAGCGTCGCGCCAATGAAGGATAGCAGATCCGCCGGGATGACTACTGGGGAGACTATCAGGTCACCCTCACGAGCAAACCACGCTGAACGGTATGCCGAGTTGGCGGCCAGCGAAAGTTGAGCTGGTGTCAGATCGGTGCCCGACATTTGAGCCGTACCGGCATTCATGATCAGGATCCGCGGCATCCGCAACCTCCGGACATTTGGACGCCATCAGACAGGGATCGCGATGCAACAATGCTGAACTTGCTATGCCGTGGTGAGGCACTGAGCGAGGCTCGATTTGGCGCCGTCCTGCTCCGAGAGAGGATAGGTCGGTGCTTTCGCATCGACCATTGCATCCCCAGAAAATTCGACGTGCTTAAGCTGAGGATCGCGATCCGGTCTCCCCTCTGGACGCCGAGCTGGCTCTTGAAGGCGAGCGATCCCTCAGTCTATCGGTTGAGGATGACGTAGCTGAGAGTCTGCCCTTCGAAATGGATCGCAGTTTTGTCGCGAGCATACGCAGCGTTTCCCTCGTCAGGCTGCAGAGCTCAAGCTCGTCATTCATGCGCCTCTCGCCCGCATGGTACGTTTGCCGCCAGGTGCTTCCGGCGCAACCCGGAATTGGTTGGCGAGGCCCCGACCGCATGTTTCGGTTGGCTTTTGTACAGGCTATCATCACACGGCCTTGGAAGGACCTTGTCTTTCATAATTCTCATGGGTTGCGAACAATCGATATCGCTTGAGGGATCTCGGGCGATTGATCACTCACTCTGTTCTGCTGGGTGGCGGTCGTGTGCATCTGTCCGTAGTGATAGATACACCACGAAGACAGTTTCTTGCCACGTCTTTGGTATACAGGCTCGCCGCACATATAGGCCTCTCTGGCATCTCCATCTTTGAAGCCGATGACGCAACGGCATTGGCCTTCAATATGGTCGATCAACAGGACCTTCTTGAGGCCGTCGGGCTCTTTCAACTTGCTGCTCCATAATGCCAAGCAATATCTTCCGATGCCGCGCTGGTCACGCGGAGCGACAATTGCAGCTTAGGCTCTTTGAGAACCCCGCCGTCTGGCGCACCTTTGCGCGATGGAAATTCCTTGCCTTCACGGGAAAGCAGTCTGAGCAGAGCGGAAAGCCGGTTCGGCGATCTGATCTTGGCGCGGTGTCGCGCCAGAGGAGGGGCTTGGTTCAGATTCGGGAAGGAGCGTCCCCCACTTAGGGGTTTCGGATGGAGGTCTACGTCGGCAATTCTGACCTCGCCGGCTCTCTGGTGCTCCGGCCCAGAACAGCCACATAGTCTTGCTTCCGGAATGGCGAGCCATTCAAAGCTACGTTCGAGCCATAGCGCCGCAATCGGGACTCGCTGCAGCGCCCTTCCGAGCGACCCGCCACGGGGGATAAGAATGACCGACCATGGGGACGGAGATCTGACCAGCTGAGACATTCGCAATCCTTCACAATCCCGGTGGCAGACCGAGATAGGTGCCTACCTCAAGACCGTACAACTTAACGTTAGGTCCGATTCAAGCCCTTTCATGCAGCTGTGTGAACGTAGCCAATCTCTCGCCGCCGGCCGGTCTGGTGTCGCGCGCATTCAGCGCTGCGATTTTCGTCAAGAAGGTTCGTCTCCCTTTCAGATCAGGGTCGCTGCCGATGAGCCCATCGTCGGAAACGTTCCCCTATTGCGACCAAGTGCTCGCTACCTTTGCAGCGGATTACCCGCCTGACCCCCGCTGCCGTCATTGGACAGCTCAGTCACTTCTATCCTACGCTGACATTGCAATGCCAAATCCCGCATCCGACCGTTAGGTTTCGATGAGGTCGGAGGGGGCGCAGCCTGCAGCCCTTAGGGGAGGGCGAGGAACGATCCTGCGAATGTGCCGCGGCCGTCATCAAACGCGCGTCGCGATCACTGACTTCGCCTGGCGCCGAGGTTAGCGGTACAGCTGCCGCGCGCGGGTTCAATCGACGAGATGTAGAGTTGCTCATAATGCGTATGCGCGGCCTTGCCATCGACACCAAGGCCGTCAAGTGTCGCGGTATGCGGCGCGGTGAAATTGCTGTCGGAGCCGCCGCCGCTGAACGCGTCGAGCAGCTCGAACCCAAGCTCGGCGGCGAGCTTTTTGGCGTGTGCGAAAAGTGCGGCACCGGCGCTGGTCTTCTCATATGGCGGACGGTTCAATTCGCCTGATACCTTCACGCTGACGCCCTCGGCGCACGAGGTGATGCCGAGAATCTTCGGCACCAGCTCGCCGGCATGGGCCATGGTCGGGACGCGCATGTCGACTTGTTCATAGGCCAGTTCCGCGACGACGTTGGGCCTGGTGCCGCCGCGGATGACGCCGGCATGACGGTGATACCGTGCGTGAGATCGTTCATCGCCTCCAGCGTCTCGATCACATGGGCGAGTTCCCGGATCGCGCAGCGGCCGTCCTCGGGCCGCGTACCTGCATGCGCGGGAGCGCCCTTGATGATTACGTCAAAGCGCGCAACGCCCTTGCGCCCCGAGATGGCCTTGCCCCCGTCGCGCGCCGGCTCGGTCACCAGTATGTATTTGGCCTTGCGGCCCTCCGCCTTGATCAGCGCGCGCGAGGTTGGTCTGCCGATCTCTTCGTCCGAGACGTAGAGGTGCGTGATGCCGAGCGGCGGGCAAGATCATGACATCACCATGCACTCACATCAGAATCGAGCCCGAAGATCTAGAGAAGCGCCAACCGTTGTGCCCCGGGGCGTGCCTCTGGACCCGACCCTGCTTCGGCAACGAAACTACTCGCCTGTCGATCACAGCTGATCTACCAAAGCTGGTAGTTTTCGACGGGATTATGCGGGCCGAGGCCGTACTGGAGTTGACGGTCTGGTGGGCTGTGGTTGGTTATGATCGGGAATTTACCGCGATATCGGTAAAAACGCATTGTCCTGACCAGGTAACCCGCACGCGTCTTGACGCGGAAGGTCGCAGACCGGCGCAAGCATAGCGCGACAGGCGAAGCGCCGAAATCGCCGGAGCTGATAAGACCTTTCAATACGAGCTATAATCTGTGAAACCAGTCGCAGCCCGGGCAATTGTTCGATGACTGTCGTGGAAGCCACCAGCGATTGAGGCCATCTCCCGTTCTGCTGTCCCGACGGGATCTGCGCAAAGACCGCAGTCAGTCAAGCAGTAAAGTACGAAGCGCGCCCTGGAAGTTGATCAATGGATTGCCATCGCTTTGTCGGGTCGCGATAATTCGTCCGATAAAGACGGTGTGTGTGCCAAGCACCTTGTGGTCATACAACACGCATTCGAGCGCGCAAAATGCGTTGGGCAATAGCGGCACATCGAGGACGCCCTGATCCCAGGGCGCGGTATCGAAGCGGTGAACGCCTTTCGCCCCCTGCTCACCGCCAAAACGCAGGGCAAGGTCCTCCTGGTCACTGCGGAGAACACTGACTCCAAAGCTGCCGTTGGCAAGGATGTCATCATGTGCCTCGGAGCGGGCATTGATGCCAACGACCAGGCACGGCGGCTCCATGCAGATGGACGTAACAGAACTCACCGTCAGTCCACGTCGTCCGGCTGCCGTCCCGGTCGTCACGATGGCGACACCGCACGCCAGGCTCTGCATGGCATGGCGGAACTCTGCCGGTTGAATAGACGGCATTTCCCGAATCGCAGGAGGGAACTGGTGGCTCATGATCAGCCTCTTTAGTTGATCCCCACTTCTAGTGTCTCCATACCCAGAGACGACTTTGATGCCATTGGGCCTGTAATGGGGTACCCGGTGTCGAAATCGCGTGATAAGTCGACTCAGATTGAGACCGGGTATGATTTCGATGTCCTCCGGATCAGCTACTTACGGTCATGACCGGATGGACGTGCAATATCTCGGCGCGTTACGCCCGGGCAGCGGCAGAACTGAGAATTGCGGCCGCCAATGTTTCAACAGGGCCGCCATAAACAGCAAACCGTGCTGAGCAACCCGGCGACGCGCCAGTGCACATGGAGCGGTGGTCGCAATCCGACCAACTCGACTGGTCGCCGGGCTTCGTGCGGACGGGATGATGCCGATTGCGGTACCGGCGCGCGCCTGCCAGAGCTTCTCCGCATGTAGACCGCATCGGCGCACCTAATTTACTTTTAGGAGAACACGTTTTTTTGCCTCGAGAAGATGCTCATCGAGCGTCGCGTGCAGCGCACCCCGGAGCTCCGGCGGGATTGAGCTATCTGTATCGATCAATTCCCGAAACTTGCGAATGATGTGTTCTATCACTGCAATAGATCCGAGTGTTTCAATCCTTTGCCAGGACATATCATCTCCTTCGCGCAGCGCGTTTCGTCCCGGGTTCTCACCTCGGCAGCCCGGACTGCAACAGGCTCTCGTCGATAAGAAAGTTGGCTCTCGCGCCCCGTGCTCAGCCTTGCTTGCGTCTGGCCGAGCGCAGGCGCCGCACGCTCCTTGAAATGCCGCAGAAGTGACGTGCATTCGTGGCTGCCATATTTTCGCGCTCGTGAGCAGCAAACTTGGTCGCAATACTGGATCATCGGGCGGCTCGGCTGTCAGGCGTTCGAAACCGCGATCAGGCGCTTCAGTCGAGCGGCTGCGGCGCCGCGATCAAGTGATTCTTGTCCAAGTGCTATGCCTTCCTTCAGTGTCGAGGCCCGCCCCGCCACGACCAACGCCGCCGACGCGTTCAAAAGCGCGGCGTCGCGAAATGGACCTGGTACGCCGTCAAGAACATTTTGCAGCGCAACGGCGTTAGTCTTGGCATCACGGCTCTCCAGCGCGTCGTTGCGGCAGCGGGGGAGTCCGGCTTGTTCCGGCGTCACTTCGAAGGTGCGGACTGTACCCGCCTCAAGCGCAGCAACAAACGTTGGGCCGGTGAGGGTTATTTCGTCGAGCCCGTCCGAGCCATGAACAACCCATACCGACTCCGCACCAAGGTTCTTCAAGACGTACGCCAGAGGCTGCACCCATTCGGGAGACAATACCCCAACGATCTGCCGCTTGACCCCTGCCGGGTTGCACAGAGGCTCGATCAGATTAAAGATGGTATGGGTTCCAACTGCGGTCCGGATCTGCCCGATGCGCTGCATCGCCGGATAATGGGCTGACGCAAACATGAAGCCGATGTCGGCTTCCTGCACGCAACGTGCGATAGCCGCAGGCTTGAGATCGACCTTCACACCGAGGCGCGCCAACACGTCTGCGGCGCTTGAACCCGAAGACGTAGCGCGGTTGGCATGCTTGGCCACAGGAATGCCGGCCCCGGCGACTATGAAAGAAGCACACGTCGACACCTTGACCGAATACATAAGGGACTCGCTCGTGCCAGCGAGGCCGACAGGGTCGCATGTCGCCTCGACCCGCGGCATTCTATTCCGCATCGCCGAGGCGGCGCCGGTGACTTCTTCGACCGTCTCGCCCCGGACCCGCATCCCCATCAACAAGGCACCGATTTGCGAGGGAGTTGCGTAACCCGACATCATGCTGTCGAAGGCTGACGCAGTTTCCTCACGCGTCAGAGTGGCGCCCGTGGCAACTTTTCCGATGATCGATTTAAGCACTTCCATCGAACTTTACACGTTCCCTGAGACCCGGCACCGATTGCCTTGATGAAGTAGCCCGCCGCACGCGGCATGGTCTCATTGACGCTTGAAGGCGGCGGTCGGTTGAGTGTGGACACACGTGGCGAGGTTACAACCTGACGCTACGTGAGGGTCAAGCTCTCCGTTCCGGTGGCCGTCGAGAGGAGATCGTCGGCCAGTTAGAACACCGCAGTTGCTTGTCGCGGAATCGA
The DNA here is from genome assembly GCF_013408065.1 of Bradyrhizobium sp. IAR9. Taxonomy (NCBI): domain Bacteria; kingdom Pseudomonadati; phylum Pseudomonadota; class Alphaproteobacteria; order Hyphomicrobiales; family Nitrobacteraceae; genus Bradyrhizobium; species Bradyrhizobium sp. IAR9. Next base: position 541,985 of record NZ_JACBZW010000004.1, read on the forward strand.
TGACACTGTCTGGCGCCCGCTTGCCGCGTCCGCAGCGGCCTCTTTACCGCGGTGTTCCGGCCGGATCACCGCATCCTTCAAAGCCTTTTAGCCTTCCGGGACCGTTGTGGTGAAGCGTTGAAGCGGCTTCCTCTCCCTTCTTCGAGTCTGTCGGTGCTGGGTAGATCGAGCCCGATCTCAGCTGGCTCTACAAATTAACCCCACCTGATCGTAAATGAAGGAAACGACAGGCCGCCGCATCGTCACTTCGAGTCGCTGCTTTTCTTGCCAGTGTCTCGCACGGAGATCACGTAGCGACATCGCTGACTGAGGCTAGCTTGCTTGGATCTAAGGCAGGCAGTGATAGCGGTGCGATCTGGTATGTGGCTGCTACAAAGGCGGAACACGTCCTCCATGCAAGCCTCTTTCTCTTCTGCGGTGGGCGTTTGATCGCGTGCGTTGACCGGCCCGGGGATTACAGCTGTCATTGCGACGACAAGAGCGCTGGCGCAGTGGCAGATTGTGAGGCGCGAAGTCGACTGACTTCGTTGATATTGAGTCATGATATCCGTTCAACTCCGTGTGGCTGCGTTATTGTTCTTCCTGCGCGAAGCGCAACATGACGTGTCAACCGGGAAACAGGCCTGAACTGCTTGAGGACGGTGCCGACATGCTCGTTCTTCCGCTTTTGCGGTCCGTACGGTGCTGGTCATCTGTCCGGCAGGACAGAAACGACACCAGCCGTAGTGGCGGAGCACCACGAAGAGTACAAGCGCTGTCGGCTGAGCTGGCCCCGCAAGTCATCATTCTGGAGCTTCCAGTGGTTCGGTGCATGCCTGGATGTCGCGAGGCATTGCTTGGGCCTGACATGTGCTTGGGTACTCTGGCTCACCCTACCGCCAATCGACTTAAGACGCCGTAGCTGGCGCGACGCCGGCTTGAAGGGCCCGGGCCAGCTATCGCGGGGCAGAGAGAGCAGGAAAAAGCGCAGGTGCGCCCAAGCCACTGTTGATGATGCATTCGATCGTTCAGAGCAAACCATGATGGCGCGCGCCTAGACTATGTTTGGTGTAATCGCGCCTGTGTTCCGCTATGTGTGAAGACCTTGGGTGCGGTATCTGGGATGGAGCCTCCATCGTCCGTTCCGCCGAGGCTACGGTGATGGGAGCGCCTGCCGTGCAGAGCTCGAAACGCGCGATTTCGTCCAGCCGCGACATGAATAGCTCCGACGCAACGCGGACAAGGATGCACCTGGAGGATCTTATCGTCCTGATCGAGTCGCGCCAGGTGAGTTTAGATGTCTGAAACATTCGCGATTCTCATGACGTGTTCGGAACGGTCTGGATTGTCGGACGTGGTTCCCGCTTGTCGAGGATCGTACAATCTAACGCTACGTGCGGTTCAAGCCCCTTCGTGCGTCTGATCGTCTGAGGACGTCGGGGCTGTGCATTCTTCGTACGAGCCTCGGCCGCAACGCCGACCGGTGTTTCAGAATAGCGGCTGTGCATGGCGACTGTCCGCTTCGGCAACCGGGGCTCCGAGCGTCGCTGTTACGTGATTTTACGGAGCGCCAGTGTCGCAATTCTTTGATCTACGAGTTGCATGCTCTGGGCATGAATCCGAAAAGTAAACTCTACCAACCTGAGCACTGGCGAGGCCGTGCAGAAGCAACGCGAAAGAAAGCGGAAGCGCTCGCTGACGGAAAAGCCAAAGACAGGCTGCTCAAAATTGCCGTGGAATACGACAAGCTGGCTCGGCGCGCCCACGTGTGGCAGATGCACAAAGAGGAGGACGAGACGTGGCATGAGGAAGAGCCCTAAAGCTCGCTGCGGATCATCAAAAGGCGCCAGCCTGTTGATCGCTAGCCGACCCAATGGCCACGCAAATGTCGCTCAGCGAGCAAGTCACTGCCAGGAAGGAATGTTGAGGGGGATCGTAGGGCGGGGCATCCTGACGGTCCTGCGCGCTCCGAATCGCGACATATACGTGAAGGCGGAGCAGCCCGCCGGCCCAACGCTCCTTCAGGCGGACTTGTTTAGTCAGCTTCTCGAAAGCTAATTCTGATATAAAAAAAGCGCAACCCTACACACCTCAAGTTGCAGTCAGTGCGTCGCAGTTAATGCGGAAGCCCGGATGCCATCCGCGCCGGAACGTTCAGCTGTTGCAGGCTAATGTTTGGAACTTCGTCGCGGCTGCAATTGCATCTCAATTTCGCCAATTCGAGACCTCTGCGCCATGCCTCAATATTTCCTTTGCGTTCATTCGAGGGGCAGATTTCCAGGTAGTCGGGCGAAGTGTGCGCTGGAACCAAGTCTGTGAAAGAGGTCTCCACGTCCGATTGATGGTCCGCAGACGGTGCGGCCGCGGCATGCGAGAGGCGTCGGAAAGCCCCTCGCGCTCTGCCGTCCGCGAGATTATTTCAGAAGAACGCTGCGATGATCCAGTAGAGTCCGGCCCAAAGCAGCGCATTTATGAGGAGTGCGGCCAGCGGCCAAAGGTTCCACCTCCTTTGCGCCTGCCGGCAGCGGCAATCGGCGCCGTAATACTTCATCGGTGGGTGCTTTGGTGTGCGCCAATGCGTCATTTCATCAGACGTCGCGCTGGTCCGCCGAAAAATGCCGGGCTTTGCATGCCTCGTACCACTCATAAGTTCGCAGTCCTCTTTCATAAGGAGAGTATCAGAACCGTTGTCTGTTGCGCGGCGATCCTCCGGTCGTATGCTCGTGTATCGTCGGTACAGTTAAGGTCGCTTTCCGTCACCGCAGCAATCTACATGCCACGACGCAGAAGTATCGACACCGCTTTGATGCAAACAAAAGCGCGTCTGTCGGGCGTTGGCGACACAGAGTCGCTGCCAAAGGTGGGATTCGCGACGTCCATGTCTGAAAGACGACACCCGCATTGGCAGCAAAAGGCTCAGCGCTTCGCGAGCGCCATGCCATGAACAATGAGCTGGGACTTGCATCGTATTGACGCGGGAAGATCGGTCGACTGCCGCGCTGATTGAGATCGACTAATCATTGTTTCGGACCGTTGGCTTACGAGGAGACACCGAGATGGCAGGCGAGCCGCTCCTGTTATCAGCTCAACGACAGTTCATGTCAGGCGTCCGCGGCCTTGGTGCAGGCCCGTTCGACTCGACCCGGCACAATTCAATCGTGTTCACATAGATGGCGCATTGAGGACCATTCGCATTCGACGAGAACCAGTGAATGTGCACTGCGATCTCATCAAGCAGTTGATCGCCTCGCAGCATCAACTGGTGCCATCACTGGCTTTGCGAGTCACCATAGAGTGTGGATGTCGAAGGTCACTACGGGACCATGCCATCATGACGACCAATTCGTTGAGGAGAGGAGCCGCCAGTGTCTTGTGCTCAAGCAGGTAGCCATGAAACATGAATGCGCACTAACGCTTACTTGAAGCGCGGGAGAGCGATGGCGGACATTAGTGTTGCTGATGGGCGCTCTATTCGGCGATGTGCGACCAATACTGGCCGGCATCGGTGAGTAAGATGCTTCGCATGAGAGGGGCTCGCTGACAGAGTTGCAACATGCGCGGGAAGTTGCGATCGGCGGACTGATTCGCCATCGCCCAGATCGTGCTACCGCTCATACTCGGCAATCTTCGGCCCACAATGCGATCGTTATAAGACTATAGCAGGAGAACGAGTGATGATGGACAGCTGCGGCTTGCTCAGATGGTGCTCTGAAGAGCGGTATAGGAGCGCTGGGCCGAGGATCGAGCCGGTTGACGAGTTGCGAGACAACGTCATCTGCATCGAGTTCAAGACCCTCCGAACAGCGAAGGAGCGGGCGTGCGAGAGCAGATGATAGAGAAGCTGGAAGCCGGCCGCGTGCAACACGGCCGGTTCGCTACGGTTCCGGGATCAGGCCCTTGCGGCGTGTTCTTTGTACAGGGGCCTTGCGGGTGTGAACTAAAGATAAGTGGATTTGTCCGTCCTGGCTGGGAGCATGTCGCTGTCTCGACGCCGCGGCGCTGTCCGAACTGGGAAGAGATGAGCTTCGTCAAAGACCTGTTCTGGGATGAAGAGGAGTGCGTCATGCAACTGCATCCGCCACATTCGCAGTATGTGAATAACAGCCGATATTGCCTTCACCTGTGGAGACCCACTCATCGGGACATCCCGATGCCGCCGCCGAGCTTTGTAGGCATCGTTGGACTTGGGCCCTCAGACGCGGCAATGTTGTTCGCGCGGATGAGCGCGACATCATGATCAGCTGAGTTAGTTATCCAAGCGGAAGGTGACGCCGAGCGGCTGCAGGAGCACCGATTCGGCGCCGCCGAACTGAGGCGTTAAAGGCGGGGATATGTCAGGACTGATCGCCTGTTGCCGTGTGCGGGGGGCTGAGCCTGAATTAGCTGCTATCAACTAGGAGCAGCGAATAGTGCGCTGATCCCAATAAAGATCGCGGAACTGTGCTGAACGCGGTTCGGCAGCAACAACAGCATCTTGCCCGGCCGACGACCGGTCACAAGGCAATCACTGGGCGATCCGACGACGCGAATTGCGCACTCTTTGGAGCGAGAAGTGTGCCTACCGGCGGCATAACGCGATGATGGTGAGATCGAGGCCAACGCGACTGTCGAATTCGGTTTGACGAAGGCGCTGTCGCCCCATCACCCTGACTGCATCCGGAATTACACAAGGTCGGCCGGTCGTCGCCGTGCGACAGCCGTGAGCTCGTCGGCCACCCCGCATCTGGAGCGGAGCTCGTGAGCAGAGACGGTCGAGACACCAACTAGGCGCGGGCGAGGTGGTAGCTTCGCCAAAATATCTGGTTGTCAGCTCGTGGTCAGCTTGCCGCAAGATCATTCGCAAGCAGAGCGTAAGCAGCCCGCGCTCGCTCTGAGGAAAGTACGCTGAAGAAGCAGGCGAACCGCCATGTATAATCGAGTTAGTGGCCGATCCACACGCCCTGATTAAGCTGACGAACCGAGTCGGTCCGTGGGCGGTTACGAATTTGCTCAAACGTTGACGGATCTCGCTCAACGGGAGAGCCCGCCATCTGGGGAATTGTCCGACGACCTCAGATGCAATCATTCATAGTCCAAGCACCTCGGACCCCAGCACATCCTCTCTGTCGTCCAGCTCAAATCCATCCTCTCCAGCGAGGCCCATCCGTCCTCTGTTCGAATACAGGACTGCTGAATTGCCCCAGGCCAATGTTAACGAAATCTGCGTTGGATTGGCAGCGGAGTGGCTCCTCAATCTGCCGAGCAGCCCTTCATCCCGGATGGAGGGCGCCGCGCCCGGGGACTCAAAATCACAGCTCAGCGGCAATGCGGCAGCAGCGCTATGAAGACCCCAAGAGTCTGTTGCGAAGCGATAGGCCGGAAGGTTCTCACAACCTTCAGGCAAAAAGTGCGATGTTACGCGAAGCCGGCCTAGCGCCGTTTGCCGAACAGACGCGATATAGGTTTGGTACATCTTCGCGCGTTGATCAGATCGTGAATGAGGTCACTGACAACGCGTCGATCTATTGGTCAGCTTGCGTTTCGCCGCAGGTGGCGCCCACACAATCGCAACGTCGACATCGAATGGAATGACCCTCTTTGATCCTAATTCGGAATTTACCGTTCGGTCAGATCAGATGGGTGAGTTGTTCAAAAGTCTCGCCGACCGCTACAGGAACCCGAACGGACATGATATATCGACCGTGGTCACACAAAGGATGACGTGAGTGTTTCGGAGGTTGCAACAGACCCGAGGCCCGCGAGTGGATCTTTCGCGAACGACGCCGGAGAGCCACATCGCCTCCGATAGTGCAACCATGGTAGGGGACATGGATGTCGCGCCCTGAACACGCGCGGCTCTGGTTGAAGATCTCAAAACTGGGAGCCGACAGTGATAACCCTATGCACTGTGTTCGTTCGAAGCCTAACGGTCAAACTCAGCGCTGAGCCGACTACAAGCAATTTCTGAGATTTACGGCCTGGAGGCCCTCTCCGCGGAGCGGGCGCAAGCTGGCTATTAGTTGATCTGGAAGACGTTGTCCGATGGTGTTTATATGATCCCAGTCTCACACCGGGAGCAGCGCAGGCGCGACTCGGCGCTGGTCAGCTGGTGGATCAGACGCTGTCGCTGCCACGCCCGCACTGGTTGAAGTTAGCAGAAACGTGACTCGGCGCCCCAAAGCCCCACGCATACACGGGGCAAGCGCTGTCCCTACCACGCGCCGCTAACTTCGACGTCACCGTACAGGGACTAGCTTTCCGAAAGCTGACGAACCCGACGAGAATTACAAAGTGCGAAAGCGGCCGGCGTGGGTCGATGCCCTTCTGCCTGGAACCCACCCATCTGTCCAGCGGACATCCGACTTAAGGGTATGTTCAAGCATAGACATAAGCTGATCTCTTCAAAGAGATCATGAAACTTGCATATGCCATGTGCCGCGAGAAAGGTGTCAGCAGAAGCCCATCGATATTGCAAAGGCGCGGCTCTGCGGCATCATCCACGAAAGGCAATCCATTATCTCTGCGACTTCGACGACAGCCGGGCCCATCCGACCAAGCTCGAAAGTGATCGGACCGGGAGAGAAGATCGACGGCGGACAAGTGCGGAGCCGCCGGTATGCCGTTTTCAGCCAGAGCAATGGCTAGTCGTCGGCCCCATGCCGCCGGAAGGCTTCATCGGCGGCGAGGAAGGCGGGTCCTGAGACCCATGAAGCCCCGCGACGATTGAGAGCCGCGGGGCAGGTTCGTTTTGCAGATGCGGCGATGCATGCTTCACGAGCGACCGCAAGTTTAAGCGCAGTTATCGAATGGCTCGATGATATTGATCCTAAGCCAGACCGTCAGACGGCTTACACATGGCTGATGGGTTCAGTATACAGCTCGTGCCCGAAACAACAGAAGCTTCATGGCATGGCTAAGTCATGGCGATCATCTCGCTGCGGCATGCGCTTCGACGCCGCGTTCCAATGGAGCGAAACGGTACCAGGAATGAAGGGCGTGGGGCTTTTGAGTGGAGGGCGGCACTTCGCGGGTACATAGCGCTTCTCAGGCGCATTACGAGAAATGTAGGAACACGCATCACGATCGCGCAGTCGTCAGCCGCGAAAGCACGGTGGCGTCAGTATCGACCATGGGGGACCGCGAAGCGGTGGTTGGCCATCATCGATAGGGTAGGGAGCGTGCTCAAGTTGTTCGACGCGGCCCATTCTTCTGATGCGGCGCCGGGTCGATGAGCGGATCGGGTCCTCCTGAACGCGAAAGCCTTTGCTGCTGCGGCGCGCCGGGAGCGAGATTAGCTTAGGCCCTCATAGCAGTCTGCCGGAATTAGACGTGGCAGTGCTCAGGGATGCTTCGCCTCTCCGCAGCTGCATCATCGCGCGCGGGCCCACCAGGTGGGAAAGACCTCCGACATCCGCCAGATATCAGACATACTGCACCAGTCTAAGGTAATCGTCTGCGAGGACAGGTGAGCGAATAGAACAAGCCGCGTCTTCAAGGAAGGTGGTCAGAGTCCGACTAGCCCGATTGCGGACTTCGACAGATTGCCGGATCGGCGCGCGAGTACGGAGGGTTGCAAGTTCGGAACTGACCAGGTCAGCCGCTGCTGCGGCGCAATCTGAGGCAGAGAAGCAACCAGCAGACATGATAGCTCTTGCCAGTGCCAACGTGGTGAGCCAACCCGCATAGATCAGCACGGCCCCGTCTGTCTCATTGAGCCCAGAGAGCTCCTCAATTGCAGCAGCATGGACTGATGCCGCTCCAACTGACCGAAAGAGATCGGCGATTTCGTCACGCGTGGCTTTAGAGAGGAGGCAGCGGCCGAGATGTGATAGGAGCGCTTCAGTCGGACCTTCGAAGATGCGAAGGATGCGAGCGTCTCGATAGATTTTCGCTAAAGGCGCTCCCTCATCGTAACCACGGCCACCTAACAGCTGGACGCACTGATCAGCAACAAGGCCGCACCACTCCGAGGACAAAACCTTCGTTGCCGACGCAAGGTGGACGTTCGGCGCGCCCTGCGCTGAAACAAGTCGGCAGGATGCGGTCAGCATCGCCTTCACTACTTCCCGCCGCAGCACCATTTGTCCAAATAACTGTTCGATGTAACTGTTCTCGATCATACGCAGTTTACCGAGCCGGCGATGGCTTGCATAAGAGGCTGCGACCTGGATAGCGCGCTCAAGGGCTCCAAGACCCATAGCAGCCACACCGAGACGGCCGCGGTTCATACTAGATGCCGCCGCTCCCCAGCCGTCTTGATCGCGAGAGAGCACGTAAGAACGCGGCACCTCGACATCGTGGAACTCCAGGGTATTCTGAATGATGCCACGTAGACCGAGTGTGCGATGCTCGTGCGTGACCTTTAGGCCTGGAGCTTGCCTGTCAACGAGTACACCAACGAGCCGACCTTTCGCATCGGGTCCAGACGCGCGCGCAAAGCAAACGATCCAGCGAGCCCAGTCAGCGAGGCCGATCCAGATCTTGCGGCCAGAGATACGAACTTTATCTTCGCGCATGAGAGCCGAAGCCTCTATGTGCCTCGGGGCCGATCCAGCCCCGGGTTCCGTCAAAGCGAAAGCGCAGAGATCGCCGCGTGTTGCACCCCAAATGATATGCTTTTGTTCGGGGATGTGCGGTGCCGCTTGGATACAGGGCAAGGCCAGGAAGTTATGGATGACGAGGGTAGAGGCAGCGGAGACATCGAAGGACGCAGTGGCGGAGATGAGGTTGATGGCCTCCTGCAAGGGAAGAGCTAATCCGCCGTGCTCTCCTGGTGTGGTGAGCCCGAACAGTCCATGCCTTGCCAATAGGCTGTGTAGGGTCGGAGGGAATGCTCGGCGGTCATCCGCGTCAGCGAAATTCAGCTGACTGAGGTCAGCGATCAAACTGGAGTATAGTTCAGCTGCACGGCCTTCGGCTGTGCGTTCCTGCGCCTCGCTGAATTGGGCGTAAACCTGAGTATACATAGCCATAAAGCCCACAATGAACCCGGTCGCGCTTCGTGCCAATTCATCCCCGTGGCTATCTCGGTTACACATTGGTATAGTGTGGATGCAAGCGCAGCATAAGCACGTTCTCCGGGACTTGGATTTATTGCGGCCGCTGCGCAGGCTCTCATCAAGATAAGCTTGTCGATATGACCTATGGGAGGCACGCGCCGGTGGGGCGAGCCGCTCTCGAACGGGCCGATTGCTTGGCGGGGCGCCAGACGATGATGGTATGATGTCGTGCAGGCGTACAATGCGGCGGCCTGAAATCTTGTCGTAGCCCCAGCAGGTAATCTGGGGCGGGCGCGCTGATCGCGGCAGGGGACTATCACCCATCGCTGCCGTTGGCCACGATCATCGGCCCTGGTACGATCGGCAGCGCTCACAGCTTTGCGAGGTGCTCACGCTCTCGGCTTAATAGTGTTCGCGGAAATCATGCTCAAGCAAGAACCTAAACCGCGATCACGATTGATCCTTTGGCGCCGTGTTCGCGGGCCCTTCATCTTCTCGATGTGGCGCCAGGTGGATCACATTCCATGACGCCGGCTTGAGCGTCGCCCGCAACCTCCCGCGGGCAAAGGCCACGCTTTGCAAAGGCGCCGGCTTGACTTTGTCCGGCGTATTCTCGGTATTTGCCGCCATCAGATCATCGTGCCGGAGCTCGAGCCGCTCGTGAACTGTCAGGGGACCGAAGCTTCTGGCCTCGACGCTCACCTCCATCTCCTGCTTCAGATCACGATTGAGCAGAAAGAGCGATAAGCCGCCGCCTTGTTCGGCGACTGCCGCTATCTTGAGATACGGCACGTCAGGCGCTGGAAAGGTCCCGGCCGGTGTACCATCAGGATTGTTGTACGACACATAGCAGGCTTCCGTCTCGACTCGCGCGTGCAAAATTCTTCCGCGACCAAAGCGGCTCATATGCGCAAAAGGAAAGACGATGGTTTGGCGCCACGCACCTCCGCCTGTCTTAGTCATGATCGGCGCGATGACGTTCACGAGTTGCGCCAGGCAGGCAACTCTCACCCGATCGGCGTGATCCAACAGGGAAATGCAGGCGCCGCCGAAGGCCAGCGCGTCCTCCATTGTATAGATTTCCTCAAGGATCGGGGGCGCCACTGGCCAGCGGTCTACCGTCGGGGCAACCTCGTTGCGCCTTGCGCAACCTGCTGACACACACTCTCTGTAAGACAGATATCATGGTAGGACGCTGCGGCGAAGTTGGCGGCCCGTAGGCGAAGCGGAGCCCATCCGCGAGGAAAAAATAGAGCGTACAGTAAATCATGGCACTTCAGCAGGATATCTTGTGGTTTTTGATGATGCGCATTGTCGCTGAGGGTTTCAAATAAGCCTCTCGCCATCAGATGTAAGTGCGAACCAGGAAAGGGCATGTGGGCGCTTGGGTCCACGCGTCAGGACAGGAAAGTAGGCAAGAAGCGGTAGGCGGCACCTGATAAACCCAGACGAAGGGTTCGAACACTCGGCAGAGGCAGCTTGGTGAGGCTCAAATAGCGACAGGCCCACTTCCATCGCAGTGCTGGACCCGTTTTACCTTGGCCGAGGCTCTGTCGCCGCCGAAGGAAAAGTCACAAGCAAATTAGGTCTGGGCTCTACCGCCGTTCATACGGATTGACCGATGGGTTCGGCCTTTGGCGCGGCTTGCTAGGCTACGTTGCAAGCTCGCCGAAACAAAACCCTGGCATTCGTGCCAGGGTTTTGCACGGTCATCGACACTTTGAGAGAGTGGATCAGAAGTCCATACCGCCCATGCCGGCGCCCGGGGGCATCGCGGGACCGGCGCCGCCCTTCTTGGGCAGCTCGGCGACCATGGCTTCCGTGGTGATCAGGAGCGCGGCCACCGAGGAAGCGTTCTGGACCGCGATACGGACAACCTTGGTCGGGTCGATGATGCCCTTGGAGACAAGATTGCCATACTCGCCTGTCTGCGCATCAAAGCCATAAGAGTACTGCTCGTTGTCCAGGACTTTGCCGACCACGATCGAACCGTCTTCACCGGCGTTCATCGCGATCTGGCGGGCCGGCCAGGACAGCGCCTTGCGCACGATCTCGACGCCGGTCTTCTGGTCGTCGTTCTTGGTGCGCAGGCCTTTGAGCTGCTCGGAGGCCCGGAGCAGGGCGACGCCGCCGCCCGGGACGATGCCTTCTTCCACAGCCGCGCGGGTCGCATGCATCGCGTCATCAACGCGATCCTTGCGCTCCTTCACCTCGACCTCGGTCGCGCCGCCGACGCGGATCACCGCGACGCCGCCCGCGAGCTTGGCAAGACGCTCCTGGAGCTTCTCACGGTCGTAGTCCGAAGTGGTCTCCTCGATCTGCGCCTTGATCTGGGCCACGCGCGCCTCGATGTCGGCCTTCTTGCCGGCGCCGTTGACGATCGTGGTGTTCTCCTTGTCGATCATCACCTTCTTGGCGCGACCGAGCATGTTGAGCGTGACGTTCTCGAGCTTGATGCCGAGATCTTCCGACATCGCCTGGCCGCCGGTCAGGATCGCGATGTCCTGCAGCATGGCCTTGCGGCGATCGCCGAAGCCCGGAGCCTTGACGGCCGCGACCTTCAGGCCGCCGCGCAGGCGGTTCACGACCAGGGTCGCGAGCGCTTCGCCTTCGACGTCCTCGGCGACGATGACCAGCGGCTTACCACTCTGCACCACGGCCTCGAGCAGCGGCAGCAGCTCGTTCAGCGAGGAGAGCTTCTTCTCGTTGATGAGAATGTAGGCGTCGTCCATCTCGACGCGCATCTTGTCGGCGTTGGTGACGAAGTAGGGCGAGATATAGCCGCGGTCGAACTGCATGCCCTCGACGACGTCAAGCTCGGTCTCGAGCGACTTGGCTTCTTCGACCGTGATCACGCCTTCGTTGCCGACCTTCTTCACGGCGTCGGCGAGGAACTTGCCGATCTCGACATCGCCGTTGGCCGAAATGGTGCCGACCTGGGCGATCTCCTCATTCGAGGTGACCTTCTTGGAGTTCGTCTGGAGATCCGCAACCACGGCTTCGACCGCGAGGTCGATACCGCGCTTGAGGTCCATCGGGTTCATACCGGCGGCAACCGACTTGGCGCCTTCGCGGACAATCGCGGCGGCCAGTACGGTCGCAGTGGTGGTGCCGTCGCCGGCAGCATCCGCCGCCTTCGAAGCTACTTCGCGCACCATTTGCGCACCCATGTTCTCGAACTTGTCGTCGAGTTCGATGTCCTTGGCGACGGCAACGCCGTCCTTGGTGATGCGAGGCGCGCCGAACGACTTGTCGAGCACTACGTTGCGGCCCTTCGGACCAAGCGTGACCTGCACGGCATTGGCGAGGATGTCCACGCCGCGCAGCATGCGATCCCGCGCGTCTACTCCGAATTTGACTTCTTTGGCTGACATAAAGATTCCCTCAGTTCTTGTTTTCTCATCCTTCAGCGCGCCTAACAGGGCGCTCGTCAGGGAGTGAGCTGTGTGAGCGCTTGGTTAGGCGGCTTTCTTCTTGGGAAACACATCGGCGAGAACGCCCATGATGTCACTCTCCTTCATGATCAGTAGCTCCTCGCTGTCGATCTTGACTTCGGTGCCCGACCATTTTCCGAACAGCACGCGGTCCCCGACCTGGATGTCGATCGGAATCAGCTTGCCAGTCTCATCGCGGCCGCCCGGGCCAATTGCAATGACTTCGCCCTGCGAGGGCTTTTCCTTGGCTGTGTCGGGAATGATAATGCCACCAGCGGTCTTCTCATCGGCGTCGATGCGCTTGACAACGACGCGGTCGTGAAGCGGGCGGAAATTCATGCATGTCTCCTGGGCGGTTGAACAAGTTAGAGATAGTCACATTGTGACAAGCCCAATTATAGCAAGGATCAGGCCAAAAATGAGCTGAACGATCGATGCCTGAAGTTCTACTGAATCGTAGCCTGATCAGTGTTTGTCTTTGTCCGGAAGCAAACGCCCTCAGCTACACAGCCCGCCAAGCTGTTGCGAAAATGACATTGCGTTTCGTCGAAACACCCGGATTGAGCCCAGGGTTCCTCAACACTGCACGGGCGGCCGTTACACCGATCGAAGCGCCGCGTGTTTCAACGACGACGGCGTGGCTGGCAAATGATTGCTTCGTCTGACGGCAGCATCTAGCAGTTGACGCCGGCGATCTGCACAAGACCCTGCTCGATGAGCAGCGTTCGATCAGTAGGACGTAGTCGCAATAATAGGGCAACTATCTCGAAAACTCAGGCGATGTTTCCTGTTGGAGGCCCCGTGCTCCAAGAAAGGCCATCATCGAATTGTCCCGTCTCCAGACGTCGCACGGTCGCTCAAACCTGTTTCATTTACCCCGATCGAGTGATCGAAGATGATCGCTGCGGAGGCTTGTTTGCACGCGGCAACGCGTGCGTCGGAGCCTTGACCTCATACGCTCTTCTCCGAAGGACAGATGATTCCGAAGAAGGGATCGCCCGGAGCTGCTCGCAAATGCGTCAGAGAGAACCGACCGCTGACTTTCGGCGCGAAGCCGTTCTTTCCGCCGCTCCGAAAGGCGGACCTGACACGACGATCTAGCTCACAGTTGGCGCGGCTCCCGAAACCAAGCGGCAGTTTGTATTGCAGGGCAGTCACTGCAGCTCCCGGTTCGACAGGCGTCCCTTTTGGTGTTGATGGCATCCAAATAGCTGTCATGAATCGAGGGACCGACGGGAATATGAATCATATACGTTGATATACGTTGTGCCGGCGCGTCTGGCGTGTGATTTGGCGTCAAAGACGAAATTCATCCGATCTCCGCGCCCATGGAAAAAACACCTGTGTCGTCTGCCGAAGTTCACCAGCACATCGTCTCACGTCTTCAGAAGCCGAATCCCGTCATCCTCGATATCGGCTGCAATGACGGGACCGATACGGAACAGTTTCTCAATCTCTGCCCGCAAGCTCAGCTCTACTGCTTTGAGCCGGACCCGAGAGCGATCGCGCGCTTCAAGAAGAAGCTGGGCCCATCCCTCTATAGGGTGAAGTTGCTTGAAATCGCGATCAGTGATCGAAACGGGATGATCGACTTCCATCCAAGCAATGCAGATGGTGATGCGAAGGAATGGGACCTCTCCGGCTCAATACGCCGCCCGAAGAATCATCTTACTGAGTATGAGTGGGTTCGGTTCGATCGCCCTGTCTCGGTTGAAACGCGGCGGCTGGACGACTGGTGCAGCGAAGCCAAGCTGAATACGATCGATCTCATTTGGATGGATGTCCAGGGGGCCGAAGCGGACGTTATCGCCGGCGGCATGCAGACCTTGAGCAATACGCGCTTCGTCTACACAGAATATAGCGACCGCGAGCTCTACGAAGGGCAGTTGTCCCTTCAAGCTATTCTTGACCTGTTGCCATCATTCGAAGTGGCGGCCCACTATCCACGCGCGGTGGAGGGTGATGTATTGCTCAAAAATAAGCGCTTCTAGCGGCGACTCATATCGGGCGCCTCATTCATTGCTGGTAAACCTGACCAGCGCGCTTAGCCGCCAAAAGCTGCACAACGGGTGATCATTCGAGCGGATATCGGTGGCCGGACGGGGCGCTCCGGTTTCCTGTTGCCAATACAGACCCCGCGCACGACGTCCGCGTCGGGCGGGTGGTGGGTTTCTAACACTGCCACGATCGGAACGGTCGTCAATGAACTCGGTCTGGGCGACTCAGTGCTGCGGCTCTGGATAAGCTCCGGCAGGAGCCGACATCGGCGGCGTTGGGCCCGCCACGCAGGGGATGCCGACGTCGGCGCACCAGGCTTCGGAGATCGTCCGCCTACGCCAGCAGAACGAGCGGCTAAGCAGGGAGCGCGACATTAAAAAAGTCGGACTTGGGAGCTTTGTGAGTTGAACCGCGAGCCGTTGCGCTGAAATGCAAGTGGATTGTGCTCGACACGACAATGAGCGAGGCGGGAGCGTAGAGAGACCTATGAGAGCGCTCAAGGGATGCTCCACGGATATGAAGTGGTGTTTTTGAGAAACGCCTGACTGCAAGGGTCTCTCTCTCTCTCTCTCTCTCTCTCTCTCTCTTTCTTGTCCTTTAAACAAGGCCGGCAGGCCGCGAGGTCCTGTAGCTGCAGACAGCATCATATCGCAGGTCCGGCAATCCGTTGAGGCGGGGGCGTGCGGAACGTGTATGAACCGCTTCATGGAAATCCCGGCTGTACTGCACTTCCGAGCAAGAGTCGGCCGGCGCTTTGGAGCGTTCCCTCGTTTAAAGCTGCGTGCTGAGCAACCACGAAGCTGTCGCACATGGCGCGCGCCAGATTGCTGGTAGTATAGAGCGACGCACTTCCAGCGAGACCGCTCGCAATGTTGCAGACCTCAGCGCTCTGCCGCGCGGCGTTCGTCGCGGCGAGTCGCATCAGCGTCGCCGTGCGCGGGTTTACCGCATCCTTGAGCGCTTCCTTCCACAGCTGCTCGGTGGCCTCATAGAAGAAGGAACGGGCGGAACGCAGCATGGCTTCGGCTCTGGCCATCTCCAGTTGGACATAGCCGCGCTCTGCCATCACGGGCGCTCCAGTGATTGAGGCGCGGCTTCCGGCCATGGCGATCACCTCGTTTAGCGCGGAGCGCGCAATACCGATGCCGACAATCGCATGCGCCTGCGCTGCGAAAGTGACGGACGGATAACGATAGACCGGCGCGTCGAGTGTCGGCGGACCGCCGCGGATCAAGGTCCATTCCTCCGGTACAATGACATCGTTGACAATGACGTCGTGGCTGCCGGTGCCTTGCAGGCCGATGACGTCCCAATTGGGGCGGATTGTCAACTTCTCGGCCGGCATCACGGCTACACGGGCAAGGCCTCCGGTCGGATCGTCTTCCACGGTGATGCCAACGCCTATCAGATCCGCGCCCGGTGAGCCGCTGGCGAATGGCCACACGCCGTTTACGACGAACCCGTCGCTGGTTCGCCTGGCGGGCTGAAGCGGGAAAAGCGCACCTGCCAACACCACGTCAGGTCCATTCGCGTATACCTTGCGAAGCGTGTCGTCCGGAAGAGCAGCGAGGTAGCGAGCCCCATCGCCGAAGCTGGCGACCCAACCGGCGGAGCCGTCGGCTTCGGAAATGCGCTCGATTAGGCGACAAAAATCGGCCGGCGTTCGCTCCTCGCCGCCAAATCGCTTGGCGACCAAAGCCCGATAGACGCCAACGCGCTTGAAGCCCTCGATGATCTCGTCTGGAATCTTCTGCGCGCGGGCGAACTCATTTCGGCGCGCGCGGATATCGACCAGTAGCGGCGACAGATTATCCCACGTTGCAGCCGTAGCGTCGGTTTCTGAAGTGATGTTCTCTGGTGGAGCGTTCATGACCTGTCCTCGGTGCCTTGAGCCGATCGATGCGGCGCTTCACTGATTTGGATTGCGCGCGCATGGCGAAGCCGGGCCGGACTTATACCCAGTCGGAAGGGATCGTCGGAACTGTCGCAGTTGATATCGACTGTGATGGGGTTACATGCGGTTGCCAGTCCAAACCATACCCAGAACGGATTGACTCAAAGAGAAGGTGTTGAGGGCCTGGAAAACTGACGGAGATATGTCTGTCGATGTTGTCATTGAGGCTGAACCGGCAAAGCGACCGATATGCGGCAGCGAGATCGATCCGCCTCTGCTGCACTATGTCTCCGACGTCTGACGGCAGCGCTTGTTTTGTCATCTCTTCTCCAACGGACGATTACTTGGGCTCGGCGGCTCGAACCAACTGTGAATTCCTGACTTGGCGACCGCAAGGTGGCCAAAGCCTGCTGCTCTTTTCCATGCCCCAGCAATCGACGTGCCATCAATCATGGTCTGGAGGCCGTGTCTGAATCCAGCGAGATCACGTGGCTCGTGCCTCGCCGGCAGGACGCTCGCGCCTCCCGCGTCTGATTCCAGGCACAAGATGTCATCAACCGAACGCGACGGAAGGAGAGCGACTGAAGTGGACCTCGACCGCGAACCAGCCGGGCTCGGCTTGCCTGTTGGAGTTTCAGGCCCGCTCCGATCTCGCGACATTACCAAAAGCGCAATTTACCGTGTTCGCGACTGTGGATGAGCTGTTGGTTAGAAGCGGACATCAGACGGCAGGTGTTTCAACAAACGTGACGGCAGCGTCAGGGCTGCCATTGCAATCAAGTCGCTGTCCTATGTACTGAAGAGTGCCGCCGCTCATGCAAGCGAAAGGCAAAGCTTCCTGGATGCTTTGAGTTTTCAAGGTGCGCCAGCAACGATCCGCCTGTTCCTGTTTTGTCGTACCAAACGCAACAGATCGCACACATTCCTGACGTGACTTACCCTTTTCGGCGCCTCTCTCTTCAGCGCCAGATGCCTCAGATCATGACTGAGCTTGTCCAAATCGCCAGCAACAGCGACACGATTGGCTGCTCGTCCTTGCTGCTGAGATCAGTGCTGTACAGGACTCTGAGATAGGATCGAGTTGGGGCGCGTCCGGGGGGCGTGATTCGGGCGCCGAAACTGGAAGTCTTCTCACGGTCGCTCCGGTACGCACCGTACGCTTATGATGCGATCAGATCACTCTCGCTGAGAGTGTGCATTGTCTGGGTCAGTACGAAGCTTGCGCTCATGGCGAAGCCAAATCTGCCAAATAACCACTTGGGGCGGAACCGTCTGCGCCGCAACGGTAACTTCTTTCGCATTCCTTCGGAAAGGCCATTAGGTGCGAAGAACTGGCGGCGCAGGTGTCTCCGCGTGGCGCTGACATCAAGGTGTGCAGCGGCATCACTGATATGGACGCGCAGGCCTTGGTATGCTCGTTCTGCCTGGCGTATATCCTATGGAATGACGTCAAGCGCGAGCCGGTTTCCGGCGTTGAGAGATCGGAGTGCGCTTGCTCGCGATATGTACCCCAGCCGGGGACTTGTCCGCCGGACGCCAGTACACGACGGATGACGCCGACGGCGCTCGGCGTCTTTTGACAAGCGCGCGTTCGATCTTCCTGCAAATGCGTGGCGCGCCAGTCATACGAGAAAGTTTGTGCGACGAAGGCTCGATCGCGCGCTGCCGCGGGGCCGGGATAGTTGATCAACAGATACGCCGCGACCTGCCAAAATCGAAACCGAAGCGCGGTCATCTACGTAATCGAAGCACTCCAGTCGCCAATCATGGTGACGACTCAATAAGCGCCGGACTGGCTGCAGTTGTGCGTCCTTCGGGGAAGGAAAAACGCGCAGGCCTCGGCTCGTGGCTGGTTGACGCGAGACAGTTGCCTCCGGCCGCTTTGAAAGAATGGACGGCAGATCTTTATCTTCTTTTTATAGCCATCACAGTCGTTCACCATTGATGGCAGATGCGGGGGAGACCGTCCGGTCCCGACGCGAGTAGCATTTTTCTTTACATCCGCCGGATGGGTAGTCTTGGTGGTCGTAATCCTGCTCTATGTGATCTTCGGCCCTAGCTGAGCCTGGTGATCATAGCAGGACCAGAGGGGGGCTGCCGGATCGCGGGTGAGAGCTGCCGGAATTGTCGCGTGTTCCGTTAGGCCGAGAGCTCAGCCCCTGCATGCCTCGCACCGTGATCTGCCGCTTGCACCACCTCTGCTGGCTTAGCGCATCAACGGGCAGGCATGAATAGTGTCGCCCGCGGTATGAGTGTTTCTTGGTGCTGGCCTCGCGTTGCCAACATGAGCACGTAGAATACGATAAGAATTAAGAGGCCGCGCATACCAAAGATCGTCTCGAAGCTAAGATAATTGTGGAGCGGATTGTATTCGGTGCATTTAATGCAGCCGAAACGTGAGCGGATTGCACGGAACTAGACCGAAGCCCTACATCAGGCGGCAAACGACTAGCCGGCCGGCGAAGGTGCCGGCGTCAGCTCAGCAAATCGACCCTGCCGGTGTCGAGCCGATACAGGCCCCCGACGACCTTCAGTCTGTTCTGCTCAACTGCCGTGTTCAGAATCGGGCCCGTCGATTTGAGTTTGTTGACGTTATCGACTACATTTTGTCGAGTTGCTAGGACGAACGTGTCACCGGTTTGCTGGCGAGATAATTTTACCGCAGGCGCAAGCGCAGCGACGAGGGATGAAATGTGCCCCGGCGGCGGCTTATCGTCGTGGAGCGACTTGATCGTGGCGTCTATCGCACCGCAATGGTCGTGGCCAAGTACCAGGATCAGCGGCGTGTTCAGCACGGCCACCGCATATTCCATACTGGCGAGCGTGTCATCGTTGGCGAAGTTGCCGGCGACGCGGCAGACAAACAGATCGCCAAGTCCGCTGCCGAAGACAAGTTCAGGCGCCACGCGAGAATCGGCGCAGCTCAGAACCGCGGCATATGGATTTTGCCCATCCACCAAAACCGGGCGCTCGCGCTTGAAATCGTCGCTTCGTGATACGCCCTGGACATAGCGATCGTTCCCTTCCATCAGCCGGTTCAGAGCAGTCTCCGGCGAGATCAGGTTATCTGGCTTCGGCGGCGTTTTTGCTTCCTTCGCATCGACAATGTTGTTGCCAAGCCGCAAGCAAACTGACGAAATAGCGAATTGCAACAGTGAGCGGCGCGAAGGCGCGATCTTGGTCAGATGGGTCGGAGAATGGCCTGCATGCATGCATCTCACCTCATCGCGCGGCTTTACGCCACCCGGTGGCTTCGGCTTCCGCTTCGCTGCAAAGCCAGCGTTCACCGGGCTTCTTCGTCATGTCGATTTGTTCGTAACTGAGTTGCCCGGGCAGGTGAAAAATGCGCTCGCCGTTGCGGTCTACGGTGCCCTTTATCAGACACTCGGACGAGGGCGGGTCCGATAGCAGCGCGGATCCGAGCAGGAGTTCCTGAGCGTCGATCGGAACGGAGCTCGCGCCGATGATGATCGTCCCCTTGTTGCGGCGACGCCAGTCCCAGGGCGCGATGAACGCCCCCGACCACAGCCCCGCATACGCTTTGCTCGCCACAACCTCATAGACAACGTAGGTTTGGGTAGAAGGACCCGACGATAATGCCCAGCCGGAGCGTACCATCCAGGCGTTCACGTCCTCGCCTTCTATGAAGCAACTGCCACGTGATCTGCCGTATTCATCAACTCCTGTGGTATGACAATCCCACGTTCGTCCGTTCGAATGCTTGATCAGCTCGTCGCGAGCAGCTACGCCGCAAGTCCATTTCCGACCGTGGGCGTCGAGGCAAATCTGGTCAGTCTCAGGAGCTTCGATGCCTGAGAGCCGAAGCTTAGTTTGCTCGATCTGGATCGTATTGCCGTCGAGGATGCGAGGAGGGCCGCTGAGCTTCGCTGCGCAGACCGGAGATGTGATGACAGCGAACAATGCGACCATGATTACGCGGTGTTTCATCTCAACAATAACCTCTCGCTCTTGATCCATGTTCACGCACGATCCGGCGCTGCCACATTCGACTCTTAAACGCTATGTCCGTTATTCGGCCGACATCTTTCGACGTTTGCTCTATGAAAGCGTGGCCGTCATTTCCAAGCTACGACCTGACGCTGCGTGAGGTTCAAGCGATTTCTTCCGGTGTGCGTGTCGCGGTACCCTTCGAACCTCGCTGGGCTCTCTCTCTCTCTCTGGGCGCGCACTGCACCCTCTCGACCTGAGAGGAGGAGATCCCCATCGCTCGGCCGCGAACTCGGTGCGGGAGAAAGCCGAACCTCGGAACGCTGTTTCTCACGCGGTCGAAGAACAAAAGTCGCCTGTGAATCTTGAGGGTCGAGTGGAAGTCAAGTGGGGAGGAGCAATCTGGCTATGCTTTGTGGCGGCCACCATCGGCAAGGCTGCCGAGGGTTTCAGCAAGAGCGATGCATTTCGCCGTAACTTCTCGTCAGCAAAGACTGATGTTCGAAAGAAACCTGGTCTTGCTTCTTCTGAAATCTGGACAAAGCCGCCACGGAGTTCTGCTCAATGCCCGTTGCGCAAAATGAACCGGTATCGTTTACGCAAACCGCGCAAGACCCGGAGGCCTCTTTTGGAGAGTCAACCGGGGTGGTCGTTGATGCCAATTCCATTGTGGCTTTTCGCACGTCTGCGCTGCACCATATCTCGTTCGTGGTGCCGCCGCCGCGTTCGTACAAGGACCGGATTGTCGTGACCCAGGCGGCGACTGGCGGCCGCTCTCTCGTGGTACGCTTCACCGCCATCACATGTGGAGAGTTACCCACCAAGCCCGGCGTGAGGGCGTGCGTTTGCGTCAGGGAAATTTGGAACGGCAACCTCCGTGGCTTCGTTGTATACGCACCGAGCGAGGGGTAAGCCGCCCGCGTGTTCGGAGGATCGCGAGTGCCATCCTGATGCCATTCGGTGCGAGGCCTCGATCCACAACATGGTTGCCCCATCGCGGCACTCGGGCGGGGTAGCTCTGGTGCAGTTTAGCCGACTCAAGCTACAAATCATTCGCAACGATCTCACTACACAATGGGAATGAAATGGTTGCAGCCCCCCGGGATTTTCCGGTCTCTTCCAAGGCGCTTGAAGTGGATGGTCGACTCAGAGCCGAATTCGCAACCAGAGACGGCGCCAGGGCACAGGCGGAGCAGAACTAAAGAGGCGTTTTCCCACGCTTCAAATCCGGATCTTTGACGCGCAGACGAATGCGCGCGAGGAAATCTAGCGCCGACTCAGTTCGGTCCTCGAAGCCTCGCGCACGGCTCCGCGGCTCTCGCCGGGGGCACTCGGAAAAGGGTCGGTGCTCAGAGGGCACTGCCGGCCCACTAACACTGCCCGATTACCGTCTTAACGCGTTTCGTCGCAGCACTCGATCCCGCGTGCCGCCTCGGCGTCGGCATGCATACGCTCTTGCGGGTGCCAGTCAGTCGCGCGATGGCGGCGCGCACGCCGGATCGGGCTTGGGCCCGAGGCATCTTCAGGCCCGGTCCCTTGAAGAGTGGCATGGAGGAGCTGGTTCCCTCGCGGATTGGTGTCCTCCCACCGCGTCGGGCGCGCTGGGGGCCAAATCTCGCCAGCTGGAACGCGCCGCTGAGCTCGACTACTCGCAGAAGGAATCGGAAGTAATCGTGCTGCCCGACTTTTTCCTGACGGGCTGAAAGCTTCAGGAAAGGCTCGCGACTGCTGAAGGCGTAAACACCGACATTCTAGAGCTAATATGTCTGCAGTTGCTCAGACGTTCGGCGGTAAAGGAGCTACGGCGCGATCTTGCTCTGCGCGACCATTTTACCGAGGGCCTTTGCTCCCCTCTAACTCTTCCGGTTCCTTTGGCTCCATGCGAGCGAACCAGGAGCCAGGAGGAAACGCCGCGATACGCTTGGCAAAGGAGGATTGCGGCTCCCAATCTTGCCCTTCGCTCTTCTCGAAAGTGATGACCCCGTTGTGTGTAAAAAAACGGGGGCCTGGGATATTACAGTTCACTAAAAGCAAAACGCGCCACAGATCACCTTTCTCGGTCGGCTTGTCATTCTGCTTCGGCAAGTAGTCCACTCCAACAGGTTCGACGATAGTGCAGCGGCCCTGCCGCAGAAGATCGCCGAGCCGGCCTTGCATGGTCGTCACAAAGTTGAAGTTGCTCGGATCATGCAGAAAGCCAAGATTTGCGTCCCTTTCGCCGTCCTTGACTTCACTGGCGATCAACGAGAGCGCCAGGGCGCGCCAGCCCAATTCCATCGGTTTGGCATAGGTCGACGCAAGTTGAATCGTGCCGTCGAGCGCGACCTTCCAAGTGATAACGTACTGTTCGTCTGATGTATCGACGCGGTGCCTGGTCCACGAAACGAAAACATAGTCATTTTCGTCAAGTTCAGCGACGCCCCACATTCGAGGGACGAACTGCGCCACCTTCGAGACATTGGAGATAATTTGTTCTATTGTCTCGCCGTCTTGCGCTCGCCACGTTGACTTGAATCTTTCGATAAGGGGGCTCTCGTTGGCGCGAACACTGTTGCTCGTCGCAGCCAGCCCGGCCAGGCATATCAGGGATTGACCGAGACAAAACCATAACGCGCGTCTTCCAGACATTTTCCTCATAACTGTCGGCCTATCTGCTTTCATCCACACGTCATTTCTAAAGCGGGGCAACCTTTAACCTGTTATACGCGAGCGCAAGAAGTTAGCGGCGACGCGGCGGGGAGACCGATGGTGTCCCGTGCGAGCAGGCGCTCCCCTCTATGTCACGCGCCGCTAACTTCGCTGCCGGCGACAGCCTCAATTTGCTGTACTGGACTTGCCCAGCAGGAGGAGACTGGGCATGCCGAAGTCTTGCATTCTTCGTGCCAGGTAATGGGCGGCAATTCACACCGCTTTTGTGTCCTCTTTGTCGACTTTCCGACTGGCCCAGGTCTCGATGTTTCCTTTCAGCGCTATCCAGCGCGGCTTATGCATCCTCGTCTCGCGACGGTTTGGTTCGGTATCGTTGCCAGAATGTGCGTTTCGATCTCTGCCAATTTGCGGCCAATGGGCCATGGTGCGTTTGGCGCTCCCGTCGCGACTCGCGGCGCTTCGAGAACAGCCTCAGTCCGGAGCGCTTTGCACTCGACGGCCAACGACGCGAAGCCGATCTTCACCGCCGAGCATTTGGAGTCTTGCTGAACCGCAAATCAACGTGCTGGCAGGGTATGTAGCTGGCTTCCCAGCTTGGGCCTATTCAACACGGATCCTGTTGGCCGAGAAGGTGGCTGGATGGTGGACGTGCTCAAAGAACCGCTGGGAAGCCGGGACGCGCATCAAATGCGTTCTGCTCGAGGCAGCAGTCCCGACCGCGCAAGTCGCATTTGTCCCTTCCATCGATCGGGCATGCGGCAAAGGGGGCAGCTGCGATGGTCATTCCAATATCGCTGACTGGAGAGCGCTTCTACGTCGACTCAACGATAAAGATGCACGGTCATTCGCGTAGCGGATATCGCAGCACCAGCTTGAGACATAATCTGAGAGGTTGACGGAAGACTTCTCTTGCCGATAATCCAAGTCGTCGAGGTTCTCCGGTTCCCATTTGATCCGGAGCTAAGAGGGAAGCCGGTGACAATGCCGGCGCTGCCCCCGCAACTGTGAGCGGCAAGCCGCTGTCCAACGACGTCACTGAAGCCTGCGCGGCTTCGGGAAGGCCGGACAGAAGCGATGACCCGCGAGCCAGGAGACCTGCCCCGACAATATATTTGTCCACGGGGCGGGGTGTCCCGGTGGTGCGCCAAGCAGCCGTCGCACCGCGCGACTTCCCCTGCCTGCGTCCGCCATGGCCTTTGCCCCCAACATGGGGTTCACGCTATGACTCTTCTCTCCCTTCCGGTTGCCACCCTCGGAACGCCACGCATCGGTCCAAGGCGCGAGCTCAAACTCGCTCTCGAAAGCTACTGGGCCGGAAAAAGCAGCGAACAGCAGTTGCTCGAGGACGCAGCTGGCCTGCGTGCCGCGAACTGGGCTCGTCAGAAATCTATCGGCGTCACGGTTATTCCATCGAACGATTTCTCGCTGTATGACCAGGTGCTCGACACAAGTGTCATGGTTGGCGCCATCCCGGAGATCTACGCCTCGAAAGCCGAATCCGTTTCGCTCAAGACGTACTTCGCCATGGCCCGCGGGTCACAATGCGACGATCAGGATGCGAGTTGCGGTCACGGACCGCGCGGATTTGGCGCACCCGCGCAGGAGATGACCAAGTGGTTCGACACCAACTACCACTACATGGTCCCCGAGTTTCACAGGGGACAGACTTTCAGGCTATGCTCTCGCAAGCCGATCGAGGAGTATGAGGAAGCCAAGGCCCTTGGCTTTCAGACCCGCCCTGTCCTGATCGGGCCGGTCACATTCCTAAAGCTCGGCAAGAGTCCCGATCCTGCGTTCCAGCCACTCTTACTACTGGATGAATTGATACCGGCCTATATCGAGGTTCTGCAGGAATTGGCCAAACGTGGGGCAAATTGGGTTCAGTTCGACGAGCCCTGCCTGGTTCTTGATCTGGATGAGAGGGCGCGACAATCTTTGCGACATGCCTATGACCGGCTCGCCAAGGAGGGGCCGGCCATCAAGATCTTAGTCGCCAGCTATTTCGGCGATCTCGGGGACAATCTGGACACCGCCTTGAGCCTGCCAGTCGCCGGACTGCACCTCGATCTGGTTCGAGCGCCACAGTTGTTGGACCAGATCATCGCTGGCGGCCGAAGTGATCTAGTCATGTCACTCGGTGTCGTCGACGGCCGGAATGTATGGCGGTCGAATTTGTCGTCGCTGCGCCAGCGGCTCGAACCCGCGATTGCGAAGCTCGGCAAGGATCGTGTACAGATTGCCCCATCCTGCTCGCTGCTTCATGTGCCGATTGATGTTGAACTCGAAACCGGGCTCGCCTCCGACGTCAAGAGCTGGCTTGCTTTCGCGGTCCAGAAGATGCGAGAGCTCGCGAACCTGGCGCGGGCACTCGCAGGCGACCAGAATGTTGCGCTAGCTCTTGCCGAGTCGGAATGTGCCGCGACTGTCCGCCGGACTTCGCCAAAAATCCATGATGCCAATGTCGCTGTCCGGATGAAAGCGATCGATCAGACCATGCGTCGGCGCGCGAGCCCATCTGCCCGTCGTGCCGAGATCCAAAGCAATCGTTTCGGACTACCGGCTTTTCCAACCACGACGATCGGATCGTTTCCGCAGACCAAAGAGGTCCGGAATGCCCGTGCGGCGCATGCCCGAGGCGCTATGAGCGACGAGCAATACGACAGGTTCCTCAAGGAGGAGACGGCGCGCGTCGTACGCTGGCAGGAGGACATCGGTCTCGATGTCCTCGTGCACGGCGAGTTCGAGCGCAATGACATGGTGCAGTACTTCGGTGAGCAACTCGCCGGATTCGCATTTACCAGGAATGGATGGGTGCAGTCCTACGGATCGCGCTACGTCAGGCCACCGATCCTGTTTGGCGATGTAGTGCGGTCGAAGCCTATCACCGTAGGCTGGTGGCGCTACGCGCAATCACTAACGAGGAAGCCGATGAAGGCGATGTTGACCGGACCGGTGACGATCTTGAACTGGTCCTTTGTTCGCGATGATATTCCCAGAAGCGAGGTCTGCCGCCAGATTGCGCTCGCGATCCGAGACGAAGTCCGCGATCTCGAGAATGCTGGTGCGACCATGATCCAGATCGACGAAGCTGCACTTCGCGAAGGATTGCCGTTGCGTCGGTCGGAGTGGACCGCCTATCTCGATTGGGCCGTGGATTGCTTCCGCATCTGCTCATCCGGCGTCGCTGATCAAACCCAAATTCATACACATATGTGCTACTCGGAGTTCAACGACATCATCGGCGCGATCGCTGCAATGGACGCAGATGTCATCTCGATCGAGACATCGCGGTCGAAAATGGAACTACTCGACGCGTTCAGGAACTACGAATATCCAAATCAGATCGGGCCGGGCGTGTACGACATCCACTCTCCACGCGTTCCCGAGGCGGGCGAAATGAAGGAGCTGATGGCGTTGGCTCGGACCCGGCTGCAGGATTCGCAGCTCTGGGTCAATCCGGACTGCGGCCTGAAGACGCGCAAATGGGAGGAGGTTCGGCCGGCGCTAGCGAACATGGTCGCTGCCGCCCGCCAACTGCGCGCTGCATTCGATTCGCGAGGCCGTTGATCCGGGCTTGGATCTCTTCTCGACAAAGTTGATCCTCTTGCGGTCATTTGCGCTCTCCATAATCGATGGAGCCTTGGGAACACAAAAAAAGCCCGGCCCCCGCTTAGCGGGCCGGGCGAAAGTCTGGGAGGAGCGACGCTGATGCGTCGCGCGGGCTTCGGCGGAAGAGAGGACAACCGCCGGTTCGATTACGGCAAGGACATTCGCCGAAAATCTGAGCCCAGTTGAAGCACAAGCTCAGCATAGCTCAATTATGCAGTGGTATGCGACCGTATAGCCTGAAGTGTACAAATATACACCAAGGTTTGTCGCTCAAGAGCACGTCGGCAACGATTACGACAGCGACGAGGGGAGGTGGTGATGGCGGGGCGGTCACCGCCGGCACGAGCCGCAAACTCGGTGCGCTTTCCTGCCTGGAAACCTTATGCTCGATCAGCGACGATACGAAAAACCTGGCTCCAAGGATCTCGCAAGCGTGGACAATGCATGAGCGGTTGCTGTTGATTTGAACCCTGCTTAAGGCAGTTGGTCGACCGGTTCCACCCGATAGTCGGGTTTCGGCTTGGGCCTCTGTTTGAGAGTCTATGAGTGGACCACGCGGAGGATGTCATGAGCTTGAAGATGGCACGGTGCCGATAGGTTGCTCCTCAGCCGTGAGCGTGGTCCTGCCCTCAACATAGGCCAGTTGAATGATGGCGATCTCGGATCCGACACGACTCGGCTCGGCGCAGAGTTAGACCGGACGTCCAGCGCCTTGCCGTTCGTGCTAAACGTACCCGGGCGAGCAGTGCCTCGCGGATCATTCAGAGCGTGCCGGGCAGGGAAGGAGTGGGAGTGCTTCGCCGCACCCGCGCGGCCGCAAGGTCCGTCCTACGGGTCGGCGGATATGCGAGACATCCGCTTCGCGCGATGTCACTGCGCAACTGCCCAACCTGCGACGGTCATACTGTGGAACGTGCCGGAACCAGAGCTCAGAAAGGCTCGGCCATGGCGTTTGCACGGGTGGTCGAGAAGCGATCTTAGTGCGCAGAAGCCATTTTGGCGGTACGGCAGCCTACGTGCCCGCGAACACCCCCATTTTCATTTCGGCAGGATGAGCATAAGGTCTAATCCCTGCTGTAAAACGGCAGCGACCAATACGGCCCGTCTCGGCGCCGTGTCAGGGATTGCCGGCCTTGGTGGACGATAACGCGACCGAGCTGCGTTCGGCCTCAGCTTCTTGCTCCAATTTCAGAATATGCGCTCTTAGCGCATCGGAAGTGGCTGCCGCTGTCTCGCCGAACAGCGGATCTCCATGATCGGTGACGGCGGAAGCGATTTCGGTCCATTCCTGTGCCGAGAGAGCCTTCAGTGCGGCCGGAAAGAAATCTCGTTCTTCCCACATCATGTGGCGCCGCTCGCATACTATAAAGTCGCGTATGATATTGCCGACGTCTTGCCGAGCGAGCTCACGATCCGTGAGGATGGCGTCAATAGCTCGCGCGAAGCGGTGCAAGCGGTCGACGACTTCCTGGTGTTCAAGCGCCAGATCGCCGACGATTGCAGCTGCATCCGGATCGCAAGCCTTGAGCTTGGAAAAAATCAAGTCTTCCTGTGGATGATGATACACCTCGGGGTAAACCTCGAAATAGCTGATAATCGCGCGAATGACCTCATAATCGGGACGGATCCCTTTCTCAAAAATCTCCAATTCGCGTTGGAGAGCGGCCAGAAGCAGATCAATGTTGCGATGCTCTCGAAGCAAAAGATCGATGATCATTGCGGTGCTCCTGGAGGCACAATTTAGGCCGGAAGCGTTTCTGCCACTTGCAAGATCGCCCAAGCCGAGTTCGGTGTCGTTTGCGCTGCAATTTTCCGCGCTGTTCGACGCAAAAGAGTAGCGCGCTTGAATTTGAGCTGGCGTAAATCAACTTAGCCGAAGTGTTGAGGTTGCCCACGCAAGACGCTGGTCGGATAGCAGGTGGTCTCGGTAAAACTGGCGGCCTGGGCGTGCATGGCGGATCCTATCTTGCGAACGTCGATGGGACGCAGATTGGCTGATCCTGACGAACTGGAAAATTTGGATGTTTTCCCTAGGTAGAAGTCCCTAAGTATTTACACGTAAGTGCCATGAGCAGGGCGTCTTGAATGGGAGCGGCGCGGTCCCTTGTTTGCTCAAACATGTTCAAATCGGATTACAAAGCTGCATGCTGGCTTCGGCGGCCGCGTCCATGGAAACAGTCGGAAGCGCACGGCCGCACCCGTGAAGAGCTCCAGGCAGCCCAAAAGTTGTCGTCCACCGCCACTTTCAGCTCGCCGCAGGAGGTCTTGTTCGGGCCGTCAGCATCGGTCGGCCGCGGAGGTGACGAGGTGGATATTGACGGCATCCCGATCGATGTACGCTGGCCGACGTGGTCGACGCGCTCATGATCATGCGATCCGCTGTCGTACCCCCTTAATGGTGTGTGACGATGGTTAGGGCGGCGCGCCTCGGCCGGAACCGCACTCAGCGCGCGCTGGTATGCCGGCGTTCCGTGCCCGCAGTGCCGCTTCGGCTCGCTCCAAAGTACGCGACCGTTCGATTTCGAAGACCGAAGTGACTGTCGCCCAGCCGGGCGCAATGAGCGAATGATGGTCCTCTCGTAGCCGATTGCCACAGCGTCAAGATGCGCACTTGTGCTCAATGCGATGGAAGTCGAACCGTTCACGGCAGCTGCTGTCCATCGGAGCACAAATTTGGGCCGACGTAATGATCTTCGTCATGTGCCGTCGTGATTCAAGTAACCAGCAGCGTGTGTTGCATCGGTAGCCGTCACCGAAAACATGATCCGCTCGGCGCGGGTACGCCTGAAAACCCTCCGTTCGCCGTCTGGACTGCGCAGCTTGGATGCAGGAATAAGCCATTCGCGCCATTTGCGCTGGTGCTAGAGTCCCGCGGTAATGGCGATCCGCATCAACTCAGACATGCTGCGGGCATTGGTCTTGGCCATGAGGTTTGCACGGTAAACCTCGACTGTCCGGGGACTGATGCCGAGATCATGGGCGATCACCTTGTTAATCTTGCCGGCTAATAGTCCCTGCAGGACGTCACGCTCGCGCGAGGAGAGGCCCGCGAGGCTGGCTTCCGCCTGCAGTTTCGCTGCGTTATCGGTTAGTTTCGTTGGCCGCGCTTCCAAAGCACTAATGATCGCACGCAATAGCACGTCCTCCACGAACGGCTTCTCGATGAAGTCGACCGCACCCGCTTTCATCGCTTCGACTGCGAGCGATACGTCGCCATGACCAGTTATCAAAACGACGGGGCAGTTGTCGCGATTGGCCTTCACTTTACTGACTAGTTCGAGACCGCTCATACCCGGCATACGGATGTCTGACACAATGCAATCAACTGGACCGCTCGCCACGTCATTAAGAAACGCGGTCGCCGTCTCATAGGTTGCTACGTAGAAACCGTTTACATCAAGAAGAAACGCGAGTGAGTCCCGCATTGCGGCGTCGTCGTCGATCACAAGAATGCGCCGCCCAATCATGTCTCTTCATTAAGCTCCGCAAATGGCGCGCTGAACTGAAGGATCGTGCTGCCACCCGGATTCGCTTCCGCGACGATATATCCGCCATGCGACTCGATAATCGTCCGGCATAGTCCCACACCCATGCCATGCCTTTTAATCGTGACAAAGGGCTGGAACAGTCGGTCGGCGATATCAGCGCTGATGCCGGGGCCTTTATCGGCAACGGTAAACCTCTCGAGGTTGGCAGCTTCGCGGCGCCGGCAGGAGGCCATGGACTCGATTGCATTGCACATCAGGTCCAGCGCAACCTTCTGGATCTGGATCTGGATCTGGATCTGGATCTGGATCTTGTCGACGATCATGTCGCGGTCGCTGCGGGTCATCACGCGTACGCCTTGTTCCTTGGGGCCGACTAGGCCAGAGCCACAGCTTGTTCAAGGAGCGTGGGCGCCTCTCCACAGTGTGCAAGCCCCTGACAACGAATTCCTGCCTGCGCTTGATGATATCTTTGGCGCGTAGAGCCTCTTGGGCGGCATGTTCGAGTGCATCACCAATGCAGTTGCGTCCGATTTGTCGGGTGCCAGCAGAGCCTTTGTTCGCGCATATTGCTTGTAATTGCGGAGAGCGGGCGGGTCATCCTCATGGGCAATAGACGATGCCATCTCACCAATGGCGGTCGGCCGCGACACGTGCACGAGTTCGGATGGCAGATCTTGCAACCGTCATTCCTGCGCCCGCTCTTAGTGACGTTTCGGATGAAACCGGTGAAGAGCCGTTCGGCGCGCGCTATGGCCTCACCGACGGAGGTCGAGCCGTCGCTCCGTTCGCCGACCACGATGCGGCCCATGCCGATGATGGGCCGCTCGCCGTTGGCCACATAACGTTCGATGTAGCGCTCATGCTCGGCGCGGTAGAGCTGCGGCATCAACCTCGACACATTCATACCGACCACGTTGTCCGGAGACCAACCAAATAAACGCACTGCCGGGGCGCTGAACGAGCGAGTGATGCCCTTCTCGTTAATCACGATCATGGCGCTCGCGAATTCCGCGATATCGATCATGTTTGCGGGATCGGTAATCAGACCTTTCACAAGAAGGGCCATGCTGTAATGAGGCAGAGCAGAGGAGCGGCGTTCGCCCGGCCGCGGCCGCGACGAAAGCAGCAAAACGAGGACTGGAAGGTAGATGTTCGTGAACGTGAGGTCCTGAAGATACGGATTTAGCGCCGGGCACAGCACGAGAGCCAGCGCGGCGGCTGCCGCTGCAGTGCCATAGCCTTACCGGACGTGGTCGGACATGTTTCCTGGTAGACCCTCTCATTCGATTGACTCTACATTGTTTCCCACGAGAGGCCACCAGAACGCGCCTCAACTCAGACCAATCTATTGTGCAGGATGGCCGCCGCTATCTGGCCATATGCGCCAGTGCGTCGGCTGCACGGCCACGTGTTCTCCGGTCTTGGCCTTGATCCAGCCGCCGAAGGTCCGGCGGCAAGGAAAGACCACCCGGTGAATGGTATTACCCTCGATCACGGCAATCTCCAGATCCCGACCAAAGGGCGGCGCCGTTTCCAGCCGCTCCCAGGTCAGGTCGCCAGTAGATCTTGGACGGTGTTCATTGCTGCTGGCTGACAAATTCAGGCAACCTTCTGAACTACGGACCAGATGGCTTGGACCGCCGCGCGAGCAGGCTCAGCCCAATATTGCCCAGGCGGCGTGGCGGCCGGGGTTTTATCGGCCGTGGCGCCGTTGAACTTATCGTGCCGGGACATGATCGGCTCGCCAACCGAAATATTAGGATTGGCGCTGCGAAACAACTCCCGGGCTTCGGTCGAATCGATCTGGATCAGCTCAAGACCTCGGCGGTTGGTATTAACCGCCGTTCTGCAGAAGCTGAACTGAACCGCCGCTCCCGCAATCTGGCGCGCGGCGGGACGAATGTCCCCGTGGTCTGTCATCTCGAACATCCTTCGTTGGTGGGAAATTTCCTTGTCCCACGGCGTCAGCGTCGGGCATTGGGTTG
Organism: Bradyrhizobium sp. IAR9; assembly: GCF_013408065.1. NCBI lineage: Bacteria > Pseudomonadati > Pseudomonadota > Alphaproteobacteria > Hyphomicrobiales > Nitrobacteraceae > Bradyrhizobium > Bradyrhizobium sp. IAR9. Next base: position 573,947 of record NZ_JACBZW010000004.1, read on the forward strand.
TGATGACGTCAGCCGCGCCCTTGTGACCGGGGCGGCATCCCCGAGGACCGGAAGATGCCGGAACTCGCCTGACTCCATTCGGAGGGGCCTAGCTGCGCTCGGCGTCGATCATCGCGCCCGTCCGCGGGTCGATGAAGTGGACGCATTCGCACGCGGCGCAGGTTATTGTGTGCAGGTCATCGGCACGCGGCTCGGGTACGTCCGGCCGCAGTCCTTGAACTCGGTCGCCGGTATCTGGACGTGAAAAGATGATGGGGCGCCAAGTCTTTCTGTCTGCCATGTGTGTGACCTTGGAGGGGAAGCTCACTTCTATCAGTAGGCAGTCGCCGCAGTATTGATACAGGTCAAAAAGAGCTGATGCGTATCCAGAATGGCCGAGCTCGAGCGGCTGCTGCGAGCCGCACAGGCCCGCGTTGGCAGGCGACATGTCCCAAGTCGGGCGATCCGCCAGGACCTCGCGTTGGTCCGCAACACGCCAGCGTGTAGCGGGGTTGATTTGAGGCGCAGCGCGCGCGAATGAGCCACGACAGCATTTGTCCTCAATGCTGCGATAGCCGGCAAGCAGATGGTCAATTGATTGCTCACCTCGCATTATCGGTGGCCTTGCCGGGCAGATCCCAGCCATAGGCTTCGGCGCTGAAGTCCTGAACCCTGGGCTCATCGAAACGTTGGATGCGACAGGCGTGATCATCGGCTTTGCTGTCGCGGCCGCACAGGCGGTTCGCCTCATTGGCCCCCGATCACGTGCGCGTAGGTCTCGCAGGTCCCGGCCGCCGGCGCGCGTCAGAATGGCTCTGCCCGCTGATTGGCGCAATGACTTGCGTTTGCGGCAATGCCTCGTGAGACCATCAAGTATCGCGGTGTAAAGTTCGCGGCCTCTCAAGTCTCCATATTGCCAGCGGTTGAGTATGGGATCGATAGAGATCAATAGCCGGCATCCCGGGCGTAACGGCGCATGCGGCTCTCAATCGTCTCTTCAGACATTCTCGATTCGTCGGCAACTCAATTTTGTCAGTCCAGGGCATGAGCAGAGCAGAAGGCGTTATCCCTCGGCCCAAAAGAGTGCGATCCGCCAAGCGAGCGGACAACCTCTTGGGGATGCTGCTTGAGGCAGATCAAATACTCTTGTGGCGCGAATGGCAGAATGGTGGATAAGCAAACCCACAAGAAGAGGATGCCATGCCTTCATTTAATGTTCGGTTCATTAAGACCGTTTGTGACGATACCGGACACGAACATCGTGCCTGTCAGGCAGCGTTCAAGGTCGATGCCGCCTCGCTGAGTGCTGCTGCACAGCAGGCGGAGAGCAATTTCTGCAAGCAAAAGAGTGTTCGCGATTGGACAGTCTTCGCCGATGTGATAGAGCTTCGAACCCCGCCTGCATTGCCGCCGGCATGGGCTGGTTAGCTTGACTTTGGCTGGGGAAGTCTGCGAATTGAATTGTGGGTCAATTTGTAATCTAAGCGTGATCCCGGACAGGATCGCGTCGACCGTCGATTCGAGAACAACTGGTGATGCTGGCGTCAAATCGGCGAGCGCCCTGTTGTCTCACGACACCTAGCGGACCTCGCTGGAGAGTTTGCCCCTGCCGCTCAACTGGCTCTGCAGCGCTCCGTCAAGCGTTGTACCGGCAGGGCCATCCGGAAGGATCCGCTCCCACAATTCGGTCTTGTTTGATTCATGTCAAGCACAAGTCTGCCTCTGGCGGCCATGGCTGTTTCAAAGGGTATGCGTGGTTAGCCAATCTGCACACATTGATGCCCTTGACGGTTAAGGCATCTGCTCAGCCGTTTGCGCGCGAGCCTGTCCCGGACATCCGAATCGGGCTTACTTGAGCCCGCAGCACATCGATGCGATCGCACCTGACTTGATCTGTCTGCATTTGCCTTTCAAACCAGCGCGCTCTCCTGAACATTTAAGCAGGCGCCTGGCACTTGCCGGGTTTTCCGAGAATGCGCTTGCTGCCGCTATGGAGACGTGTTGCGCGATCTGCAGCGGGTGAGTGGCCTATGTCAGACCATGCAAGTCCGCTCAAAGACTGCCCGAATGAACAGACCCTGCGCGCTCGGCCGTGGGATATCCTCCCGCTACGCTTTCGCGATTGATTGCGCTCAACAGTTCCTCGACAAAGATCTTGCTTCCTGAGCATGCCGGCATTCAAAGAGGGCCGACACAGGACAAGCCTCATTGCCCCCTCGAAACCCACGACATGGGTGAAGCAGTCCTTATGTCTGTACCGCTGTTTCTGCCTACGTTTTCTGCTTTGCCGCAGCGACGGGAACACGATCCCGCGTTTACCTTCTGCGTATTGCTCGCTTTCGCCGCCAGCCTGGCGCCGCCGCAACGGCCGGCGCGACTACCGCAGGCGGAGATGATAGGTCTGCCGAACTACAACTCGGTCTGATCAAATTCGCCTCGGTAATGGCGATGTGGCCGCTGGATAAAGTAAATGCAGTCTCAAAGGGCGCGGCGTATTGCATGAAGACGCTCAACACAAATGGTGAGTGCGCTCCACTTGCTCGGGCGCATATTCCTGACAAGGACGGAAATATTCCTAAAACGCGGATGGTCATTATCGTGTCGATCTGACGAAGGCTGAGCCATATCGACCTCATGTCGGCCAATGGTCAGCTGTCAAGGGCACAAGTTGGACCGAGGAGCGTAGCACTTTGTGGCTGGCGAATCTCGCGTTCGCGCTATGAACGCCATGTCTGTATTCCGTGACCAGTGGGCGGTAAGTTGGGGTGTGAACACGTTCACGTCCGGCGGCACCATCGCGCCCGCGACGGTCGTCACGTACATTGAAACAGCAGCACCCGAGTACGATATGATCGCGCGGTCAGGGATAACTCAGAACAAAAGAAGATGGCCACGCAAGACAATGCTCAATCAAATCCGTCCGCGCGGCAAAAGTCCGTCGCATCACAGATCAGGCCTCTGTCTACTGAAGGACAATTCAGTTCACTGGCTCGTTATCGGTCCAACGGTTGCCTGCAAGGCTTATTACCTTATCGAGAACAACGCCCCCATGAGGGGATCTGTTAGCGAAAAAAAGGCGTGCGAAGGCTCCTGTATTCTCGGCAATGCGGAGCGCGCGAAGGAGAAGCGGGATTGCGCCATGCACGCTCAAGTGCGGGCGAAATCCGGAGAAAACTCGCGTAGAGTCTTAAAGCGCAACTGTTGCTTCGATGTCACCAAATGTATGAACCCGCGATCTACGCTTGTATCAAACGAGGGACGACATGTTCGATATTTATTTGAACGGAAGACGCGATCTTTTGGTCGTTCCGCGAGGGTTTGCGATCCCTGCGGGGTTAGCCGGCAGTTGGAAGCGAAAGAAGCGTGCGGTGCGTTCAGTGAGCAATGTCATTCGCCAAGATGTGGAACAGCGCGGTTACCACCGACGTAGTTTGATCTCAAATCGGTCGAAGACGGCAGTTGAGACCTCGTCACACGCGTAGCCAACGCGGCTGTCTCCGCTGACCCACTTCAAAACACTCTGGGCAGGATGTCGCCGATGCCGTCGAGAGCCTTGCTTACCGCGTCGGCGGCAGGTGGGTATCCTGCTTCATCAGGCTTACGGCGCAAGGTTTCTTTTGAAAAGCGGCGCACGGCGCTGCGGCTTCCCTCAGGATAAGTATTTTGGAGCTTTTCCTCGACTCGATGGCGTGCTCGCGTGAGTTTTCAGCTGTCCATACTGAAGATACTTGCCGGCCAGCCGCACGGACGGGCGAGCATCGAAGTCGTTAAACAGCATTTGGCTATCTATTACAGCAGCGGCCCAGAGTGGCCGGCGCGTATGAAGCGCATCGCGAGCCGCGCGCCCCAACTCGATATTTTTGGCCAAAGGCTGATCGAGCGAGAGGCCGGGTGCTGGATTATCACCGACGAGGGAAGGAAGACTCTTGAAGGGCTCGAACTGCTAGATCTGGGCGCTATGCAGGGGGCAGGTTGGACGGGAGATCGCGCACGAATCCGAAGAGGAGTAGCCGCCCCTGGGTGTCTTCGCAGCTACAAACGAGCGCGCGCAGAATGCGCTCCCCGGCACGAGCCCGCGCAAGGGCTATCGGCGTGACGGCTTGCCGCTCAAGCCCTTGCTGATGGCCACGTACCCCGATTAGATCGCCCAAGTTCAGTTTGGACATAATGCAGTGGCTATTGGTATTGTGAAGTGCTCCAACGCGACCAAGGGACGATATGTCTTTATTCAACCTAAGGAATGGAGGAGCTGATGTCTTCGTGCACTCCGACGCGTTGAGCCGAGCCCGGACGACCGACACGAAGACGTGAGCGATCTAGTATACGCGCAAGCCCCATGGGGTCTCTGGCGTTTAGATAACGAGCGCGCTAATTGTCAAAAGGTGACCATAGCAAGAGATCGCCACGATGTCTCAGAGGGCCTCGATGTTTGATCGCTCCAGACTCAATCCAAATCACGAAGCTCCCCGAGATGCAGCTGTTCAGGTTCATCGCGATTGGCTTTCTCATTCCAGAACATGTTAGTCTACGTTCTTAGCTTCGAATAGAGAGGGGTCGATTGGGGCTGCGTTCAATTATAACGAAGCCTCTCGCACACAGCGTCTGTACGAAGTTTACAATTCCACAGCCGCTAGTCCAGACGCGCTGTCTTCCGAAAGCATGACCGAGCTAATACCCGGCGCGAGTTCCCATGCTGTCTTTTTTTTACTGTCGCGCTGCGAAAAAACCATGTTACAAGCGCTCTTCTCAGAAGGAGCATTCATCGTGAAAAAAGCAACCAAGAAACGCGTTAAGCGGCGCGAGTGGACGAAGGCAGATATCAAAGAGCTCAAAGTCCATTCGAAGGCTCGGACCCCGGTCATAAAGATAGCAAAAATGACTAAACGCAGCGCCGGCGCGCTACGCCAGAAGGCCTTAAATCTCGGAATCGGACTCGGACATCAGCGTTAATTTTGAGCGACGCTGCCTGATGGTGCGGTAGGGCGGCTCGCGGGCCGCCCTCTTTTGTTATAGAAATTTGTCGCACATTTGGCTTTGCCGATCCGCGCTGAGAGAGTTTTTCACGCATGTGCTGGCCTTCAATGTCGCGGAATGCGCTCCTGCGCCTCCTCATCTTTGATCAAGAGACTTGGAAGGGGGGCGACGGCCGCTTGCGATGTATGATCGCGAGTGAAGACATAGCCTTGGTCATAGCCCTGTCTCGAAGATGAAATTCGGAAACACTCGGTCCCGGAACGGATGCGATGGACCACAACGCCGAGTCCTGGACGCGTTAGCTTTCGAGAAGCTGACCAGTCTCGGCCGAACTCCCGTAAGGGTGGAATCTAGCATCCGTTCTGGCGGCAGCTTCTTCAGCTTCGGCGAGGCAGTTTGGCTGCGCTGGGCAGAACACATCGGCTGATCGCCTTAACCGAATGGAAAGAACCTCGCGAATGGGGCATCCTCGAAGCTCATGCCAGACTAAAGTTTGGGCGTAAGCGGACCGCGCCGAGCCTGTTGGCTAGCTTGAGCTCCGAGACGATTTGGCGCCCTCAACAGCAATTGAAAAAGCGCTCTGTTAGCTTGATAGATCGCGGCGGAGCGGTTACGTCCTGAACCCGTCATCACCTGCGCGCCCTCGGCGTTGTGCACGGACCACAACCACCTTCGACCGCGCTGCTCCAAGACATATTCGAAGGATGGGAGACTCATGGGAGCTCCATTTCTAGGGTGCGTTTGGTCTTCATAATGCCAGGGCGGGCCCTTTCCAGGCGATGCCTCGCTGTAGCAGGCTTAGCAGTGCGCTCGCTTGATCGGTCAACGCCGCTTTCATCAAAAGCGAGCTCATCCTGCGGTGCCTGTCGTGGCGCCAAAGTCGCGAGATGCTAGCGCGTTTTGGCCGTCAGCGCCATCTGTAGGATCCGGGCATCCTTTGCGGAGGACTTATGCCGCAGCAAACCGTTTTTTTCTAGCAGCCTTGAATGGGTCGTCACGAAGGAAGGGTCGACGTGCATCAATCGTGACGCTAGATTGACCGGTACACCCTTTCCTTTGCCCAAATAGGTCACCGCCATCAGGATCGTCCACCGTGGCCCAGTGATGCCCAGCACAATGGTAGGAAAGCTGGCAAGTTCTGCGAGACGCGCATGGATTGATCTGCTCTCCCACATGAACGGCCGGACAATGTCGTCTCCGTCAGTATAGATGCGGCCAAGAGCGCTTGCTGGATCAGGTAAAATCCGGCGGCATATTAAGCCAGGTTCCGTCCTTGACAACCGTCCTTAGCCCCGATTAGGGGAGCGCCAGGGTTGCAAGAGCAGATAAATCAAATAGTTGGTATGGTTCGGACGGATGGGCTTGCGCACAACAGGCGGGCCGGAGCTATGGCTCAGTGTCTTGACTGACCAACGGCAGCATTCAGGGCAAAGTTGCGTCAGGATCGATACGCGCTGACAAGATAGCTGCGCCCCGCCAAGTGAGATGTCCGCGATGTAGTCTGCTTCTTTGCCGCGCTTGCCGAGCTGTCCGCTCTTGTATGCCGAACATCAGCGAGGTGCATGTCGCATTTACGACGTCAATGCCCCAGCGTCGGGCAGCTTATGACTACACTAATAACCTTCCATTTACCGCGGGCGGTCTTCGGCAAACGTCCGTATAGTTCTTCCCAACCTTCCCATATTGCGATCAACCTTCGTGCAATTGAGGTGGCGCTTCACTTCGTTTCAACTGTTGGGAGATCGAGGAGGCAATTGCAGTTATGCTTCCGCGATCCCGCCCGATCGATCAAAACTGAACGGTTCTCAAGTCATGAGTGGCAGACAAAATTCTTGTCGTTTTGACGCCTTGTACGCATGCGGTTGCCCATGTGATCGCGCGGTTGGCATTTTTCGCTCAATCGAGCGAGCGCCGACAGGGTTTGCTTTTCAAGCACGAGGGTCTGAACGATGAGCGGACGTTTTGGCCGCTCGCCTGCGGTGTGCTTTCTCCTCGGTCTTCCGCGATCCGGGACGACACTGCTGGCGCACTTGCTCCAGCACCATCCAGACATCGTGGCTCCGCCTGAACCCTGGTTGATGTTGGCGCTTGAAGCATTTGGCAGGGTGGATCAGCGTCACCCGGCGGGCAGCTCACTGATCAAGGCCGCGACCTCCGAATTCCTGGGGCGGATAGATCGCACGATCGTCAGCCGCGCTTTTGCCGATGCAGCATACGATCAGTATCTGGCAGAAGCGGGCAAGCGCATCATCATAGACAAGACACCACGCTATTGGACAGTGCTTGAATTTCTTGAATCTGTCTATCCAGAAGCGCCACACATCCTTCTGATGCGCAACCCGTATGCCATCGCCGCTTCACTGAAATCGACGTGGGGCATCCCACTGCGGACAGAAAGCTCGCATTCGGTTAGCGTATCCAGTCTCGCCGATCTCATGCTCCGTCTGCCCGACGTCATCATAACTTCGCTCGCCGATTTGGTTCTGGGCCTTCCCAAGCTCGCCGCGCACCGCACTCGCCCGCAGACACAGTTCGTGCAATACGAATTGCTCGTTGCGCATCCGGACGAGGAAACCCGGCGTCTGTTGACGGGGCTCGGCTGTGACCCAGCGGCCGTCACATCGACTGGGATGAGACAAGCAGATTATCTTCGATCCAGCAGCTTTGGGGATCGAAAAATCCTGGAACGAAACGCCGTCGACGAAAGCTCTGTCAAGTCATGGCAATCTCAATTGAGCGTCGAAGAGATGCAGACCGTGACTGATTTGGTTGGCGCTGAGCTCTTGCTGGAACTCGGATATGAGCAGGAACTGCTGCATGCACAGAAAGCCGGAGTGCTGGATAGGGGAGGTGAGGTAACTGAACTCTATCGTCGAATATTCCGAACCTGGTGGGATTTGCGAAGTGCCAAGGCCGGAGCATTATCCGGCCCCTGTCACGCTGGAGAGCCGCTCCACACTGCTTGGAACGTTTCGGAGAACCGCGACGCGGCTATCGAGATGTTGCGAGGCGAGGTCGCGCGGCTTGAGCAGATCCTCAATATCTCGTAGGGCGATCTGAATGCTTGCGATCAAAACACGCTGGTTGATTTAGCCAAGATCCTTAACCTGATCTCCCGATCAGGTGTGACGCCGGCGCCGACCGCACCAGCGGCGGAATGCCATATGTTGCCGCGTCTGCAAGTCTGCTGTCCAATGGGGCTTGACCTCATGGACGAGCCTGCCGCTTGGCCGGCCGTTTCCGCCGCGGATATTCCCAACTCCGAGCTGGAGCCATAGAACGGCGAAGAAGAGATCCTGCATCGAAAAGAAGATACATGCTGCCGAAACATCTGCGCCGTCTCGAAGCTGAATCGATTGAAATCATGCGTGATGTGGTCGCCGAGTTCAAAAGGCCGGTCATGCTTTACTCGATCGGAAAAGACTCAAGCGTGATGCTGCACATTGCGATCAAGGCGTTCCATCCGGCAAAATTGCCTTTCCCCCTACTCCACGTCGACACGACCTGGAAGTTCCGCGAGATGATCAGCTTTCGAGACGCGACAGCCAAGCGGCTCGGGCTCGACCTGATCGTCCATATCAACAAGGAGGGCATCGCGCGCGGGATCAATCCGATCGATTCCGGCTCCACGCTCCATACCCAGGTGATGAAGACAGACGCGCTGAAGCAGGCGCTCGACCTCCACGGATTTGATGCCGCCTTTGGTGGAGCCCGGCGCGATGAGGAAAAGAGTCGCGCAAAAGAGCGGATACTCTCCTTCCGTTCGGCCGGACACGTATGGGACCCCCGTAACCAGCGGCCGGAGCTTTGGAGCCTGTTCAACACACGGATCCGCCAAGGCGAAACCATGCGCGTGTTTGCGATGTCAAACTGGACCGAGCTCGATGTGTGGGAATACATCATGCTCGAGAAGATTCCGGTCGTTCCGCTCTACTTCGCAAAACAGAGACCGACAGTACGTCGAAATGGTGCGACGATTATGATCGACGACAAGCGATTGCCGCTTAACTGCGACGAGACGCCGGAAATGCGGATGATCCGCTTTCGCACGCTTGGATGTTATCCTTTGAGCGGGGCTATTGAATCCGATGCGATGGCGATCGAAGACATCGTCGCGGAAATGCGGACTGCGACTCTGTCGGAGCGCCAGGGACGCCTAATTGATACCGATGAAGCCGCTTCAATGGAGAAGAAGAAGCGGGAAGGCTATTTTTGATGTTTGTAAAGCCGACAACGGAAGCGGTCCCCCCCAGGACGAAGGATCAGCTGCGATTCATCACGTGTGGCTCGGTGGACGACGGCAAATCGACGCTGATCGGCCGATTACTGCACGACAGCAAGATGATCTACCACGATCAGCTCACGGTGCTGGAACGCGACAGCATCAAGCACGGTAGCACCGAAAATGACATCGATTTCGCGTTGCTCGTGGACGGCCTCGAAGCCGAACGGGAGCAGGGCATCACGATCGACGTCGCCTACCGCTTCTTCACGACGCCGCGGCGCTCCTTCATGGTGGCCGACACTCCCGGCCACGAGCAGTATACCCGCAATATGGCTACCGGCGCCTCGCATGCCCAGCTCGCCATCATCCTGATCGATGCCCGCAAAGGCGTGATGGTTCAGACCCGCCGCCACTCCTTTATCTGTTCGCTGCTCGGCATTCGTCATGTCGTGCTGGCAGTGAACAAGATCGATCTTGTCTCATACAACAAAGAGTGCTTCGATCGGATCGCCCGTGACTATCTGGCCTTTGCCGCCGGTCTCGGCTTCACCTCGGTCGTTACGATCCCGATCTCGGCCCGCTACGGCGACAACGTCGTGGACCGCTCCGCTCATGCCAACTGGTATCATGGTCCCTGTCTGCTCGAGCATTTGGAGAGCATTGACATCCCGTCCGGCACCGCAGGCCAGGCTTTCCGCTTTCCCGTCCAATGGGTGAACCGCCCAAACCCGGATTTTCGGGGCTATGCCGGGACGGTGGCTTCCGGGAGGATCTCGGCAGGAGACGAGATCATTGTCGCCGCGTCGGGACGGACCACGCGCATCAAGCGGATCGTGACCCACGATGGCGACCTTGTCGGCGCCGAAGCCGGGGATGCGGTTACCATTACACTGGAAGATGAAATCGATATCGGCCGTGGCGACATTCTGTCGCGACCGGACGACCGACCGAAGGTCGCCGACCGGTTCGCCGCTTATGTGATCTGGATGGACCAGGAGCCGCTCGCTCCCGGACGCAATTACGTCCTGCGGATTGGATCACAGACGATTACCGGCAGCATTACCGCAATTAGGCATCGGATCGACGTCAACACCTGTGAGCATCTGGCCGCCGGGATGCTTTCCCTCAACGAGATCGCCTTCTGCGATGTTGCGACCGCAATGCCCGCAGTATTCGATCCTTACGAGCTCAATCGAAAGACCGGATCATTTATCTTCATCGATCGTTACACGAATCGTACGGTCGGGGCCGGCATGATCGCCTTTCCGTTACGGCGGGACACCAATATTGCTAGGCAAGCGCTATCGGTGGACAGGAGGGAGCGCGCCGCGCTCAAGAATCAGAAGCCTTGCGTCATCTGGTTCACTGGCCTGTCTGGCGCGGGAAAGACGACGATTGCCAACCTGGTTGATCAAAAGCTGTGTGGCATGTCGCGGCATACCATGCTGCTGGATGGCGACAACCTCCGGCACGGACTAAACGCGGACCTCGGCTTCTCGGAGACGGACCGCGTGGAGAACATTCGGCGCGTCGGTGAAGTTGCCAAGCTGATGGCGGACAGCGGCTTGATCGTCATCTGCTCCTTGATCTCGCCCTCTAGGGCCGAACGGGACAGGGTGCGCGGCCTGGTTGGCAAGGAAGAGTTCATAGAAGTCTTTGTCGATACGCCGATCGAGGAATGCGCTCGGCGAGACCCAAAAGGCCTGTATTCAAAAGTGAAATCCGGCAAGATCAAGAACTTCACCGGGATCGACTCGTGCTACGAAGCACCAACAACACCGGAGATTCATCTCAGGACCATGGAGCAGACCCTAGAGCATTCAGCGGAAGCGGTAGTCGATGTCTTGATGGCGCGCTCAATCCTTGATGGTTAGATGCCCCTCGCATCGCACCATCGAATATCCTGCTGACCCGGCCAACGCGATTCGGCTCGGGCGGGCCTGCGACCGGACTTTTCGCTCTAAAGGAACAAAATTGTCGCGCCCACTCCTCGAGTGCCCGCTTCCGGTTACGTGCTCCAAGTGGATGGTCAATTCGAGAAACCGATCACGCGAGCAGAGATGGGGGGAGCAAAGGAGCTCAAGAAGCGCCCATGCTCCAGATCAAATCTACGACGATGACAAAGGCCAGAGAGGAAGTCCGATTCCAGTAGGTTGAGTTTCGCTTAGCGCTTCTTGCTACGCGCGCGGCCAGCGACACGCCAAGCTCCCATAAAGCCATGCCAGGCAGCGTCTCGGCCGGCTTCGATCTTTCGCGCAGCAGTATGAGGGTGGGCCTCGGGTTTTCCGAGCCTGGCCGCATCCAGCGAGCTCGGCGCTTGCTTCAGTATATTGACCAATCCGAACTTAGCAGTCGACCCGACTCTCTCCTGTCGCGACCCTGCCAGCTTTCCGGAAGCTTGCTTCCTTTTGGCCCGCCGCTCGTCGACCGATACGCCCCGCGCGTTCGCATCGCGAGACAAAGCAGCCGCGAACACTAGCCAATCCTGCGCTGCGCTACGGGCTTCCGCCATGCTTCGGGTTCTGCTCCGTTCCGCCTGCCCCCGCTGATCGCCATGAAGCCGGCGATGGCCGCGGCTGAAAAGGCAAGCGAGTTCATCCATGGCAAGCGACAAGGGCGATGCCTTGATGATCCGCTCTGGTCAACCGTCAACCTATTCGACCGCGCGGTAGACCGCGTCTAATGCGAGCTCGCCATCAACGAGCAGGCGCTGCAGAGGCACGCGAGCAGAAGGGTCGGAGGTGCGATCCGTCCAACCAGAGCGCCTCACGGCCGAGGTACTGGCGCTCATTGAGTGCCGCGGCGCAATGGAACTCCGGCTCACCCTGGGCCTCACGCGTTGGGCCAACCGTCGACTACAGCACGCTCACAAAGCCGATGATTGATCCGTAAGACGTTCTCGCCGCGAAGCGGCTTACAGAACCGAGAGATGCTACTAGCCTAGCGATTGCTCGCACAGAGGACACATGCCACTCATCTGGAGTCGGCTCGATGTAGTCCTACCAGAGCAGGATGACATGTTCTGCTTCACGGCGACTCGCCGAAAGGTGTCGAACTGATCGTCGCTAAACGGCCAGCGATCCAAGGTCGCCCAATTGTCTTAAAGCCGGGCTCGGCCACAGCCTGCCAGGGCCGCTCCATTCAAGTGCATCGACGTGATACCGGCAGTCATCTGCGACGAGGGCGTACACTTTCCAGGCACCACCATCCAGGGGGATCTCGCCGACACGGCGGAGAGCACGTACACCAGCTGGGGGTATGGCGAGGATCGTACGTGAACGGGCAGATTGGGCTATCACTTACCTGCAGGTATCGCGCTTGCAGGCGGAATGCCGACGATCCTGATGTCGAACTCTCAAACTATTCTGCCTCGCTGTGAATCTCCGCACTTTGCTGCACCCGTCGGCTTGTCGCCGCCAGATGGGAGTGCGTCAGGAAAAATTCACGCGAGAAAATCCCGCGAGAGGGTTGAAACGCCCCTAACGTCAAGTTGTACGATCTCGAAATGGACAACGACAGTCATCGGCATCCCAAACCATCCAACGAGCGACGGAATGCGAATGCATCAAGTCTCAAGCCCCGACGACGATCATCAAGTGTGCCTTGGCTTGATCTGCATCCGGGCGCGATGACGTCCGACTGCATCGTTTTCCTAACGTGAAGTTTGCCTGAATAGAAGGTTCACCGCGTAAGTCGGTCGCCTGACCTGCTGCTTCGCGACGCAAGAAGCCGACGGCGCTCAAGTCTGCGCCTGTGTGATAGTTGGGATAAGAGCGCGCGTCGGCGCGACTTGCGTTCGAAGGCGCGCTCCCAAAGCCAATTTCTAGGAGGTGTGAATGGCATCGGTGATGAGCTTTATGAGGGATCGCTCCGTATCTGCGATGAGATATGGAGGGTGCCATCCGGCAGGTGTTTCGGGCGCCGACCTGAAATGCGCCCGCGATTTATGGCGCTTGCCCCGAAGCTGTTGACCCGAGGAAGTCGACGCTCGCCACAGGGGCTCCCTGGTGGCTCGGCGTTCTCCAGATCCATTCACAACTACAACTCGAGGAGGAATGATTTGACAAGACAGCGCTCTTTGCTGACGCCTGGTCCATTGTCGTTATCGCTGGCAGTCAGGAGCCAGATGCAGCTTGATCTCGCATCGCGCGATTGCGAGTTCAAGGAAGTGACCGCCTGCATGAGGCGGCTGATGCTCAGCTTGCTGGGAAATGCTGAAGACTATTCGGTGGTGCCTATTCAGGGAGGCGGCTCTTTTGCAATGGAAGCCGCTCTCTCTTCATTTGTGTCCCGAGCCGACAGGCCGCTCGTTTGCATAAACGGCATCTATGGCGAGCGCATTCTACGAATTTTGCGGCTGTGGGGCGTCGAAGCACTGAAGCTTGTCAAGCGAGCGACCGATCCTTTGGATCCTCAAGAAATTGGCGAGCATCTGAGCCGAAATCCTGGCGTTACGCACCTATGTTTCGTGCATTGTGAGACGACAACCGGAATCGTCAATCCGCTGGACGCGATCGTGGAGGAGGCGAGGCGACGTGGCGTAAAGACCATCGTCGATGGGATGAGTTCTTTTGGCGCCCTTAATATCGATCTGAGCCAGCGTGGAGCTGACGTCCTGGTCACCTCGAGCAACAAGTGCATAGAAGGGCCGCCGGGTGTAGCGTTTGTCATCGCGTCTCGCGAGCTGCTGGAGAATGCGGTTCAAGAACCGAGGTCGTTTGTGCTCGACGTGAGAGATCAATGGCTCTCACTCGAGCGCACCGGTGAGTGGCGATCGACCCCTCCCACCCACATCGTTCAGGCAACGACAAAGGCCCTGGAGATTCTGCACGAGGAGGGCATTGATGTCAGGCGCTGCAGGTATGAGAAGGTCAGGGACGATCTCGTCAAAGAACTCGAAGGACTGGTGTCTCCGCTGCTGTCCACGGAGTTGCAATCGCCGGTCTGCGTCGCGTTCAGTGCGCCATCCGGAATGGTGGACCAAGCAGGATTCGATGGGCTGTATCGCCACTTGGCGGCCCATAACCTTTACGTCTACTCGAAGCTGCATCTTCCGACGCGGAGTTTCCGCGTCGGTTGCATTGGGGATATCCAAACCAGCTGGATCGAGCAGTTGGGCTGCGCTTTTCGTACATATTTCCGGTCCGGTCAGGCTCGGTCAGCGGTGCCGATGTCGGTCCAAGAGACATGCGGGGCTCGCGTAACGATGCCGGCAGCGCGAGCGGCTGGGGACCCGCAGCGGCCGTTTTCGGCCGAGACTGCTGTTCTGCATGCGGGCTATCGACGTGACGTAGCGACAAAAGCCGTCGCAGTGCCGATTTACCAGAATACAGCTTATGAACTCGATGGCGATCTAAACCACATTGCCGACGTCTACAACGTTAAGGCCGATGGGTTCACCTACACAAGGATCATCAATCCAACGACGCGCGCGCTGGAAAGGCGCTACGCCGCCGTGGATATGGGACGCGACTCGCTCGCCGTTGCGTCAGGTCAAGCAGCGACGTTTCTTGCTATCGTCAACCTGTCAAGTGGCGAAGTGGGGGACAATGTCGTCGCCTCTCCGTATCTATACGGCAATACCTGGAACCTGCTCCACAACACATTAAAGCGTCTTGGGATCAGCGTGAGGACGGCCGATCCTCGAAGGCCTGAGACGTTCGAACGTGCCATTGATGATCGCACGATATGCCTGTTCGGAGAGGTGATTTCGAATCCTTGCCTAATTCCGCTCCCCGTCAAACAGCTGGCCGACATCGGCCGAAAGTACGGCGTGCCTTTGGTCGTGGACAATACGACGACGCCACTGGTATGCCGGCCGTCAGATCTCGGCGCTGCTATTACGACGTACTCCGCAACAAAATATATATGCGGCCACGGCACGACGCTCGGTGGACTGATCGTTGACAACGGCGAGTTTAGCTATCGGGGAGCCTCTCGCTTTCCCTTGTTCAACCGTCCTGACGATGCGCATGGCGGAATTGTTTGGCATAACGCGGTGCGCGATGTCGACGATCTTGGAAAGAGCGAATTTCTTCTCAAGGCTCGCATGACCTGGTTGCGCGATACCGGCGCGGCTATCGCCCCGTTTGCGAGCTTTCAGCTGATCCAAGGGCTCGAAACGCTGCCACTTCGCATGAAGCAGCACTGCGCGAATGCCAGGATCGTGGCCGACGTTCTCAAGGAGCATCCTAAAGTGCGCCGTGTCTTCTACCCGGGGCTCTTTGAAGGCGCCGATCGCGAAACCGTCGAACAGACACTCAATGCTGCATACGGACACGGCGCGATGGTCATGTTCGAAGTGGAGGACGAACATGCCGGGCGCAAGTTCATCCAGAACGTCGACTTGATGTATCACGTTTCGAATGTAGGCGATGCCCGCACGCTCGTGACCCATCCTGTCTCGACGACCCACACCACGGTCCCGCGGGAAAAGCGCGAAGCCGCCGGTATATTTGGCGGCTCGATCCGGCTTTGCGTCGGCATCGAAGATGTCAACGACATCCTGCGCGATCTGGACAAGGCGCTTTCCGCAATCTGACAACCTGCAAGGCGATCAGGAGGAGGTTCTCATGAATCAGGCAGACGCTTGGAAATTGAGGTCATCACGCTATGAGGCCGTTCAATTCAGCCGAGAAATCAATAGGCAGCTCTCCGAGCTGAGACCCGACAACATAACGGGAGCCGCCTATATTGCAAAAGATTACGCTGTCATCACAGCGTGCACGCTCGCGACTGTGTCCGTCTCATGGTGGCTCTACCCGCTGGCCGTCCTTCTAATTGGTGCTTATCAGCGCGGATTGACAACCATCGCTCATGATGCGGCTCACCGCACGCTCGCGAAGAACACGACCTGGAACTATGTCTTGGGCATTCTGTTCGCTTCCTATCCCTTGTTCCAGCGCCACTGGGCATACCGGATCTCGCACGTCTATTTGCATCATCCCTATCTCGGAGACCCGGACAAGGATCCCGACCTGAAGTTCTTCCTGGCCAGCGGCGTCTACGACGTGCTGCCTCCGGAGCGGTACGCTTTCAACATGATCTGGAAGCCAATCTTCGGCGGCGCGACAGTAGCGTATCTGAAGTATCTTTGGACCAATCGATTTTCGATCACAGAGGCCGAGGATCAGAGTCGCTCAGGCATACTTGTCGACAAGTATGGCTTCTATCTCTTCTGGATCAGCATCCTGGCCGGGTCATATGCTGTTGGGCTGCTCCATATCGTCGTCCTGTTTTGGATCGTGCCCTATCTCACCACGTTCCAGGTCCTCGGCTGGTTTATCGAGCTAGCCGAGCACTCACCTATGTGCGAAACCGAGACGCAGAACGTCTATCTCACCAGGAATCGGAAAGGAAATTTCCTCGAGCGGGCCATCCTCGGACAGAATCTGGATGAGTACCACCTTGAGCATCACCTTTCGCCGGGTATCCCGTTTTGGCTGTTGCGCAGAGCTCAGAAAATCCGAATGCAGGATCCGAATTACGCGAAGGTCGCGGCGACCTGGGGCGGGCTCTTTGTCAAGGGACCTCAAGGTCAACGTAGCGTCATAGCTCAGTTAAAAGAGCGAAATCGACGCTTGTATGAGCAGTCCGTTGCCGAGGTTCGCACCCGAGGGCAGGTTACGTGACGTTGCTACGGCCAGAGAGCACCCGAGCCGTGGTCGGCGTCACTTCGAACCGTCTTCTTGTCGATGGTGTGCATCGCGACTGGTTGCGGCGCAAGTACTTACAGGCACTCCATCGTCATGCGGGAGTGGCTTGCGTCATATTGTCGACGGTCGACGCCGAAGATGCAAAGGAGGAGGTCGCCCCCGCGATCATGCGCCGGCTCGACGGCTTGGTGTTGACAGGTGATGAATCGAACATCGACCCCGCCGTCCTGAGAGCGCCTGCGTCCTTGACGGAGGCTGATCGGCAGGACGTTCAGGTCGGGATCCTTGACCGTTCGCGGGACAGGCTCTCTGCCCTAACCATAGAGAGCGCCATCGCGCTCGGAATGCCTATTCTGGGCGTCTGCCGTGGGCTTCAGGAACTCAACGTCTATTTCGGCGGCTCGCTCCACTCATCGCTTGCGGAGTGGAGGCCGCAAAGTGGCGCGATGCATGCCGAGAAGCCAGATCGTCCAAGAGACCGTCAGTACGACGCCGCGCACAGCGTCAGGATATGTTCCGATGGCGCGCTCTTTCCAATCGCAAGGACGATCGAAGCGCAAGTCAACTCGCTGCACAATCAAGGCATCGAGGCGCTTGCCCCGGCGCTGAGGCGGGAGGCGTGGGCGCCTGACGGCTTGGTCGAGGCGGCTTCGGTCATTGGCGCCCCGACCCTGCAAATCGGTGTGCAATGGCACCCCGAATGGCACGTCTCAACCGATCTCCTCAGCAAGCAACTATTCAAGGCATTTGGAGAGGCGTGTGTTGGGTACTACCGAACTAAGAAGAACTAGAGGTGGGTTGTGACATTTCAAACCAAACGTGGTCCGTGCACGGCGAAAGGACAGTCACTCGGAGCCGATGCACGCGTCCGGTCCTGCGAGGGCCGTGTGCCCCCTCGAGGGCACAGGAAGACTGGGCGATCGACGAATCGCTTCACTCTGGGAGTTTTCTTTGTGGCGCTTTATGTCGTCGTGAGCGCGGCAGGCGAGGTTTATGCGGCATCGTATTTTCAGCAAGCGGATGTGTTCGTCGCGCTACTGCTGTCCTTCGCTGTTGTTTGTCTGATGTTCAATCTCCTGGCTCGCCACGAGCGAGGCGAGGCAACGGTGGCGAAATGGTCGCTCCTGGTCTTCGTCGCGCTCAATGTCGTGACAGCAATCAGCTGGATCGGCCTATTTATCGGACTGAAATATGCCGAACCTGCGATCGTCGTCGCCTTCATGGTGGCGCTGGGACCCACCGCAACAGTGTGGTTAAACGCACTGATCAGGCGCCAGAGTGCCCCTCCAGCATCCGATATTGTCGTGAGCGTTACGATCGCCACGATCGGGAGTTACATGATCTGGATCTCGGCCAGCGGCCACGCAGGCGTGGAGTGGGGAGCTCGATCGTCCTTTGGCATCGTCTTGGCCATCGTGGCCGGCCTATCGCTGGCCCTTACAAATATACTTGTCAAACTGCTGTTCGACCGCGGGTTTTCTGGCCGACAAGTCCTGGCGCATCGCTTTTATGGAACGATTCTCTTGCTGCTAGGACTGGTCGACCATTCATCTATCGTGCCTGAGATCTCGCAGCATTGGTTTGCGATCGCGACAATTGGGCTGTCGACGATCCTTGTTCCTTTGCTCTTGATCCAGCAGGGCATTCGCCGCGTAGAGCCCTTCACAGTCAACATGGTCCTGTCCACCGCCCCTATCATCACCTTCCTGTTCCAGTACTTCGATTCTCGCATCGTGCCTTCGTCACATACGTTCATTGGAAATGTTCTCATTACCGCTGTTGCTCTCGGCAACATCTACTTGCAGTATCGGAGATCCGCATGAAAGAACGGAATTGTGTAATCGTAGACGCATACTCTACCGGCAGATACCTACCGGAAGAGTTCAAGCGCTATGGAATTGGAACGGTGCATGTGATGTCGGCTGCACAGATTCCGCCCATATTCCAATCGCATTTCAATGCCGACCTGTATGGTGAAGTCATTCGCCCCAGCGAGCGCATGGGGTATGACGACATCGTTGAATATCATCTTCAGGCTCTCCATGGCCGGGAATTGCAGTTCGTTATCGCGGGCTGCGAGACCGGAGTTGAACTCGCCGATTCTTTGTCGGAGCGGCTGGGTTTACCATCAAATGGGACCGCGCTATCCGCTGCTCGGCGTGACAAAGCGCGATTGTCTTGTGCGCTGACCTTTGCAGGCGTGCGATCGATCAGACAAATCGTGTCCGACAGTCCTATAGAGATCGCGAACTGGAAGCGCGAAGCGAAGTTCGATCAGATCGTGATCAAGCCTCTGAACAGTACGGGTACCGAGGATGTGTTCTTTTGCTCGACAGATGCTGATATTCAGCGGGCTCTAAGCGCAATTGTCGGGAAGACGAACCGTGTCGGAGCGTTGAATCGTTTTGCCCTTGGGCAAGAAAAAATAAACGGCCAGCAATACACCGTAAATGCCGTCTCGATCGACGGGGAAGCCTTCGTTACGGAGGCCTGGACCTATGACACGGTTCCTATTGAGAGGGCATCATCGGTCTGCTCACTTGAGAGATTGTTGGAGGGCAGCGAACCAATCGTTCAGGAACTGTCCGACTACTTAGTGCGTGCGTTGCAGGCACTACAGATCGTCGACGGACCGGCTCATGCTGAGATCATCGTCGATCATCGGGGACCGGTCCTGGTGGACTTCGGAGCGAGGCTTCAAGGGACCATGTCGGCAAAAGCACGAACGATGGCGCTGGGGCACAACCATATGACCCTGACGGCCTGGCGCTACGCAGATCCCAAGGGTTTTGGTGAATATATGAGGCTGCGCGGGCCCTACAAGCGGCAGGCTCACGCACTTTGTGTCTCGCTGATCTCAGATATGGGCGGTGTCGTTGCCGGTTACCCGGGACTCGAAGCAATCCGCAAGCTCCCGAGCTTCGCGGATGCCATTGCATTCGTTCCGATTGGTGAAGAGCTAGTTCCCACGATCGACTTGGCGTCAACACCAGGCATCGTTTATCTCGTGAATAGCGACTTGACTCAGCTTGAGAATGACTATCGCAAGTTGCGAGCAATGCGGATGGACCAGGTGTTCGATTTAGTGATGCAGGATCGCGACTAATGCCAACTGATCCCAGGTTGACCGGAGCGAATCCAGCCCGCGCGGCGATGGTCGGCGTAAGCGACTTCGATGGCGTTCTGCGAGGCAAACACGTCTTGGGTGAAGATCTCTCGGATGGAGATAAAGTTATCAAGTTCTCTGAAGCGGTGCTGGCGTGGGATTGTACGGACCGGGTCATTCCGGCCAGTTTCACGCAAAAGCCGCTATCAGCGTTCGGAGATGCTGACCTGCGTATTCTGTCAGGCACCGGCCGTTCGGTGTCTCATCTTGGCGATCAATATCTCTACCTCGCGGAGTTCACGGGCGCACATGAGAACATCTGCCCGCGCGGTATTCTGCGTAAGGTCCTGCGAAGGGCTGCGGAACACGGATACGACTGCACTGCCGGATTCGAGTTTGAATTCATGCTGTTTAAGGAGAACGCAGACACGATTGAAGAAAAGCCGTTCGGCGAATGGGCTCCTCTAACTCGCGGCCCGTTCGGCTACTCGATTGCGCGCTCTGTCGCGCAACATGAACTGTTCGATGAGATCCTGGCGCTTTGTGAGAAGGCTAGAATACCTCTCAGCGGACTGCACTTTGAAACCGGACCTGGCGTGGTCGAAGCGTCACTTCGTCATTGTGATGCGCTGGAAGCTGCCGATCGAGCAACCATATTCAAGTCGATGATAAAGGCCTGGGCGCAAAGGCGAGGCATGATGGCTACATTTATGGCCAAGGTTTCCGAGGAATGGCCCGGCCAGTCCGGGCATATTCACATCTCGATGTCCTCGGATAGTCAGAATGCGTTTTACGACAGTGATGCGTTCGGCAACGTCTCGAAGCTTATGAGGCAATTCATCGCCGGACAACTAGAATACATGAATGAGTTCTGTGTGCTCGCTGCGCCGAACTTCAACAGCTACAAGAGATTGGTACCTGGCTGCTGGGCACCAATCAGTCCAAGCTGGGGAGTTGACAACCGCTCCTGCGCGGTTCGCGCCATTCCGGGAGAGCCATCTGCCCATCGCCTGGAGTATAGGCTGCCTGGCGCAGACCTGAACCCATATCTCGCGCTCGCATGTGCTATTGGTTCGGGAATATTGGGTGTTGAGACAGGTCCGGCACTACCGGCTTCGATCGTCGGTGATGCAAGCGCGGAAATGTGTCGTCCGTCCGCCAGGCTGCCTCAAAGCCTGTCAGAGGCAACTTCTCGGTTTGCAGAGTCTGCAGCGGCAAGTGATGTCTTCGGAGAAAGGTTTGTTGAAGCGTTTTCTTGCTCGCGCCGTTGGGAGTGGGAAGCCGTTCAACATCGGGTCACCGACTTTGAACGTCGGAGATACTTCGAGATCATTTAGCTTGAGCTCTTCGACAGTTCTGAACTTCATCCCTCTGGCGGGTGCCGGCCGCACTATTGCGGCTGCCTGTTCCGCTGATGTTGGACTTCATAAAGGGCAAATGTGCGTTACTCGTTAAGCGAGGACCTCGGGATCGCTGAGATCTGCTGTTATCTGCTCTGTGGCAGCAACCGCGATTGCTCCGTTGGGGTGCTAGGTTATATCTAACGTCCGGTCCTTCTCGTGAGCTTTACATCGGCAAGCAGATGGTGGAGCTCAAGCATGCGCCCCGTTGGCAGCTATCCCTCGCAAGCGGTCGAGCAGGTGCCGTGGTGCGCGCGCTTGCCTGGGTTGGTCCCAAAGCGGCAAGACAAGCGCCGCGGTCCGTCAGCCAGGCGGCCCTTTTGATGATTGGCGCTTAACATCTATTTGAGCCGCGTGCCGCGACGCCGCGGCTTCCAAATTTTGGACAATGCGTTGACGGCGGTGGGATGGAACTGTGCAAGCCCCAAAGGCGCATATTTTCATGTTCCAGATGAGTAGGGTCGCCGCTGGCATCGAGGTGCGGCGAGGCAACGGAATGCGGACAGGCGCTACAATCGACTATCCGGCACCTTATGGGTCATCCCCTATTGCTGCCTTAGCACCACAACAGCTTCCATGAAATTGGAACTCGGACGGCGGGGTGGTGCATTCGGAGAGCATCCTTCGTCAGCCAACCGTCAGCCAGGTGGCCTATCCAGGGACGCTGCGCATTGTTGACCGTATGGGAGATGGAACATGACGGGCATTGGCCGACCTGGCGAACCGCACGTTTGGGCTGCGGGAGCCGACACCACGTCGGTATCGAGCAGTGCGCATTCGGAGCCAAAGTGTGTCCCTGCGGAAGGCGACCGAGTTTTCAACTCCGTCGTGCAGCGGATGCGCTCTGAAGATAGCATGGCGACGCTCGCGAGCCTGCCCTCAGGTTCGGGTGTGGCAGTCCCCATTTCCTCAAGCGGTGAGGGGATCAACGCAGCGAAACAAAATATGGACGGCCTGCTTGAGGAACTTGATGCTTGCCACAGTGCTGCCATGGGCGCTCAGAGCTCGTCTGAGGCGCAAGAGCTGATCGATCACGTTGTCAAAGCTGGCGCAGCAGTTCTGGACTATTACGCGAGCCTGTCTCCAGATGTGGCGCGCAGCATTCTGTCCGAAGAGCAGGCTTGCCGAATTCGTGACCGGACTCTGGATGCGGGGAACGAATGCAACGCGCTGGCCGCACCGACCATCTACGCCTTGGAGAAGAGTAGGGAGAGTGCGGGAAAGATACTCGAGCGGATGCGCCAATCCAATGCTCCGCCCGACCAGCTGATTCGAGCGGCTTCCGGTGTGGCGAAACACTATCTGGCCTGCACGGAGTGGTGGGAAAAGAAGGCATTGCGCTCTGAACGGATGCAGTCCGTCTGCGCAGCCACTGCCAGCTTGCCAAGTGCAACGGCCGAAATGCGACAGGCCGAACAGGCGACACTACGGCTGCATACCGGCTGGGCACTGAATACGAGGTGCGTGCATCTGCAATCGCAAGTCCTTCTCGCGCGGGTCATGATTGAGTCGCACGCGAGCACGCTCGACCCGGCCGTCAGGCAAATCCTCTTGGGTGAGAACGGTCGGGCACGTCTACTCGGAACCTTCATGGGCGATGTTGTCCCGGCATTCCTCTCAACGGGCGACGCTGTTCTGAACAGCAAAGGACAAGCCCTCGACGCAGAGCACTGCGCCGTTCTGGAAGGGGTCATGGAGCGGCTATCGGAATTTGCGTCGGCGCTGCCCAACATGGTTGCCGAGCTAAGGAATAAGGGAGCAAGTCCCGAGCTTCCGTTGGATCTGTTGGATCAGATCGTGGAAGGATCGTGGGTCACGGCCCATGAGGTCATGCGCCTGCTAGCAGTGCAGCCGAAGACACCAGCCATCATTGCACCGCCAACGGAGGCTGGCCTTGCGTTACCGGCCGACGCTGCCGGCAACGACCCGGCGGCCGAAGGCAGTCCAGCGCGAAGGAAAGGGAAGGGCAAGCGCAGGCAGGCCGGAGGTGCGGGGAGTTCGGCAGCCGGGCAGCCCGATCCGCAGCTCGCTAGGCCCGACGCCGTTACGACGCGAACCACCAAGGTTATTGTGCTCTCGGATCTGGGCACGAAGAAACTCGCGAGCCCGGAGGAGGCGCATACGAGGATGTCATCCTCCGCGAGGGAACACTTGGCAATATGGCAGGCCCCGCCATCGAAGGAGACACTGACGCGCCTGCTCGCGCGATTAGACGAACTCTTGCAATTCGATCTGCGCAGTGAGCAAAGAGCCGTTTCTCGAGCGCGCCACATGAAGCCCGAAGATGCCGAGCACGTCGTGGACACCGTGGTTGAGCGGCTGCAGAGCCAATCCGCGGAGATTGAGGCCTGTGTAACCGCGTTGGACGAACCTCGCCGACGCGGCCTACTCACGCCTATCCAAGTGCCCGAAGTGCAAAAAAAAATAGTCCGCCTCAAGGCGATGTTGTCGGAGGTTAAGGGGCAGGCACGTACTGCGAAGGCGCAAAAGGCTTCGATCGAGATCGATTGCATGAAGACCTATGCGTTTCCCTCGCAGAAGTACCTCGAACGGTTGCAGGCGGCCGAGGAGTTGGCTCCCTTGGAGTCACCGCGCGCGCTGAAGGGTGAGCCCGGAACGCTGTTCGAGCTCAAGCTGCAGCCTACGCCACTGCGCAATGGTACTGTGAATCCGATGTGGGTGCACATCCATACGAAGCGGCCGGTCTATGCGTGGCAGTTAACGACATTGATTGACGCCGAATTCGCCGCTTGCCACGTGAAATCCAACGAACAGCGCGGCTACAATCGCCTCTGGCAGAACGCTCGAGCTGCAACGGGTCACGAAGACGTCGTGATCCACCGCGGCAAGCTCACGCCTGCGTTCTGCAAGTCCTTGTTAGGTTCCGCTTTTAGCGGCTATCCAGGGTATCCTTTGGCCGGAACGGAGCGCGGGGCACGCAGGTGACTCGATACGAGACTAGTTAAGCGACTCGATAGAGTGCCGCTTGTGGTACGGCATTGGTCTTCTTCGCATCCGGATCCAGTGGGAATGAACCGCACTTTGGCCTCCAAGCTCCAACTCCTGAGTTAAGAAGCCGGATTGAGCTGTGTTGGAGAGGCGAGCGTTCGCCATTAGCAACTCGCGGAAGACGCCCAAGAGTTCTCTGAGCCGGGCGAGGATGCGGCTGGAAGTTGTGGCCGATGGCTGAGAGGACGACATTGGCGGCGTCGCCGGCGCGGCCTTTGAGGTAGCCGCGGCCGAGGTGGCCTTCGGCCTTTATGTGCCCGATGATGGGCTCGATGGCAGAGCGACGGCGCAGCTCGCGCTTGATGACACCGAAGACGCTGCGCTTCTGGCCGGAGCTGAAGTCGCGACGGGGAGTCTGCGCATCGTGGCCGCGGTACCCCTTGTCGACATAGGCCCGCTCGATCGGACAGCCGGTGAGCGTCTCGGTGCGCTCGATGACGTCCCGCAGGGTGTGCCATCATACGGATTGTCGGGCATTTCGCTCGCGTGCTGCACGAACAGTCCGCCGGGAGCGCGGCGATTGTTGGTGACGACGGAGGCCTTCACGCCGAACTCGTAGGGCGCGGCGGCCTTGACTTTGCCGATGCACTCCACCTCCGGAGCATGGAAGGAATAAAGCTTCCAGCCGCGCTGGCGCTGCTGCTGCGAACGAATGTGCGCGGCCCAGCCGAGTTGAAGGGCGAAGGGCTCCTCCAGTGCCGGCTGGCCCTCGATCTTGCGGCGGATGTCGCGAATGATTGGGCCGAGCCTGCTACACAGGGTGCGCAACTGTCCCTGATGCCGCCTGAACTGTTTGGCGCGAGCGTAGCGGGAAGCCATCATCGCGGCGGCCTTGGCCGCGCGAGCATAGGATTGCCAGACCTGACCCCGTGCCTTCTCGCCAGGTGATTGAGGCCCTTGATGGCCGCATGCAGGAGCTCGGCATCGGTCGGAATGGTGATGGCCTTCGACTGCACTGTGGTATCTACCGTGACGCGCTTGAGGTCCTGGCTGCGTAACGTGCCGGCCTCGTGCGCAGGGTCAAGCGGCCTAAATGGATGCTCGCTGACAAAGCCTATGATAGCGCCGAATTGCGTGAAGAACTCGATGAGCGCGCAACCAAGCCGGTTATTCCAAACCCCAGCAATCGCAATCAACCGTACGGCTTCTCAAAGCGTTCTAGCCTGCTCCGGGCTCCTCTGTGTTTGGCCGAGGCAAATATTTGGGCGATGTAGCCACGCGATTTCAAAAAGTTCTCTGTCGCCGCACGGACTGAGGCGTCGTCGTCAACGACGGAAATCACAGGCGCGGACAAGACGAGCCCTCCTGAAGCGGGAATAGCGGCTGCAAGCATTAGCCACCTTCGGCTAAAGATCGGCTCGACTGATGAAATTGTAAAATCATACTTGTGTTTGTTCAGGACGATTGGCGCCAATTCCCAACGTCTCAGTCATTCTGATCAAGTCGGCCAGCGACCGTGCACGCATCTTCTTCATTACGTGTCCCCGGTAGATCTTGACCGTAATCTCGGCGAGCCCAAGCTCGGCGGCCACCTGCTTGTTCATCAGGCCGGCAGCGACCAGTTTCATCACCCCCTGCTCGCGCGGGCTTAAGGTCTCAAATCGAGACTGCAGGTTCGCGACGATCTGCTGAGCGTCCCGTCTTTTGCGATCGCGTTCGGTCGCCGCAACCACGGCATCAAGCAGTTCCTGATCGCGAAACGGTTTGCTGAGAAAATCGACCGCTCCTTCCTTCATGGCCCTGACAGTCATTGGAATGTCGCCATGGCCGGTAATGAAAATGATCGGAATATGTATGTTCAACCTCGCGAGCTCGGTCTGGTAGTCAAGGCCGCTCAAGCCTGGCAGCCGGACATCAAGAACCAGACAGCTAACAACGTCCGGGATCGGGCTCTGCAGCATTTCGCGCGCCGATCCGAATGCAATGACGCCTAACCCTACCGATTGAAAAAGATTCGTAAGCGAGCGACGCATTGAGATGTCATCCTCCACGACGAAGACAACCTCCCTTGTCGAGGACTCGGCATTGCTGACTTCACCTGGCGAGTCAAATCGTCCTGTCACGAGACGGCCTCCTTATGCGGCGGTAGGGCAACCTGGAAGGTCGCGCCCGGTCCATTTTTGTGGGCCATTGACAGTCGTCCTCCATGAGCTTCCACGATCGACCAAGACCCATTCCAAGCCGGCGGCGCAAAGTAGTAAGCGAGAGCAGCGATGGTTACGATGCAAAGCGCCGACGACGCAATGAAACTGCCCATCAGCGAAAACAGCAAGATCACTAACAAATACGCGAACGCCTTCGCAGCGAAATGCGCGTGAAGGTACAAGCAGGCCAGTGTTACCACGGTCAGGGTTATGCTGCCGAAGGTCAACTGAAGGGCCGAACGTTCTAAACTGCTGATCGGGCTACGCATTCTGATACCACCCGGCCTGTTCTCCGGCGGGAGAACTAGAACATTTTAGGGCGCGTACTCATAAAGCCACGACAATACCGGGCCTCAGGTCAGTTGTCCGCGCGGTTCTGGTTCAGTTGATCAAGCGGGTTTGTGGCGCAACCATCCCTTCATTTTGAGACCGTCCCGCATGTTGAGAGCAAGAAGTGTAATGTTTGTTGCGCCCGCGACGAGCTCGATCACCTGCACAGCATAGAACGTGCCATCGAATTCTGCCGCCTGAGCCTTGGACGCGAGGAAGAGCGCAGACGGAATAAGAATCACGATGCCGTTTCCTGCAATGAATGGCATGCGCTTGAATTTGGCCCCGATCAGTCCGGCCCGGCGCGCCTTTGCCAAGATGACACCTGTACCACCGGTCGCAGCGAGCGTCGGAATCAGCAACAAGAAACCCCACGGTATGGTGCTCTTAACCGCTGCAACTGTGGCATGGGACGCGAACAGCTCGCTGAGTACCGTCGACAGCCAAAATGTGCCGATCGTTCCGATAGCCAAGGCACCAGCGACAGGATGGATCAACTTGATCATGAGTATCTTCCCTTCCTAAAAAGAGCAGGGCTAGGCAACGCAGATGCCGCGCACGGCAACTTTCTGGAACAGATGAGGGGAGGCTATCGCGGAGGCCGGATAGCTGGCGATTTTTGCTAGAAAGTCAGGATGGGTGAAGGCCGCGCGGAAGTCTGCGGTGGATTCCCAGACGGCGTAGTTCAGATAGGTCGAGCTGTCGCCGAGAGCTCTGTGCAGCTGAGTGGAAATGAAGCCCGGCTGTCGCTTCATGAACGCTGCGTCGTCCTGCCAGGTCTTGAGAAAAGCCGCCTCATCGGCTTTGTCGAGTGTGAATGGGTTCACCAGGACGACCGAATTTGCCTCAATAGCGATCTGACGGTCGATCGGGAAAGAAGGGTCGAGTGGGCGTAGCAGCGACATGAGTGCCTCCATTGCTATTTGATACGTGGTGTCTAATTGGTATTATGTTCACGTACCACTTTGACATCATAATGTCAATACAAAACGATGGTGACAAATGAATAGAGCCAAGCGAACCCCGGAGGGTGACGCCCTGACCGACCTTGTTCTCGATCTATTCAGGCTCGACAGCCTATTTCTGACGGCCGGCGACCGTCTGGTCGCCCGGCTCGGCCTAACAAGCGCACGCTGGCAGGTGCTTGGCGCCATTGTGTCCGCCGAACGTCCCCAACCGGTCGCTTGGCTCGCACGTGACCTCGGCGGCAATCGTCAAAACGTGCAGCGGATTATCAATGATCTGCACAGAGAGGGCCTCGTATCTTTTGAGGTCAACCCGCATCACCGACGGGCGCAGCTCGTCGTGCTCACTACGAATGGACAGCGCGCCTTCGAAGCCGCAATGGAGTTGCAGGCTCCCTGGATCAACGATCTTTCAGAAGGGCTGTCGGTCAAGGATATACGGATTGTCCATCGCGTGATCACGGCCTTGCGAGATAAGCTTGAGGGCAGTCGTGAGGACAAGTCGGCCTGACATGGCAAAAGCATTGTGATTGGCCCGGCGCCCGGGATTCAAGCTCCCAAACTGGGGCTTCGATCATGCGCCATGAACTAACGCTACGAATGGGCAGCTATCGAGTCTATGCTACCAAACAAGCCGCGTGGAGACCCTCGGGTAAAACGACCGACGCGTCCTCAATAGTATCTGCTGGATGCTGCGATCTGGTGTATGGTGGATTTAATGAGTTTCAACCTTAGCTTAGTACGCGGTTCGCGCGCCGATTGCCTTCAAGCCGCACGACCCTCATCGCGCAGAACCGTCCTCGGATATCGTGCGGACTTCGAGTGTACAAAGCATCCAACACTGATCTTGTTAAATCATGATTATCGAGAATTAGTGGGAGGTGTTCTGCGGCCGACCTAAGGTTGGCAGTTCGTCTAGGAATTGCCGAGTGCATCTTCCAGAATAGCCTTAAGACGCGCGGCTTCCTTTACCACCTCGCGATCCAGGTCCGCTTTGATGGCTACGGCATAATCGTTGCTGATCCTACGGCGTGGCCCGAATCGTTGTGGTCCAGCGTTCCTGCTGGCAGGAGCTGATAGGCTCTTATACCCACGGCGTGCGTATCGTTCGCGCAAGCAGCAACTCGTGCTTCATCATAGGGCGGGGCTTCGACTGTTGGCAGCGGACCGGCATCCAGCGCATCAGTTTAACTCTCCCACGATACGCTTGGTGACCGACCAGAGAGGTCCTCCCACATGCTGTGGAATGTCGGCGCGCGTACATCACGTGCCGTCGGGTCGCTTCGCGTGCAAGATGACATAAAGTTTGTTACCGCATTGATCGCCGTTGTGTTCGCTTGCGTGAACGGCTGCTCCAGGTCCCCAGCCAGATGGACAACGAGCCTCAGCGCACGCAACCTGTCTTCCTCAGGGCGTGAATTGTCTTTGAGGATCGCAATCGCCGCCGGAAGACCTTCGAGGATGCAGGTTCCCTGGTTGTGTTCAACCTTGCAACCAAGAGCGACGTCATATGTCGGCCGCTCGATGTCGATATCGACGAAATGCCGGCGATAGGTGTCCTTTCCTTCCGGCGTTGATTTATAGTCGCCCACCCAGTTTGAGATGGCGGCCAGCGAAGTGTGCCGATCGGCTCCTTGAGCTTGAGCTGCCGGACTTAAGTGCCGCTACGCCAGTTCCGCGATGACAGAATGACGTAGCTGTCCCCACGCTAGGGCGGAAGATGTGCTGCCTACAGCTGCGGTGCAGATCGCAAGCATGGGTCTGAGTGATTGCCCAATATTGATGAAGTGCGTCAAGTCGTTAGAGGACATAGGCAGGTGCTTGTGTTACGGCACGTCAACCGGGGGCATGGATGCCGTCGGGCGTGGCACGAAGCCATTTTGGTGCTGGTCACGTGCCGCCAACATGATCGTAAAAGCCGCGAGGAGGATTAGGAGTCAGGCCAAGGATCCAATACTCACTCTGACGATGGCGACAAGGTAAACGACGGCCAGGAGATTTCTCGCAAGCTTGTCGTAGCCGGTTGTAACGCGCTGAAACCTCCTTGAGCCGGCAGAAGCACGCATCGATAACACCGCATGCTCGTCGGCGAGTTGGGGGTCCACCCGGTTAGATTTGTATGCACGGAGGGAATTCCCCCTTTGTGCGCGCACGCGGTGATGATGACGACTACTGGCTCTAGTAGGTTTGTTGTACCTCCAAATGAGTTAGCGATCAGAATTGCTTGACAGATGGGTTCCGCGCATAGGGTGCGCGCCGGGACAGGAGAAACTCGATGCATTTGACCGCGCTGCGCCACACCTCTCTTGCGCTGATCCTGTTTGCCTGCGGGGGAATGGAGAGCGCTCTAGCCGCCGATTCGGCGCCTGTTCAGGTCACTACGCCGCCCGGCCAGAAGGCTGGCGCTGGGCAAACGCCGAGTATGCGATCGCCGGCCGAGCAGCATCGCCTGCCGCCGGACTCCAGCACCGCGCAAACGCTTGAGCTCCCCGGGCGGACGCTTTCTTTCGTCGCGACCGCCGGCTCCATCCGCCTATTCGACGACAAGGGCGAGCCCCAGGCCGACATCGCCTATACTGCCTATCAGCTTGACGGAGCCGACCGCGGCTCGCGCCCCGTAACATTCTTCTTCAATGGCGGACCGGGCTCATCATCGGCCTGGCTGCACCTCGGTAATGCCGGACCGTGGCGGTTGCCGATCAATGCGGACGAGGTCACGCCATCGACCTTTCCGGAGGCGCGGCCAAACGCGGAAACTTGGCTCGATTTCACCGATCTCGTGTTTCTTGACCCCGTAGGCACCGGCTATAGCCGCTTCGTCGGAACCGGCGATGATGCGCGCAAGCAGCTCTATTCCGTTGACGGCGACGTCAACGCGCTCGCGCTGGTGGTCCGCCGCTGGCTCGAAATGCATGACCGGCTATTGTCGCCGAAATACATCGTGGGTGAAAGCTATGGCGGGATTCGCGGGCCAAAGGTTGTCCAGCAGTTGCAGATGCAGCAGGGCATAGGCATCAAGGGACTGATTATGGTCTCGCCACTGTTCGACTACAGTCAGTTTACCAGCACGAGCCTGCTGCGATACGTCGCAACCCTGCCAAGCTATGTCGCGACCCTGCGCGAAGCCGAGGGTCCGGTAAAGCGATCTGATCTTGCCGACGTGGAAGCCTATGCACGCGGCGAGTTTCTGGTCGATCTCATGAAAGGCCAGGCGGACAATGAAGCGACCACGCGCCTGGCCGACAAGGCCGCAGCGCTGACCGGCATCGACCAGAAGGTCAGTCGTAGGCTGGCGGGCCGCTTCGGCCTCCCGGAGTTCCGCCGTGAACTCGAGCGTAAAAACGGTAAGTTAATTGGCAATTATGACGCCTCGGTGCGTGGCCTCAATCCGTATCCGGACTCCGATTTCCCACTTTCCGGTGATCCCTCCAGCGATACGCTATTGGCGCCTCTGACCAGCGCCACTGTCGATCTGCTTACGCGCAAGCTTAATTGGCGGCCGGACGGGTCTTACGAGCTGCGCAACGGCGCGGTTGGGCGGGCTTGGGATTTCGGTCGCGGCTCTCCAGAGTCCCTTTCACAGCTGCGCCAGATTCTGGCAACGGACCGGAAGATGAAATTGCTCGTCGCACACGGCCTGTTTGACCTCGTCACCCCCTATTTCGCATCGCAGATCGTGCTGGATCAGTTGCCGCCGTTTGCCTCGGCGCCGCGCCTCAAGCTTGTAGTCTATCCGGGCGGCCATATGTTCTATTCACGAGATACCTCGCGCCAAGCTTTTCGTGCAGAGGTCGAAGCGATGATGAAGTAACGCCGACGATTTGGTCACAAGCAAGTTCGCGTGAGGCGAATGACTCGCCGAAAGACTTGTATCTCACCTAAAGTCAGGAGCAATGCTCCTGGACGGCCGAGGTTATGATGCGGACCGGAAGAAGGCGCATCGGCCAACATTCCGCCGCGCTGCAATCGCTGAGATCCAATCAATCTTCGCCCGCATCTCTATTTGAACCGGAATTCCGTCGAGCGCTTCCTCAACAACGTCGAGCATACCGGCGCGTGGCGCGCGATGACAAACTCACCGCCAACTACCCGGCCTTCATCCAACTTGCATCGCATCAATCAGGCTGTGGGTGCATATTGATGAGTGCCCGTGCCAAAGCTGGAACGATCTTGCTACCATCTCGCGGCTGGCTCAAGCATGCAAGAAGAACCGGCGCGCTGAGAGTACATCGGGTCTGGCACGAGCAATGTTCTACGGCTATGAATCAAAATATGTCGCTTGCAAGAGCAAACTCATCTTGCTCCGGGCCTCGACCATCGTTTCGCTCTCTGCAGCGGCACCTGCATCCGCCGCGACTTTTGCGCTGCCATCCGCCGCTTCTGAGACATCCGCGGCAGCGACCCCAATTCTGCTAGCCCGCGACGTCGCAGAGCCTCTGCCTGGAGCGCTCGAACGCCACAAAGCGAGGACGGCATTAATACTCCAATGAAAGTGGACAATTGTCGATGCGACGACCCCCTAGGGACCCTCGAGCCGGCGACATTGCACGTCGTAGAATTCTTAGCAGCCTTTTTCGGAATATGCGGGTTGGTGCTTTACCAGTTAGGAGAACGCGCATGCAACCAGGATTACTCGAAACGAATATCGCAATTATGAAACGGCTCACATCCCGTGCCCTGGAGAGGGGCGGCTCTTACGGGGCATCCCACCCACACAGCCTATAGGCCACCAACACTTCACAAAATTTGATACTCGTTCGTTCTCGCCGTTAGCCACCGAACAGCGGGACATTTGCGCTCAAAAAATGCATTTTCCCTCGCAGACCGCAGGAATAGTGCAGCGAATTTGAGTAGTAATCGGGTAATCGGCTATTCACCGTGA
Organism: Bradyrhizobium sp. IAR9; assembly: GCF_013408065.1. Lineage (NCBI taxonomy): Bacteria > Pseudomonadati > Pseudomonadota > Alphaproteobacteria > Hyphomicrobiales > Nitrobacteraceae > Bradyrhizobium > Bradyrhizobium sp. IAR9. The sequence continues at coordinate 606,616 of NZ_JACBZW010000004.1, forward strand.
AGGCAGCCGCCCCCTCGTGCTGCTTCCCCATGAAGGACGGTTCATGCGCAATCATGACATTGTGTCCGGCAGCCTGTTGGCGCTGACAGCCGCTGGGCTTGCGCTGCTTTGCTCTAGCCTGCTCGCATTTGCTTTCATTTAGATCCCGCGGTCGACCTTTGGCGAGCTAGGATCCCTGCAAGACGTCACGCAAGACGGTACGCAGCCGGACAGAGTGCGCTGGTGTGGTTTTCCACGTATGGCGGCCCGGCGGTTGTAGATGACCTGCTTAAGCAGCCGTAGGGATCCGCTTCCTCGAAACGCTTCGCTTTCGCATGTCGTGCCCGCTTTTTTGAACGGCGGATCTGATCTCCTGGCTGGGCTTCGTGCAGTGCCCACTAACAACGTAGGTCCCTCTCCATCGAACGATATAGTTAGTCTTATGATTGCGCTCGCATCACGCGCTTTTTGCGTGGTTTGCGCAGCATTTCTGCGCCAGGTCAACTTCGGCGCGACAACTATCGACCCTCGAACAATCAGGCACAGGAGCGCTGGGGGCGTCACCCAGCAAATCCCCAACGCGCACAGCGTTTGAGTGAGGCGGCCCCCTCAAGAGCAAGCAGGTATGAATGTGCTTCACGGGTAAACCCCTCTACCGGCCCTCATTATTTACCTCACCACCTGGGGCGCAATGCGAAGCTCGTACAAACCCTGATGCGATGAAGCCTCGGTTTTGGGGACAACATTGCTGAAAACGATGCAGCCGGGGTTGCGGCTCGCGCCAGCTCTTGACCATCTTCTGCTATCGCGGCAACGAGAACAACCAAGGCAGATCGAGATGATGAGAGCGCGGGCTGTGACGGATCAATCCCAGGAATCGGAGTTGCCGTTGGCCTTGCGGAGACCGTCGAAAGGCTTTCGGTGGATCTTTGCTCTTCTAGCCGTATTGCTCGCTTTTTGCGCCGGAGGAGCCTATTTTTGGACGAATATCGAAACGTTTGCGGAGGCGCCGCCGGCGCATGAAGTCGAGCCTCCCACGCTTGGCCTGTCATCTGAAGATAGGGCCGTCCTTTTGGGGATCCAATCAGGGCAGCAGAAGACAGCCGATGAAATTGCCGAGCTCAATCGCAATGTCGATGCCCAGCAAGCCGAGCTAAAGCGGATCTCGGATCAGGTCGCAGCTCTGACCCAGAGAATCGAGGAGCTGCAGAATCCGGCGCCTGTTGCTTCTCCTGCTCCTGCTGCTTCTTCGCCACCCGTGCGCACCACATCCAAGCCGGCCAAGAGAGACGTCCGGCGCTCGAAACCGCAAGGTCCGGTTTCTATCGGAGGCGCGCCGCTGACTGCGGAGCCGAGCACGCAACAGCGCTGATTACCACAAAATGACTGGCATATGACGCTGCTCCTTCCAACCACGTCCGAAACCAACCATCCACCATCTTGATGGACAGGCCGAGCCTCTCATTGCTGCGCCTGGTTTCGGACATCCTCTGTCAGTCGCAAGAAGTTCATAAGCAGAACGTGCCCCTGTGAGGTAAGGATCGACTCGGGATGGAACTGGACCCCATAGGTGGCGTAATAGCCGTGCGTGAGGGCCATGATCTCGCCTTCCTCCGAACGCGCTGTCACTATGAGGTTATGCGCACAGGACTGATCAAGCTCTGCGATAAGAGAATGGTAGCGCCCGACGCCAAGCGGGGTTGGCAGCCCCTTGAATAACCCTCGGCCGTCATGCTCAACGTATGAGCGCCGACCGTGCATGGGCCGATACGCACGCGCCACCCGTCCTCCGAAAACGCTCGCAATACACTGATGTCCAAGGCAGATGCCGAGAATTGGCACGCGCCCTGAAAGTTCGCGGACCACTGCTGTCGATATTCCTGCCTCAGTTGGGGTGCAGGGGCCGGGCGATATCACCACCGCGCGCGGCTTGAGACCAACGAGCTCGCTGATGCTGATAGCGTCGTTTCGGATCACTTCCGTTGCTTCACCGAGCTTGTGGAAATAGCGCGCAATGTTGAACACGAAGGAATCATAATTATCGATGATGACAATCAAAATGCACCAGCTGGTTCAGAACCAAATGCATCAAAGATTCGCTCTGCCTTGGCGAGCGTTTCCTCGTATTCGGCCTCGGGCTCCGACAGGGCCGTTATACCGCTGCCCGCATGAAACACAGCCAAGTCGCCGTCGATCGTGACAGTGCGGATCGCAATACTTGTGTCCATGTGCCCGTTGAAGCCGATGAAGCCGATCGCCCCACAATAGACCTCTCGCGCTATGCGCTCGATTTCTGTAATAATTTCCATCGACCGCGGCTTTGGCGCTCCCGTAATGGAGCCGCCGGGAAAGCAAGCACGGAGCAGGCTAACGGCGTCTTCGTCTTCGGCAAGTTTCCCCGTAACGATCGACACGAGATGGTGCACCGAGGCATAGGACTCGAGATTGCACAGGGCCGGAACCTCGACCGAATGCGCAGTGCAAACGCGTGACAGATCGTTACGCAAAAGGTCGACAATCATCGTGTTCTCGGCATGATCCTTTTCGGAAGCGAGGAGAACAGCCGCACGGCGGTGGTCTTCCTTGGAATCAGGCGAACGCGCGATCGTGCCCTTGATGGGTCGTGTCTCGACTTGTCGCCCCTCAAGCTTCAGGAATCGTTCCGGCGAACTTGATGCGATGGTCAGCTTTCCCCATCGCAGCAGGGCCGCAAAAGGCGCTGGATTCAATGATCGTAGCTGGCAATAGAAGGCGAGCGGATCAAATGAGGTCGACAGGCGGGTGCTGAAACGCTGCGCAATATTCGTCTGGAACACGTCACCCGCCAGGATCAAGTCGATCACGCGTTGTACCGCCGCAATGTAGCCCTCGCGGCTGAAGTTCGAGCGCCATTCGCCCGCCTTGCTGGGACAACCCTTCTGTGGCGCCTTTGGACCGTCAAGCAATGCTGCAAACTCGTCGGCTCGACGACGCGCTCGTTCGCTCCGTCGCACGCGATCCTGCTCCGGCCACCCGGTCGAAACGATCCAGCATTTGTTATCCCGGTGGTCGAAGCTGATGACCACGTCATAGAAATGCAGGATGGATTGGGGCAAACCCAGACCGGCAATTGCCGGCGCAGACAATCGCTCCAATGTCCTGTTCATGCCGTAGGCAAGGTAGCCTGCCGCTCCTCCCTGGAACGGCGGGAGATCCGGACGATGCTCTTGCGGGTACTTTGCGAGTAGCGTGCGAAGGACCTTCCATGGATCGGCCTCGAGAGTCAGTCCGTTCAAACTGGCTTGGCCGTTTGCAACCCTATAGGTGCTGAACGGGTCGCACGTTAGATATGAGTAGCGCCCAAGCAGCTCGTGCCTTGCTGCGCTATCGAGAAACGTGAGATGCGATCGATGCCCAAGACGTCGCATCGCTGTGACAGGTTCAACCCACTGCAACTCGCGAACGTACATCGGGTCATCGGTCACCGGAGGCTGACGCCGCGAAAGTGCCGTTCCATCTGTTGCCCCACCCAATGAGAACGACGCTGGTCTGCGATGGACCGGAACTTGAGGCTCATTGCCAAGTTAAGCCGGCGGTGGACGTTTTGCTGCGGCAGCACCTGGATCATCCTGCCGTGAAGACGAAAGCGGTATCTATTGATACATTGTAGTCGGCAGCGAGCCGAAGCTCGCGGAGCGGTCGGACCCGTTTAATCGACTCCTGGTAGAGATCGTGCGCTTTGTACGCTGCGAGCTCCACCTCGCTGTCGAACTCACCATAGAGCACGATGTCGATATCGTTGCCGAGCTGATCGGTCTTGCGGTTGCGGGCAACCTCAAGCCGGCGCGCATGTGGTATCGTGGTGAGAAGCGAAAGACCTTCGATGATCTGGTCGATATGCGCCTCGTCCTTGGCGCTGAAGAAGACGATGTGGCGAATCATGGCCGTCCGTGGAGATGTCGCTAGCGGGTGGCATAATTATCTGGGAATAGAGCCCGTTGCAATGAGGCTGGTCGCTTGCTGCATGATCGTCGCTTGCGATCGTCGGCGATCCGCAATGAAGCTTGCCGGATTTCCTCAGGACGCCGGAAGGGCAAGGCGCTCAATGGTTTGAATGTGGCGCGTGAGCAGGTTACAGGCTTGATCGAGGTTGCGCGTTCGCAAGGCTTGCAGAATCAGGCGGTGATCTTGATTGGAGCGCGGTCGCCAGCCCACCGAACGCGCCATCGCGAACACCAATCGAGAATTGGCAAGCTGCAGTCCATCGAGGCTCGCGAGCAGACGCGGCATTCCGCACGGCGCGACCAAGGCTTGGTGAAAGGCGCGGTTGGCCATCTCAAACTCCTCGATCGTCTTTGCATTGTCTCCTTCGATCACGGTGAGCTCGATCCGAGCCAAATGAGCTGACGTGAGCCTTGGCCCCGAATGGCGCAATGCCACCACTTCGAGCGCGGCGCGCATTTCGGCGATCTCCTTCACTGAACGGGTATCGAGCGGGGCAACCCGAACACCGCGGCGCGGCACAGCGACAACAAGATGTTGTGCCTGCAGCTGCCGAAAGGCCTCGCGCACCGGGACGTGGCTGGAATTGAATTCTCTTGCAAGGTGATCCTGACGGAGTGGCGCGCCTGGCTCTAAGGCGCCGCTGATAATGCGCTCAGCGATTGAGTCCGCGATGCGCGCGACCGTCGTCATGTTGTCAGCAGTGATCATAGATTATCTACCGCAATAACCGGTGCATTTGCGAGGCAGCTCGATTAGCATCTCTTCGAGAGCAATGACTATAGATAATTCACGCGATTATCTACAATTGAGCGGGATTGGGTTATGGATGCTGCTGCGCAAGTCCAACGGAACGAAGCAAGCAACGGGGCGCAGGTTCGTGATCATTGGAACGTCGGAGAGGCTAAGACGCTCTACGATCTTCCTTTTGCCGACCTGATGCTTCAGGCGCAGCGCGCTCATCGCAAGAACTTCGATCCAAACCACGTCGAAACTGCGAGCCTACTCAGCATCAAGACCGGCGGCTGTCCGGAAGACTGCGGCTACTGCTCGCAAAGCGCGCATTACGAGACCGGCCTGAAAGCGACCCGTCTGATGCGTTGCGCCGATGTGGTTGCGACCGCGCAGCGCGCGAAGGATGCCGGGGCCACCCGCTTCTGCATGGCCGCGGCATGGCGCACGCCAAAAGATCGCGATCTTGATTCCGTCTGCGACATGGTCAACGCGGTCAAAGGACTCGGCATGGAAACGTGCGTCACGCTCGGCATGCTGACACCGAAGCAGGCCGCGCGCCTCGCCGAGGCCGGCCTTGACTTCTACAATCACAACGTCGACACATCGCCCGAGTTTTACAGTAAGATCATCACCACCCGCAGCCTGCAGGACCGCATCGATACGCTGGCGCATGTGCGCGATGCCGGCATCAAGATCTGCTGCGGCGGGATTATCGGCATGGGCGAGCGCGTCGAGGACCGCCTAGCTATGCTCGTGCTGCTCGCCAATCTTCCCAAACATCCCGAAAGCGTGCCGATCAACCTGTGGAACAAGATCTCGGGCGTGCCGGTGGAAGACACGGCGGAGCCTCCCGATCCGATCGCGCTGGTCCGGCTGCTGGCGACCGCTCGGATCATGATGCCGAGGAGTGTGGTTCGCTTGTCCGCCGGGCGGCAATACATGACCGATGAATTGCAGGCGCTTTGCTTCTTGGCCGGCGCAAATTCAATCTTCATCGGGGACGTGCTCTTGACCACCAATAACCCGAAAGTTGATCGCGATGCGGATCTGCTGGCCCGGCTCGGCGTCACGTCCGGGCTCGCCGGAGGAAAGCAGTGCGCGGAATATGTTGCCGCTGCATCCAGCCTAGGTGAGAAATGCAGATAACTTTGATGAAGGGCAAAATCCATCGCGCCTCAGTGACCGAAGCTGATCTGCACTATGAAGGCTCGATCTCGATAGATCGTACGCTCCTTGAGGCAGCAGGAATGGTGATCAACGAGCGCGTCGAAATCTACAATGTCGAAACTGGAACGCGCTTTGCCACCTACGTGATCGAGGCGCCGCCGAGGTCTGGCACGATAAGCCTGAACGGTGCGGCCGCCCGACTGGCGATGCCCGGAGACAAGATCATTATCGTTGCATATGCCTCATTTGACGAGGCCGAAGCAAAGATATTCAAGCCACGCATTGTGCGTGTGGACCGAGACAATCGCATCCTGGCAAGTTGAACCTCAAGGGCCATCCTTCCTTCTTAAACGGCCAACGCATTTTTTGCGTGATTGATGCGATCCTGGGAGCGATGAATGCGGTCAATCCAAGCAGCTAGACTTAGTCCCTACGTCGCAGCATTGAATGCCTTGAACGAAGATAAACGCCTGCGCTGCCTCAAGCCGCGCGTGGGGATCGATTTTGCATCCAACGACTATCTGGCGCTCGGGAGCGCCCCGCGCATCAAAATGGCGATGGTCGCCGCGCTCGAGGCGGGCACTCCGGTTGGAGCCGGCGGGTCGCGGCTTCTGCGCGGCAATTGCGAGGAGCATGAACGGCTCGAAACGGAAGCGGCCAAGTTCTTTGGCGCGGAGGCAGCGCTTTTCTTTGGAGGCGGCTACATCGCAAATTTTGCCCTCCTGACAACGCTGCCGCAGCGCGGCGATCTGCTCGTTCTCGATTCGCTCGTGCACGCCAGTATTCACGAGGGGGCACGAGCCGGCCGCGCAGAGTGCCGAATTCACGCGCACAATGATTCCCAGTCAGTCGAAGACGCAATTCGCGACTGGCGAACCAAAGGTGGAGCGGGCCGCGTCTGGATTGTGGCCGAAAGTCTCTACAGTATGGATGGCGACTTCGCTCCACTCGAAGAGCTGGTGGCAATCGCCGATCGCCATGACGCGTTTCTGATCGTGGATGAGGCTCATGCCACAGGCGCTTACGGGCATCAGGGACGAGGGCTCACGGCCCCTTATGACAGGCGCGAAAATCTCATCGTCGTTCATACCTGCGGCAAAGCGCTCGGTGCGGCGGGTGCACTTGTTACGGCCTCCGGCATCTTGCGCGATTTCATGGTCAACCGCTGCCGTCCGTTTATTTTTGCTACCGCCCCACCACCATTAATGGCCGTTGCCGTTCGAGAGGCACTCCTCATCCTGCAGAAAGAGCCGGAGCGGCAGCAACGGCTGGCCAAACTCGTTGCGTTCGCGCATCGGCAGATCACCTCGCTTGGTTTGCGCACACCATCGACCTCTCAGATCGTGCCGTACATCGTAGGTGACAATGCTCATGCAATGCGAGTTGCCTCTGCTCTGCAGGCGCGCGGCTTCGATATCCGCGGAATTCGGCCGCCAACCGTCCCTGCAGGCACCGCCCGCTTGCGAATTTCATTGACACTCAATGTTGGGGAGGCCGACGTGCGCGCAATGCTCGATGCGCTGGTTGAGGTGACGAGGGGCTCGTTTTGATGAATAAGCGGATCGTCGTGACTGGTACGGACACCGGGGTCGGCAAAACGGTATTTTCCGCAGGGCTCGCCGGCTTTCTCGGCGCGAATTACTGGAAGCCGGTCCAGGCTGGACTCGAACAAGAGACCGACTCCGAGTGCGTCCGCCGCCTCGGCGGCCTCTCGTCCGATCGGATTGTCCCGGAGCTCTATCGACTTCGGAGGCCTGCGTCGCCCCATTACTCCGCGGAGATCGACGGCGTTCGCATAGATACAGAGACGCTTCGACTGCCGGACAGCGGCGAGCGGCAACTCGTGATCGAGGGGGCCGGCGGACTCATGGTGCCGCTGACAGCCCGCACTCTTTACATCGACATCTTCGAGCGCTGGCAGCTTCCCGTCGTGCTTTGCGCAAGGACGGGACTGGGCACAATCAATCACTCCCTGCTCTCCATAGAGGCTCTGCGGAAGCGTCAGATTCGAATCCTTGGAATTGCGTTCATTGGGGAAAGAAACACCGAAACTGAAAGCGCGATTTGCGAGAGCGGGAGAGTGCGTTGGTTGGGACGGCTCCCATGGCTTGTTCCCCTCACGGACGAAAGGCTGCAGGCCGCTTTCAAAGACTCCTTTGTTAGCAGTGATTTCCTGAACCTATGAAGATAGCCAAGAGGTCGCCGATCTGGCACCCGTTCACGCAGCATGCTCTACAGCGGGACATGACGAAGGTGCTGCGGGGAGAGGGGGCTTATCTCTACACCGAAGACGGCCGGCGCCTTATCGATGCAATCTCCTCCTGGTGGGTCGTGACCCACGGCCATTGCCATCCATACATCGTGAACGCGATCCGAGAGCAGGCAGGCAAGCTCAACCAGGTCATCTTCGCCGGATACACTCACGACCCGGCTGAGCAAGTTGCGACGGAACTATTGAAGGTCACCTCCCCGGCGCTCGAGCATGTGTTCTTCTCCGATAGCGGGTCGACCAGCGTCGAAGTCGCGCTGAAAATGGCGCTCGGCTACTGGCACAATACCGGAAGACAGCGAACCCAAATTGTGGTGATGCAGAACTCGTACCATGGCGACACGATCGGGGCGATGTCGGTAGGTAGCCGAGGTGTCTTCAATGGGGCCTACGAGGCGCTGATGTTCGAGGTGACCTCGATTCCGTTCCCGGCAAGAGATCGTGAGCAAATAGCGCTCGATGCGCTTGAGAACGCGTGTCGAAACCAACATCCCGCAGCCTTTATCGTGGAGCCCCTAATATTGGGTGCCGGTGGAATGCTGATGTATTCTCCCTCGGTGCTAAGAGAGATGAAGCGGATCTGCGAAGCCTTCGATGTGCTGTTTATTGCCGACGAGGTCATGACGGGCTGGGGCCGGACGGGTACCTTGTTTGCGTGTGAGCAGGCCGATGTCACGCCCGATATCGCCTGCTATTCGAAAGGCCTCACGGCTGGGGCGCTGCCGCTCGCCGTCACACTCTGTCGTGCCGATATTTTCGATGCGCATTATTCTGAAGATCGCACCCGTACGTTTTTTCATTCGAGCTCATATACGGCCAATCCGGTGGCCTGTGCTGCCGCCAAGGCCAATCTGGACCTATGGCAGGATCAGGAATATCGTCGGCGGCCGGCATCCTTGGCCAGGATGCAAGAACAGGCACTCGTGCCATTCCGCGCCGATTCACGGTTCGCAAACGTCCGACGCACAGGAACAGTCACAGCGCTTGAACTCAACACGAGCGATGCAGGCTATCTGGCGGACATCGGGCTGAAGCTTTTGGCTTTCTTCCAAGCGCGGAATCTGCTGTTACGCCCACTCGGTAACACGATCTACGTGATGCCGCCTTACTGCGTTACGGCGGCCGACCTTGATGAAATCTATGCTGCCATCCGTGACGCTGCTGACTTCCTGATGTGAGGTGCATGAGACTGTGCAATCGTCTGCAGTGACAGCATCTTGCAAGGCGAAAGTGTCCGTATTGCTGCCGTTTGATAGTGCAACGAGGATGCAGCACCCACGGCTCGCAGGCTGATCGTGCTTTGAGCACTTGCTTTAAGCGCTCCAGATCCAACTGCCGCAGCAATCCTGCGGGCTAGACATGAAAGGCGCAGCATTTGGCCGAAATGTCGAGCGAATTGCGTTAATCACGATAGAGAAATCCATTATCTTGAGCAAATTCTCGGCGAGGCTTTCTGCGGAAAGTACTGCTTCACGAGGCAGCCGCACATCAGTCACTTGATGGCTGCAAGAACCGGGGAGACGGGCCGCCGGGCGACCGCACATTTGGTGCGCGCGTGGTGATGTGGTGAGAGGGCAGCGGGGCTTCCCAAGTAAAAGTCTGACAGGAGGCGCGAATGCACATTGGCTTCCGTAATTCCCTCCACCATTCAGCCACATGCTGCGCCATATGCGGAGGAAAGTTTGGGCTGATCCGCCATTACTGCTGGCGAACGGCCCTTTGCTCCACGAAATGCGTCAACCGCTTCAAGGCGCGGCGGGAGGCCGATCAAAAATGGCTTCGATGGTTGCGAGCGGCTTAGGACTAGACCGAGTTGTGCCGCTACCGCCCTGCTCAGACTTGTTGCGGCTTCGAGTGTTCCCTCTAGAGCGCGTGGAAATCAAGTGACAGAAACATCGGCAAAAATAATCGACTTCAGGACTTACAGGGCCAGCAGGCTGGCTCGGTCTGAGCGCCTTCGCGACGACGTCTACTCGACCGCGATTCTCGCTGCGCTTACAGCGGCCTGTCACGTTTGGACGTTCATGGCCTGCCATCCGTTTGCTTTGCTCGCTGCGTCAGCGCCGAAGCAGGAGTCTCACGAGTACCCCTAGGGAGCAGACATGGAGATGTGCCCTGGAGATGTGCCCTGGAGAGGAAGTCGCCACTGCGTGCATCTGCAGCCCGGTCGGGTCGAGCCTTCACCGTTTGGAGAGCCTGCAATCAGCGCAGAAAGCGCGTGCAGATGGTGGCTCGTCGCGAGTGCCACTCCTCGATCGAGGCGGCGGCGGGCATAGTCGCTGAAGCTGTACGGGAAGATGAGCCATTGGGGGGAATCGCGATGAGGAAGGTCTTGCCTCATGGTTGCGCGACCATTGGACTGTTTTTGCGTTGTTCTCCAGTTTTAGAGAACTGGGATCTCCATCCTCCATGCCATTGACAGGTTTCTCCCGCTTTCTCTAGGAAGCGCCGACGGTGTGTGGGAGAGGATCCAATATGAGCCACCATTCAGAGCAGCCTCTAGAACGTGTCACGATTCCGGCACTGCAGCAGTGGAAGGATAAAGGACGGCGTGTCGTGATGACCACCGCCTACGATGCGGTTGCGGCGCGCATCGCAGATCCCATTGTCGATATCATCCTGGTCGGCGATAGCGTTGGAAACGTCTGCCTGGGATTCGACAACACGCTGCCCGTCAGCGTGGCCATGATGAATCATCACCTGGAGGCTGTTGCGCGCACGAGGCCTCATGCTCTGCTTGTTGCCGATATGCCCTTTCTGAGCTTTCATCTCGGTTCTGAGGATACAATTCGCAATGCAGGAGGTTTTCTGCAGCGCGGCGCCGATGCTGTGAAACTCGAGGGTGGTGCCAAACGCATCGAGATGGTACGCGCCTTGGTCGATTGCGAAATTCCTGTGATGGGACATCTAGGTCTGACCCCGCAGAGCGTCAACGTCATGGGTGGATTCAAGGTGCAGGGAAGGACAACGGATACCGCCTTGCGGCTGCTCGATGACGCGCACCGTCTGCAGGAAGCCGGCTGCTTCGCGCTGGTCCTGGAGGGCATTCCTGCCGAGCTCGCGGCGCGAGCGACCGAATTTCTCACGATACCAACCATCGGGATCGGAGCAGGACCCGATTGCTCGGGCCAAGTGCTCGTGTTTCATGATGTCTTGGGGCTAACCGAAGGCCATCGCCCCAAATTCGTTCGTGCCTATACAAATGGATTCCAGTTGTTCCAGGAGGCGCTGTCGCGCTGGGCTGCCGATATCCGCAAAGGTGCATTCCCGGGCTCAGAGGAGTGCTATCGGCTTCCTGATCAGCTTCGGCCTGCCGTCGCCAACTGGGTGCCCTCCAACTCAACCTCAGGGTAAGAAATGCAAGTCATTACGAAGGTCGCTGAGCTGCGTCGCGCCCTTGCAGACGTTCGCAAGGCCGATAAGCGCATCGGATTCGTTCCGACGATGGGATACTTGCACGAGGGCCACCTGGCCCTGATCTCGGCTAGCCGGGGACATTGCGACGTCACTGTCGTTAGCATCTTCGTCAACCCCACTCAGTTCGGCCCAAATGAGGATCTCAGCAGGTACCCTCGCGACTTCGCGCGCGATGAAGCGTTGTGCCGCAGGGCCGGGGTCTCCATCATCTTCGCGCCAAGTGCAGAGGAGATCTACCCGGCCCAATTCGAGAGCTTTGTCGAGCCGGGCGAACTCGCAAAACCGCTCTGCGGAGCTTTCAGGCCTGGACATTTTCGTGGTGTAGCGACTGTCGTTTGCAAGCTATTCAACATGGTGCAGCCGGACGTCGCGTACTTTGGACAGAAAGATTTTCAGCAATGCGCTGTGATACGCCGCATGACGGTTGATCTGAATCTTCCGATCGAGATTGTCACTGTGCCAACCGTGCGGGAGCCAGATGGGCTGGCAATGAGCAGTCGCAACCGTTATCTCAGCCCGGAAGAACGTGGTCGAAGCCTTGCGATCAGCCGTGGCTTGTCCGCCGCAGCGCAAGAGTTCGCCTCAGGGGAGCGCGACGCGGCAACGCTGATTGCGCTTGCAAGAAAGCATTTGGAAAGGGTCGATCGACTGCAGTACCTTGAGCTTGTCGACACTGGGACCCTAAGGATTGCGGAGAGCCCTCTGCGTTATCCGGCGGTGCTCTGTGTCGCAGCGTACGTCGGCTCGACTCGGTTGATCGACAATGTAGACCTGTTCTGGTCGCCGTCGTAGGCAGATCCGCAAGTGATAGCGCTCAGAAGCCACTCGAACCGGATGGGTTGGCCCTGAGATCCTCAACATCCTGGAAGAACTCTCGAAGACGATCGGGAACTGCCCTTTGCGTGCTGAGCAACTGCCCCACGCTCGAGTTCATGATGTCGGTTGGAGATTGGCTCTGCCGCAGACGGGGTGGAGCGAGGCGGGGCCGCTCCCACGCTGCCGAGAGCAGCCAAGTGCGAGTTCGGTTCAGTATTATGACATTCGCGGAGGATCTGATGTACTTGAGTTGCGGTCCAGCAAATGCCCATTATCTTCCTCGATGGTATGAGGGAGATCTCCCAATGCTGGACGGTGCCACGACCGCGCTTCTGCGCACGATCCTGGATGAGGTTTGCGAGACCGTCCCACCGTATGACGTCGGCGTCCGCGCCTACGTTGCCTCCAAAATCCTGGAGGCCGCCACCAGAGGTGAGACGCGCCCCGATCTGCTTAAACAGATCGGTCAGGAAGCTCTTTCCAGGGCACCATCGATGTGGCGAAAGATCTAGGGCATGGCTTGTCATTGAGGTGAATTTCCAAGTTAAAGTGCTGAAGATCCTGGCCTGCTATCCAGGTTCGCGCGCGCCGTCGCGTAGCCTGCGGCATAGCGATCCGACCAGCTCGCAGAGGTGTATCGTGGTCGCAAATCGATGGCGGCCTAGCCAAGACGCGGCGTTATCTGATGTGAATCGGTTGGCGCGTTGCTCGCTGCGAGGCCGTTCGTTGAAACGAGAGAGCAGCTCGTACAACAGGCAGCGCATCCAAGCCTTGGCGCACGCGCGCCACGATGCCGGTGAGGCGTCGCGCTAATTACCTTCGTCCGGAAACGAGGGCGAACTCAGTGTTCGGCGCCGGAGCGCCGTCAACTCACGCGAGCCGGTGCGCCGTTGCTGTTTAGTCCTGTGCGAGCGCCGCAAGTGCCCTTTCGATCACTGTGATGTCTTGACTGACCTGAGCGATCGCTGGCTTTGGATCAACTCCAGTAACGCAGTTCAACTGCTGCAGTAGCTCCCGCCGATGCGCCAGAAGGTTCTCCAGCGCGCTGCGGTTGTTTAGTTTCACATAGCCGTCCACAATCAATCCAATCGAAAGAGACATCGAAACTCTCAAACAAAGCTGTTCTCAACGAAGATGCGTATAGCACATCGCCAAATGATGTTCAGCTCGTCGGCAGAGAATACTGACGGGCGAGCTTGTTAGGGATAAGCGTCCGCCGCCGGGGGCGTGACCGACTATTCCTTGCGCCTTACAAGCGTCCAGCTCTGTTTGAGGGACTAACCGAGCAGAAAGACGGCGTATGGCGTGCCAAAAACGCTGCGGATCGTCGCGATGGAAAGGCTAGCCTAAGCTAGGCTAGGCGAACGAATGATAGCACGGACTGCCATGGTCCTTGTCCGCCTGCCGAACGGGTTCCGAGGTGCGATGACAGGCGCCGCGCTGATCGACGACATGCTCACCTGAATATCTCTTCGTTGAGATTGCGACGACCTCAGGAGCGTCCAGGATGCTTGATGAATATTTGGCGCGCATTCGTGCTCACCGCAACAACGTCCACCGCTATCGTCGCCTGCTGAAGTCGAACCTGTCGGATGTCGAACGTCAGTTCATTGAAAGACGCCTCACCGAAGAGCAGACCGCGCTCGAGTCTCTTTCGGCCGACACCTTTCCGCTCGCGTTTAGCCTTCCGAAGGGGACGGACATGCCGGCAAGCTAGGCGCCGAGCCGCGAACGACGCGCGCATTCGGGACCACGCAATTTCTCGCCGACGGCATCATCATGAGCTCGCGAAACGGCAAATAATCGACGATATCCGCCCGCTGTTGGCCTAGCCCCGAGGACCTGATCTGCGGACTTGCACGTGAGTTCATTCGGCTCGGGTATCAGGTGCTCAATCTATATCGGCACTTGCCATAGCGGAATAAAAAGCCGCACTGTTCGACCGGTTCTCGCTCGCGGGCCTGTTTGTGTTCGGCCATATCTCGGCAGTTTGTTAGATTGGCTACACGCCCAGGCAAATCGTTCTCACTCGCTAGCCAGCTGAGACAGCCACAAATTCATCCTTCATCGGCCTGTGACCACGGCATGAGATTTGCTCTACTAGCTGAGACGCTGCGGACCGTGTTCGCGGCGAGAGGCACAGCAAGGAAGGAAACGACTTGCCAAATCTGCGACTGGAGACAGTTTATGTCGCCGGCAATATCTCTAGCAGCATTCTGGGGAATACAAAGGTGAGCGGCGGCACCACGCGAAGGGTGGAACATCAATTTGGTACGCGCCGATCGGGATCGGCTGCGAAATACCCTCGCGCCGATATTCTCACTAGTCGCCGTCGGCAAATGGCAGGCCTTTTGCGTGTAGCCTATCCGATAGGACTACTGCACGGGCTCTCCGCGACCGACGGTTGGTTGTTTCGACGGAGACCGCAGGTCGGCCGCGCGACAGGGAAGTCGCAGTTCCGGGGCAGAACAACGGCCTCCAGCTTTTGGATCAATCACTTCAACCTGCACCCGGCAATCGAACACTATGATTGTGCGTAACCTGCACGACGTCGAAGCAACCGATCGCTTCGTCGATTGGGGCAATGGCACTAGCCACCGCCTTTTGACGGATAAGGACGGCATGGGTTTTAGCATCTGCCACACCGTGGTGCGCGCTAACACCGTTTCGCTTCTGCAATACCGGAATCATCTCGAAGCCTGCTACTGCATCGGCGGAGAGGGCGAGGTCGAGGACATGGACGGCAATGTCTTTCCCATTCGCAAGGGTGACATGTATGTGCTTGACAAGCATGACAAGCATTTCCTGCGCGGGGGACGGGACAAGGACATGATCCTCGTGAGCATCTTCAACCCGCCCCTGACCGGAACCGAGCGCCACAAGCTCGACGACCCGGCAGGCTCCACATATTGAGCGATGCGAAGAAACGCCAATCCAACATGAACTGCCGCTAATTGCGAAAACATTTACTCGAGCGATCCAGCGCTGTCTCGTATCGCACGCGCGGACCTCAGAAAAAGTCTTTGTCCCGGCTTTACGACAAATTACTTTGGCATTCCAAGTCCATTTTCCTCTGTCCGGAAGACCACGCGAGCGGAGGCTTGTGCCGATTGATAGCGCGCTCAGTTGTACGATGTCTGGCGGCGCTGTTCGACAGCTGACATAGCACTGCTGTGGCTACCGCATTGATTGCACTCGATTTCACCTTTGGCACGATACATGCGTAATCCTCTAAAAGGGCGCCATAAAGGAGAAGCCGTTCGATGAGAACGCTTGCCAGAAACTCTGACGCGGTTGAGTGGCAGCTGCGATTACCGCAACGCCTCCCCGCGGCTACTGCCGACACCATATTTGATGATGCGGAAGGTTGGCAGGAAGATTGAGTGATCTGCTTCGGCGAAGGGGCTCGCCACATCAATGCAGACCAGCCTAAGCCCCAAAACAGATTAGAACCAGTGTGAGCGATTTGCGTGAATCAAGGAAGTCGCCTTCCGATCTTGAGCGATGAACAGGTGCAGAGCATATCTGGCGCACATGAACTCCTGGCGCGTGGGGAGGAGTTTTGGCGACGGCGGCTCGAGCAGTTTAGAAGATTGCATCCTCCTTTCGTGTCATCCTCCGTGGCTGCGGCGCCTTCCCGATGGCAGTCGAGTTCGTGGTTTTGCCCAAGCGCTTTGGCTCAAGTTTCCCCACAGGATCGGTCGGAATATCTGGTAACGGCTTGGCTGATCTATCTCGCTCGGATCACGGGGGAAAAAGAACTTCAACTGGGATGGACGCCTGCAAGGGATGTATTGCAAACTGGCTGCAAACTCGTCGAGGTGTTGATCTCCTCCGTCGTGCCGATGGATGTTTGCATCGGACTTGCTCTCGATTTTGAAGAAGTTCGCAAAACCGTAGCAGCCGAAGTCGCTCAGCTGAGGACGCACGCTAGCTATACCCGGGATCTTATCGCGCGCTGTCCGACATTGCGAAGTGTGGAGGCGCTACGGTCGCGCCAGCCTTGGCCGATCGGCATTGCAATCACCGCAGAGAGCTGTTCCATCGCTGACGATCTGACGACGAGCCACAAGGCTGGCCAAGCCTTATGCGGCGATTTGCTGACCTTTGAGGTTCGCGCTCTGGATGGAAACTTCCGCTGGCATTTTGATGCCGCCCGATTAGCGCCCAAGCAGACCGACCGCATGACGCAGCATTTGCAAGCTTTGTTATGCGGCGTGATGGACGATGCGGGGCAGTCTGTCGGCCGGATCGACATTCTGCCGACTGACGAGCGCAGGTATCTACTTGAGGATTTGAATGGGAAGGCGGCGCCTTATTCTTTTGAGCGATGTATCCATGAGCTGTTCGAGGCGCAGGTGCAAAAGGCACCGGAAGCGGTGGCGGTGGTCCATGAGAAGGAGAGACTGAGCTATGGCGCACTCAATGCGCGGGCCAACCGGCTGGCGCATTATCTGATCGAGCTCGGGGTCAAGCCGGACCAGCCGGTGGCGATCTGCCTGGAACGCAGCCTAGCGATGGTGGTTGGCCTCTTGGCGATCCTGAAGGCTGGCGGCGCCTATCTGCCGCTAGATCCGGCTTATCCGTCAGCGCGCCTGCGGCAGATTGTCGACGATGCAAAACCGAAACTGCTGCTTTGCGATGTCGCCGGTCGAACCGCATTGGGCGCCGAAGCCGTGGCCGATGTGACGGTCGTCAATCTGGAGACGGCGACCCCGACGTGGGGCGAGCGGCCGCCTTCGAACCCGGACCCGGGCACGCTTAGCCTCACATCGCGCCATCTCGCCTATGTCATCTATACCTCCGGCTCAACCGGAATCCCCAAGGGCGTTGAAATGTCCCATGGCGCGCTTGTGAATTCGCTTGCGGGGATTGGCACGTCAAAGCTGCGCACACTTCAATTCGCGACCCTGAACTTCGATGTGTCCTGTCAGGAATTGTTCATCTGTTGGAAGGAGGGCGGAGTGCTTGTGCTCCTGCGGGAAGAGACCCGGAGGCGCTTCTCCGACCTGCTGGAGTTTGTAGAGTGCGAGGCGATCGAGCGGCTTTTCCTCCCGTTCGTGGCATTGAATCATTTTGCGGAAGTCTGGAGCACGCAGCGCGTGCAGCTGCCCTCTTTAAGAGAGCTTTATACAGCCGGCGAGCGATTGCAGGCCACTCCATTGCTTAGAGCGTTCTTCGAAGCACACCCGAACGCGAGATTGATCAATCAATATGGCTCCACGGAAATCAGCGTCATTTCCGAGCACCACCTTGCAGCTGATCCGTCATGTTGGCCCCAGATGCCTCACGTCGGGCGTCCAATCGCCAACACGCGGGTTTACCTGCTGGATGGCCGTGGCGGGCTGGTGCCATTCGGCGCGGTGGGCGAGCTTTACATTGGCGGGGCGGGAGTGGCACGGGGCTACCTGAACCGCCCTGAGCTGACAGCCGAGCGGTTCATCGCCAGTCCGTTTGTCGAGGGCGATCGGC